>CAYNTP010000026.1:0-48180 GCA_964400415.1 uncultured Parafilimonas sp.
CACTTGCCATTGTAGGGCCGATTGCGAAGTTTATAGATTTAAAAAGAAATAGCGCAAAGGCAGGTTTATCAAAATAAAAATTTTCTTGCCCGATGTAAATTCTTCAAAATAGCTGAAACCCTTTACCAGTAAGGGTTTTAAGCCCCCTCTCTTTTGGAGAGGGGGTTGGGGGTGAGGTCTTGAAAAGCAAAGAGTTATTATCTTTAATCGGACAACAATCAAAATAAAATATTAATACCAGGCATCAACTTGTGTATGTTTGATTGAATGTTGCCTTCATTTTACCAATACATTGATTTCATCAATTGCTTTGTTTATTCATTTTATCATGTTGTCATTTTGCTGAGATGTTGAATGAATTTTTCACACATGAATATTGAAATAAGAGAGATTATGCGAAAGGGATGTTTTCTCTTCGTGTTTATTATGATTTTGTGTTAAAAGAAAAAGTATAAACCACGAAGTCGCGAAGAACACTAAGATTCACAGAGATTTTCCTTCGTGTTACTTTGAGCCTTAGTGGTAAAAAAATTTGCTTGATAATTCCAACCTCTTTAATAGAATACCTTCTTGTCTTTTTTATTTTACAACAATAATCTTTCACACACAAATGCTATTAACCATTCTTAATTATGAAATTATTCTTTCATTAAATTATCAGTCATCATCGTCATCCTTCACCAGTTTTACAAATGCACTTTTATGAGGTACGGGCATCACACTTTTTTCTCCTTTTATGGCTTGCCAGATCACTTCATTCAATTCAAGATCTGGCGCTGCATCTGGCTTCGAGAAGTTAAACGTAGATGAAAGTTTCGAAGCTGCATTGTTAACTTCATTCCTTGCATTAATATCCACGTTTGCATTTCTTACATTGTAAGGCGTAAGATCAGGTTGTGATGTAAAGCAACTCCACATGGGTGTGGCTGCGGCATCATACTGGCTCATCGGCGGTAAACCTAAAATAAGTTCTATGGTACGAAGCATGGCGGCAGTGGTATATAAGGTATGATTTACAGATTTTCTTTTATTGTAAGGGCTGATAATAAAAGCAGGTGAACGATGTGCATCCACATGATCAGGGCCATTCTGCGCATCATCTTCCAACACAAAAATGGCAGTGCTGCTCCATATACTACTATGTGAAATGTGATCAATCAATCTTCCTAAAGCCAGGTCATTATCTGCAACATGTGCAATTGGTGTATAAGCGCCTTTTGATAAGCCGCTGGTGTGGTCATTAGGGAGATAAACAAAACTGAATTGCGGCACTTTGTTTATGGCTACCAATGAATCAAAATCTTTTTCCCAGATTTTTTCTCTGTAAACATCCTGTATGCTAAGGTTCCATCCGGGATAAGGATCCAGCGTATGCTCTTTTAATTCAGGAAGTGTTTTTGGAATATAACCTTCATCAGCAAACTCACCGTAGTTTCTGAAACTAACACCGGCACGAAAACAATAATCCCATATAAACCCTTTATCGGGATTTGCAATTTTCCTGTTGCCTGCAAAATCATAATTACCTCCGCGGCCGCTATAACTTGCCGGCCACATTTTTTGTACATAATCAGTTGCATAAGCAGCATCACTCCAGTTATGCCCGTCTGCGCTCACTTCTGCATTCACATAAAAATTATCCATCAACACAAATTCCCTTGCAATAGCATGTTCATTAGGTGTAATGCTGTCGCCAAATATGCAGATGGAAGAATCACCATTTCCTTCTTTCATGTCTCCCAACACCTGGTCATAACTGCGGTTCTCTTTCAACACATAAAACACATGTTTGATCGGAGACGATTCACCTTGTTTTTGTGGAATAGGATTTCCAGGTTCACCGGAAGCTTCAGTTTCTACTTTTTTATTGAAAGGTGTATTTTTATATACTGCATTTGAATAAACATCCAGCAATTCCTGGTCAGGTATAGGAATAATAGAAAGTTTTCCTTTGAACATAGAGCCACTATATAATTCGGGCCCGGTTTCTTTTTCGCTTTTTTTATATTCACTTGAGTGCCCCATAGGATTGGGTCCGTTAGGATTGGCAAATGAAAATAAGCCTTTGCCATTGGCAACAAATAAACGATTCCCGTTGACACGCACACAAGTAGGATACCATCCTGTCGGAATAAAACCTTTTGATTGGCTCTTGCCTGGGTTTGAAACATCAAATACTGTCAGGTCATTATTATCAGCATTTGCAATAAATAAAGTTTTATTATCTGATGAAAGCGCAACCCCGTTGGGTGTAGTGCCTGGAGGAGCATCAGGATACAGGCTGGCAATGATGTTTTCAAGGACTTTTCTTTTTGCAATATCAATTACCGAAACTGAATTCACATTTGCATTGGCAACAAAAAGAAATTTACCATTACGTGTAACAGCCATATCATTGGGATGGCTTACTGTTTGTATCTCACCAACTATCTTTTCTTTTTTTGTATCAAAAAAAACAACATTGCCTCCACCCCAGAGAGAAATAAAAAGCATTTTTTTATCAGGCGATAAAAGGCAGGTGTAGGCTTCAGCATCTAAAGGAATTTTTTTTATGATTGTTTTGTTTTTAAGGTTGCATATATAAAGTGAATTGTCTTCTTTCGTAACTGCGTAAATGCGTTGACGTGAATTATCAGCATCAATTCCTGTAATCCCTATTTTATCTTTAGGCCAGGGCTTGCCAAGACCTATAGATCCTGTATTAATTAGTTTATTGTTATTGATATCGAAGATATGAATGGTATCATCATAGCCGCCTGACACATAAAGCTGCCTGTTGTCTTTGCTGAACTTTAACCCGATAAGAGCGCTCCATATTTCATGATTATCCAATACTGTTTCATTCTTTGCATCAATTAATGTGATGGATTGTTCGCCATCGCCGTTGTTCGTTACTGCTACATATTTCCCTGAAGGTGATACTGCAATATTGAGCGGCATATCTTCCAATGGTAAAGATTTCCCTACAGGTGTTAAAGACCACCCGTTGAATAAAGTGATCCTGCTTTTATTCAGTTGGGTTAAAACCTCTCCCGGAGTCTTTTGACAAAAAGTAAAATCAGGGTTAAATATCGAAAACAAAATGATGCAACAGGAAATGAATAAACTTTTCATAATGATGAATTATTCTTTATCAAAATTCTGTAAAACTGAACAAAGAATGAATCATTATTTATTTTCTCCTTTTCAAGCAATGTTTTGCAAAGTCAATTACACAGAAAAGAATTGCGGGAATGGAAAGAAAAAGTTTAAACCACGAAGTCGCGAAGAACACTAAGATTCACAAAGATTTTTCTTAGTGTTGCTTTGAGTCTCTTATGTAGTAAAAGAAAAAGTTTAAACCGCGAAGTCGCGAAGAACACCATGTTTCACAGAGGTTTTCCTTCGTGTTGCTTTGAGTCTTAGTGGTCAAAAAAAAGTTTGAACCATGAAGTTTCGAAGTACACCAAGATTCATAAAGATTTTCCATCGTGTTACTTTGAGCTTTAGTGGTAAGAAAAGCTTGAACCACGAAGTCGCGAAGGCGCTAAGGCTCATAAAGAATTTCCTTTGTGTTGCTTTGAGGCTTTGAGGTAAGAAAAAAAGTTTGAACCACGAAGTCGCGAAGAACACTAAGATTCATAAAGGTTTTCCTTCGTGTTGCTTTGAGCCTTAGTGGTAAAAAAATTTCTTCATAAATCCAACCTCTTTAATAGAATACCTTATTGTCTTTTTTTACCTGCTCTCCAGGCTCTTCATAAAAGCTATAATATCTTTTTTTTCTGTCTCAGAAAGATGAAGTGGTTGCACAGGCAGTGTTTGATCAGGAAGGTTGATACCTAAACCTGCGCCTCCTCCTTTATCATAAAACTCCATCACCTCATCCATAGTTTTGAATGCGCCGTTGTGCATATAAGGCGCTGTCTTATTGCTGTTGCGGATGGTAGGAACTTTAAATGCATATTTATAAGAGTCAACACCAATCACATCATAATAACCACGGTCGCTATCCAATGTTGAATCTGTTGCTGACTTTGGCACACCCAACACTTCTGTTTCACTCATCACATATTTTGGTGGAGTGATGCCATTAAACAATGGAATAAAATGACAGGTTGCACATTTTGCTTTTCCCATAAATAAATTAAAACCTTTCACTTCATCATTGGATAGCGCCTGTTTATTTCCCTGCATATATTCATCAAAACGGCTATTGAGTTTTTCAAGGCTGCGCACATAAGATGCCAGCGCATTCTTCACTTCATCAGCATTGATATTATTTCCCCTTTTACCAGGAAATGCTTTTGCAAAAAGAGCTTTGTATGTTTTATCAGCATCAACATATTTTATTACAGCATCCATCGAACCACCCATTTCCATTTTATTATTGATCACATCATTGGCCTGGTCTTCCAAAGTCAATGCCCGCATATCATAAAAATAATTTGATTGTAACGCTGCATTGATCAATGTGGGCACATTTCTTTCAATGAGTTTTGACGAGTCATGGATGTCTGAGTTTTTTATTAATCCATCTGTAAATGCTTTATCAGGCTGGTGACAGGAAGCGCAACTTCTTGTGCCTGTACCTGAGAGTGATGCATCATAAAAAAGTTTTTCACCCAACTCCACTTTTGCAGCAGTGATATGAAATTCAGGCCCGGGAGTAAATGCATCCACATTGAAAGCATCTGTATCAAACAATGTGTTGACATCCTGTTTCAGCAAACGGTTATATTTTATCTCATACGCACCTAACGTTTCTTGCATTTGCGCAATTCCACTGCTGATCTTATTGGCATAACGGGTGATAAATTCCATTCTGTCAAAAGAATCAAATTCTCTGTATTCATGAAGATACCCAATTGCAGAGTCGAGGTCCTGCAATAAAAATGTTTTATCAGTTTTATGAACATAATATGAAAGCATATCACGCAGGCTTTGTAATGAAGCAGCAGATTCTTCCATGCTGTTCAGTGAAAGCCCGTTATCATATCCGGTAATACCCAAAGCAATTATCCTGAATATCTCCAGCTTTGCAGCATCGAGTATGCGCCAGTCTGCAAGATCATGATCAGAAAAATATGCAACGAGGTAATTGGTGTTGGTAATTAAATACCCAACTTCACTGACCAGTTTTTTCTTGCCGGCAGTGTCATATTCAGGATATATCAATTGCTCAATCACCTGCAATCCTATCGGGTCTATAGCACGTGCTAAAGTAGAATCCAGCAGATCTGCATTCTCAATTTCCTGTACAGGTGGGCCGTTTAATCTTTCAGTAAGCTCAGATGCAAAATATGATGCAGCCCATTCAAATTTTTTGAACAACAATCTTGATTGCAGGAAATCATGCCGCAGTTTTTGTGTGTCAATATTTTTCTTACCTGCTTCGTATAAAAGCGAATCGTTTATATAGTTGCGAAAATCTACAACCTGGTTGTAAACCACTTCCCTGATTTTTCTTTCACGCAGGCCTGGCCTTGTTTGTATAGTATGATTTTGTACAGGATAAAACGGAGTGAAACCTGCAATCATTAGCCCAGTAAAAACAATGGCTGTTATCACTGCCTTTTTATACATAACACATCATCCTTCTGCTCAGAATTGTTTATTTAAAAATCAGTGCATTCCTCAATGGGTTTGCATTCTTATCTCTTTCACTCAATGGTTGCAAACCCCATCTGTGTTCTATAAAAGAAGTGATGCTCACAGTTTCATATTGTGTGTGGTCAACATGTCCTTTTTTAGCAAAAGGCCCGATGATGATTGCAGGTATTCTGCTGCCAGGTCCAAACCTGTCAATCACCGGTGGTTTCACATGATCAAAAAATCCACCGAATTCATCATAAGTAAGTATTACCAATGCATCTTTTGCATTCGGCCCGTTCAATACAGCATTGATTAGTTTCACTGCCAATTGTTCAGAAGAAAATACATCTGAACCACCTGGATGTTCATCATTGCCACCGCCCGGTTTTACAAAAGAAACAGCAGGCAGTGTGCCATCATGAGCTGCTTTTAAAAAATCATTCTGATCTTTCAGATGTGTCCTGCCTTCAGTGCCTCCTTCATAATTTTTGAAATACAGGAAAGGCTCATGGTTATATGCAAAATTATTTTTTCTTCCTGCAACTGCATCATCCCATCCTTCAGAATACCATGCCCATGAAATTCCTTTTTCACTCAGCCTGTCACCAATCGTCGGCAGAGTCTGTGAAGGCAACATATCTGATGTATCTGATTTCGGTGGATAAGGTTTATTTCTTGAAAGAACATGATTGACAGCAAAGCCATCAGGAGTAACAACACCATCTTTTATCATATTCCCATCCGCATCAATTTTTGCTATCTCTGATTTGGGTGCATTTGGCCATACCGGCGCAGCAGCAGCAATCAAAAATACATGGTTGAAATAAGAGCCGCCGAATACACTCTGAAAAAAATTATCACAGAGCGTATATTTTTTTGCAAAAGGATACAATGGTAATTTCTTAGTGTTATAATAACCCATTGCCAATCCTTTTGAATCATTATATGCCGCAAACTTGTCCATCTTGCCACCATCAATCTGCAATTGGTTATGATAAAAACGATGTGTAACATCAGGTGTTTTTTTATCTGATGGCACATATTGGTCAATATTAAAAAGTGCATTCGGCAGGTTGGTGGGGAAAGAATTATTTCTCGGTATTTCAGGTAAAAATTTATATGGGTTTCCGTTCTCATCCACCTGGATAAAATTTCCAGCTTCAGCATTCTTAATTCCATTCGCACCTCTAAACTCACCATACAGGTTATCGAAGCTGTGGTTTTCCATGTAAATAACCACAACATGATTTATCTGTTTGATATGCTCATCAAAAGATTCTGCATTGAGTTGTATTTTTTTGCTGGTTGCACATCCGGTGGCCCCGGTAATTATCAGTGCGATCAAAAATTTTCTTTGTACAGTCATTGTGTATATTTTTTTAAAATGTTATTGCATCTTTTGAAAGAACAGATGTTCTCATTTATCCAATCCGGGATGTTTAAACCAGTAAATATTTTTCGTTATAAAAACCAGGTTCCTGCAATACAGGCTACAAACATACCTTATTTTGAGATTGAACAAAAGCATCGGTTATACCCACATTACTTCCTGTTATGAGATTAAACAAATCAATGAATAAAAGATGAATAATTTTCTGGGGCTGTCTGCTGTAGTATTTCAATTAAGCTGCAGCACCGGCTATTCACTGCTACTCCGCCACAACAGCCCTGCACAAAACCATCAGCGTGGTATCCGTTTCTATCCGGCAGCCCTTGAGCAGTTGAAAGTGATGGAGCAAAGTGGGAATGAACTTGCATCATACAAATACTGAACTAATGGACATTCGATAAAGGGAAAATATTATGGAAATAAATTGATGTTGTATATTTATGGGATAGAGGTAATGCAATTGCCCTTCATAACAAACTAAACTTTTCATATAATAAAATCAAAACAATGCAGGCATTTGGAGGAATTATAGACGATATTATAGTCTTAGGAATTTTTATTTATTTCTCACTTTTAGTAAGTGGCAAAATAAAATTGCAACAGGAAAGACAGGAAAAGTTTGATGCAATGATGGAGCGAAGAGGAACGCTTTTTAAAATACTTGCTTATGGAGGTGTAGTAATATTTGCTCTACTTATTTTAATAAGTATTTTTTCTTTTAAAAGCAGTTCACAAAGTACTTATAACAATAAGATACCATCCCGGGCATGGACACAAGCCGACAAAGATGCAATGACAAGGGCTTGTATTGAAAACGCAAAAAACAGTTACGCAAAAGACCCTGTTAAAACAACTTCGTTTTGTGAATGTGCAACTGAAAAGTTTACTGAAAAATATACTTATGACCAGGCAGAAGAGTTAAATAAAAAGTCGCAACAAGAACAAATGGATTCTGCAATCGTACTGTATAAATCCTGCATGGATGAAATAAATAATACTAAATAAAAAATTCCCTTTCCTGCAATCTCTTAAGCGAAGCCTTATACGCAAAAAAAAGGGCATCAAGTTTTACGAGTACGAAAGTCCATCATTACCATTAACTTCAACGATACACGCATGAAAAAATTAGACCTGGAAAAAACGGAGTTTATTTCATAACTGAGCAAGGCAACTATCCGATAACCAATTTCGTCGGGTTAAGAGATATTGATTGAACAACTTTACAATTATAAAACCATATTGCCCTTCCCTTAAACAAATATGAGTTAAGAGATTAGGGGAAGTAAAATAATTTTGTTTACAGCCTTGTGTCACTTTGTTTGCCATTTTACTTTGAAGCATTTAATGGTTTCATTTTTTTAAAAGTGAAATAACCAAAAGATGAAGCAAGAAAAACATGAAGACCAACAGGTATCCAGCCCATTGAGTTCATAACTCCGTCAAGAGTTGCCATAAGCACAATAGGGATACCCACAGCATTATAAAAAAAACTTGTCATTAAGAGGTTGTGCCAACCCTTGTCTGAAGAAGGAATGTTGCGGTTGAAAAAAAAGTCAAAGCAAAATCAGTTAATGCAGCGCCGAGTATGCGGGCCATTAAAGTTCCATTATTGTCAAGCGCTACTCCATAATGTTCCATGAATTGAACAGGAATAACCAGGAGCCCAAGCCCGAAGCCTATATAAAAAATTGCCCAAATAATTGAAAAATTTGAAAGTTTCATTTTGTTATTTGTATTGGTGAAAGTAAATTTTTTCTCTTGCCGTGATGAATTGTTGTAGTTGCTATCCAATGATTGCCCCTCCCCGATAATTTTCTTTACCTCAGTTGTCTCTTTATCATTGCCATTAGTGCAGAAAATTGCATTGCTTCCTGTGAAGCTAATGACAAGTTGAGAGACATCACAGGGATAGAATATATTGTAGGCTTTAAAATATTATTTATAAGCAATAGCTGCAGATGCAGGCCCGGCAAGCGGAATAAATTCTGTTCGTGCAAAACCTGCATTTTTAACCCACCTGTTAAAATCAGATTGAGTATAATCAAATGCATCACCGTTTTCTATCAGCATGTTTAAACTCATCAATAACCCGAACATATTTAGGCTCCTGTTATCATCAATCACGTTTTCTATTGCAATAAAAACTCCTTTACCCGGAAGTGATTTAAATACTTTATTAATTAATTCCTGCTTGCCATCTTCATTCATAGCATGAAGAATATTACCCATCGTTATAATCTCTGCTGAAGGAAGCTCAACTTTATTAAAATCACCACCAATAAATTTTATCCTGTCTCCCATCTGGTATTGTGCAATCTTCTTTTTGGCAACTTCTTCCAGTTCTGGTAAATCAAAACATACACAACTGAGGTTGGGGTACTGTGAACAAAGCCGGATAGATAATGTACCATCAGCGCCACCAATATCTGCAAGTGTTTTGTATTTACTGAAATCAAATTTTTTTGCAAGCATCATAAAATTGCCCGACTGGATGCCACTCATTGCATCCACAAATTCCTGTAGCTTCTCCGGCGAACTGTATAGTTTGGAAAAGCCATCATCCAGGAGGTCGCTTTTAATTTCATTCTGTGATAAACCTGTTTGCAAACCTTCTTCCAGCCCACCCCAGAACTGATACAACCTGTTGTTCGCCATTTCCAATAAACCACCTATATAAGAAGGTTTATTTTTATCAAGAAAAACTTCAGCATCATTGCTGTTGCTGTAAACAGCTTCGGTGAAAACGCCTTCCCTGTTTAAAAAACTAAGTATGGTTAAAACATCGAGCCAATCCAATACATGCCGTATTGTTGTTTTAAGATTTAATGCATTTTTAATTTCTTCACCTGTCATCTTTTTACCGTTGGCAAGCAGGCTGAATAATTTAAAATGTACTGCAGCAAGCAGGGCTTTTGATGCCCAGAAACCCATTCCCACCTGCATGATTCTGGCAGGATCTGGCTGGTGCTGGTTAGATTGCCCCATAAGAAAGTGTTTCACCAAATTTATTTAAAATCAAATTGGCTTTACTGAAAATTTATTTACACATCACAGGAAGCATGTTTAATCGTTGATGTAAAAACCTTGTTTATTGTCTTTAAAATAATGAGTTGAATTTTTATTCAAATAAATTTATTATAACGTAGTGCATATTTGCGAATGTCATATTTTATTCAACGCCTGTTTATGAAATCGAAGAGACATTCAGGGTTGCCAGGAGATATAGGTTTGACAGCATTATAAAAATAAAACCATCCCGATGGAAACCGGGAACCTTGCTACACACAAATGCAGAGTTAAGAAACATTGCGGGAAAGTAAAATCTTCTTCTGTTTCAGTCAGGATAACAGCGGGTCTTAACTAATTACCTGAAAGGTCTGTGAAGGGGAAGGTGATTAAAACGATATCTCCTTTAGCCATTATATACTTTTTTCAAATCATCAATGAAATAAATGCCTCCCTCCTGATTTAGAAATTCAAATGTCTTGATATCAACTGAAAGTTTTTGAATACCCCGGGTCAACTGTTCTTCTTCATATTGTGTGAGCAAAAAGGAAATAAAATTTGTCACTTCCTGAAGTTTATCATGGGAAGTCTCTTGATGGTTTGAATGACCTTTTCTATGGTATTCTCTCTTGTCATAAAAAAAGTTTACTCAAATTTAAGCTAAGTTTTCCTGTCCTGGAAAAGGATATAGCCTGGATAGAAGAATTAAATTCTTATAACTCACCACCCATTTACGAATGCCATTGACTGCCTTTAAACTTCTTTATTACTTTCCCGGTGTGCTTTGTCTTTCTGTATTTCATGTTGCACAGTCTTAAATTAAATCCTACAATAAAAAGCGTACTTCAGAAAGTTCCCTGCCTAATTGCTGCACCCCCTTCAATATTCTTTGGGTTTGCGTGGATGAAGGTTTTTTATTGCCTTTGATATATTGCGCCAAAAGGCTTTGATTTATACCAATTCTTTCAGAAAGGGCTTTTGCATTGATGACTTTATAAAATTCAAAAAACTGTGGCAGGTCAAGATTTATTTTCAAGTCTTTTTCTTTTATGGGTTTACCCTCATTTTCAAAGTAAAGGTTAAGAGCATCCAAAATATTTATTTTGAGTTCATTCAAAGAACTACCAACTGAATAAACAGGATAATTTTCAGCATAAGCTGAATAACCTGTTTTTGTTTTTTCTACAATTATATCAATTTTCATAACAACATTTTTTATTTGATACCTGCATCTTTTTTAATCTTTTTTTCCAACTCCTTGCCTACTTCATGACTTCCATGATACGGGCAAACTATTTGCCCTATTTTAGTAGGATGTTCTAGTATCATGTGGCTACCTGTTTATCTTACTACAAACCAACCATCTTTTTTAGCAGCCTTACCAGTTCGCTGGATTTCACTTTTCAGAGGTAATAAATATATTACCTAATTCATAGATTTAAAACTTTCCTTTTTTCGCAGATTCTCTTTCACAAAGCCATGATCGCAGAAAAGGATATTGTATCTACCATTTAGATGCCAAGCTTAGAGAAATTTGGGGTTATAAGAAGATATTGATTTAATAGCATTACTATATAAAACCATCCTGATGAAAATCGTGGACCTTCCTTCGCACAAATGCGAAGACAAGAGATTTTGCGGGAAAGGGAATCGCTTCATTCTAACCCACAATGCAGCGGGACATGCAACGGTATAAATCAAAAGCGTTGCGAAAAAACAGAATTTGAATGCACAACATTACTGGTGCAAAGCCTCAAATAAACCTTATGTTTAATGCAGCATTCATTTTCTCATTTATTGTTATCAATCAGTTCAAAAATCAGGTCAGTCAAAGTTGTTAAATCACTTTCGATTGTTCCCTTCATATACCTTTCATAAATACTTTTATTGTCTGGCGGGTTGAGATTTAAAGTCAATCCCTTTTCTGCTGCTAACAATCTCAAAAACTCTCTTTGTGTTCGCCCGTTTCCTTCCCGAAAAGGATGTAAATAATTTACACTATCTAATATTTCTGCCAACTTTACTGCTAATTGTTTATTGTTGGTTCCTGGAATTATTTTGAATTCAGTAATTAGCGAATCAATATATTTAAAAGCATTGTCAAATAAGCTGATTGGGAAAAATTGCTTTCCATCTTTACTTATTTCAACAATGCGTTTTTTTCCTGCCCATGCGTATATGTCCTGGAATAAGTGTTTGTGAATTTCAAAAATGCTTACAACTCCCTTAATCTTTATCGGATTTTTATAAAGCTCTTGTAGTCGTTTTGTTACAACACTGCTCTCAACAAAAAGTAGAACATCCGGGTCGGTAATGTCCTGTAAATTTCTTAATAATCCTGTTTTAGGGTCAGTATAGTTAAAATCAGGGTCAATGTATTTGTAAAAGTCAGACATAAGCTTTTTGTTTTGCAAATGTCACCAATTCACTCAAAGAGATTTCCCCTGTCACATAATTACGTATTATTTCAATTCCTTTTGGTGTTGGTTTAAAACCTTCAAACATATTGCTACCAATAGCATTCGCTGTACTCTCTAAAGTTTTAAGGTCTGAAAATTTTACTCCCATTATGGTTAAGTTTCTTCTGTCTATTTCAATTGTATCAAACATATAATCAGGTTTTCAGACTTCCACAAATTTACAAATTTTCCTCATCTTCCGGCTGTGTTCCCATTCCCGCAAAGTCTCTTTAGTGAAGCCTTATACGCCGAAAAGAGCATTGCGTTTTACGGGTATGAAAGTCCATTATTTCCTGCAATTTCAATCAAAACTATTCGTAGTGTTATACAAGGAAAAGATGTATGTCGTATTATGAGACTTAACGTTATAGTATTTGCGAAGACATAGGAATGTTGCTGCTCCCTCTACCATTTTAAAAAATCACGTACCATGAAAAACAATTGCACCTAAAAAATAAAAGCACCAACGATACCCAGCACACTGTTAATACAATTAAAGTGTATTGAAACCCCATAAGTGAATCGCTTCATTCAATCCCGCAATGCAGCGGTAGCTTTAATCAAACCTTTGCGCCGCAACAAGGTTTTTTTTGTACAGCACATCTGGTACAAAGCTTTATTTAAGCCTTGCATGTTGGCAGTACACTTTGCTTGAGGTCTGACAAAGCTTACCTTTTATTTTTGTTTGCTTCCTTTTCAACTTGCATAAGCATTTTATGCAATGCTTCTTTAGGCAAGAATTTCCCATTTACAAATACTGAGTTGATAAGTTTCGTGTTCCGTATGTCAGTTAATGGGTTGGCATCAAGCAAGACCATATCAGCAATTTTCCCTTTTTCTATTGTGCCAAGTGAATCGGTTGTGCCGAGGAATCTAGCCGGGTTAATAGTGGCGGTTTGTAATGCTTCCATTGGAGTAAATCCTGCATCAACAAACAATGCAAGTTCATCGTGGAGACTAAAACCCGGATACAAATAATCATTGTCAACATCTGTGCCTGCCAAAAACTGAACCCCTGCTTTTTTCATAATTGCAATTTGCGTTAGGGCCCGTTCTAATATTTTTGGCGATACATCCTTAAGATGTGCGCCTGTATTATTTTTCCATATTTGTCTATCAGGCAGTGAAATATATTTAAGACGGGGATCGTTAAAGAGTTCGACCGAATCGGTGGCAAATCTTTTATAGAGAACCAGTGTTGGACATTCCCAAATGCATTTTTCAGCCAAATACTGAAACAGCACAAGCGCTTTGTTTTCATCGCAGAGTTCAAGCGCTTGTTTCATAAATGGAACACTGGGCGAGCCCGCAGCAATGGAATCAGGTAATTCTTTAATTGTTTCATCCACAAAAGTGGAGCAATCTTCGTCGAAATCGTTAAAAACAATTCTGCTTCCAGTTAGATGCTCAATGCTATATTGTCCCGCATCCACTGCTTCTTTTAAAAGAATATGATATGGTACATGTCCTTCAAAGGGAATGTGTTGTTTCCTTGCTTCATCTGCGATAGCAAAGTATGTCTCCCTGGAAAGACGGTCATATACTTTCACAAAATCAATTCCAGCCGCTTTAATCCGCTGAACCATGAGTCGTGCTTCTGCTTCTGTACTTACTGTATCTGAATTTCGCAATTTAGATGATGAGCCATCAACCAATGTTCCAACTGCTCCAAACCTTGGTATTGTTCCAGGTTGTTCAAAAAATTGTTTGCGCCAAAGATTTATCTGTGGCATCTCATCAATCTTTGTCCACATTTCACGAATACCTGTTACTCCGTTTGCGATATACAAAGAAAAATCGTTTTCATCCGGTGGTGTTTGTGAAATGTTGTTGAATATATGCACATGCATATCCCATAAACCCGGAATTAAGTATTTACCCGATGCATTAATGACAAAAGCATTTCCAGGAAACTTAGCCTGAGAAGTTTTACTAAGAGTGATAATCCGGTTTCCGTTTATAACTACAGTCATGTCAGATTGAACAGGGGAGCCAGTTAGGTCAATTACATTGACATGTGTCAGGACAGTATAAGGTGAGTCAGTCTTTTTTTTCTGTGCCAGCACGAGCATTGGTGAGAGTATAAGAAAAAATCTTAGTATTATGCCCATCTTATTTGAAAAAACTATTTTCATAGTCAAAAAAGTTGCTGCTATTATTTCCGCTAAAATACGCTATCAATTCCATCATTACAATATTTAAAATTGCCTGCTTTTCAATCATTTTTTAAAAAAACGCAGAAATATATTTATTGCGCAAATGCGCTCCACGATAATTTAAAATCATCCAACAGGTTTAATTTTTTTACAAGCCCTTATTGCTGTTCCCTTCAAAGCAATGTCTCTTTAGCGAGCCATGTGCGCCGAAAAGGACATTGCGTTTTGCGGGTATGAAATTCTAATATCCCCTGCAATTTCAATCAAGACTATTCGTAGTGTTATACAATGAAAAGATGTATGTCGTATTATGAGGCTTAACGTTATAGTATTTGCGAAACTATAGAAATGTTGTTGCTCCCTCCACCATTATAAAAAACCCGGTGTGATGAAAAACAATTGAACTGAAAAGATAAAAGTACCATCTATACCCAGAACCCTGTAAAAACAATTAAAGTGAATTGAAACCCCATAAGTGAATCGCTTCATTCAATCCCGCAATGCAGCGGGAGCTTAAATCAAACCTTTGCGCAGCAACAGATTTTTATTGCATGATGCAAATGGCGCAAAGCTTCGTTTAAGCCTTATATGTTGGTGGCTGTGCTTCTTTCTATTGCCCTTGTCCTACAAGTAAACATAAGATTGTGGCGGAACAACATTGTAGTTGTCTTGCAAGTGTAATGGTTGTTTATACTTTCTGGGATTCTTAATTTTTATTGCGTGTGCAATTTCCCTATCTCCGAAATACTCGTAGAAAAAATCTTCTGAAATTCCTGAATATTTTTTTGTCTGTCTCCAAATTTCACTTGGGTCATAACTTAGGATGTCGGCAATTTCAAATTCTCCAATGACCCTTTTAACAGGTGATGACGCGTAAACAACAACTGTCTTTACGTTTGGATTTTTGAAAATGACTTTACGAAATTCAAATTTCTTTTTGCCTTCAAAGATTTTGAAAGCGAACTCTGGTTTTATGGACAATAATACTTTCATTTTCCAACTGAATGATTTGCGATTTTTATAAAGTTGTCTTTGCTAATTTCTCTAAAGCCTCTTGGCATATCTTGTATGTCAGGGATAATTCCGTTTTCGTTTAACCATTTTAGGTTTGGTCGCTTTCGGAAAGAATATGCGTAAATAAAATTTACAATAAAAGGTCTGCTAATTTTGTGTGCAGGTTTATTGTATGGATTGTAATTCCATTGCTCTTTTAATTGCTCGTCAGTAAATACACTACGTTTTCTGCACAACTGAATAAATGTGTTTTCGTCAGGAATGTTGTCTATTATTGATTCAACAATACCGTATGTCGTTGCGACTCCTTCGTAAATTCCTCCCGTTCTGTAAAAAACAACAATGTCGCCTGATGTCAAATTACGGTCAATGGAACGTGAAACATAAACTTTGCTTAATGCGTTTCTGTGAGGTTCATTTTCAACAAAGTTTTTGGGCGATTCTGTTCTTAGAATTGAGTCGGGAAAAAGCTCTGTGTGATATTGAGGGTAAATTGGAACAATGAAAAATTTCTTATCCATAGAAATGAATGGAAAAGTTTTTTTCGGGTGTTCAATGTCAATTGGCTGATTGCGTTCAAAGTTTTTTACAAAAACTTTTTCTTGTCCTGTTGGTGTATTTTTAATACCAAATTGATAAAAACCCCATTCTTCAAGCAACGAAATTAAACGCTGTTGTTCAGGTCTTTTGTCAAAAATAGTAACATAAATTTCTGATACCTGATATTGTAAAGCGTTGTCAAAAATGATTTTTAAAAATCGTTCTCCAATTTTAAAGCCATTGCTAGTGACTTTTAGAGTTCCTATTTTTAAACGTTTTTTCTTTGGGAAATTTGGTTCAATATCTGCGTAGTTCTCGTTTTCATCTTCAACTTTTATGTATAGAAATGCAGAAAGTTCATTGTTGCTATAACAAACATATGCAGTATCGTCCGCTTTTTTGTTAAACCATTTGTCAAAGCCATTATAGTCCTCTCTGAAGCTGTCAAAAAATGTGTTTTGTAAATCAACTTGTGCAAAGTCCACTTTTTTTACGGCAAGCACTTTGTAATCAACCAAGGTGGGATTCTCAGCAATTACTTTTTCAAGAAAATCATCTATTGTGTAAACTCTTTCTGCAATCCCTAAAAGTTGGGCTTTGGTGTGTATTTTTTTGTCTTCTGAAATTAAAATATCAACTCTGTCACAAAACACTTCGTTTAAAATCAAAGTGTCATTTCTGTCGTTGTCGGTTGTGTCAATTTTTTTACTGACTTCTTCTAACTTGTCACTTGTAGGAGCTACATTTTTAATTAAATTGTAACTGCCAATTTTAACGTTCATTGTTTCAACCGTCTTTTGGTCTTTGTTCCGGTTTAGTTCAGTAACAGTAATTGGGTGGATATACTTGGAATATTTTAAGTTGTCAATCCAATTAAACAAAATGCCGATGTCCTGATTCAAAACCTTTGAGGCTTCTCGGTGAATTATGATATTTGTATCAAGTAGGACTTTCATTTTGTCATCAAAGTATTGCGAAGTAAAAGTAACAACTCGGAATAATCATTTTGAGTGCCTAAATTTAAAGTTATCCCCAATTTTTTTGACAAGTGTTTTGCGTAGGTCAGTTCTTCGTTTTGAAGTCGTTCCAAAAGAGCGTATTCGTATGGTTTATTGTCTCTCGATTCAAGTCTTTTTTTTATTTCTGAGATGTCGCCTAAAATCAGATTTAAAGAAATTGGATTGATTTTTTCAAATGTGTTCAATGGGATATTTACAATCTCATTGTCATTGTTTAACAAGCAATAATGCCCGTCCAATAAATATTTTTTCAGTTTTTGAACCGTGTTGGTTAAGCCTAATATTAAGCGACTTTGTGTGTCTGGAATGTTTTTAACTTTTTTATTCTTAGCATCTTCGTTTATGTCAGTCCATTTAATTAGTTCGCTTGCAGATAGATATTCTAAATTTAATTCGCTGCAAATGTGTCTGCAAATTGTGCTTTTACCAACTCCGTGTATTCCTCCTATGAATGCGATTTCGTGAAACATTAGTTGAATGTTTAAATATTATGTCCCAGGATTCAAAAAAAATGATTTAATTGTAATCATCATTGCTTTCATGGCATCCTCTTCAAGTCGGTTATAGTCGTTAAACCAAGTGTCCATTTCTAAAAACGGGGCGTCTAGATTAATATGAACATATTTGTTACGTAGCTTTCGAAGCCATTCCACTTCTTCTCCAGCATAGAATTCATTTAATAGTTTGGCAGTATTTATTTTGTTGTCGCCTGATTCAGTTTCTCTAAAATGTGAGTCCATAACAGAAATTGCCATTACAACAACAGAAATCCAAGCACCAGCACAATAGGCTCGCCTCATATCAAAAAATAACGCAGTCGAATGTTCACTTACTAGATATGAACCAACCTCCAATTCTTCAATTGTGTTGTCAATCCACTCTTCTCTTTCTTTCCAAGTTTCTTTCGATGTTATTTCAAAGACTTTGTCCGTTTTATTCATTGTAATTTTGTTTGTATCGGTTGTCTGTTAGCATTGCCTACAACATTATTATTTTCGCTAAAATACGCTATCATTTCATCAAAAAAATATTTTGAATTATTTGCATATCAATCATAAATTTAAAAAAAACTCGGAAAACATATTTATAGCGCAAATACGCTCCACGTTAATCTAAAATTATCCAACAGGCTTATGTTTTTTACAAGCCCTTATTGCTGTTTTGCAGGTAAATCATATTAGTCTTTATCTCATTTTACTCATGTAATTTTTGTATCATCGTTATAAATGCTATTTCTCTTTTTCGCAATACTATTTCGCAAAGTCATCAAGGTTGTTTTAAAACAGCCACCTACAAACTTCCTTTCAACATCACTCTTTTCTTGTAAAATCAAGATCCTGGAAATCGAAACTGAAATCGGTTAATGGTGAAATTGGTTTCATCTTTATTCCATCAGGGTTACCCTGGTAGTCGAGTGTAAACATCACATAAGCATCTGCATCCATGCTCCTGTCATTCCATTTTACAATAAATGTATTGCCCTTGTAATAAACCATTTCACCTGTAAGCCGCGGTGAATTTTTTGAATCAAACCAGGGCTTGCCGTTTTTCTCTGAGATGATCACATCGCCAAACCAAGGATCAGTATAAGTGCCGGTGTATTTTGAAAAATCAACTCTAACTGTATTTTTTTGCTGTGCAGCATCAATGTCCTTCCATATCTTATCAGTTATTTCTTTTGCATCTGATACACTCTTGTCAACAAGTTCTTTGTATTGCTTTACCCAATCCTTTCCTTTGATACCAAAATAACTGTCTTTAATAGTATTGGTGATTGACCTGAAAGCTGCGCCGGATTGCTGATTGGTAAAAACGATGATGCCTAATTTCAACTCAGGAATTAATGTAACCTGTGTAACAATTCCTGCAAGCCCACCTGTGTGTGTAACCACTTTGTATCCCATCTCATCGCTTAAAAACCAGCCCAGTCCATAGCTTGCAAAATGGGTGTTGTAAGGTGTTGGCCCGTGAACAGGTATGATGGTTTGCGGTGTCCACATTTCTTCGTGTGTGCTTTTTTCCAGGAGTTGTTTTGAGAGATCATCACCATATTTACCGTCATTCATCTGCATGGTAACCCACTTACACATATCATGCACACTGCTGTAAATGCCGCCGGCTGCATCAGCAACATATTTCCAGTCGCGGTGGATCACCTGCACTTTTCCATTCACCGGTGCGTGTGGATCAATCACATTATTTTTATCTTTCAGCAATTCATAATTAGGTGCGCTTTCAGTCATCTGCAATGGGTTCATAATTTTTGTTTGTATAAATTTTTCCCAGCTCATACCCGAAACCCTTGCCACCACTTCACCTGCAACGATGTACAAAAGATTATCATAATCATATTTTGTCCTGAAGTCAGACACCTGTTTCAGGTAACGCAGGTTATGAATTATATCAGTTAAAGTAAATGTGCTGCTGTCCGGCCATATCATCAGGTCGCCTGCACCAAGGCCCATACCACTCCTGTGTGTAAGCAGGTCACGGATGGTAAAGTTTTCAGTAACATAAGGAGCATACAGTTTGAATCCGGGGATGTAATCTGTAACACGGTCATTCCATTTTAATTTTCCTTCATCCACCAGGATCCCCAACGCTGCAGTGGTGAATGCCTTACTGTTGGATGCAATACCAAAACGGGTATGCGCATTCATCTTTTGCATTGTGTTCAGTGAAGTAACACCATATCCTTTTTCAAGAATAATTTTTCCGTCTTTTACAATTGCAACAGCAATGCCCGGTACATCAAATGTTTTCATAGATCGTTCCACCAGTGTGTCTATCTGTGATGTTGTAAGTGGCTGTGCAGTTAAGCCTGTAGTGAAAATGATGAAGACAAAAAATGCAAATGATAATTTCAGATTTTTCATTTGAAAAATTTTTACGTTGATGAATTATTTGAAAAGCGGCAACACGTTCCTGGTATAGGTTGTAAATATAATCACTAAAAAAAATTCATATCAAAGACAATATATGAATGGAATCGCATTGTCTTTGACTTGTGCACGTTTTGAGCTATTAGACATATTGGATATACAAAACTGGATAAATTTTCTTCAGTTGAATCATCAGTTTCTTCTCCCTTCACCGCAAGGCTTTCTCTTTAGTGAAGCCTTATACGCTGAAAACATTGCGGTGAAATAGTTTATTGAAATAAGAGGCCGAATAAAGTAATCAAAATAAATTTTTTCATTGTTGAATGGTTATGGATTTTATTTTATTCAAGCATAATCGTTTTATTAGGATCATAATAAGGCGCATCCATACTCATAATAATTGCTCTTTTGCCTTTAATAGTGTATTTATGAGGTACTCCGGCAGGAATAGATAGAAGGTCTCCTTTTCGCAAAATCAAAGCTTGACCATTTACGACTGCATGAATAACACCTTTTACAACAAATATTGTATGTTCCGCATCCGGGTGTTTATGCAGCTTCCCCTCTCCTTCCATTTCAACTAAGTTAATCCTGAAGATATTTGTTTTTTTAAGCGTCCACAATGAGTTGGATGGATCATTTTTTATTATCTCAAAAATATTTACAGGTGTTGGTGGTTTTTCCTGAGAAAAGGCATGCATTGAAAACAATAACAGGGATAAAATAACAAAAACATTGATGATAATTTTTCTCATGAGTCAGTTTTAAGAGTAAATGTCAAAATAGGATAATTCAATTATAGAATAAGAAAAATTATTTGATCGGAATGTGATTAATAAAAGTAATCGTAGTTAAACATGGAGAAAATTGCCAGGTGCAAGGAACAATTAAGAAATATTCTTATTATTTCAGTTGGTGATGACATCAGCCATTAATTAAAATATTTTTGAGATAAAGGAAAATCTATAGTTCCCTGCATAAGGAAGTAAAGAACTATAGATTTTATATTAATAAATCTTATTGTTGTACACCGGGAAAATAGCAGGCTGTGGTGGGGTTACGCCATGTCTGATTAGAATTGGGCCAAGTGTTTTTGCAAACTCATTGAGTGCTTCCGCACTTTCCCAAATGTCTATTACCAGCCATCCAACCGGTAATTCGGATGCGACATGACTAATTCTGGATTTGAGTACTTTTGGTCCCAATGATTCAAGATCTTTAATTACCAGGTCATACTGCGTTGAAGTCATCCCACGTACATTGAATTGAGCAATAACTTTTTGCATGATTTTTAATTTTAAAGCTTGACAAAATATTGAAAACACAAAAATGCATGGATTGAAAAACCAAAAGCGTTCACCTATGTTAACTAATTATTCCCCTTAGAAATTTTTTTTCTGATACGGCTCAATGATTGTGGCCTGATGCCAAGATAGGATGCAAGATAATGTTGTGGTATTCTTTGAAATAAGGCTGGGGATGCTTTCAACAATTTTAAATATCGTTTTTCTGCCGTCTCAGCTTTTTCAAACAATTCCTGTTGAGCTTTGTTATATGCCCTTTGGATTTTAATCTGATAAAATTGTTCAAAAGCAGGGACTACTTCCAGGGCTTTTTGAAATTCTGATTTTTTTGAGACAAGCAACTCACTGTCTTCCAGCGCCTGAAAACAGAATTGAGATGGGATCTGAAGATAAAAACTTTGAAGGTCTCCAATCCACCAGTCTTCAAAAGCAAAATAAATTATCTGTTCATCTCCTTTGGAATCTATATGATAATTTCTTAGGCAACCTTTATGAACAAATGCTATTCTTCTGCATACTTCGTTTTGAAAGGAAAAAAAGTTCTTTTTTTTCAGGTAAGATGGCTCAAAAAAATTAGTTAATTGCTCAAAGTCGTCGTTAGATATGGAAACAATGCTACGGATATGTTGTAATAAATGTTCGAACATTTTACCATTATTATAAAGTTGCAATAGATATTCCAGGTTTGCAGTAGGAGTAGTATTTGATTAATCTTATACTATAACTTTAGAAGTGTTGATGACCATTGACCGAAGTTAAAAACAAAAACTGAAGAAAATAAATTTCTCTGGTTTTGGTTTTGGAAAGCTTTGGTTTTTCTGATTCAGTATTTTGTACTGTGCTTTTTATCGAAGAAAAAATTATCATCTTCGTGTTCTTTTTAATTTTACAGATTGTATCTTCTTGTTCCCCTTCCCAGCAAGGTCTCTTTAGCCAAGCCATGTGCGCAGAAAAGGACATTCCGTTTTGAGGGTATGAAAGTTCATAATTTCCCGCAATTTCAATCAAGACTATTCGAAATGCTATACCAGTAAAAGATGGATGTCTCATTACGAGGCTTAACGTTATAGTATTTGCGAAAATGTGGAGTTATTGCTGCTTCCTCTACCATTATTAAAAATCCACGTGCCATAAAAAACAATTGCACCGGAAAAATAAAAGCACCATCTATACCCGGCGCCCTGTAAAAACAATTAAAGTGAATTGAAACCCTATAAGTGAACCGCTTCATTCAATCCCTCAATGCAGTGGGAGCTTAAATCAAACTTTTGTGCCGCAAAAGATTTTTTATTGCACAACACAACTGGCACAAGGCTTCTTTTAAGCGTTATATATTGGACGATTGTGCATTTTTATTCAGGTTTAACTCTTACAACTTTATTGTCTTGCATAATTACGAGTTCGGTATTCTTCTGCTTTTTGAACTCAACAAGTTTTTCGTACACTTTTTCAAGTCCTAAAAGAATTTTGTTATAAAGCTCTGTTTGCTTTTCAGTTGTTGTCATAATATTTTTTTAAAAGAGTAAATTTTAAGTTGTCAATAATTTCAATTTCCTTTCCAATAGTCTTTTTTGCTAATAAAATGTGCTTGCCGTATGAGTTGTCGAAAATTAACGCTCCATCAACAAGAGGAAGATAAATGTCAAACAGGTTCTTTATTCTTTATAAGTACCGCCTTTCTATAACATCTGCTTCAATGTTGTGTCCACCTTCAGAAACTCTAACTCTAACACGTTCTTTAGCCAGTTCAACGTTTTGAAGCCAAAAGAAAAGTAGGGTCGTGGTAAACCCTTTTTGCTTTGCTTCTTCAACTTTCTGCAAATAAAGTTGTTTCAAAGGCGAAGTTTTCGCTGCCGTCTAATAGTTCTGCTATTCTGTGTAACATAATGCGTCCAGCTTCAAAGGCTACTTTTTCAGGTTGAAAAGGCGAAAGACCTTTTGCGATTTCGTCAGCATTTACAAATTCTTTACAGTCAATAATATCGGGCAAAATTGTAAATGAAGCAGTTGATTTCCCTGCTCCATTGCAACCAGCAATTATGTAAAGATTTTTGTCAGCCATAACCGCAAATTTACAGATTTAGTTACCGCAAAACTAAGACCTTCACAAATCGGGGAATGTTCGTCAGCATATCGCCCAACATAATTATTTCTGCAAAAAATGCGCTATCATATTCAGTAGAACAAAATTTTGAATTGCCTGCCTTTCAAACTTTTTGAAAAAAATTGCACTGAAAATAATTTATAGCGCAAATACTGCCCAGTCAGTTTAAATCATTATATCAGGGAATTTTTGTTTCATCTTTAAATCTGTTCCTTCGCATCATCGAATTTCAAATTCGCAAACCTATGAACGTTAGAAAAGGGTATTGTGGGAAAGGAAAACAACCCTATAAAACTTGCAATCGGCCTTAAATAAAAAAGCAAACCTCACAGTTTGCTGAATGCCTTAAAACCTTACAATGGGAACTCCATAATGCAATACCGGCAACTGTAGAGACTGCCCGCCATGGTGGGTTTCGTTCAACAACGCTTTCATTGTTCGTTTTGCGAACGCAACGAAAGCTTAGTAATTGTGTGTAGCCCTTTTGAATTTAGCGTTGCCAAGAATGTAATAATGTTATTAAAAATTGAATAACTTTTATTGCAGCAGCTACAATTACTGAAACTCTAAGTGCTTTATTGATGAAATCGAAATGTTGTTCTAAGATTATTAAGTCAGTTTGAAGTTTTGATACCTGTGCTGTGTCAGATTTGTACTCGTTAAAATATTCTTGATTACCTATTCTTTCAAGTGCTGCAACTCTGTTTTTGAGAACAGGAATGTGTTGCCTTAATTTCTTTATTTTTCTATTAAATTTTAACCAATAAAAAGAATATAAAGCAGCCCATAATGGAATTGATAATTTGTCAAAAGCGTCAAAGTATGAAGTAAATATTTTTGGACATAGTAAATAAATCAATGGCAAAACGCATAAGAAAGCTAAAGCATACAATTAATATTTATTAAAGTTTGAAACGCTATCTTTTGCCACTATTATTTTTTTATTGTTTACTGCTGTCAAGCATATTTGCTTTAAATTTTTGTTCCGCAGCTTTGGATAAAGCTATTTCCGCACAAGCTTTTTTGAATTTAAATTCTATATACGCATCACCTGAAGTGTCCAACCTTTTCTTTATTTGCGATAAGGTTGAAAGTTTTCCCATTCCTGGTCCAAGTTTTTCGTTATACATTGCTATTACTTCATTCTTATTTACTTCACCTTTTTCAGCCATTTCAACATAAGTTGTAATTTCATGAACCGTTTTGAAAGTTTCAATGTAAACTGGTTTGGCTTCTTCTTCTATTTCTCTTACAAGTTTAAGTGAGTCTTCTGTTTTTTGAGCTTGGGAATCAATTTGTGTTGTCGGCTTTATTTGCTTTTCCGTATTGTCTTTAATTTTTGTCTGGCAAGCAGATTGAAGAGATGCGATTAAAAATACTATTGATAAAAATTTTAAACTCATAATAAATTAGTTTAAGCCTTGAGCGGTCAAATAGGGTTACACACAACATTATTATTCCCGCTAAAATACGCTATCATTTTCAACAGAACAATATTTTGAATTACTTGCATATCAAACCTTTTTTAAAAAAAAGCGCAGAAAACATTTTATAGAGCAAATACAACCCAGATTAGCATTAAATCATCTAATGGACTTATGATTTTTATAAGGTCCATATTACAGGTATATAAATAAACCCTGGTAGCCTCTCAATTATTATGCATAGTAATTTTTGTATCATGCTACATCTGTCCCTTCAATTTATCAAATACCATATTCGCAAAGCCATGAACGTTAAAAAATAATTTTGCGGGAAAGTGAAACAAACCAAAAACCTTCAATCGGCCTTAAATTAAAAAATGCAAACATCACAGTTTGCTGAATGCCTTAAAATCTTACAACGGGAACTCAAAAATGCAACACCGGCAACCGAAGAGCCGGCCCGCGGTGGTGGGTTTCGTTCAACAACGCTTTCATTGTTCGTTCTGCGAAAGCAACGAAAGATTAGTTATTGTGCTTAGTATGTCTATTCAATGAACTCTGTCAATAAACTGCTGTTCTTCGTGATTTGGTTAAGCTTGTCTCTGTCGATTATGACTATATTACCACCTACTACTGGAATATTATTTGCTTTAGCATTTGTCACTAAGATCAATTTTCCTGTTTCTATACGCCTACTAAATTCTAAAATTTGCCCTATAGAGTTTTGTGTTATGCGTCTGCTTTTAAAAATCTTGAATTCGAAGTAGAAGGTTTGATTTCCTTTCGAAGCAATTAGGTCAACAAACAAATCGTTAGAAATTGTTTGTTCTTTTAGATTTGAAAAGTCGTTTTCGTTCAAAATATATTTAAAGTACTTGGAAAATGAAATCTCATTCATTTCATCTATGTCGCTTATCGTGATATTTTCTTGAAAGTTTTTGATTCGGTTGATGTTAACTATGTTGGAAAAGGCTTGAATATTGACGATTTCAACAACTAATACACCATCTTTATAAAGCACAAATACATTGTCGTCTATTGTTTCCTCAATATCATCTTCAAACTCAGTGTATGATATAAATCCTTGGTAGGAAAGAAGTAATTGGTCTACTCCAACAAATATGTATTTATCATTTTCTACTTTGTAAAATGACCCAACAAAATCTTGCTCTCGAAAAATAATCGTAGGGTCAGTATATCTTAGCTCTCTGAAGACTTGGTCTTTCAAATTTTGTTCTCGAGAAGATATAATTCCTTCCAATCTTTTTCTCATTTGAGAGTAGTACCTGCTTAACCTACTATTTCCAAAAAAGCTAAAGACAGATGCGTAATGTCCAGCTCTTAAAATATGATTTTGCATTTCTGGGGATACATTATTGTTTTCAATTGGCGGGTCAAAATATCTATTTGTGCTTATTGCGTTTTCATTAAAAACTGTCAAAGAAGCTACTAAGATGTCTCCTGGCTCTTTTGTTTTTTGGATTAAAGCATTTTGCTCCTGTGTATTTGATGTTATAATACTTGTTGCACCTTTCCCTTCTGTAACGAGAACTCTGTTGTCACTTAGTTGACATTTCCAGTCCGGCCTCTTTCCCGTTCCATAGATTTTTTGAATTGTTGACCGTTTTACATTAAAAAGACTTTCAGCTATTACAACAGAAATCCCAATCCCCAAATCCTCAGAAACGCTAATCAAAGTCTCGGAACCATTGACCTGCCTAATTTCATCAATTTTTATCCGAAACTCATTTGTGTTGGTATAAATCTTTTCAATTAAGTCAATCTTGTCAAGAAATTTAAGCCTGTTAGAAGGAGCAAACCTTCTCGATTGGATTGTACCTATGTGATAGATTAGTCTGTATAGATTAAATGAAATTGTTCTTGGGGTAGTATCCTTGTCTGCACTTTTAATAAGTGGCAACAAGAGAGGGTCTATGTCAACAAGAATGTTTTTATTATGAAATAAAGCTGCTATGTCTCTTAAAAATGCCATTTCTTTTGATTAGGATCCCACTCTGATATCACACAACGTTATTATTCCCGCTAAAATACTTTATCATTTTCACCAGAACAATATTTTTAATTGCTTGCATATCAAAGCTTTTTTTAAAAAAGCGCGGAAAACATTTTATAGCGCAAATACAACCCAGGTAAGCATTAAATCATCTATTGGACTTATGATTTTTATAAGGTCCATATTACAGGTATATAAATAAACCCTGGTAGCCTCTCAATTATTATGCAAAGTAATTTTTGTATCATGTTGCATCTGTAACTTCATTTTATCAAATACCATATTCGCAAACCCATGAACGTTAAAAAGGAATTTTGCAGGAAAGTGAAACAAACCAAAAACCTTCAATCCGCCCTAAATAAAAAAGCAAACATCACAATTTGCTGAATGCCTTTAAATCTTACAACGGGAACTCCATAATGCAACACCGGCAACCGTAGAGCCTGCCCGCCGTGGTGGTTTTCGTTCAACAACGCTTTCATTGTTCGTTCTGCGAACGCAACGAAAGATTAGTTATTAGCGGCAGTTTTTATTTTTGAGCAGATATAAATATTTCTGTCTTGCCACTTGTTATTGAAGCATTTTTAAAACCATAGTCTATAAGTTTAGACCATATTTTTCTTGCTAATTCAAGTGGTCTATGTTTTGAAAAACTTTCTGTTCGATTATCATATAAACCTAAAACTTCAAAGTATTCATCTGAACTTGGTTTTTTAGGTGTCAAATAACCATTCGATACAGATATAATTGCGAGACCTCCAGGTTTTAAAATTCTGTAGCAATCAGTTAAAGTAGGTTTAAAGTCAACTCCACTGCTATGAATTGAACGCAAATTCAAATAAACATCATACTGGGAATTCTTTAATGGGCTTTCTTCCATGTCTCCTTTATAAAACGAAATGTCATGATATACTTTTTTACCTCTTGAAATAGCATCATTTGATAAATCAAGAACATCCATTTTCACATTCTTAAATTTATTTTGATGAAATATTTGTTCAAGTTCTTCGCCGTAATTTGATGCAATACCTATTACATTTAAGTTTTCAAGTAAATTTTTTTGAGTAATAATTTCTAAAATAGGACTATGCCAATTCGGATATTTACTTCTCAAATCTTTTGAATAGTCATAATTACCGTATTTAGTGTTGAAAGCATATTCTCTTGCTGATTTTGCAAGTGTTACCAAGGCAGAATAATTTACTTCCGATATTGATTTCCACAAATTATAATTTTCGATAAAAGTTATTCCACGTTTGTATATGGCAAACTGTTGATTATTCTCTTCCAAAAACTCATTTATCAATTCACTAATACTTAATTCATACCAATTAGTTTTTTCAATAACAACATCCTTTGAAACATAAGGTATAGTCGTGGTTGTCGTTGTACTACTTGTTTCAATTGGGTTTGCACTATTCATTAGTAAATTGACATGATACGTAATGTCAGAAAAAAATTCCTTTTTGAAAGTGTCATGGTCTGATATTTCTTTAAAACTTCCGTTCAACTTAAGCTTATTTTTAAAGCTTTTTACTTTTTCAATTTGGGCTGCGTCCAGCTCATCAATTAAATATTGATGTTTCATAAAATAAATAAAATATGGTTTACCGGTGTCAACAATTTGTTCGATTTCTTCAATTGTGCCGCTTTCATAATTATCTGTCGGTGTACCAAATCGTTTGCCGAAAATAGCAAATAAAACGTCACATTTTGCTACTAATTGTTGATTAATGAGATTTTGAGTTTTTTTTCTGCTGTCGATGTTAAGATTGTTTTCCCATCTTTTTGTTTCTAATCTTATGTTCTTTTCTTCGCCATAAGTAGAATTCCATTCATTACAAATTTTTTCTGCTATATCCCTTTCTGCTTGTACGTCTGATGGGCTTGAGATTAAAATATCAAAACAAAAAGGTTTTCTCACTGTATTAATTTAATGTAAAGATAAGTGTCCATTTAAAATTGCCGCCAACACTCAGAAAAGTATCCGAAAAGCCCCCTTAAAAAACCCCGCCTATTTAATGAGTTTGCCGGGGCTTTGCGGTATACTTTTTCGTTGACCGATGTAGCCGTAAACCTGCTATTGGGTACAAAGTATCAACGGTATTTTTTCTGACGTGTTGGTTTTAATTTTAAGTTTTTGATTTTCTGGTTACTTTTTCTGCTCTCCGTTATGCGTTTAAAAGTTACCATGTTTTAAAAGTAGCAATTATATTGTTTATCTATACTTTGTTTTTTTTCTATCGGCTGGTGTCTTCACCAAACCTAATATTAATCATGAATTTGTCTTGCCTTTGATAAAGCACCCTTACCCCGCAATTATGATTTTTTCAATGCCCTGTTCAAATAATTGATGAAACAATAAATATCCGGAAATGCACAATCAATCTTTTTCTTACCTGCTGTTGGCTTCATTCATCCTTATCCGCCTGCCTTTATAATTTTTGCCATCTAATGAACGCATCATCTGCCTTGCTGCTTTTCCTTCCACTTCAATCCAGCTATTCATTTCACGCATGTCAATTTTTCCCAGCACATCTTTACGCAGGTCGCTCATATCAAGGATGAACTGCAAAAAACTTGCTTTATAAAAACCATCTTTAGTTCCAAGGTTGACAAATAACCTGGTATAATTTCCATTACCATAATTTTCTTCCCTGTGCCCGCGGCCTTTATCACGTACATCCCTCCTTTCATTGCCACGCTGGCCTTTTTTCGCAACCGTTTCTTTCGCCTGTCTTACATTCAGGTCTTCAGCATTCTCATAATATTTTAAGAAACGGTCAAACTCCAATGCTGCTACCCTTTTCAACACTTCTTCTTTACTGATGCCAGCAAATTTTTCTGCTAATACAGGCACATAAGTTTCATAATCGCCATGTGAAATATCAGCCTGTAATAGTTTATCCATAAAAAAGAAAAACTGCTTGCGGCAAACATCTTTTCCCGAAGGGATTTCCAGCCGGCGAAAGGGTTGTTGCACCATTCTTTCTATCTGTTTCAGGCGGTACATTTCACGTGTATGCACAATGCTCATGCTGATACCTGTATTGCCTGCACGGCCTGTCCTGCCACTGCGGTGCGTATAGACTTCCACATCATCGGGCAATTCATAATTGATAACATGGGTTACGCCCTGCACATCTATTCCACGCGCAGCCACATCAGTTGCTATCAACAGTTGCAGGCTTTTATCACGGAACTGCCCCATCACTTTATCACGTTGTGCCTGTGTAAGGTCGCCATGCAACGCATCAATATCATAACCTTCACGTGTAAGTTTTTCTGCTATTGCCTGCGCATCTGCTTTGGTGCGGGTAAATATCAATCCATAAATACCGGGGTTAAAATCTATCAGCCTTTTCAATGATTCATACCGCTGATGTGCAGATGTAACAAAGTATTGGTGGTCTATATTTTTATTACCTGTATTGGCTTTGCCCACTGTTACTTCAACTGGTTCATTCATGTAACGGCGGCTCACCTTGCGTATCTCCGGTGGCATGGTTGCACTGAACAGCCAGGTGGATTCACGGTGTGGTGTATTTTGTAAAATAAATTCAATATCATCCTGGAAACCCATATTCAGCATTTCATCTGCTTCATCCAGCACCACATATTTTATCTGGTTGAGGTTAATGGCTTTTCGTTCTATCAAATCAATCAAACGGCCCGGTGTGGCCACCACCAACTGCACTCCTTTTTTAATATCTTTTATCTGCATCCCGATGCTGGCGCCACCATAGACAGCCACCACCTGCATGCCTTTTGTATTTTTTTTGAATGATACAATATCATTCGCTATCTGGATGCAAAGCTCCCTCGTTGGGCAAACTATCAATGCCTGTGGAAATTTATCTATTGCAGATACGAGTTGTAACAGGGGCAAACCAAATGCTGCTGTTTTGCCTGTGCCTGTCTGAGCCAATCCTATAAAATCTTTGGTGCCACTCAGTAAAACCGGGATTGCTTTTTCCTGTATTGTTGTAGGTGTTTCAAAACCTAATGCTGTAATTGAGGCCAGCAACTGCTCATTCAAACCCAGCTCTTCAAAACTTGCCATTTTTAAAATTTGCGCAAAGGTAACTGAATTGCAACTGGCAAGAGGTATGAATTAATGTTCCCACACTTTCAGGCCTTCACTGCAATTGGCGCAGATGTCAATGTTCTTGCGGCCTTTCATCAACTGGCTGCGGAAATGTTTGTAGTTTTCATTGTGCCAGATTTCTTTAAATGATTGCTCACTGAGGTTGCCTAAACGATGTTGTGCATCTTTATCAAAACAACAGGGAACAACAGCGCCATCCCATGTTATTACATTGGCATGTTGCAGTTTCCAGCAATGGTTTTTCATTCCACTCTTGCTTTGCATCACACCATTTTTATCACGGCGGTAACGGCTGTATTTATCAATGGTGGGAATTAAATTATGCGGGTCGTTTTCATAATCATAAATCTGTGCTGTTTTGAAACGCACCTGGTCAACACCTATTTCTTTTGCCAGTTTTTTTACATCTTCAATCTGGTGCTCATTGGGTTTAACCACTAAGAACTGGAAAAAAACAAAAGGTGTTTTGCTCTTCAGTTCTTTTTTCCATTTCACAATATTCCTGACGCCCTGCAAAACTTTTTCAAGGTTGCCGCCAACACGGTATTGTTTATATACATCCTGTGTTGTGCCGTCAATGGAAATTATCAGCCTGTCCAGACCGCTTTCAATTGTGCGCCTGGCTTTTTCATCGGTTAAGAAATGTGCATTGGTGGAAGTGGCTGTGTATATGCCTTTGTCGTGTGCATATTTTACCATCTCCAAAAAATCAGGGTTTAAAAACGGTTCGCCCTGGAAATAAAAAATGAGGTATAATAATTCCTTATGTATTTCATCAATCGTCTGCCTGAAAAAATCTTTTTTCAGCATGCCGGTGGGCCGGGTGAAAGCACGCATTCCACTGGGGCATTCGGGGCAGCGAAGGTTACATGATGTTGTTGGTTCGAAAGAAATAGAGATGGGTAAACCCCATTGAACCGGTTTCCTCAACAGTTTGCTCAACTGGTAACTCGTCATCACCTTGGTGGCATTCCAACAGCGGCGCAGGGTCAATTTCGAAACCAGGTTTTTTGTATCGTTCCAGTTAAAATAAGTCATAAGAGAAGGCAAAATTACAACTATCCGGTTTAATCCTTTGTTAAGCAACGTCAGCAGCTTGTCAGATTTATCTTAGACCCGGCTAACTCCAGTTGTATTGTTGTTATACAAAATGAATATGAAAAGATGGGTTGCTTCTTTATTCATGTAATCATGAGTTGTCACCTAATCACTTCGCAAATACTACAGCGTTAAAAATTCATTACCGCTTTACATCTGTTTTATTGCAGCAGCAATTATCTTTTCTAAAACTTTGATATCTATATCTCGGAGCTTATTTATATAAAGACAACCTACACCGGCTTTATGTTTTCCTAATTTCTCCAGCAGGGCAGAATATTTTTTTATATCCAATCCAAGATAAATAGTAATATTAGCTTTACGTGGAGAAAATCCGATTTTAAACCAGTCAACTTCTCTCCCGGTAGCAGGGCTTTTGTATCTTATTTCACCAAAACCAATGATAGAGGTTCCCCACATGCGGGGTTTTTCTTTTGTAGCTTTCTCCATCATTTCAAGTATTGTATCGCTATCAGCACGCTTCCGGGCATCTTCAACATTATTGAGAAATTCAGCAACACTATTAGCAGTTGGCTTTGTTTTTATTTCAACTAATTTGCCCATAAAAAAATTTATGGTAAAATAAAATCAAAGATTTGAAGAAAGAATATTTATAGATATTTCTTTATCTCTTCCACCAATTCTCCTTTTGTGATAGGCACACCCATTATTTTGTTGTAAGCTTTTGCATCAACTAAAAAAACAGAGCGGATAATTTTTACGAGTTGCCCGTTGTTGATTTCAGGTATCAATACCGTATCAAAACTATGAATGATTTCACCGAGGTTTTTTGGGAACGGCCTTAAGTATCTCAGATGTGCATGGCTCACTGCATGTCCTTCTTTTTGCAATTGCCCCACTGCACTCTTGATAGCGCCATAAGTGCTACCCCATCCCAACACCAGGACTTTACCTTTTTCGGGTCCACTGTCCAATTGTTGTAAGGGTATATAATCAGCAATATTATCTACTTTCTTTTCACGGATTTTCACCATCAACTGGTGGTTGGCCGGGTCATAACTTACATTGCCTGTTACATCCTGTTTTTCCAAACCACCGATGCGGTGTTCCAAACCTGCTGTACCGGGAACAGCCCAGGGCCTTACCAGTTTTTCATCACGTTTATATGGTAAAAAACTTTGTTCATCTTCATCCAACTCTTTCTTGAATTTTACTTCGATGGCTGGCAGGTCTTCACTCTTTGGGAAACGCCAGGGTTCAGCGCCGTTGGCAATATAACCATCGCTCATAAAAATCACCGGCGTCATGTGTTGTGATGAAACCCTCACTGCTTCAAACACTGCTTCAAAACAATCGCTTGGTGTGCGGGCAGCAATGACAGGCATAGGGCATTCACCATTCCTTCCATAATATGCCTGCAGCAAATCACTTTGTTCAGTTTTTGTGGGTAAACCTGTTGATGGGCCGCCACGTTGTATATCAATTACAACCAATGGAATTTCCAACATCACTGCCAGTCCCATCGCTTCACTTTTCAAAGCCATACCCGGCCCTGAAGTGGTTGTTACACCAAGGCTGCCACCATAACTGGCGCCGATAGCCGAAGTAACTGCAGCAATTTCATCTTCAGCCTGGAATGTTTTTACACCAAAAGATTTATGCTTGCTTAACTCATGTAAAATATCTGAAGCCGGTGTTATCGGATAGCTTCCCAAAAACAATGGCAACCCACTTTTTAACGATGCGGCTATCAACCCATAAGCCAATGCCTGGTTACCCATAATGCTGCGGTAAGTGCCGGAAGGCATTTTTGCTTTTTCAACTTTATAGCGTGTTGTAAAAGTTTCAGTGGTATCACCGTAATTATAACCTGACTGCAACACTTTAATATTGGAGTCAAGGATGAGTTGATTTTTCCCGAATTTTTCTTTCAGGAAAGTGAATGTATTATCCATGTTGCGGTTATACATCCAATACAAAAAACCGAGCACAAACATATTTTTGGCGCGGTCCTTTTCCTTCATACCTAATTCAGGAAAATCTTTCAATGCTTCACGGGTAAGTTTGGTAACATCAATCTTAATTAATTCATAAGCATCGAGGCTGCCGTTTTCCAAAGGGCTAATGCCATCGGTATAATTGGCGAGCCTTAAATTTTTTGTATCAAAGCCTTCGGTATTGGCAATGATTTTTCCACCTTTTTTTAATGTACGCAGGTTGGTTTTTAATGCAGCAGCATTCATTGCTACCAATACATCACAAGTGTCGCCGGGTGTAAAAACCCTGTCTGATGAAAATCTTAATTGGAAACCACTCACACCCGGTAAAGTACCTTGCGGGGCACGTATTTCGGCCGGGAAATCAGGAAAAGTAGCCAGGTCAATACCCAATAATGCTGTGTTATTGGTAAACTGTGTACCTGTAAGTTGCATTCCATCACCACTATCGCCTGCAAACTTTATCACCACATCGTTCAGCAGTATATCTTCTCTTTCCATATAAAAATAATGGAGAGCAAAGGTAGTTATAAAGAGATTTAATTTTCCAACCACCTTTTTCATATTGAGTTTAAAAGGGTTGTATGGCAGAAAAATTTCCCAAAATCACAAAAAACAGGGCTTATGTTTTTAGAAATAAATTAAATGTTCCAAAGGGAAATTTATAACGGGGAAATTAACGAATCAACTATAAAAAAACTTTTATCTTCACGGCTTAAAATTGTAAATAATTATGGCACTTTTTGAATCAAGTAATCCAACATTATCTCAAAAGGTTTTTAACCATACACTCGGCCAGCAGGATGCAGGAACGATGACTGTTCGTGGCACTTTGGGCAAATTCGGGTTCCTTATGTTTATGGTGTTGGCAGGCGCTGCTTATACCTGGTATTTATATTATAATAACCAGCAACAAACTATGAACACGTTAATGTGGGTTGGCTTGATAGGTGGATTGGTTTCTGCACTTGTTATCAGTTTCAAACCGACATTGGCTCCATATCTTGCACCGGCTTATGGTATTCTTGAAGGTTTCCTGTTGGGCGCTTTTTCTGCAATCTTAAATGATGCATTTGCAGATAAATATCCCGGTCTTGTAATCCAGGCTGTAGGGCTCACATTTGGTGTTGCAATAGCAATGTTTTTTTTATACAGCTTCAGGATAATTAAAGCAACAGAAAAATTCAAGTCTATCATATTTACTGCAACTGCGGGTATTGCTATTTTCTATTTAATCACTTTGGTATTGAGTTTCTTCCATATCAATATCCCGTTCATGTATGATAGTTCTGCATTGGGTATCGGCATTTCTCTTTTCATTGTTGCAATTGCAGCATTAAACCTCATCCTTGATTTTGATATGATAGAAAAAGGTTCATCAATGGGCGCCCCCAAATTCATGGAATGGTATGGCGCTTTTGGTTTGCTGGTAACTATTGTGTGGTTGTATATTGAAATATTAAGATTGTTGAGCCGCTTTGCCGGTAGAAAATAAATTTGGACTTACTTTTTATAAAATGCCGCTTTGATTACAGGGCGGCATTTTATTTTTTGGTTTATTGTTAAACAAACCTGTTTTTGATAAATGGTTATTATGCTATCAACAGAAGTTTTACTTTCACGGCAATAAACTGTTTTTTTAATTGACCATGCATCTGAACAAAATCAATTCAATCTTTATCGTTGTAAAAACTTAACGATTAAAAAACTTGCCGGAATTGTACAGGTTATGGTAATAATAAAATCAAAATACAAACACACAGAATGCGCCATTGATTCAAAAGTTTTTTTATAAAACGATTAGAAAATTTATGGCGAATTACATGTGACCATTGAAAAATAAAAAATACACACATGAAACCAGTAATCAAATTCTTCTTTGTAATTCTTTGTTCATCATTAATCCTGCACCTTAATGCACAACCGCCACAGGGTTTGCACTGGTCAACTGATGGTAACAGTTATTATGAAAACAGCGCTGAAGGAATCATCAATGTACAGATGCCTTCATTTAACCAGACTGTTGTAGCGACTACACAACAATTAACACCAAAAGATTCATCACATCCTTTAAAAGTCCGCAACTTTTTCTTTTCAGAAGATGGTAAAAAAGTGCTCATTTATACTAACAGTAAAAAAGTGTGGCGCTATGATACAAGGGGAGATTACTGGGTGCTGAATACAGCAGATAATTCTCTCAAACAAATTGGAAAATCATTACCAGAATCATCTTTAATGTATGCAAAGTTTTCACCTGATGGCAAGAGGGTGGCTTATGTAAGCAAACATAATCTCTATGTAGAAGACCTTGCCAGCCACACTATCAGGCAGCTTACAAAAGATGGTACCAACAGGATGATTAACGGCACATTTGATTGGGTGTATGAAGAAGAATTTGATTGCCGTGATGGTTTTCGCTGGAGCCCCGACGGGAAGAGTATTGCTTATTGGAAAATAGACGCAACAAAAATCCCTGACTTCTATATGATTAATAATACTGATTCAGTGTATTCAAAAATAATTCCTGTTGAATATCCTGTTGCAGGTGTTGACCCATCACCATGTTATGTATATGTTGTTAACCTTGCCACCGGTAAATCAACAAAGATGAATGTGCCCGGCGACCCGCAGCAACATTATATTCCACGCATGGAGTGGGCAGCTAATTCATCACAACTTATCATTGAACAATTCAACCGCAAACAAAATGATATAAAGATTATGTATTGTAATGCTGCAACAGGCGCCACTAATGAAATTTATACTGAAAGTGATAAAGCATGGGTGGACAATAAAAATGCCTGGAGCGATGAAAGGTTCAGCAATCATTGGGAATGGATAAAAGGTGGCAGCGAATTTTTATGGGTGAGTGAAAAAGATGGATGGAGGCATATTTATATTATCAGCCGCGATGGCAAAAAAGAAACATTGCTTACAAAAGGCAATTATGATATCATCACACTAAAAGGCTATGATGATAAAAGTGGTTATGTATATTTTATGGCTTCGCCTGATAATGCAACACAGGCATATTTGTACCGTGTAAAAATGGATGGCAATTCAAATGCAGAAAGGTTATCACCTGCCAATGAAAACGGAACACATGACTATGACCTTTCAACCAATGGCATGTATGCATCGCATTCATTTTCCAATATCAATACACCACCTGTTGAAGACTGGGTAAGCCTTCCGCAACATACGGTAATAAAAGCGCCTGATGAAAATGCCGGTGGTTTCAGGTTGCCACATACTGAAATGTTCCAGGTAACAACAGATGATGGCATCACTATGGATGGATGGATGGTGAAGCCAGAAAATTTTGATTCAACAAAAAAATACCCGGTTGTCTTTTATGTTTATACAGAGCCTGCATCACAAACTGTAAAAGATGAATTTGGCGCCAGCTACAATTTTCTTTACAATGGCAATATGGCAAAGGATGGATATATCTATATGAGTGTTGATGGCCGTGGCACACCTGCACCAAAAGGCGCTGCATGGCGCAAAGCTATTTACAGGAATGTTGGACGAATCAATATCCATGACCAGGCAATGGCTGCAAAAAAAATATTGCAATGGCCGTTTATTGATACCAGCCGTGTAGCTGTATGGGGATGGAGTGGTGGCGGTTCTGCAACGTTGAACTGCATGATGCAGTATCCTGAAATTTATAAAACAGGTATTTCAATTGCTGCAGTTGACAACATACAAACTTATGATGATATTTACCAGGAAAGATATATGGGCCTGCCGCAGGAAAACAAAGCAGATTATATCGCCGGTTCCCCCATCACTTATGCAAAAAATTTACAAGGTCATTTATTAATTATTCATGGCACGGGTGATGATAATGTGCATTATGCCAATGCTGAAATGATGATTAATGAACTGATTAAATACAATAAGATTTTCCAGTTCATGCCTTACCCAAACAGGACTCATGCTATCAATGAAGGTGAAGGCACTACGAGGCACCTGAGAAATTTATATACTACATTTTTAAAAGAATATTGCCCACCGGGCGGGAGGTAAATAGTTTTATTTTTTGAATAAATAAACCCCGTGAATAATAATCCACGGGGTTTATTACTTTGCACGCATGAGTTCAATAAAAGATTTGCGGGTTGTTTTTATGGGTACACCTGAGTTTGCCGTATCATCATTAGATGCTTTGGTAAATGCAGGTTGCAATATTGTGGGAGTTATTACTGCACCGGATAAACCTGCCGGCAGGGGAATGCAACTGCAACAAAGTGCTGTAAAAAAATATGCGGTTGAAAAAAATTTGCCTGTCCTTCAACCTGAAAAATTAAAGAATGAAAAATTTATTGAACAATTAAAATCACTACATGCAGATGTGCAGGTAGTGGTGGCATTCCGGATGTTGCCTGAAATTGTTTGGAATATGCCACATCTTGGAACCATCAATGTGCATGCATCATTGCTTCCCGATTACAGGGGTGCTGCACCCATTAACAGGGCTATCATGAATGGTGAAGAAGAAACAGGTATAACAACTTTTAAACTGCAACATGAAATTGATACCGGCAATATTTTATTGCAACAAAAAATTCCTATCAGTGAAAATGAAACAGCAGGGGAGTTGCATGATGCATTAAAAACTTTAGGGGCAAAACTCATTGTTGAAACATTAGAAAAAATTGTGGATGGAACAATTGAATCAAAGCCACAACCTCAACATGCTATCATCAAGACAGCGCCTAAAATTCATACTGATGATTGCAGGATTGACTGGAACAACAATGTTGAAAATATTTTTAACCTCATCCGCGGGCTTTCACCATATCCAACCGCATTTAGTTTTTTAGATGATAAGATGCTTAAAATTTTTGCATGCAGAAAAGAATTTCAGCAACATGATTTTTCAACCGGCAGCGTTCATAGTGATGGAAAAACATTTTTAAAATATGCATGCACTAATGGATTTATACATTGCACAGAAATACAATTGCAGGGAAAAAAGAAAATGAATGTGGAAGATTTTTTAAGGGGCTACAGGATTAAATCGAATTAAGCTTCTACTCCAGACTTCAGGTTATTTGAAAATTTTTTTGCTTTCTCCAAAGCCTGCTCACTGTTTTCAGCGCAGATGATAGCCCAGATAGTATCGCCTTCATGTTTTTCAAGAAAGGTATCATCATAAGCAACTTCTTCGTGTGTTGGTGTAATTGATTTTACATCAAACTTATAAAACTCAACCCTGAACTTCTGCATATATCAATCATTTGGGAAAAGCCTTTACTACTGCTCTTCACATTAAACTGCCGGTAATAATAAACTCAAAAATAAAATTGTTGATGAAGCAATCAGACTGACTCACTAAAATTACATGAGCTTAAGGGCTAATGCAAAATTGGTAAAGATACCCGGGAAAGTCATCCACAATAATTGCGGATAGAACAGGATAAAAAGGAATAATATACCTACCCATATAAAAAAGTACACCCAGTACTTTGCGGAAGATTTGGTTTCAGTCATCAGAGATATTTTTTGCAAAAATAATATTGAATTAAGTACGAAGGAAATATTTATTGTCCTTGCTTATAATCCAGTTGAGGATGTCTTTCAAAAGGATGTTTTGTTTCATCAAAAATATACCTGTATGTAACCATCCGCCTGCTTTGTGAAGCCCCGAGGCTTTTATAAATATTAAGCATTTTAGGGTTCCAGTCGCCGGCCCAACCCATTTCAAACCTGTCATACCAATCTTCAGGTTGTATCAGCAATGAAGCTTCATAAATCATAAAAGAGTCAATACCCAAAGCCTGGAATTTAGGAACGATGCCAAATGCAACACCGGTAAATATCCTGCATGCATGATTTTTTTTCATCCATAACAAACGCAGTTTTTCAATCAGCCCAAGCTTTCCATTGAAGTGTTTGAAATATTCATTGAGGTCGGGGATGTTAATCCACATGGCGATGGGTTCTTCTTTATAATATGCAAACCATATCAGCCTTTCATCCATCACTGCTTTCATTTTATTAAACAGTTTCATTACTTCCTTAGCAGTGATTTCTTTGGCTTCACCATGTTGTGCCCATGCAGCATTATAAACAATTGCAAATTCTTCAGCATGTTTTTCCAGGTTCTTTATTTTGATATGCCGTGCTGCATAACCGGGCTTCGATTTGAATTTTGCATGTCGTTCAGGGAACCTGTCGGGTAGTTTGTCTTTTACACCCATTGCATAATAATATTGGTTATAATAATTTTTACAACCATAATTTTCCAGCAACTTTTCATAATAAGGCGGGTTATATGGCATTCCATAAAGAGGCGCATTTTCAAAACCTTCCACCATCAATCCCCACCATTTATCACGGTCGCCAAAATTGACAGGCCCATCCATTGCTTCCATACCTTTTGACTTCAGCCATTCCTGCGCTGCATTCAATAAAATTTTCGCTGCCGCATCATTATCAACGCAATCAAAGAAGCCAAAACATCCGGTTAAATAATCAGTACCTTTATTGATATATTTTGAATTGGTAAAAGCAGCAATGCGGCCAACAAGGTTGTTGCCGTCATCTTTTAAAATCCATCTCTTTGCTTCACCATATTTGAAAGCTTTATTTTTTGCAGGGTCAAAAACATCATTCACTTCACTATCCATCGGCCGGATATACTGAGGGTTATTTTTATTCATCAATACATTCACCTTTATAAAATCTTTCGCGGTGGATGCGTTATTCACTTCAATCAAATGCATGGCGCGAAAATAATAAAATCAGGAAAGTTGATTAAAGTGTAACATTTAAACCTGACAATCGTTTTACTTAAAACCTGGTTTCGAAACTAAATTTACAGCTTATTAAAGGGCATTTATGACAGAACGGGATTATAATGACTGTGTGAATTTATATGCCGATAATGTATTTCGCTTTATAGTTAAAAATATAAGGCACGAAGAGGATGCGAGGGACATAGTGCAAACGGCTTTTGAAAAATTATGGCGCAACCGTGAAGCTGTGCTAACGGAAAAATCAAAATCTTTCCTGTTTACCGTGGCTTATAATCTTATGATTGACCACATCAGGAAAGTAAAAAGGGTTGTGTTGAAAGATGGTTTTATATCAGAAATAAGAACAGTGGAACCACCTGTTTCCAACCTGAAAAAAAACCTGCAGGATGCTTTGAATACGCTGAATGAAACACAGAAAAGCCTGGTATTGCTGAAAGATTATGAAGGTTATAGTTATGAAGAAATCGGGCAAATAACAGGATTGAATGAAAGCCAGGTAAAAGTATATCTGCACCGGGCAAGGCTAAGCCTGAGAAATTATCTGGTTAAACCTGAAAATGTGATGTAAGATGAAGACGATAAACAGAAATAATTACGAAGAATTTTTCCTGCTGTATATAGACAATGAACTGGATGCAGCAGACAGGCTTTCAGTTGAAAACTTTGTTGAACAAAACCCTGACCTGGCAATAGAATTTCAAATGCTGCAACAATCAAAAGCATTGCCGGAAAATATCAGTTTTGCTGATAAAGAAACTTTATTGCGCACAGAAGGCAACAATATTTGCGAAACCAATTATGAGGAATTTTTTCTTTTATATATTGATAATGAATTAAGCGCTGCAAAAAGAACAGAGGTTGAAAAATATGTTTTACAACACCCGGAATTGCAGGACTCATTTACCACATTAAAAAGTGCTGTACTTACGCCTGAAAATATCAGTTATGGCAATAAAGAAAATTTATACAGGACTGAAAAAAGAAGAACAGTTTATTTAAAACCCTGGTATTGGGTAGCTGCAGCAATTGCGATTGGAATTTTTGCAACCGGTGCATGGTTATTGCAAAATCATTCTACAACAAAAACTGTCATTGCAAATCAACAACCGGTACAACAACAAAAGGATAATAATTTAATTGCTACGACACCAGTTGATAGTTCACATCAAACAATTGCGAAAGAAATACCCGTGATAACACACCAGGAAAAAAATAAAGATGACAAGAAGCAGCAATTGATTTTTATCAAAAATGAGAAAAAGAAAAATGAAGAAATAGCTGATGTGAAGAAGAAAACTGAAGTAGCTCAAAAAACTATTGCAATCAATAACATTAAACAGGAGCCAATAAAAGTGCAGCAACAAACTTCAAAGGATGAAATTGCAGTTATTACGAAAGAACCACCTTCGCCTCTGGATAAAATTGCAGATGGTCATTTGGTTAACCAGCAACATGATGATGTGGCATCATTGCAAAGCAGTTTGAAAAACACACAAACTGATAATGATAACAGCTATGCAGTTTATCCTGCTGCCTATAAAGTAATCAACACCGATGATGAAGACCGTTCATTAAGAATAGGGATATTTGACCTGAACAAAACCAAAGTAAAAAATCTATTTAAAAGAGCCGGGCGGATGTTTGGCAATAAAAAAAATAATACAGACAGAGATGGCAAACTGCAGGTTGCCGGATTTGAAATTGAAACCAATCAATAATCATTAATCAAAGAAAACAAATCGAATGAAAAGGATATTATTAGCAGCCACAATCCTGTTGTCATCTTATATAACAAATGCACAGTCGGATACTACCGGGACAGGCAATACAACTGATACGGTGAAAGTGGGAAATTTCTTAATCATCAGGAATGGAAAAGAAAAGAATACATACAACGACAGCATTCCACCACGCAGGGAAAATTATACCATCATCAATATTCATGGTAAAAAATATTATGATGACAGGAGGAGCATGCGCACTAATTTAAGCACCAACTTTCTTGTATTTGACCTTGGCTTTGCCAACTATAATGATAAAACAGATTACAGCCTTCCATCAGTGAGTTCATTTGTACATGATGGTTTGCAAAAAGATGATTTGAAATTGAAAGTCGGAAAATCATCCAACGTAAATCTGTGGTTGTTTATGCAGCGGTTGAATATTGCAAGCCATGTCGTTAACCTGAAATATGGGTTGGGATTAGAGATGTATAATTTCAGGTATAAAAATGATATTTCTTTTAATAGTAAAAATGCAGCTTATATTTTCCAGGACACAATTAATTTTTCAAAAAATAAATTGTTCGTTAGTTATGCAACCATTCCTGTGATGCTCAATATTAATACAGCGCCACACAGGCCAAATGGTTTTAATATCAGTGCGGGCATCAGTGCAGGATACCGTATTGGCGCACACACAAAACAGGTGAGTGATGAACGTGGCAAAGTAAAAGACCATGATGATTTTGACCTTGCTTCCTGGAAAATTGCATATATAGCAGAGCTTGGTTTTGGCCCGGTTCGCATATATGGAAGTTATAGTATCAAATCAATGTTTGATAATGATGTAAAACAAAACCCTTACGCAATCGGGTTGAGGTTCAGTAACTGGTAAAATATTTTTTCAATACCGGTAGTTATTGTTATAAATCAACTGCCGGTAAAATTTATTTTCAAAAGACTATTGCTTATTATTTATCAGGAATAACATTTCAGAAGATTATAGCGATTGAAAAAAATAACATCATTGATATAACGACTGCTGTCCTTGCATCCTGAAAAATTTTCCATAATTCTTCCTATAAACATTTTATAAAATGTGCCTGCAAACACAATTGCATAAGTAAATTTGCGCACTCATAAAAACATACAATATGCGCACAGCAAAAGATATACTGCAACAGAAAGGCACACAGTTTAATTTTATACAACCTGATAAATCTGTTTTGGAAGCTATCGGATTAATGAAAGCAGAAAACATCAGTTACCTGATTGTGTTGAACAAAGACGGTAAATACATGGGAATTTTTTCTGAACGTGATTACACGCATAAAGTAATCCTCGAAGGCAAACAATCTGCAACGACAAAAGTTGGTGATATTATGACTGCTAATCTTGCCAATGCTGCGCCTGAAGATTCAACCAGCAAACTGATGTTGCTCATCAACAATTCTAAAGCAAGATATATACCTGTGTTTGATGCCAACAATTTTGTTGGTGTGATTACCATTCATGACCTGATGCGGGAAGCAATGTCTGACTATGAAATAGACAAACAAAAATTAGATTCGCACCAGCTTGATTTCTTAAAATCTCTTGGCGAATAATTTATTTATCAGCAGAAAGGCTTGCCCTGAAATATTCCTGGTTTAACCGAGCAATATTGGTAACAGAAATTTCTTTCGGGCATGTAGCTTCACATGCTTCAGTAAAAGTGCAGGCGCCGAAACCTTCTTTATCCATCTGGTGTACCATTGCAAGAACACGAGACTTGCGTTCAGGGTCGCCTTGTGGCAACAAAGCAAGATGTGAAACTTTTGCTGAAACAAATAACATGGCAGAGCTGTTTTTACATGCTGCCACACAAGCGCCGCAACCAATGCAGGCAGCAGCAGCAAATGCTTTATCAGCATTATCTTTTTCAACAGGTATTGCATTAGCATCAACAGCGTTTCCTGTATTGACAGAAATAAAACCACCGGCCTGAATAATCCTGTCGAATGCCGAACGGTCAACAACCAAATCTTTTATTACAGGGAAAGCATTGGCTCGCCAGGGTTCCACAACAATGGTATCACCATCTTTGAAAGCACGCATGTGCAACTGGCAAACAGTATTGCCTTTCCACGGGCCATGTGGTTTGCCATTGATATACATTGAACACATACCGCAAATACCTTCACGGCAATCATGGTCAAAAGCGATGGGGTCTTTGCCTTCGTTTATCAGCTTTTCATTCAACACATCAAACATTTCGAGAAAACTCATTTCACTCGAGATATTTTCAACTCTATGTGTTTCAAATTTTCCTTTCTCCTGACTGTTTTTCTGACGCCACACTTTCAGTGTGAGATTCATGTTGTAATGTTCCATTGCCACCTCCGACTCTCTTTACCAGAGAGATTTTAAAGTTTATTTGTTGACTTTATTCTTATTACTTTTTTCAATTCTGTTTTAAACAAAACTTTTTAAAATTTTATTTATAAGAACGCTGTGTCGGGTGCATCATTTCATACACAAGGTCTTCTTTATGCAACTCCCAGTTTTCTTCGTTTTTATATTCCCATGCAGATACAAACATATAATGTTCATCATCGCGTTTGGCTTCACCTTCGCTTGTTTGAAATTCTTCACGGAAATGTGCACCACAACTTTCTTTCCTATCCAAAGCATCAATGCAAATGAGTTCACCTAATTCAATAAAGTCTGCCACGCGGCCTGCCTTATCCAGTTCAGGATTATATTCATTGATTTCACCGGGTATCCTCAGGTTGCTCCAGAATTCTTTTCTCAATGCACGGATTTCTTCAATAGCTTCTTTTAATCCCTGTTCATTTCTTGCCATGCCGCATTTATTCCACATGATTTTTCCCAAACGTTTGTGCATGCTTTCAACTGACTCAGTTCCTTTTATGCTCATCAGTTTTTCAATTCTTGCCGCAACATTTTTTTCTGCTTCTTCAAATGCAGGATGAGTGATAGGAATAGCAGGTGTCCTTATTTCATCAGCAAGATAATTTCCTATTGTATATGGAATAACAAAATATCCATCAGCCAGGCCCTGCATCAATGCACTTGCACCTAAACGGTTAGCACCATGGTCGCTGTAATTACATTCACCCAAAGCATATAATCCTTTTACTGATGTCATCAATTCATAATCCACCCAAAGGCCTCCCATCGTATAATGCACAGCAGGATAAATACGCATTGGTACTTCATAAGGATTTTCGCCGGTAATCTTTTCATACATATCAAAGAGGTTACCGTATTTTTCTTTCACCACTTCATCGCCCATTCTTTTTATTTCTTCAGGTGAAGGGTTTTCTATTCCATGTTTGTTGGCTTCAGCATGGCCATATCGTTGAATAGCTGATGCAAAATCAAGATATACTGCCTGCTTAAATGTGCCCACACCATAACCTGCATCACATCTTTCTTTGGCAGCGCGGCTGGCTACATCTCTTGGAACCAGGTTACCAAATGCAGGGTACCTTCTTTCAAGATAGTAATCCCTTTCTTCATCCGGTATTTCGTTGGCCTTGCGTGAATCGTTTTGTTTTTTTGGTACCCAAATACGACCGTCATTACGCAGGCTCTCACTCATCAATGTAAGTTTACTTTGATATTCACCACTCACAGGGATACAGGTGGGATGTATCTGTGTGAAACAAGGGTTACCAAAATATGCTCCTTTTTTATGTGCTTTCCATGCAGCAGTTACATTACAGCCCATTGCGTTGGTGGAAAGATAAAATACATTGCCATAACCACCTGTACACAAAACAACTGCATGGCCAAAATGCCTTTCCAGTTCACCGGTAACAAGATTACGGCAAATGATACCTCTTGCTTTTCCATCAACAATTACTACATCAAGCATCTCATGACGTGAATACATTTTTACATTACCCAATGCCACTTGCCTTTCAAGAGCCTGGTATGCGCCAATCAATAATTGCTGACCTGTCTGACCGGCAGCATAAAATGTTCTTTGTACCTGCACACCACCAAAACTCCTGTTGCTTAACAAGCCACCATATTCACGTGCAAAGGGAACACCTTGTGCCACGCACTGGTCAATGATGTTAGCACTTACTTCTGCGAGGCGATGAACATTAGCTTCACGGCTCCTGTAATCACCACCTTTTATTGTGTCATAAAATAAACGAAAAACACTGTCGCCATCATTCTGGTAATTCTTGGCAGCATTGATGCCACCCTGTGCAGCAATTGAGTGTGCACGACGGGGAGAGTCCTGGAAGCAAAATGATTTTACTTTATATCCCAGTTCGCCCAATGATGCAGCTGCTGATGCACCGGCGAGACCGGTACCAACAACAATAATTTCTAGCCTGCGTTTATTGGCTGGGTTTACCAGTTTACAATGGCCTTTATAATTTGCCCATTTTTCTTCTAATTTTCCTTCGGGAATTTTTGCATCCAACATGCTATGCTAATTTGAAAATTTAAGATTTGAATTTTAAAATGCAGGTTATCATTCACCAGTTTTATTTTACCCAACCCATATAAAAACTAACAGGCATCATGGCAAAAGCTAATGGTACAATAATAGCGAAAGCATATCCGAAACTACGCAACATAGATATGTATCTTTTATTATGGAGACCTAACGTCCTGAATGAACTGGTAAATCCATGTGCCAGGTGATAACCCAGCGAAATACATCCTAATACATAAATGATTACTATGAAAATATTCTGAAATCTTGCCTGCATTAATGAATACAGGTTATGAACATTTTTGCCATCTGAGAGTTGAACTTCAGGCATGTGTGTAAACCTTGATGGCACCCAAAAATCTGCGAGGTGAATAATGAGGAACAGTAATATCAATGTTCCTAACAATCCCATGCTCCTGCTGTACCAGCGGCTACCACGATTACCATAATTCACTGCATAACCAATGCTGCGTTTACTACGGTTTTGTACTTCGAGCATCAAACCCTGTACAATATGTAAAATGAAGAAAAGAAATAAACCAATCTCAAGGATACGCGGCACCACATTTTCCCCCAAAAAATTGGCAGCCCTGTTAAACACTTCGCCTCCATCATTAAACCAGATACAGGCATTGACACCAACGTGTACTATTAAAAACAGGATGAGGAAAATTCCTGTTAAAGCCATCGTTATTTTTTTTCCTACGGATGAAGTAAATACTTGAGCCCAGGTCATAATTATAATAATATTTAGCTTGAAAAATCCTGGGCAAAATTACAGTACGATTGTCATAATCTTGTAAAAAAAGTTAACCTGCTCTTTTTTTGCCACAGCATTTCTCCTGCGTTTCAAAAATCATTGCTGCCTGATTAAATATAATAACCCTTTGCTTTTCAAGACCTCACCCCCAACCCCCTCTCCAAAAGCGAGGGGGCTTAAAACCCTTACTGGCAAAGGGTTTCAGCTATTTAGAATAATTTTAATCGGACAACAATATTCAAAAATACATTTTTCATTTTGGAAGCATATTGATTCCGTGCAACCAGTTTTTACAACTTTGCATCCATAGGTCTTTTGTTGTTGGGTTATACATTCCAAACCCATGCCCACCTGCATTGTAAATATGCATTTCAACAGGGACTTTATTTCTCAACAAACTTTCATACATCACTATGCTGT
>CAYNTP010000026.1:48280-52496 GCA_964400415.1 uncultured Parafilimonas sp.
TGCATTTCAACAGGGACTTTATTTCTCAACAAACTTTCATACATCACTATGCTGTTCATTACAGGCACAACATCATCATCTGTTGCCTGCACTAAAAAAGTGGGTGGTGTTTGTGTAGTAACCTGCAATTCATTTGAAAAAAAATCACGCAAAGATGGTGTAGGGTTTTCACCAATGAGTTGGTTCCTTGAACCGATATGACCAATGCTATCCTGGAAGCTGATGACAGGATATATTAAAATAGAAAAATCAGGACGCAGGTTAATTTTATTTGGGTTGTCAATGTAACTGTGTGTGAAATGTGTGGCTGCAGTTGAAGCAAGATGGCCGCCTGCAGAAAAACCCATGATACCAATTTTTGAAGTATCAACATTCCATTCTGCTGCATGCATGTGCACCAGTTGGATTGCTCTTTGTACATCCTGTAATGGGCCTATACTTTTATTCATCATGGATGAATCATTCGGCATCCGGTATTTCAACACGAATGCTGCAATACCCATTTTATTCAATTCCCTTGCAACAGCAAAGCCTTCTTTTACTATTGATGTAACCCAATAACCGCCACCAGGACATATAACAACTGCGGTACCTGATGCCACCTTTTTTTCAGGTAGAAAAATAGTGAGCGTTGGCACTGAAGTAAAATGTACAACAGTATCACCGTTGCTTTGTGGTTCCCACCATTCTTTTGTTGTATATGGTTTGCTGTTGGGTATGGCACCATCATATAATTGAATTGTTGTTTGTGCATTAAGCATTTCCATACAAAAAATAATGACAGTGGTGAAGATGAATTTTCTCAATAACATCAGAATGCATTTACAGTATCAAATACAATTACTTTATCCCAGAGTGATGAACAGTTTTTTACAAAATCAAGATGCACCGGGTCTGCCTGGTAACTTTCCTGTTGCTGTGGTGTATCAAAAAATAGTGTCCATGAAACGCTATAACTGTTTTCAATTACATCACGGTTTGTATCTGCCGGTATTCCTATTTGAAATTGCCGGATGGTTGTAACTGATGATAGTTTTTTCAACCCATCAATTAACCGGTTACGGTTTTGTTCATTATTTTCTTTCAACCAGAAAAATACATGATGTATAAAAACGTTTTGTAATTGCATTGATTTTTTCAACGCAATATATTAACTGGCAATTAAAGATGACAGGTTTTATTTTTTAACCATCCAACCATTGCTTGTTTTTTCCAAAATAAAAATATTGGATGCAGGGCTCTCGTTATTTTCTTTATCAACGCTCGTAACCACTACATAACAAATATTCCAATCAGCAGGAATAAGTGAGACTTGAACATTGAAATCAAAATTCAGGTCAGTGCCTGAAGGAAGAATTACTGCTGGATGGTCAGTTAAAGTATTGAGTGAATTAGAAAAATACAAAACAAAATTCCTGATAGTTTCAGTTTCATCTTTGTTGTTACCATCACCGATGATGCGTAAACGTTGAGAAACATTTTCTGCCCTGATGCCTGTAATATGCGGATGCATTGGTGCAATCGTATCTATCCATTTCATCGGTGGTATCAAAGCAGGAGTTTTATAATAATTCAATCGCAAACTATCAGCCCATCCGTTTGGGTTGTACAATAAAAATTTGCTGCTGAAAAAAACACTTCCCTGCACATTTTCATTATTGCGTAAATACCTTATTTCATCAGGAATCTCATCAGGGTTTTTCCATGCAGGTGTAGGCCTTTCAATAGCCCTGTAAATGCCCTGGCCTATATACAACTGTTTGCCATAGCTATTATCACCCCACCAATCAACCAGTGTTTCAAAATCGCATAGCTTATGACCTATCTCCCAATAAAGTTGTGGCACAACATAATCAATCCATCCTTCCTTCAACCACAACAATACATCGGCATATAAATCATCATAACATGTTTGCCCTGCCTGTGTGTTGCTTCCATTCGGGTCAACATCACTGTTGCGCCAAACACCAAAAGGGCTGATGCCAAATTTTATTAACGGTTTATATTCAAGTACCAGGTCATGGATTCTTTTTACAATGCTATCGCAATTGGCCCTGCGCCATGCAGCCCTGCTTAATCCATCACCATATAAAATATATGATTGATAATCGGGAAATTCTTTACCGGGGATTTTGTAAGGATAAAAATAATCATCCATGTGAATGGCATCAATATCATAACGGGTAATGATGTCTTTCACAACATCAGTCAGGTAATTCATCACCTGTGGCAGGCCGGGATTGAAATATTTTTTGTCACCATATTTTAAAAACCATTCAGGATGTTGCCTCGTAATGTGATTGGGTGCAATAGATGCTTTTGGATTTTGTACTGCCCTGTAAGGATTAATCCATGCATGAAACTCCATACCACGTTTGTGAGTTTCATTAATCATAAATTGTAAAGGGTCATAATAAGGTGATGGCGCCTGTCCCTGTTTTCCTGTTAAGTATTCACTCCATGGTTCATAACTTGAAGCATATAAAGCATCAGCTGCAGGCCTTATCTGTACAATCACTGCATTGATTCCAATTCTTTGCAACCTGTCAAGTATATTGATAAATTCCTGCTTTTGCTGGCTGGTACTTAGCCCTTCACTACTGGGCCAGTCAATGTTGGCAACACTTGCAATCCATACACCTCTAAACTCATATTTGGGCTGTGCCTCTGAAACAAAAGGCAGCAGCAATAATACCATTAATAAACTCCGGAAAAACTTCATTGAAACGAAGATATTGTTTGAAGGGCTTGTGTTTAATTTATTGGGAAATTTTAAAAAGGAATTATGAAGTTGATAAAGAGTAATAAAATTGCTATCCTCTTTTTACAATAGAATACAATTATTTTTGAACTAAAAAAATACATCATGAATATAAGACCCGAATTTTGGTTAAGCGGGCCACTGCCGGGGATACCAACATTGCTGCAGCCTGTTGCACATGCTTTGTTACAGGCAGAAGTAGAAATCGAAAATTCATTGAATGATTTTAAAGATGCTGCATTGTGGGAAAGGCCTGGTGGCGCTGCATCTGTTGGTTTTCACCTGCAACATATTGCCGGTGTGCAGGACCGGTTATTTACTTATGCCACTGGTGCAATGCTGAATGATGAGCAAATGGAATATTTAAAAAAAGAAGGCACCGAGGATGATAGCATCACTGTAGAAAAATTATTGCAACACCTGCACCAGCAAACAGAAAAGTCAATACAACAATTAAAAGATACCGATGAAAAAAGTTTGACTGAAGTAAGATATGTTGGCAGAAAAAGAATTGCCTCTACTTTGATGGGAATATTATTTCATGCAGCAGAACATACAATGCGGCATACAGGCCAGTTGCTGGTTACTGTAAAAATAATCAACCCGCTTTCTAATGAAGATAACATACATTAAATAACACTTGTGAAAACCTGTGTTTAAAAGATAAAATATGCAAACACCAATCGGCATTTTTGATTCGGGTTATGGTGGTTTAACCATATTAAAAGAAATAAAAAAATTATTACCTCAATACGATTATATCTATCTCGGTGATAATGCAAGGGCGCCTTATGGCAACCGTTCATTTGAAACAGTGTATCACTACACATGGCAATGTGTGCAATGGTTTTTCAAACAGAATTGTCCATTGGTAATCCTTGCATGCAACACTGCATCAGCAAAGGCTTTGCGCACCATACAACAAAACGACCTGGCAAAAAATTTTCCAAACAAAAGAGTGTTGGGTGTTATCCGTCCAACCACTGAAATTATCGGGAATTATTCAGGCACCGACCATGTAGGTATAATGGCAACAAGCGGAACAGTAAATTCAAAATCTTATGAAATAGAAATAGAAAAATTTTTCCCTCATGTAAAAGTCTTTCAGCAGGCTTGCCCTATGCTGGTTCCGTTAATTGAAAACGATGAATATGAAAATGAAGCGGCTGATTTTTTTATCATGAAATATTTAAATGAACTGTTGCAGAGAAGTGACCAGATAGATACCATACTGTTGGCTTGTACGCATTACCCATTAATAAAAGAAAAAATAGAATCATTATTGACAAAGAAAATCCATGTGGTAGCACAGGGAGAAATTGTTGCCAGGAGCCTTGCAGATTATTTACAACGACACCCGGAAATTGAAAAACAGGTTTCAAAAAATAAGTCACTGCATTTTTTTACAACAGATGCTGCAGAAGACTTTGCCAGCCATGCAGGTATTTTTTATGG
>CAYNTP010000027.1:0-51972 GCA_964400415.1 uncultured Parafilimonas sp.
ATTACGATTGCATCGAAAACATTGTCTGCCATTATTGTGTCCTCCCTTCATCCTCAAATTGAGGTGTTTGATTTTTAGTTGAGTTTATTTTGATAAAAAATATTGCGTTATTAAATGATGCTGATGATTTGATTTGAAAACTTCAGCATTATACATCACATATTTCAATAGCTTTTCTCAAGGATGCAGCTTTATCTGTTGCTGCCGGCATGAATTCCTGTGCCACATATCCTTTATATCCTGTTGCCACTATTGCTCTCATAATTGCAGGATAATACAATTCCTGGGTATCATCTATCTCATGTCTTCCCGGTACACCGCCAGTATGGAAATGACCAAAATACTGGTGATTATCTGTAATCGTTCGTATGATATCACCTTCATCAATCTGCATGTGATAGATATCGTACAATAACTTGAAATGGTCAGAGCCTATTTGCTTACACAATTCCACACCCCAGGTATGATGGTCACACATATAATCTTTGTGGTCCACTTTGCTGTTCAGCAATTCCATGTTGATGATTACATCATGTTTTTCTGCTAACTCTACAATTGGTTTTAATCCTTCGAGGCAATTTTTTAATCCTGTTTCATCATCCATACCATCACGGTTGCCGCTAAAACAAATCAAGTTTTTATAACCGTTTTGCTGAACAATAGGAATAGCTTCGGTCAGCTGTTGTGTAAGCTTAGCATGATTTTCTGTATGGTTCCATCCCTTTGTGAGGCTGATGTCACCGTTAGTATAACACATCGAACTATAGATACCATGTTTTTGCAATGTTGGAAAATCTTTTGGCGCTATCAGGTCTATTGCACTAAAACCAATACTTTTTACAAGTTCACAAAGTTCATCCAATGATAGATAACTGTAAGTCCATTGGCAAACGGAATGATTGATATTCCCTTTTAGTTTCAATGGTGTATGTATAGATGTTGTACCCATATCTGCTGCGAAGAGTTTTGAAGCCGATAATGCAGCCGAACCTGCTACGATATTTTTTATTACTGTTCTTCTTGTACTCATTTTTAAAAATTAAAGTTTCACTGCCGGAAATAAAGCAACACAGCTGTTGGATTTTGAAAATCCTTCATCAAAATGTTTTGAAAAAATATTTTGCCATCCAAAAACTAACATAAAACACTGGGATATTGAGTTAAATTTCCTTCTTGACTGTTTTTTGGTTAATCCAAAATCATTGCCCCGAACAGCTTCAATTAACGCATGGAGATATATAACTATTGAAGTAAAAATTAAAGTAATTCTTGCGGCAACAAATAATTGATTAAGTTTAAATGCTGTCATGGAGTCGTTAGAAATTTTTAGAATAGTTGAAACCTGCTCAATACAATCGGCGATAAATGTAATGATTATTATTTTTAAAAATAAAAAAGGGAATATTTTTTATCGAATTGAGTAATATTTTTACAGCACTTTAAATAATGATACAGTTTTGTAATTGTAATAATCACAATTATCTTTCATTTATAAAAAACACAACATGGTACATCGTAAACTGAGAATGGGTATGATAGGTGGTGGCAAAGACGCATTTATCGGAGCCATACACCGGCTCGCCCTCAACATGGATGGATTAATAGAATTGAGTTGTGGCGCATTGAGCCATGATGAAAAAATTGCAAGGGAATCCGGTGAAATGTTATTTCTGCCGCAGGAAAGAATATATAAAACTTATGATGAACTTTTTGAGAACGAATCAAAGATGCCTGAAGATAAGCGTATTGATTTTGTTACCATCGTTACTCCAAATTTTGTGCATTTTGATCCTGCTATAAAGGCTTTGGAACATGGCTTTAATGTTGTAGTTGAGAAGCCAATGACATTTACACTTGATGAAGCAAAGCGGTTACAAAAAAAAGTTGAAGAAACCGGTTTGGCACTTTGCCTGACACATACTTATTCAGGTTACCCGATGGTGAAACAGGCAAAGGAGATGCTGGCAAAAGGTATGTTTGGTAAAATCAGGAAAGTATGGGTAGAATATCCACAAGGATGGTTGAGTAAACTGAGCGAACGTGAAGGCAATGCACAGGCTGCCTGGAGAACAGACCCTAAAAAAAGTGGTAAGGCCGGCGCAATGGGTGATATTGGTACACATGCTGCACATTTAGCAGAATACATGACAGGTTTAAAAATTACAAAGCTGTGTGCTGACCTGAATATTTTGGTTGATGGGCGTGCATTAGATGATGATGGAAATGTTTTGTTGAAATTTGATAATGGTGCAGCAGGATGTTTAATGGCGAGCCAGGTGGCAGCAGGTGAAGAGAATGCATTGAAGATCCGTATTTATGGCGAGACAGGTGGAATAGAATGGGCTCAGATGGAGCCAAACACATTGCAGGTAAAGTGGCTGGATAAACCAACTGAAATTTATCGTGCAGGCCAGCCATATCTTTCAGACATTGCCAAACATAATATCCGCACACCAGGTGGCCACCCTGAAGGATACCTCGAAGCATTTGCCAATATCTATCGCAACTTTGCATTAAGCCTTATGGCAAAACTCAATAACCAGCAACCCACAAAAGCTATGCTTGACTATCCACGTGTTGATGAAGGCGTGAGGGGAATGGCATTTATTGATACAGTTGTAGCATCTGCCAATAGTGATAAAAAGTGGACTGATTTTGTAGTGTAAGGATTGCCCTGAAATAAAAAAGAGGTCATCATTTTTTTGATAACCTCTTTTTTTATTATAAACTTTTTACAGTTTTTTAATCATGATATTCCTGAACCAGACATCATTGCCGTGATCCTGCAATGCAATATGGCCTTCTTTAAACGTTCCGAAATCAGGCCATTGTTTGAATTTGCTACCGTCAACCATTTTCTTCCAGTTGTCATCCCATATTGTTGTGTTGACAACATGGACACCATTTAAAAAGAAATCTAGTTTGCCATTGTTGGAAACAATTTCAACACTGTTCCATTCTTCAGCAGGTTTTACAGCGCCTGGTGTTGCCTGGATCATATCATACAAACTACCTGCACGATGGGTGGGTAGTTTATTATCTTCATGTCTTTCATCATCCAGCACCTGCATTTCAGGACCTGTAATATATGTTTCACCATATTTAGGTTTATTGTCCTGCACATAAAAAAGGATACCGCTATTGCCTGCTTTAGAGATCTTCCAGTCTAATTTTAAATCGAAATTTGCAAAGCTGTCATTGGTTACAAGGTCACCATCTTCACCTTTGGCTGAAGCGCTGAAATGAATTACTCCACTGTCAACACTCCATTTCGGGCTAACTGTTGTTTCACCAAAGGTATGCCATCCGTTAAGCGTTGAACCATCAAACAGATTAACCCATCCGGTATCTGCCGCAGTCTTCATTACATTCGTATCTGCAGATGCAGTTGTAGCAGTGTCTGCTGATGATTTTCCACCCGAAGAATTACATGCAGCAAAAGCCATAGCAGCTAAAAAGAATGAAGCAGTTTTTTTCATTCAATAATGGATTACTTATTCCTGAGTAATAAAATATATTTTACCATTTGTTCAGCATCAGCTTCGCTTACATTAGGATGCGGAGTCATTGCAACAGTACCCCAATTACCTGAACCACCTTTTATAATTTTCTCAGCAAGTGTCTTCACATTGGCTTCAGTATTTTCATATTTATTGGCCACATCACGATAAGCCGGGCCTGTAAGTTTTTCATCCACTTTATGACAGGTTAAGCAATCATTAGAAGCAACTAATTTAAGACCTGCCTGGTAATCAGGATTTGAGCTGACATCATTGGCTGCAGGTGCAGCGGCAGTTGCATCACTGCTTTCCGGAGCTGCTGCAGCAGTGCTACTTTCTGAACTACTTCCTGAATTGCTGTTACATGCTGCTATCACAGTCATTGCAGCAAGCACAATAAAATACTTTTTCATCTTTTTTTGTTTTAAATGTTTAACGAATGTATCTATTTATTTTGTTGTTGAATTGATGACAATCGGATGACAAAGTTATAAACAGGATATTATCTATCACAATTTATTTTTTTTGAAACATGCGAGTTGGAAAATCAATTCACAAACAAAATAATTTTTCCTTGTTGTATGCGGAACGAAAAATAAAGAAGATAAAATATTATCCCTGGTTTTATCCATTGCCTGCTACTACAAACCTAATACCATCCTGTTCAGGTTTTCATCTTTTCCTGCTGATGCAAAATCATCAAATGCTTTTTCAGTTACATGGATAATGTGGTCTTTGATAAATTTTGCACCTTCAGTTGCCCCATCAATCGGGTGTTTTATTGCACATTCCCATTCCATCACTGCCCAACCTTTAAAATTGTATTGTGCCAGTTTGCTGAAAACAGATTTGAAATCCACCTGGCCATCACCTAATGAACGGAAACGACCGGCTCTGTCAATCCATCCCTGGTAACCTCCATACACACCTTGTTTCCCCGTGGGGTTAAACTCAGCATCTTTTACATGAAACATCCTGATGCGTTCGTGGTAGATATCAATATATTCAAGGTAATTCAAACATTGCAATACAAAATGAGATGGGTCATATAACAAACAAGCCCTTGCATGATTATTCACTTCCTTTAAAAATATTTCATACGATACCCCATCATGCAGGTCTTCACCGGGATGTATTTCATAGCATAAATCAACACCACAATTATCAAATTCATTCAAAATAGGTAACCACCTTTTTGCAAGTTCTTTAAAACCTGTTTCTACTAATCCTGCAGGGCGTTGTGGCCAGGGATACATTGTATGCCATAACAAAGCGCCGCTGAAAGTAGCATGTGCATTTAATCCTAAATTTTGTGATGCTTTGGCTGCCCATTTTAATTGTTGTACCGCCCACTCTGTTCTTGCTTTTGGGTTGTTCCTCACCTGTTCAGGCGCAAAACCATCAAATAAAATATCATAAGCAGGATGCACCGCAACCAACTGTCCCTGTAAATGTGTGGAAAGCTCTGTAATCTCCAATCCTAATTCTTTGATGCTACCTTTTAATTCATCTGCATAAGTTTTGCTTTCCGCAGCCTGTTGAAGGTTGATGCAACGTGGGTCCCATGTTGGTATCTGCACACCTGTAAAACCTAAACTTTTTGCCCATGCACAAATTGATGTCAAACTATTAAATGGCGCTTCATCGCCTAAAAATTGTGCAAGAAAAATACCAGGGCCTTTAAGTGTTGTCATAAAAAATATTTTAAGCTGTCAATAAAACTGAAATAAAAATTAAGGCAGCTAATATAATCACTGTTTTATTAAAAGAAGGATAAGAATGTAACAGTTTTTATATAAGCACTTTTTAATGATGCAGGATTTTCATCATGAACCAATTACTTTTTCACAGTTATATTTTCACGATGAATTATTCAAACAAAATTCAAAAATTCAAAATACTTTTATCGCATGCTTACACAGGATGATATCAAACAAAAACTCGGGATTTTCGCTGCTGATTTTATTAAACAGGACATGTTGATAGGCCTCGGGACTGGCTCAACTGTTTATTATCTCTTAAAAGAATTAGGCCGGAGAAAAAAAGAGGGCTTGAATTTTACAGCAGTTTGTACTTCACTGCAAACACAGCATATTTTACAGGAAGAAGGCATTGCATTTGTTTCATTGGATGATGTTGATAAATTACAACTCGCTATAGATGGCGCTGATGAAGTGGACATCAACGGAAATTTAATCAAAGGTGGCGGCGGTGCATTGCTCCAGGAAAAAATTGTGGAATCAAATGCTGATGAACTCATCATCATTGTGGATGAGAAAAAAAATGTGGAGACACTTGGCGCATTCCCTTTGCCTGTAGAAGTGATCAGGTTTGGCTGGAAACAGGTGCAGCAAAAAATTGAAAATACTTATAACATCAAAGTGCAGAGAAGAGTAAAAGATGGCTTACCTTTTATTACCGACCATCAACATTTTATACTCGATTGCTTTTTCAACAGCATTCCTGATCCTTCACATTTAAATACTACCCTGCACCTCTTGCCAGGTGTTGTTGAAACCGGTTTATTTACAGGCATGGCAACACAAATTGTTACAGGCTATTCCAATGGAAATATTTCTGTGCGTGATTTGTAGTTCTATAAAAACATTACAGGAATTAAGTATTAAAAAACTATCCTGTTCCATGACATATTAATGGCATTTGAATGAATATTCAACAAAAGCGATTGATATACACAATAAAAATTCTGACCTTAATATTGTATTCACCAAAAGATTATGATGCAGCCGGAAAAGAAAAAAAAATCTTCAAAAACAATCTTCTTACCAGAAATAAAACCAGGCAGGAAAAATGGTAAAAATGAATTTGGCCTGTTATTGAATCTTACAACAAGAAATAAATTTCCTTTTGGTGTTGAAAAAATAATGGTTCAAACATTCAATGGAGAAAGGTATTATAAAACACTACCATTAATCAATGATAAAAGCCTATTGGAATTTGGTAACCTGCCCGAGGCAGTAATCTTTTCAATAGGAAAACTTACACAGGAAAAAATCAACCTGATTTTGCATGAATCAGAATTTTTCCCGGGATCAGACCAAAGAATTAATGACAACCTTTATACCAATTTAGAGAAAAAATTATTATTGCATTACAATACCTGTTTTAGGGAATTAAAACCATTCAGCAGCATTCTGAAATGGTATTTCACTTCTGTAGATGACCTGGATACAATTCAAACAAAGCCCGCAACATTCAGCAGTTTTACACCAACACTCAGTTTTGTATTGATACGTTCACCAAAAGGTTTTTTACGGATGCAGGTGAAAATTCACATCAACGGTCAAAACTTTTCATTGCAGGATTTTAAGCGACATACTTTTATACTGCAAAGCAGGAATGAGTTCTTTTTATTATCGTTAAATGATATGGAGGAACTGGACAAATACCCGAAAGGTTATATTGAAATCAAACCTGATGATGAAGCTGAGTTTATTTTGAAAACCATTGGCCCGCTATCAGAAAAATATAATGTTGAACGTGATATCTTACTGGATGAAGCCATTGATGATGTTGTTTTTCAGCCAAGGGTTTATTTAGGTGAATTGAATAACAGCTTCCTGATGATAACCATCAAATGGCTGTATGGTGAAACTGTGTTTGATGATGAGCCCGGTGATATGTTTCATGGCTTTGCTGATGGCAAGCCTATGTTGATAAAGAGGAATACAAATGCAGAAAATGAAATAAAAAAATTTGTCAGCTCAACACATGAACGGTTTCCCAAACAAAAGAATGGATATTACTACCTGTCTTTTGCAGATGCAGAAAAAAAACAATGGTTTGTAAAATTTTACCGCAAGCTCATTGATAAAGACATTCCAGTATATGGGATGGATGAATTAAAACATTTCAGGTATAACCCGAATGTCCCCGTTATCCAGGTTCATTATAATGGAAAAGGCATTGACTGGTTTGATTTAAAGGTGAAAATAAATTTCGGTGATCAACAGGTAGAGCTCGCAGATCTTCAAAAAGCATTCTATAACAAACAACCATTTATTTTATTGAAAGATGGCACCATCGGTGCAATACCTGAAGAATGGGCGTTAGAATATAACATGCTTTTCAGGATGGGCAAACTGAAAGATGATTCCATCAGGTTGTCAGCATTCCATCATACACTGCTGGATAATATGAAAGATGGTGGCGCTATCAGTGCAAAGGTGATAACGCAGGGATACAAAGAAAAATGGCAGTCATTACAACAACAAAAAGAGCGTTTATATCAAGTGCCAGCAGAAATAAAAGCCACACTGCGTGATTACCAGGTTGCAGGTTTTGAATGGTTTTGTTTACTTGATGAAATGCAATGGGGCGCTTGTCTTGCTGATGATATGGGCCTTGGAAAAACTTTACAGGTTATTTGTTTTTTACAACATGCATGCCTGCAGAAAAAAGATGAAACACATCTCGTAGTTTGCCCCACATCATTATTATATAACTGGGAAAATGAATTGAAAAAATTTGCACCGGAGCTGAGCTATTTTATTTATTATAATAACAACAGGAATTTTGATCCCGATACTTTTCGTAAACATAATATTGTGCTGACAACATATGGATGCATCAGGAGTGATATTGAATTATTGGAACAATTCAACTTCGGATATATTGTTTGTGATGAAAGCCATTATATAAAAAATCCGGCTGCACTTTTATCAAAAGCAATTGTGCGGTTGCAATCACGCAACAGGATTGCGCTCAGTGGCACACCTGTTCAAAACAATACTTTTGATTTATATACTCAAATGAATTTTATCAATCCCGGCCTGCTGGGCAACCGTGAATTTTTTAAAACAGAATTTTCACAACCGATAGATAAGTTGGGCGATAAAGAAAAATCTGCGCAGTTGAAAAAGATAATTTATCCTTTCATGTTGCGCAGGACAAAAGAACAGGTGGCAAAAGACCTTCCTGCAAAAACAGAAATTACTTTATGGTGTGAGATGGAAGAAGAACAAAAGAAAATTTATGATACAATAAAAAATTATTACCGCCAGAGCATTTTGCAGCGCATTGAAAAAACAGGTATCGGGAAAAATACAGTGCATATCCTGGAAGGCCTTACCAAATTAAGACAGGCATGCAATGCACCTCAACTGATAAAAGATTACACAGGTTCATCCTGCACACCGGTAAAACTGGAATTATTATTAAATGAGCTGGAAGAAAATACATGCAATCATAAAGTGATTGTGTTTTCACAATTCACCGGTATGTTGCAATTAATCGGTGATGCATTGGATAAAGATGATATGCCCTACTTGTATCTTGATGGTACCACTAAGGCAGAACAAAGACAATCATTGGTACAACAATTTCAAACAACAGATGAAACAAGGATATTTCTCGTAAGCCTGAAGGCAGGTGGTGTGGGCCTTACATTAACTGCTGCTGATTATGTTTATCTCGTTGACCCCTGGTGGAACCCGGCAGCGGAACAACAGGCGATTGACCGCACACACCGCATCGGGCAACAACAAAAAGTGTTTGCATATAAAATGATTTGCCGTGATACTGTAGAAGAAAAAATTTTGGCGCTGCAACAGAAAAAACAATCATTGGTGAAAGATATTATCAGCGAAGAATCCGGCTTCATAAAATCTTTGAGTGAGGATGATGTGAAATATTTGTTTGGATAACATTTATTTTTTGCTGACAAAAATTTTCATTTATAAAGCATGCAAAAAATAAATTATACGGTTGAATAAATTATCTTGTACGCTTTAGGAAATAAAATATCTGACGACTACTGTTTATGAAGCAAGCAATTTTAGTTTCAAAACCACATTACCCGATTCTTGACGGGTTGCGGGGAGTAGCCGCAGTGGTGGTAGTAATTTTTCATTTATGCGAAGCATATACAGGAAATAAGTTTACGCAATTCATCAATCACGGATATCTTGCTGTTGATTTTTTCTTCCTGCTTTCAGGGTTTGTAATTGGTTATGCTTATGATGACAGGTGGAATAAAATGAGCCTTGGTAGTTTTTTTAAACGCAGGCTTATCCGGCTGCAGCCTATGGTTGTAATTGGAAGTATCATCGGGGCATTATTTTACTATACACAAACATCCACTATGTGGCCAATGATTGAAACAACACCTGCCTGGAAAGTGATTGTTTTTATGGTGTTGGGCGCATTGATGATACCCGTTACTCCTTCTGTTGAAATAAGAGGATGGACAGAAAATTATCCGCTCAACGGGCCTGCATGGTCTTTGTTTTTTGAATACATCGCGAATATCCTTTATGCAATTTTTATCAGGAGATTTCCAAAATGGGCGTTGTGGTTGTTGGTGATTGTTTCCGCATTTTTTCTCATTCATTGGGGAGTAACATCAGGGAATGGCGATATGATTGGTGGCTGGTCGCTGGACCCTATACAAATCAAACTTGGTTTTATAAGATTGATGTATCCATTCTTTGCAGGATTGTTGTTGTTCCGCATCGGCAAACTGGCAAAAATCAAACATGCATTTTTATGGTGCAGCCTGTTGGTTTTAATCACACTTTCTTTACCCCGTTTTGGTGGTCAACAACACCTCTGGATAAATGGCCTTTGCGAAGCTTTGATTATCATTTTTGCTTTTCCATTCATCGTTTATCTTGGCGCAAGCGGTGAGATAAACGATGTCACTCAAAAAAAGATTTGTAAATTCCTGGGTGATATTTCATATCCCATTTATATCACGCATTACCCTTTGATTTATTTATATACTGCGTGGATTCATGACAATAAACTTCCATTTGGCAACCCGTTTACTGTTGGCGTATTGGTTTTTATAACTGCCATGTTAATCGCTTATGGTTGTTTGAAATTGTATGACGAACCTGTGAGGAAATGGTTGCAAAGAAGGCAGGCTAAAAATATTTGATTGAATTTCGCAAGTGCTGTAACGTTATACCTGTTTGTAAAATAAATTTATACAGTACACATCGGTTAAATTATTGCCGGCTTAATTAAATCACAAATATGATGGTGCAGGGATGAAGCTGAAAGCCAAATCCTTTGCTGTAATTATCTTTGCCCGATGGCAAAAATCCTGGCAATAGAATCTTCCTGTGATGAAACTTCAGCATCTGTTTGTATTGATGGGAAAATCTTTTCCAACATCATCGCCAATCAAACAGTGCATGAACAATATGGTGGTGTTGTCCCTGAATTAGCCAGCCGTGCCCATATACAGCACATTGTTCCGGTGGTGGATGCTGCAATAAAAAAAGCAGCATCATTAAACCAATCACCGCTCAGCGTTCATGACATGGATGCGATTGCTTTCACACAAGCGCCGGGTTTGATAGGCAGTTTGCTGGTAGGTTCACAATTTGCCAAATCATTATCGCTTGCATTAAATAAACCATTGATTGCAGTGCACCACATGCAGGCACATGTGTTGGCAAACCTTATCGCAGAACCAAAACCAACTTTTCCATTTTTATGTTTAACTGTAAGTGGCGGCCACACACAGATTGTTGTAGCACATTCGCCATTAAATCTTGAAGTGATTGGTGAAACAATTGATGATGCAGCAGGAGAGGCTTTTGATAAATCTGCAAAAATGCTGGGGTTGCCTTATCCCGGCGGGCCATTGATTGATAAACATGCACAACAAGGCAACCCTAAAAAATTCAGATTTGCAGAACCACAAATACCAGGATTGAATTTTTCTTTCAGCGGTTTAAAAACATCAGTGTTGTATTTTCTTCGTGATGAAAAACTGAAAGATGAAAACTTTATTAATAAAAATATCAATGACCTGTGCGCATCTGTGCAATACACCATCATCAATATCCTGATGAAGAAATTAAAAAAAGCAACAGAGCAAACAGGCATCAGGCAGGTTTGTATTGCCGGCGGTGTGAGCGCCAACAAAGGTTTGCGCAATGCCTTGTTGCAATATGGTGAGAAGCATCATTGGAAAACTTTTATACCGGCATTTGAATATTGTACCGACAATGCCGCGATGATTGCCATCACTGCATATTATAAATTCCACGAAAAAGATTTTGCCGACCTCTCAGTTACAGCCAGCGCAAGGGCTGAATGGTAGAAAAATAAAATATTATTAATCTGCAGGATTTGCAGAAATAATTTTTTGCAAACAACCTTCCTATAAATGATTGACCATCATACTGCATTGGTGTATTGAAAATTTTTCAAAAAAATATTTTACAAACAGGGGTAACAATTTTTGCTAACCAGGTATCTGATGTAGAAGAACTTTGGAAGTTACATTTTTAATTCATCTAAAAACAAACAACTATGAAAACATATACGCTTATAGCTTTAGCACTATTAATTTTTCAAACTAATACCGGTTTTGCACAATCAGGAAGTTTAGATACAACATTTAGTAAAGACGGAAAAATAAAATCAACTTCTCTGGAGGGTGGAGCAATCGCAGTACAGAATGATGGAAAAATATTAGTGATGGGAAGTTCAACTGATTTCAGTGTAATACGGTTAAATGCAAATGGCAGCCTTGATAAAACATTTGGCGATAACGGAATTGCGTCTGCAGCTTATTCTTTTTATGGATTTAAAGAGTCGTCACTACTGGCGGTCCAGGCTGATGGAAAAATTATTATTGCGGGATATTCGATTGATGGTGACGATATTTTCTATACGTCTTTAGCACGTTTTAAAACAAATGGCGAATTGGATAGCAGTTTTGGAACAAACGGTGGGGTAAAAACAGAAATTCATTTTTATGTGCCAAGCGGCATAACTATTGCTTCAAACGGAAAAATATTGTTGACAACAGTAAACGCAATTTATTTTCTTAACGATGTGCTTATCCTGGAATATAATGCCAATGGTTCATTGTACAATCAATTTGGATACGACAGCGGACCCAATACTCCTGATGTTTCCAATGCTCTTGCTATTCAATCAAACAATAAATTAGTTGTTACCGGAAGACTTTATGATAATGATTCCCAAAGCGGTGGTTTTGGCTTGTTGAGGTTTAAACCTAATGGTTCTCTTGATAATAGTTTTGGGGCTGATTCGGGAAAAACGATTTTGGATTATGGTGAAGGGCTTGCATTGGCTATTCAATCAAACGACAAAATAGTTGTCATTGCACAAGATTCAATTCTGTTTCGCTTTACAAAGAATGGTAAAGTTGACAGTTCATTTGGTACATACGGTATAACAAAAACACCGTTCCAGGGATATGCTGTTGCAATACAAGCTGATGGAAAAATTATTGTGGCAGGAAGTACTGATAGCAATTTTGCAATTGTACGTTATAAAAAAAATGGAAAGATTGATCCATCATTTGGAACAAATGGAATTGTTCAAACAAATTTCAATGGTGATGATCATGCTCAATCAATAGCAATACAGGCAGACAAAAAGATACTTGTTGCGGGATTGTCTAATGCAGCAAACCAGGTACATAGTGGTGTTATAGCAAGATATAATAGTGAAAGTGCAAACGCCGGTTTTGTTTCAATTGATAATATTAATGCCAAGCAAACACTTGCTGTAAAAATTTATCCTAATCCCGTACAATCTGTTTTAAACATTGAGTTGAATAAAAGTCTTTCAAACAAAACAATCAGCATCTACGATATAAAAGGGAAATTGCTTATCACAAAAACATCAGATGGCAACACTCAGATTGATATGAAGCAATTAACTGCAGGCACTTATCTTATCAAGATAAATGATGCAAGTGGTAAACTGTTGTATAATGGTAAAGTGATAAAGCAATAAACAGGTAGAGAAGGAGCAAAAAGACAATTTTGTCAAACCAAATTCATTACTTAAAAAATTCTTCAAAATAAAAACTAACAATTTTTTGTAAACAGGCATTTATTAAGAAAATAATTTAAAAGCTGAATTATGAAAACACTGTTCACCACTTTTGTTATAATTTGTATGTTAATTCCAATATTAGCATTACCACAAACCGGCAATTTAGACAGCACATTTAGTAAAGATGGGAAAACATTAAATTTCATCAGGGGTGTTTATGATGCAGGCGAAGCTGTAGCTGTCCGATCAGATGGAAAAATTATTGTTGCAGGTGGTTCTAGCAAGGATATATATTATAAATCAGATTTTGGGTTGATGGGATATACTGCAGATGGTTTACCAGATCCTGGTTTCGGGGAATTCGGCAGAGTAGTAACAGATTTTGGAGGTGATCATGATTATGGACTTTCAATAATAATACAGGAAGATGGAAAAATAATTGTTGCAGGCAGTGCAAGTAATATTGCTGGTACTGATTTCGGTCTTGCACGATACAATATTGATGGCTCGCCAGACAGCAGCTTTGATAATGACGGAAAAGTAATCACTGATTTTGGTAGCTCCGAATCTGCTTATGCAACAGTGTTGCTGCCTAATGGGAAAATTCTGGTAGTAGGAATTTCAGGAAACAGTCTTGCGCTGGCGAGATATAAAGTAAATGGCCAACTTGATAAGAGCTTTGGTTTAAATGGTAAAATAACTACCTATCTTGGAAATATTGCAAATGCTTATGCCGCTGTAATCAAGCCGAACGGAAAGATAATTGTTGCAGGGGATATTTTTAACGGCTCAAATAATGATTTTGTTTTAGTGCAATATCTTTCAAATGGTATTGTTGACAGTTCTTTTGGTGCCAATGGAAAAGTAGTTACAGATATGGGTAGTTATGAAGAAGCGCATTCAATTGCTTTGCTTCCGGATGGAAAGATTTTGGTAGCAGGCTTTAAATATAATGGAACAGATAATGATTTTGCTTTGTTGAGATACAGGAGTAATGGTAAGACTGATAGCAGTTTTGGAACAAATGGATTAGTGGCTACTGACATAAATGGTGATGACAAAGGAAAAACAGTTATTGTTCAGGATAATGGAAAAATTCTTGTTGCTGGTTATTCATACTACAATTTTGAACTCGTTCGCTATAAATCAAACGGGGAACTGGATAAAACTTTTGGTATGAATGGAATAGTTATCACAAACTTTAATAATCCCAAATTTTCGGTTTGCCGTTTAGGTGGGGCAGCTATTCAGTCAGATGGGAAAATTGTTCTAGCAGGTTCTGCAGTTATTGAACTTTATCCAAAATCAAAAATAGCGGTTGCAAGGTATAATGGTGATGCATCTTTATCTTATAGTGTGATTTCACCTTTACAAAAAAATGAAACAGATAATAAATCTCCTTCAATTAAAATTTATCCCAATCCTATCCAATCGGTTTTAAATATTGAATTTGTCAACACAAAGTTTTCAAACAAAACAATAAACATCTATGATATTAAAGGCAAATTGCTTCTCACAAAAACTGCAACGGGTAATTTGCAATTAGATGTTCATCAACTAACAGCCGGCGCCTATGTTCTAAGAATAAATGATGAAAACGGCAAGCAGTTGTATAATGGTAAAGTGATAAAACAATGAAAACGCTTGCTTAACTGGAGCCTGCCTTGTTCCGATACCTGGCAAGCTTTGTTTTAAAATTACCAGCTATCAGATAGTATAATTTGTTATTAATAATTGTCCCCTAAAAATATTTAAAGCATTTGAAACCCTTATTCGATAAAGTTCTCAAAGCTCTTCACATGTGTTGATGAACCTGCCAGCCTTTTACGAATGAAGTTTTTAAAAAAAATTTTTATTATTTATCCTCTGCATCAATAATTTTAAATTAGCTGCAATCTTATTTTGAATTGGGTTTAAAATTCCTATTTTTAACACCATCTCAAGATTATCAGCTATGAAAACTTTTACTCTTTTTGTATTTGCATTTTTATTTTTTGAATGCAACACAGTTTTTTCACAGGCGGGCAGTTTAGATTCCACATTTAATAAAGATGGAAAAATAAAATCAACATCGTTGAACGGTTCAGCAGTTGGGTTACAAGCCAATGGAAAAATATTGGTATTGGGAACCGGTAATAATTTCAGCGTTGTAAGATTGAAATCAAATGGAAATATTGATAAAGCATTTGGCAATTATGGTGTTGCATCCACATCATTCGAAGGATATAATGTGCCATCATTATTAGCAGTTCAGGCTGATGGAAAAATTATTGTAGCAGGTTATTCAATTGATAACAACAACATTTATTATACTTCATTAGTTCGCTTTAATGTTAATGGCAAATTGGACAGCAGCTTTGGTACAAACGGCCAGGTAAAAACAGACGTGAACTACTATACTCCAACCGGCATTGCCATTACATCAAACGGGCAGATAATAATATCAACAACAAACAATTTCAATTTTGTTGGCGATATACTTATTCTTGTTTATGATACAAATGGATCACTCCTCAACCAGGTTGGATATGATAGCGGACCTTTTACCCGCGATGTCTCCAATGCAATTGCCATCCAATCAAACAAAAATTTAATTGTTACAGGAAGCATTAATGCAAACGATCCACAAAATGGCGGCTTTGCATTGATGAGATTTATGCCAAATGGCATGTCCGATAAAAATTTCGGAACTGATTCAGGCAAAACTATTTTGAATTACGGTGAAGGGAAAGCATTATCAATTTTATTAAACCAAAAAATTGTTGTCGTTGCCGGTGATTCAATTCTCGCTCGTTTTACAAAGAATGGATTTGTTGACAGTGCATTCGGTACAAACGGAAAAACAAAAACTGTTTTCCAGGGAAATACTATTGCGATACAAGCCGATGGAAAAATAATTATTGCCGGAAGTGCTGACAGCAATTTCGCAGTTGCTCGTTATAATAGAAACGGAAATATTGATAATTCATTTGGGAAGAAAGGAGTAGCAATAATAAATTTCAATGGTTATGATAATGCATTATCAATAGCAATCCAGGCCGATAAAAAAATTGTAGTTGCCGGGGAATCTGTTGCATCTGATTTTTCAAACAGTGGAGTAATTGCAAGATTTGAAAACGAAAGTACAAGTGCGGATTTTATCTCGAAAGAAAATATTAGTGTTGAACAAACACCTGCAATAAAAATTTATCCTAACCCGGTTCAGTCTGTTTTAAATATTGAGTTTAATAAAACCAATCATTTAAACACAACTATAAACATCTTTGATGTTTCAGGAAAATTATTGTTTTCGAAATCTGCAAATGGTAATGCACAGATTAATGTTGAGCATTTAACTGCCGGTGCCTATTTCATAAAAATAAATAATGGTGATGGCAAGCTTTTATACAATGACAAAATAATTAAGCAATAAGTTTATCATGATTGTTGCCTTATAATTATCAATTTTTCAAAAATTTTTTGAATTAAACCGGATGTGTTATGCAAAAATAATGCACTCATCACATTGATGGATTGAAATGTTACAATGCAACAAGGCAGAAGAATTTTCTATTTAATTAAAAGATGAATTTGACTTTTTTCGTAGTGATATTTGTGATGATAGGCTTTTAAAAAAAATGATTGAACGAAGGCAATTACAGGAACGGTATTTATTTTCATAATTAATATTTTAAATTGCGCAGCCTTAACCAAACTGTTTCTATCACTATTAAAACAAATGCAATTACAATGAAAAAAGTCCTGGCTTTTAGCGCCTTACTTTTTGCTATGCAAGTTTGCGCCCAGCAAAAAGATGCTTTCCCTCCTGCAAAAATTGACCACTCTTTAGACAGTGCCAAAGTAAATTACAAAACGCAACAACGCTCCATTACTTATGGTTCGGTTAATATTGAAGGCAAGCCTGTTAATTACCAGGCAGTGGCCGGGGCGCTTGTATTTAAAAATTCACAAGACACACCGCTCCTCAATGTTTCTTACGTAGCATATTTTAAAACAGGTGAAGATGCTACACAACGCCCGATTACTTTTATTTACAATGGTGGCCCCGGTAGTGCAACAATTTGGTTACACATGGGTGCATGGGGGCCGCAGCGTGTGTATCTTGAAGATACCAAAAGAACAAAAGCGCCATACAAAACTGTAAATAATGATTATTGTTTATTAGATGCAAGTGACCTGGTTTTTATTGATGCTCCGGGTACAGGATTCGGCAGGGTGATCACAAAAGATGAAGGTGGTGCAGGTAATGGAAAAGATTATTTTGGCATTGACCAGGATGGGCGCGCCTTCGCAGATTTTATCACAAAATTTATAACAGATTATAATCGCTGGAACTCACCGAAATATTTGTTTGGTGAAAGCTATGGCACTTTCCGTTCTGCTGTTGTAGCTAATTTATTGTCACAGCAGGGTGTTGCTTTAAATGGTGTTATCCTTTTATCACAATTGCTGAACTATGGTAATATGACAGAAACAACATCAGGTAACCCCGGCATTGGTTTGCCATTCGAATTGATATTACCTTCTTATGCTGCAACAGCATGGTATCACCACAAACTGCCTAATCAACCTGAAAAGCTGGAACCATTTTTAAATGAAGTTGAAAATTTTGCATTGAATGATTATGCTGTTGCATTGAATAAAGGTGCAGCATTGGATGCAGCTTCATTTAACCGGATTGCAGATAAGCTGCATGAATACACAGGGCTACCTGTCGAATATATCCGCAAAGCAAACCTGCGTGTGAATGGCCCTCAGTTTGAACAAACATTGTTAGGTGATTCAAGTAAAATAACCGGAAGGCTTGACTCACGTTTTTCCGGCGCTGCTATTGACCCTTTGAGCGAAGAAGCACAGTATGACCCGATGGATTCTTATATTGATGCAGCCTTCACTGCAACCTTCAACAACTATGTGCGCTCTACATTGAAATATGGTTTTGGAATGACTTATCACACATTTGGTAATGTGGGCATGTGGGATTTTCAACGCCGCGGATTTATAGGCTTCCCCAATGTTATTAACGATCTTGCTCATGCTATGATTTATAACCCTGATATGAAAGTGATGTTGAATATGGGATATTTTGATTTGGGCACCCCTTATTTTGAAGGCGTGTATGAAATGCAGCACCTGCCTATTCCTGCTGAATTGCAGAAGAATATTGTATATGCAAAATATTATTCAGGTCATATGGTGTATCTGCATCCTGAATCATTGAAGTTGTTGCATGATAATGTTGCTAAATTTATTAATTCATCACATTAATAATAATTTTATCAGCCGGGATATCCCTGGTTGATAGAAACAATATCAATAAATAATCAATGCCTGTTTGCTATGTGCAGGCAGGCATTTTTCTTTTAAGAGATATTATCTCAATGAAACTTTTATTCATTTTAAATATTCAAAACCTTCATCATGAATTTTAAATCTGCTTTGCTGCTTGTTATCATTTTTTGTTGTGTGAAAATTGTTACTGCACAATCAGAACAATCTTTATATAATCCATCAGAAATTTTTGCGCAGGATTTTTTTACAAAAAATGGAAATGAATACAGGTCATCCAACGGTGCACCCGGGCCTGCGTACTGGCAGAACCGTGCAGATTATAATTTGAATGCAAATATTGATACAACAAATAATTTACTCACCTGCAACGAAACAATTCAATATACCAACAACAGCCCCGGCGCATTATCATCTTTATGGTTGCAACTTGATCAAAACACTTACCGTGAAGGTGCACGTTCAAATTATTACTATCATGCATCAGTTATCCGCAGGCAAAGGCAACCCGGATTATCAACACATACACAAGGATATATTTTTGACAACATCACAATTGAATATAAAGGCAAAGTATTTACTGCTGAATATATAGTGAATGATACGAGGATGCAGATAAGGCTGCCACAATCTTTATCATCAAAAGAAAAAATCAATATCCATATAAAATATCATTACACCATACCCGGGATGTTTGGTGGAAGAACAGATGTGTATCCAACAAAAAACGGGAAAGTGTATGAGATAGCACAATGGTACCCACGGATGTGTGTGTATGATGACATTGAAGGATGGAACACATTACCATTTTTAGGCAGTGGTGAATTTTATTGTGAATATGGTGACTTTGATTATTCGGTAACTGTTCCATCAGACATGATTGTTGCAGGTAGTGGAGAGTTGCAAAATGAAAAAGAAGTTTTATCAGCAACACAAATTCAAAGATTGGCAACTGCACGTAACAGTGATAAAACAATAATGATACGAACTGCTGATGAAATAAACCATCCTGCTTCTGCAACAACAAAAACAAAGACCTGGCATTTCAAAATGTTCAACACAAGAGATGTTGCATTCGGCGCATCACGTGCATACATCTGGGATGCTGCAAAAGTGAATTTACCCAATGATAAAAAATGTTTGGCTATGTCTGTTTATCCTGTTGAAAGTGCAGGTAATGATGCATGGGGAAGGGCAACTGAATATTTAAAAAAATCAATAGAATATTTTTCTGCAAAATGGTTTGTATATCCTTATCCTGTTGCAGTGAATGAAGCAGGAATGGCCGGTGGTATGGAGTACCCGGGGATTGTGTTTGATGGTTTTTATGATAAGGGTGGAGAGTTATATTGGGTTACAGCACATGAGATTGGCCATAACTGGTTTCCGATGATTGTGGGCAGTAATGAACGCAGGTATGCCTGGATGGATGAAGGCTTCAACACATTTATTGATGTGTATGCAGCAGATGCATTTAACGGTGGTGAATATGCGCCAAAGCGTGATGGTGAATATGCACCGGGCAAAGGCAACCCTGCAGATGAAATCGTTCCTTTATTAAAAGATTCATCAGCGCCGGGCATGATGTCGAGGGCGGATATGTTCACTGAAAAATATCGCCATCCGCTTGCATATTTTAAACCGGCTTTTGGTTTGGTGTTATTGCGTGAAGTGGTTTTAGACAGCAACCGTTTTGATTATGCATTTAAAAAATATATCAATGAGTGGGCTTACAAACATCCTTCACCCGATGATTTTTTCAGGACGATTAACAACGAAACAGGTGAAGACCTTTCATGGTTCTGGAAAGAATGGTTTCAACATAACTGGCAATTGGATATGGCTGTTAAAAATGTTGCTTATACTGAAAATGATCCCAAAAACGGTGTGGACGTTACAGTTGTAAACCTTCAGAAAATGGCAATGCCTTTTACACTTGAAGCAGTTGCGCAGGATGGCAGCAAAACAATTTTAAAATTACCTGTAGAGACATGGATGCAGGGTGATACGCATGTAATTCATCTATCAACAACTAAAGCATTACAATCAGTAACTATTGACCCTGGAAATAAATTACCCGACAGCAACAGGCTGAATAATGTGTGGAAGGGATAAATTTTTCACTTGAAAAATTTCACCCAATCCTGTAAAAAATATTTTACGCATTGAAGGTGTATCGTCAAAACCAAAAATTATTGTTGTTAATATAAACGGCTTCATATCTATCTGCCAAAGGCTAACAGCTATTGGCTAACAGCTATCGAAATGAATGGAGAAGTGGTTACGAAGAAGTTTATAAAGGAGTGAGATTTCTCCTGTCGTCGAAATGACGATGAGAGTAAATTGCTTTTCTTCCTTTTTCCCTTATCTTGCAAACACTATTAAAAAACCCAACCATGAAAAAACTTTATGCACTATTATTTTTTACAACTATTTGGGGGGGGGGTGAAAGCCCAGCTTACACCCTGTGATACAGCCAACCTCGATTCCTCGCTGGATTTAACTGAAGCAATTTTCAATGATATACATATTGACACGCTTTCTTATGCTAAAAACCCTTTGCCTTCTTTATTCAGAGATGTAAAATATGTTGGTGATGCCTATGGAAAACCACCGGGTTGCGACCCTCCCGAAGCTGATGAATGTTTGAATGATGGCAGCACCTTAAAATATTATGCTTATTATCCTAAAGATCATAATTATGCTGCATGCCCTTTGAGAGCAATCATACTAGCCCATGCAGGCGGTTTTGCCGAATGCAGCAGTCTTGATTTACCTGGAATCAATAATATTTCATTGTTCCTCGCACAAAGAGGCTTTGTAGTTTTTAATGTGGAATATAGAAGAGGTGTTATGCTGGATTCTGCCAATCTTTCCAATACCAGTGTGCAACAATATAAAGCTCCTTATTTAGCAGAGCAGGATATCAAAGGTTTCTTTCGCAGCATGATAAAAAGGGAGAGAAACAAAAGCCAGTTTAACGATTACTGGCGGATTGATACTAATAATATTTACATGGGTGGTATGAGTGCGGGTGATTATGCAATATTAAATGTTGCCTGGTATTCTGATAGTATGAATAATGCTTTATATGCACCACCCATTACATCGGGTAATATTCAATATGCTTTAGGCAGCCCTGATGTTGATTTTTATTATGGTGAACCCGATCTTGATTTTTATTCATATTACCAACCTAAGATTAAAGCTGTACTTTCAATGTGGGGGGCAATACCCATGCCATACAACACCTATAACAAATTAAATCAACAGCCTTCTTTTTTTGCCAATGCTCATTTAACACCTGCAATTCTTTTTCATGGCTACATGGATTATGTTTTCCCTCTGATAGATAGCATGCCATATTCACAAAATGTAAATTTATCACCACCACCTCAAAATGGAAAGAAGGACTATAATTCTACAGATTTTTGCATTAGGAATGATAAAGGCTCTTTTTCAGTAAACCCTTACTCGGACACTCCAGATATTATTAATGGCAGTTCATATAATATGTACCGGATACTTAAGTTTTACAATAAAACATGCGAGATTTATGTGGACTGTAGCATGGGGCATGGTTTAGATAAAGACGGCATTGGTTATAGTAGTGATTTCGGTACCGGCGATACCAGTCAGATACAAACCGAACTTTATATGGCACAACGCTTCGCTATTTTTATTCAAAAGAAAATACATCCTCCATCTAATTATGGCAACACCATTTTTGTTGATTGTGAAAACACGAGTAAAAACTGTAATACAAATACCAACTGCACTAACCGCAGTTGTGGTGAATTGATAGATTTTCCGTAAACTAAAAACAATTGTTATGAAAATAAATTTATTTTTTGCATTCATTCTTTTGCCTTTTATTTTAAAAGCACAACCAGGCACATTAGATAAAAGTTTTGCAGACAGTGGCATATTGCTTGACCTGAATCACCCGGGTACTATCAATAAAATAGGTGTGCAAAGTGATGGAAAAATTATTGCTGCAGGCGAAGGTAGTTCAGACTTACCTTCAGGATTTTTGTTTGCACGATATAACACAGATGGCACTTTAGACAGCAGCTTTGGTAAGAATGGAGTTGCAGGCACCTTTGATGAAATAGACCAGGTGCTTGCTTTATCAATTCTGCCGGATGATGCTTTGTTGGCAATGGCACATCCTTCTTACAAAGTGGGGTTGGCTAAGTATAAGAAAAATGGTGAAATAGACAGTTCTTTCGGCAATAATGGCGTTGTAATTACAAGTGTTAGTCAGAATGCAAATTCAGCCAGTGACATGGTTGTACAACCTGATGGAAAAATAGTTGTATGTGGTTACATTATTAATGACCCCAATGAAGCAAGGCAGCTTTTTTTAGTTCGTTATCTTCCAGATGGTAGTTTGGATAATAGTTTTGGTGAAGGTGGGATTGAAATAGTGGGGGAACCTAATGGTGATAAATCTTTTTATAGTGCAAATGCAGTGGCCCTCCAACCTAACGGTCAAATTGTAGTAGCAGCATATCTAACCAAAGGTGCAGTTTATCGGTTTAACCCGGATGGAACACAGGATATTAATTTCGGGATTAATGGCCTGGCATATTTTCAAACAAAAGATGTGGGTATTAAAAATTTTATACCGTATGATATAGCTGTGCAAACGGATGGAAAAATAATCGGTGGTGGCAATGGTGGTTCTTATATGTCTGCATCCCGGTTAAATACAGACGGAAGTATAGACAGTAGTTTTGGTAACAATGGGTTACAGCATGTATTATTCAGCGGGCAAACTTCAGATTGCAGGAGCATGGTTCTGCAAAATGATGGGAAAATAATACTGGCAGGAAGGGCTTTGGGAACGATGGCAATGACAAGGCTTAATGCAAATGGCACGATAGATTCAGGTTTTGGAGAGAATGGTCAGGTGATACTAACCGGTGTAGAAAGCTCGGGCGCAAGCAATAGTGTTGCTTTGCAAAAAGACAATAAAATAATTCTTGGTGGATACACATATATGGGTGTTCCTGTAACCGGATATTTGCTTCTCGCCCGCTACAACAACGACCTCACCAAAAAACAAATCATCATCGCTAAAATACGCAGGTGGATACAACACCATAATGGCATAATGTGGGATAATATTCCAGGTATAAAAAATTATTCCATACAACGTAGCGGTGATGGCGCACACTGGTCAACAGTTTATAAAACAAAAGCAAACAGCCAACAGCTAACAGCCAACGGCTATAACGACCCCTCACCACTACCCGGCACCAACTACTATCGCTTGCAAACTACAAGTATTGATGGCGCAGTAAGTTATTCCAATGTAATCGCCATCACCAACAATGATGCAATAAAAATTTCACCCAACCCTGCAAAAAATATTTTGCATATTGAAGGATTATCATCAAAAGCAAAAATTACAGTTATCAGTTTCAACGGCTTTACAGCTATCAGCCAACAGCTAATGGCTAATAGCTCCTACAACTTAAACATCACTTCATTACAACCTGGAAATTATTTATTGAAAATTGTAATGAATGGAGATGTGGTGACAAAGAAGTTTTTGAAAGAGTAAGAGAATATATTATTCATATTAAGTTGGCCGTATATATCATCATACTGAGATATGTGTGTGATATGGAATTTTTATACAAAGAAAAATTACAATACCATTGGATGCTTAACCGGAAAAACAATCAGCATTCCTTATTACTGTTGATGTTCAAAAGATATTTTATAGCGATTTAAACAAAATCCTTTCTTTTTCATTTCCTACCTTTGCAACCCGTTTTTGGATTACGAATTTTTTATTTGAGTTATGATTAATATTACTTTCCCGGATGGCGCTGTCAGGCAATATGAGCCAGGTGTTACCGCTTTGGATATTGCAAAATCAATCAGTGAAGGATTGGCAAGAAAAATTATTGCAGCCAGTGTGAATGGAAAAACCTGGGATACCACAAGGCCCATCAATGAAGATGCAAGCCTAAAACTTTTAAAATTTGATGATGCAGAAGGTAAATCTACTTTCTGGCATTCTACGGCGCACCTGATGGCAGAAGCTGTTGAGAGCATGTTTCCCGGCGTAAAGTTTTGGGTAGGCCCCCCAGTGGATAATGGGTTTTATTACGACATGGACCTGGGTGATAAAAAAATTACAGAAGAAGACCTTCGTTTGCTGGAGAAAAAAATGAATGAACTGGCGAGGCAAAATAATCCATACATCAGGAAAGAAACACCCAAAGCAGAAGCAGTTGCATATTTCACTCAAAAAGGCGATGAGTATAAACTGGATTTATTGCAGAACCTGGAAGATGGTAATATCACTTTTTATACTCAGGGAAATTTCACTGACCTCTGTCGTGGCCCACATATTCCCGGCACCGGTTTTATAAAAGCAATTAAGCTCACCAATATTGCAGGTGCATACTGGAAAGGTGATGAAAAAAATAAACAACTTACCCGCATTTACGGTATTTCATTTCCCTCACAAAAAGAATTGGATGAATACCTGGCCATGCTGGAAGAAGCTAAAAAACGCGACCATCGTAAACTCGGCAAAGAGTTGGGTATTTATACAATGGATGATGATGTAGGCCCGGGTTTGATAATGTGGATGCCAAACGGTACAGTTATCATAGAAGAGTTGGAAAAGCTGGCCAAAGAAACTGAAGAAGCCGCAGGTTATAAAAGAGTGGTTACACCGCATATCGCAAAAGAAAGTATGTACCTCACCAGCGGCCACCTGCCCTATTATGCTGACAGCATGTATCCACCAATGGAGATGGAAGGTGAGAAATATTATCTCAAGTCAATGAACTGCCCGCACCATCATAAGATTTATGCAGCAGAACCGAAAAGCTACCGCGACTTACCTTATCGTGTGGCTGAATACGGTACTGTTTACAGGTATGAACAAAGCGGTGAATTGTTTGGACTGATGCGGGTGCGTTGCCTGCACATGAATGATGCACATATTTATTGCAGCAAAGAACAGTTTGCCGATGAGTTCAGGGCTGTCAATGATATGTACCTGAAATATTTTAAAATTTTTGGTATTGATAAATATGTCATGCGGCTTTCACTACATTCAAAAGAAAAATTAGGGATTAAATATGTAAACCAGCCAGAGCTTTGGAAAGAAACTGAAGAGATGGTGAGACAGGTTTTGATTGAATCAAAAATCCCTTTCATTGAAGTGGCTGATGAAGCGGCTTTTTACGGGCCTAAGATTGATGTACAGATTTACAGTGTCATCGGCAGGGAGTTTACTTTGGCCACCAACCAGGTTGACTTTTCACAACCCAGGAGTTTTAATCTCAGCTTTACAACTGCTGATAATAAATCAGAAATCCCGCTCATTATTCACAGGGCACCTTTGGGTACACATGAAAGGTTTATCGGGTTTTTACTTGAACATTATGCCGGCAGGTTCCCGACATGGCTGGCGCCTGTGCAGGTAAAAATTTTACCGGTGAGTGATAAATTTTTGCCTTATTCAAAAGAACTGCAGGCACAATTGAGAAAGTCAGGTATCAGGGCAGAAGTAGATGAACGCAGTGAAAAAGTAAGCAGGAAAATAAGGGATGCAGAGTTGAGTAAAACACCATATATGCTGGTTATCGGCGAAAAGGAAACTACTGAAAGGAAACTATCAGTGAGGAAACACAATAAAACAGAACCCGGACTTCAGCCTGTTGAAGAATTTATTTCTTTGCTGAAAGAAGAAATTACAGAAAGAAAATAATTAGTTTTACGGGATTGACAGCGGCACAGTATGTATGATTGATAAATTTTTTAAAACAGACTTAGCAACTGGAACTGTAATGCTTGTTTTTTAATTTTAATTATTCACGAAAAAACAATTAATGGCTTTACCACAGAGAGGAAGATTTAATCCTCGTTTTAACAGGCAACCCGAGCCTGAACATCGTATCAACGAAAGAATCAGGGTACCACAGGTAAGACTGGTGGGCGACAATATCACTGTAGGTATTTATCCTACACAGGAAGCGTTGCGCATTGCCCAGTCAATGGAGCTTGACCTGGTTGAAATTTCACCCAATGCAGACCCACCGGTTTGCAAAGCAATTGACTATAAAAAATTCCTGTACGAAAAAAAGCGTAAGGAAAAAGAAATGAAGGCCAATGCCAAACAAAGCGAGGTAAAAGAAATCCGCTTTACTCCCGGCACTGATGACCATGACTTTGAATTCAAAACAAAACACGCTGAAAGGTTTTTGAAAGAAGGCGATAAAGTGAAAGCTTACGTTCAATTTAAAGGCCGTGCTATCATGTTTAAAGAACGTGGTGAATTGTTGTTGCTGAAATTTGCAGAACGTTTAAGCGAAGTGGGTGTTTTAGAAGGGATGCCTAAAATGGAAGGCAAGCGTATGCTGGTAATTTTTGCACCTAAACCGGTAAAGAAAAAAGCTTAACCACTCAAAATAAATTTTTAAAAACCTTCCTGAAAATCATTTTACTTCCTGTTTGTTGAATGCAAGAAGTAATAAATAAGTTTACCATCAACGTGCATGTTTCTGGTTACAAAAATATTTGCTGGTTGAAAGTATGTCAATTTTTACATGGCTGAAGATTTCTATAATACAATAACCAAACCTGCTGTTGCAGAATTTAAAGACCGTGGCAGCAGGTTTCTTGGTTATGCTTTTCCCCTGGAATCGGTAGCTGATTTTAAAACTTACCGTGAACAATTAAAGAAAGAACATCCAAAAGCCAACCATCATTGTTTTGCTTACAGGGTAGGTGTTGATGGGAATAATTTCAGGTTAAGCGATGACGGCGAACCATCCGGTTCTGCAGGCAGGCCAATACTCGGGCAAATAGACAGCAGGTCGCTTACAAATGTTTTGGTGGTGGTAGTCAGGTATTTTGGTGGAACATTATTAGGAGTGCCAGGGCTTATCAATGCATATAAAACAACAGCTTCACTCGCATTACAATTAACCGGCACAATAAAAAAACCTGTACTTGTTTTTTACCGCCTGCATTTTGATTATACTTTAATGAATGATGTGATGCAGGTTGTCAAGCAATGCAATTGTATTATCACAAAGCAGGAGATGCAATTATTTTGTTTGATTGAAACCGGTGTTCCAAAAAATACACTTGATATTTTTTTAATCAAAATGAATGATGTGCGTGGCGTGGAAGTTTCAATCATTAATGAATAATATATAACCTATCCAGTTTTAAATACTCTTTCATCACGAGAGTTTATTTTTAGTGCAATTCTTTATTCATTTCATCCTTAGAAAAATTTTGGCATAACATAAGTTCTTAAGACCAGTTTGGTGTTGGCTAAACAAACAGCATTTACAAAAACATCATTGCAACGAGTACAACCTTTTTAAAAACATCAATTGCAAAACAATCTATACAAGCAATTAAATACCTTTAATTGGTGGCTGCCATTTTTTTATTAATATAGCAGCCTGAATGATAATTGGTGAAAGCCGGATTGTAAATTATAACCATGTTGAATGTTGGGAAAAGTTTTAGGGACAAAAAATTATTTATGAAAAACATTTTACTCCTGGTTTTTTTAAACTTTATAATAACGATTACAGAGGCGCAGGTGAATGTAATCTTTGATGCAGATATGGGCCGTGATTATGATGATGCAGGTGCCATTGCTATGCTGCACGGTTTTGCTGATGAAGGCAAGGCAAAAATCCTGGCAACCATCGGTAGTGCTAAATATAAAAGTGCTGCTGCAGTGTTGAGTGTCTTCAATACTTACTTCAATAAACCTTATATACCTGTTGCCATTCCGAAAGGCGAAGCGCCTGTAATAAAGAATCCCCAACGCTGGACGGATTCTGTTGTTGCCAAATACCCGCATCCCATCAACAGCAATAATGATGTGCCCGATGCAGTTGCTTTGTATAGGAGGATTTTATCAATACAGCCAGACAACAGTGTAACAATTATTTCGCTTGGCAATCTTGCAAATCTTAAAAGTTTATTGCTATCAAAAGCTGATTTGTTTTCACCGATAAGCGGCGAACAATTAGTGCAGCAGAAGGTAAAACAATTGGTTTGCCTTGCAAGAAAATTTCCTGAAGGAGCTTCTTTTAATTTCTCACACGATTTCACTGCAGCTAAATATGTGCTTGAACGTTGGCCTGCTCCTGTTTTATTTTGTGGTGCGGAAACAGGTGAGGAAATAAAGACAGGTTTATCTTTAATTGAAAATGATTCAATTCAAAACAGCCCGGTCAAAGATGCTTTTCGCTTGTCCATCAACCTGGAAAGTAAAGAAACTGAACTCAAAAAAAACCATGGCGAAATTGCTGTCTTAGTTGGTATTGATGGTTACGAAAACTGGTTTGATGTAAGACAAGGAAAAATTGTAATCAATGAAAAAGATGGCAGCAATAAATGGTTGGATGATGCGCATGGTCAACAATATTACCTGGTTGAAAAATCTTCTCCTGCAGTAGTACAAAAAATAATCAATGAGATGTTGCAGCACCAGCCACAATAATTAGCGACTTCAGCAAGTTTCAGTTTGCATTATCAAACACAAGCAGTATAAATATTAAAGGCATAAAGAATAATGATTTTTTCTTTATGCCTTTGTCTGCATTATGCAGTTATAAATTTGTTTGTATTAATGATGATGGTGATGATGCTGATGCACTTTTTCTTCAAAGTCTTTTAAAGAAATAGGCTCTTCAGTTTTTGTGGCTTTGCTTTCCAACAGGTCAAACAGTTTCGCTGTCTGCAGGCGCATATAAGTTTCTTCAACAAATTTTTTATCACTCATCATCCTGTTGGCATATTCATCTAACCAGGGTATATCATTCACTGACTGGCCTTGCATATATGCAACCAACTGCTGTTTTGCATGGTCTTTAATTTCAGATTGCTCAACAGTAATTGCATTATCATTAATCAGCTTGCTGCTGATTAATGTCCATTTAAGCTGGTTCAGAAATGTAGGTAATTCCTTTTCTGCTTCTTCAGGTGTTTTTGATTTTTCATCGCTTACTTCCAGCCAGCGTTTCAAAAAGTTTTCCGGGAATTCCACTTTTGTATGGTCAACAAGGATATGATATAACTGGTCCTGGAACTGGTTGCTGCTTTGTTGGTCGTAATATTCCTGGATACCTTTTTTTACTTCATTACGAAATGCTTCTTCAGTAGTAATTTCTTTATTCGGATATACTGATTTGAAAAATTCTTCATTCATCTCGGCCTTTTCAACATATCCGATTTTAGAAATTGTAAGATTGAAATATTTATCAATATTTTCTTCATTGGTTTTAACAAGGCCGAGGTCATCCATTATCCAATCCCTTTCCTTTTCTTCAAATGCTTTTCCTAATTGTATTAAAACAATATCATCTTTTTTCTTACCCATCAATTGCTTTTGCACATCAGCGCTGAAATATTTTACAAGTAATGAATTACCTTTCTTAATGCCATCTTCAATATTATTACCATCCCCATCTGCTTCAGCAAATTCTACATTCAACACATCTTCTTCATTAGTTACAGTTTCAGGTTCGGTCATTTTACCAAAGCGGTTACGCAGCCTGTTCACTTCATCTTCCAAAATATCATCAGCAACAGTTATTTTGTAAAATGTTCCTTTCATTTCGTTCCAGTCAACATTGATTTCGGGTTTCAAACCAATTTCAAAAGAAAAGGTGTAATCACCGGGTTCATTTACATTTAACAACCTTGAATCATTATCAACAGGTAGTGGTTGAGCTAAAATATCAAGTTGCTCATTGGAAACATAATCATTTAATTCTTTCTCAACAGTGCGTAAAACTTCATCAGTAAACACTGATTGCCCATACATTTTTTTAATCAGACCAGATGGAACCATTCCTTTCCTGAAGCCGGGTAAATTGGCATTCTTTGCATAATTCTTCAGGCTTTTTTCAAATGAAGGCATATAGTCTTCTTTTGAAACATTTACTGTCAGTTTATCATTCAGGTTGCCGATGTTCTCGCGTGTTATTGTCGCCATATCTTGAAATTGTTTTCGCCTCCCCAGGGGGAAAATTGTACTATGAAAACCCCTTTAGGGGAAGGGGTGTGCGGATGATAGGAATCGAACCTACATGCCTTGCGGCGCCAGATCCTAAGTCTGGTGCGTCTGCCAGTTTCGCCACATCCGCAAATGGGGCGCAAAAATAGGGTAATTAAGCGTAATAAAGAAAGGGTAGAAAGTTAATTAATTGACCTTTTCTTTTAGCCATTGCTGTCTTCCGTAACCGGGTATTACGTGCTTTTCGCTGTGATAAGAAGAACGTACCAAAGGGCCGCTTTCCACATAATCAAAACCGAGGGAATATCCTATCTCCCTGAATTCAGCAAACTCATCTGGATGTACAAATCGTTGCACGGTTAAATGCTTTGGTGTGGGCTGCAGGTATTGGCCAAGCGTCAACACATCAAGGTTCACTGCAGCCAAATCATTCATGGTCTCAATTACTTCTTCTTTGGTTTCACCAAGACCGAGCATGATACCTGTCTTTGTGCGAACACCTAATGATTTCAGGTAGCGCAACACTTCAAGGCTGCGCCTGTATTTTGCCTGAATGCGCACCTGTTTTGTCAACCTTTCCACTGTTTCCATATTATGGCTGATGACTTCAGGTGCAGCAGCCACTACACGTTCAATATTTTCATGGTCGCCTTTAAAATCTGGAATCAGTGTTTCTAAAGTTGTATCAGGTGTCAAAGCTTTTACCGCTTTGATGGTATTGAACCAGATAGTAGAGCCGCCATCTTTCAGTTCATCCCTGTCAACACTGGTGATAACAGCATGTTTTACTTTCATTAAAAATATAGCTTCAGCCACACGTTGCGGTTCATCCCAATCAACCGGTTCAGGCCGGCCTGTTGCTACTGCACAAAAACCACAACTTCGGGTGCAGATATTTCCCAGTATCATAAAAGTGGCTGTGCCTTCACCCCAGCATTCACCCATATTGGGGCAATTACCACTTTCACAAATTGTATGCAGGTGATGTGTATCCACCAGGTTGCGGACATGTTTATAGCTTTCACCGATTGGTAATTTTACTCTTAACCAATCTGGCTTTTTCGTCTTTGGTAAACTACTTCCGGTAATATATGCTGTCTGTGCCATTCTCAAACAAAATTTTATTCAAAAATCTTTACACTGAAAAAATAATATTCATGATGCCAGGATGAATTCAAATTTCTGATTGACTTTTTTAAAAAAAGGAAAAAACAAAGTGTATTATTACACACCTGTTTAATCAATCTTCATCATCATAACATGAATGCAAAGGTAATTTACTTTCTGCCGCCAAATTCAATGGCAACATAAGCATTGGCAAAGAATTTTTTTGGTTTGTCATACACCATTATGGGCATGTCTTGTGTATAAAATGAACCTGTAATACCTACTTCCAAAGCAGATAGTAATTCATTATAACGGCCATAATCGAAACGAAGGCCAAGACGGGCTGTGAGGCCGGGAACAATTTTAGTTTCTCCCAAACCTTTTGTTAATCCAGCAGAAGAAATTGCTGATGTAAGAAAAAGTGTATCGTTATAACTGTTGTTGTCCTGGTATTTTATATCTATTGTTTCATTGCTATTAGGTTCAATCACTGTAACATAATATGGTTTTAAAAGACCTAAGCTGATGCCGCCACTATAAACAGCAGAAACTGCAACACCATTTTTCGGGCCTTTACCTCCAAACAATTTTTGCTGGCCAAGCCCAAAATCAAGATGATAAAAATTATTCCTTTTACCATAAGCAAATGGGTTACCAATGGGAAAACCTGTGAGCTGGTCTGATAAAGAAATTTTTTCTTCGCGGTGGCTTTTGCGTTCACCAAATTCTATGAACCAGGTATTTGTTTTTGTGATGGTTTTGTATTTGCCATGTTCATACATGCCGGACCATCCGTCAGTATTCAGTTTAAAGCCTAAGAGGAATTGTTTATTATAAATGAGGGCACCTTCTTCTTCCCGTTTTATTAAATCTGCGATATGCTGTTTCCTTTCCTGTTTGTTCCGCTCTTTCTGCGATTGAGTTTTTTGTTGCTGCGCAAATATTCCGCTTGCAGTGATGAGGCAGAGCATTACCAAATAAATCTTTCTGTGCATGAGTAATTTGTTAATCGTAAATTTATGATAAATATTGTGTAATGACATCTGAAATAATTTATAAAGGCACGTTAAGAACAGAAGCAAAACACCTGCAAAGTAATACTATAATTGAAACGGATGCACCCACAGATAACCAGGGAAAAGGGGAGCGGTTTTCACCCACTGATTTATTGGCCACATCGTTGGGAAGTTGTATGCTTACTATCATGGGCATCAAGGCAAGGGATATGCAGGTTTCACTTGAAGGAACTGAAATCAGTATTCAGAAAATCATGAAATCAGACCCAAGGCGTGTTGGTGGGATTGATGTTTATTTTAAATTTCCTGCTTCACTACAGGTAGATGATAAACAAAAAATAATTCTTGAAAGAGCAGCAATGACCTGCCCGGTTGCTAAAAGTATCCATCCCGATATTGAATTGAAAGTTGATTTTAGCTGGTAGAAAAATTATTTTTTATAGGCTTATTTTTTAAGCAGCTTTACACCTACAGCACATTCAAGGCATTTTTTTTCTGCGCAATAATTATTTTTTAAATGAATCAATGCCTGGCTGTCCAATGCGTTTTTGTTGGATACATTATACGATTTCCATTGGCGGGTTATAATATTTTGTTCAGGTTGCAGGTCAATTAAAAACTGAATCACTTTTTCTTTGATGACAGTATCATTTTTTTGCGAAGCATAAGCAAATAATACAGGCGCCACAGCATTGATGATAATATGTTGTATGAATGTGCGGCCAATTGGTTTTGCCTTGTAAATTGCTTTGTCTGTTAATGTGTAATGATAACTCCAGAAATCATTGGGTATAATATCAAACCATTGAAAAATTTCATTTACTTTTTTTACTGATTTTATTTTGGAAAATAAATGATGGGAATGACATACCAGCATTGCTAACTGTGCCAGTCGTAGTGTTGGAAAATTATAAGGCCTCATCCTCAGAAATGCAGGCTGCTTATTGATGGGTTGTAAAGCATATTTCTTTGCAAGAAAAAAATATTCTTTCTGTAACATGGCTGCGTAATTGTCTTCAAAAATTTCATTCAACAATCCTGCCTGCCCCAGCAATATTGCTTCTAACTGGTGGATTTGATTTTTATGTTTTGCCAATAATTTTACTGATACAGATTTTGCCAATAATTCAAACGTTTCCGCATTTACTTTCATCCCGAAACTCCTGCACAGGCTTATCCAGAAAACTTCTTCCCAGTTGTTATTGCATTGCTGCAACCATTCGTTTACCAGGTTTGATTTTTCAGTGAGCCTTTCTGCTATCAACCTTTCTTTCCAACTCATCCATTCAATATCATTTAAAACAGGCAAAGCAAAAGCACAGGGAATTGCATCACCGGTCAACATTAATTTTTCAAAGCGCTGTAAAATTATTTTTGGTACTAAAGGTTGTAACTCAAGTGTGGTGATAGGTTGATGATTATTGTCATACAAAATTTTGTCATTCATCCATACAACATGCAGGATGATGTTTTGATAATTTTTATCTGATGCATGGTCGTGCAATAACCAGTCAGAAGCTTTTACATGCAATTCAACATTACCCACCCAGGTGGTATCACCTATTTTTATTTTTGCTTCACTGAAGTCAGGGCCGGCATTATGGTTGAGCATCCCTGCATGAATAATCTGCAGTTGCCTTCCGTCTGTTGTTTGCAAAAATGAAGAATTAAAATGCTTGAATTGCCAGATAAATTGCAGCAGTCTTTCGTTCATAGGTTTAAGTTTGAGCAAACAATTTACAAAAAATAATTTCTATTTTTTGAAATGTTTATTGAGTGCCTGTACCACCCTGCTCACCGGTAATCCCATCACATTATAGAAATCGCCTTTGATGGATTTAATCCCTACTACGCCAATCCATTCCTGGATTGCATAAGCGCCGGCTTTATCATAAGGCTTGTATTTGTCCACATAAAAAATAATCTGTTCATCATTTAATGGATGAAACTCTACCTCGGTAATATCATGAAAGCTAATTTCTTCACTCCCTTTTAAAATAACAACTCCGGTGATAACATGGTGTTTTTTACCAGAGAGTGTTTGCAGAATTTTTATGGCATCGTTCCTGTCAACAGGTTTTGAAATGATGGTTTCATCCAGTACAACAATGGTATCGGCAGCAAGAATAATTTTATCAATATTCATTTTTTGCTGAACAGCTCTTGCTTTATTTCGGGCAATAAAAACCGGTACATTTTCTATGGGTAAATTTTCCGGGAATGTTTCATCTGTTCCACTGACTGCAACATCAAAATCAATTTCCGCCCATTGCAATAATTGTTTTCGTCTTGGCGATTGTGAGGCAAGAATAATCTTTTGCATAATTAACTGTAGATGCGAAAAAATATCATTGAAAGGATGCCTGTAAACATTACAAGTTTTACCAGGCTGCTCAACTTATGATAATCTTCCGGGGTATTAGCAGAAAACAGTTTTTTGAAGATATAACCCATTGGCAAAATGATGCAAAATAAACAATACACAGCACTGAACCACCAACGAATCTGTATCATATAAACGAGCAATATTAATAATGATAATGTCAGAGTAACCATCCAGATGGCAACATAAATTTTTGAAGCATTATATCCCCAAACTATCGGCATGGTTTTGCCACCGAATTTCCTGTCCCCTTCCACATCTTCCATATCTTTTATTGCTTCACGGATTAATGATATAACAAAAGCAAAACCTGTATATAAAAATGTAATGCGAAAAATTTTATGGATGTTTACGTCACGAGGGTTAAAGAAAAACCGGGCTTCGCACCAGGCAACAACCAGCACTGTCCATGCTGTAAGTATAGAAATGACAACATTACCTGATAATAATTTTTTCTTCAGGCTCATTGAATAAATAAACAACAGGCAGGCGCATGCCAGGTTGGAAAAACCAAGAAGGGTAACGTGTGTTGTGAAATCAAGGTAAAAACCAATAGCTACTCCCGCCATGCTGAGAAAGAAATGCCAGAAGATGGTCCATCTCCTGCTGATGATTTTCTGAACTATTAACCGGTTGGGTTTATTGACGCGGTCAATATTGAGGTCAAAATAATCATTGATGATATATCCTGCTGCTGCAATAAAAATGGAAGAAATAGTCAGCAGTAAAAAATTGAATGGGTTGAGGTTTGGTTTTTTAAAACTGGCTGCCAGGATAGGTTGCAACACACAATACATAAACAGTATTTGGGTAATTGCAATAAAGACCAGGTTTGGCCATCTTATTAAACGGAAAAATGCTTTAACTAATTTCAGAAATATGTTTTGGCTGCAAAGTAAACAAGAAAGACCTAAAACTTTTTTAAACAACCGGAGTTTGCATATTCAAAACCCATTTACCCTGCAGTTTCATTACTTTTTCAATAACATCCCTTACGCATCCTTCACCGCCTTTTGCAGGGGAAATATATTTTGAAATATTTTTTATTTCAGCAGCAGCATCAGCAGGGCAACAGGCGAGGCCACAATATTGCATAGCTTCAAAATCGGGAATATCATCGCCCATAAATAAAACCTGTTCCCGTTTGAAATTATTTTCAGAGATAATGGATTGTAGTTTTTCAAGTTTGTTTTGAACCAGCATATAGACCTGGGTAACCCCCAGTTTTAAAAGTCTTTCTTTAACCTGTTGGGAATCACCACCAGAAATAATATAAACTGAAAACCCGTTTTTGACAGCCTGCTGCAGGGCATAACCATCTTTCACGTTCATCCTCCTGGCCATCAGGTTTTCCATAATAATTAGAGTGCCATCGGTGAGGACACCGTCTATATCGAATACAAAAACACTGATGTTGGAGAAGCTGTCAAGCATTGAAAAATTTTTATCAAAACTATTGATGGATGGGGTAATGAGGGGATGGGAGGAAAATTTTTTTAAAAAAATAAAAACTAACATTTGTTTGTTTTATAAAAAACCTCTATTTTGCGCCACTATTGACGTTTAAGATAGTGTCAATCGGTTGCTTGCTCATAACAAATCCCATCGGTTCCCCGACGGGATTTTTTTTTAGAATAAAGTTTGGCTGAAATTTACGAGCGCTTATCTTTGCAGCCCTTTAAGGGAGTTTAGCTCAGCTGGTTTAGAGCATCTGCCTTACAAGCAGAGGGTCGGCGGTTCGAACCCGTCAACTCCCACAGAAAAAAGAAGACCAATCTGGTCTTCTTTTTTATTTAGCCTGGTTCTAATTCCAATATTTTGCTTAGAAAATTTGTGATTACATCACTTAAATAAAAATGGACTTGTAAGATTCTAACAAAAAGACAAATGTGGATGTTGTTTAATTGGGATTGTTGTGAAGAAAATTTATCACCTCATATTCTTTACCCGTTTTGAATACCCCATAAATTAAAACCATGTGCAATCACTGATGGAATGATTGATTTTGTCCTGTCTGTTAAATATCCCCACACAAAACCAATTGGTATTATCTGGAAACAATAAACAATAGTGTCATAAAAATTTTTGCTATTGAAATAAGTAACCGGGAAATGCATAAAAGCCCATAGAATTGTAGCCAGTAAGATATGCATCCATTTTGTTTTTATGATACATTCAAAACGGGTTTGCAGGACAAACCTTAAAAACTCTTCAGCTAATGCCGCACCAATCACACCTTGCAAAATCAAACCGGGAATACCACCTAACTCAGTATATACTGAATCCCAGTGTATGCCGTTTTTATTAAACAAAAAAGCCATCAATCCTGTAATAGAAAAAATAATTATACCCGGTAAAATATTTATCAAGGGTTTTATATAAATCCCTAATTGTAAAATCTTGTATTTTTTTAAAAGCAGGTAAATAAAAAGCCCGACAGGAAAAGTGAAAAGCATCACACCAATTAAAACCGGGAGTTTTAAAAGATTGCCGGGATTAGAATTTCCTGTTTTCATGTACAGGTTTAAAAAAAGGAAGCAAGCGCCTGATATTGCAAAAACAATACTAACCAATAATTCTTTCCGTGGGTTTTTTACAACAATACTATTTAATGCAGGAATCTTTTTTGTAAAAAAATAAATTGCTGTGATAGAGATATAAAAGAAAAGGAAATATCCGATGCCATGTTTGATTTGGCCAACTGAAATAAAGTGAATTAAGATAACTGCATTTATCAATGTCATTATTGAAATGATGACCGCATTATCTTTTAGTGTTTTCATAAACTGCAAGCGTTTAATATGAGTAACGTGATGGCACTTGCGAATAACTCTGCATTTCCCAGGTTTGGTATTTAAACTTTTATCACAGGTTATTGATGCCTGTAAAAAAATTCTCAATATTAAAAAAGCAAAACTGTTGCTATTCCAAAACCAAATAATTCACTTTACATTTTTCGGCAGGAAATATAGCCATATCACACTCGCGAGGAATAAAACCAATGATGCGAAAAATGTGCTGTATGCTACTTCCTTGTGGCCATCCAATGCATTATTCAGAGAGGTATATAATAACCAGATTTGAATAAACAGGTTTGTCAACAAAACAAAAATCAGCGTTGACATTATCATGCTTTTTTTCTGCGGATGTGCATTTTCCTGCGCTGTTCTGAAGCTGCTCATGTATTTTCAGTTTTTGGATGTTGTACAAAAATTTCGCCATCATCAATAAAGACATTGAGTTTTTTTAAAGGCCTTGGCGGCGGGCCCTGCAACACGTTTCCTGTCTTAACATCAAACCACCCGTTATGACAGGGGCATTCTATTTTCATTGTTCCGGGTTTATAAAAAACTGCACAGGAGAGGTGCGTACATTTCTGCTCATAAGCATAAAACTGGCCATCTTCAGTGTGTATTAAAATATAGGGAATGGTTTCGCCTTCTATCACAAAAGATTTTGTGCCGCCAACAGGTATATCATTGACCGAACAGATATTATGTTTCTTCCCGTCTGAATTATCTTTTGTAAAATAGGCTTTGGCTGCTATCAATCCATTACCGGCCACCATGCCGCCTGAAACGACAGCAAGTAGTTTGGCAAAATCACGTCTGCTCACCTGGTTGGATTGCGACCTGTCAACAGGGAAATCCTGTTTCCAACGTTTATCATCATTACTCATTGTTGAATAAATTTTGAACGGTTTTACTTCTTCCTGATTTTAAATCCTCATTAATTTTTTAAAATAAAAAACTGTTTTATCATTCTTAATTTTCCTGCTTATTAAAAAACTTTCAACTCAGTACTACCTTTCGGCATCATTAGGTTTACTTTTGTTTCAACAGTTTCGTGGCCGAAAATAAATTTGTTAACCGGTGTAGAATTAGGCCTCATCTTTTCCATTTGCTCACGGGTACCAAAAAACAAAGCGCCACTTGGACATACTGTTGCGCACATAGGTTTTTTTCCTACACTTGTCCTGTCGTAACACATATTACATTTCATCATCAGGTCATACTTCTCCATTTTTTTCGGCACACCAAATGGGCAAGCCATCACACAGTTGGAACATCCTATACAACGTGAAGTATTAGCGCTGTGCACGATGCCAAATTCATCTTTGGTTATTGCATCAGCAGGGCAAACATTGGCACACACAGGATTTTCACAATGCATGCAAACCTGCACTGTGGTTTGAATGGTTTGCGCCCTGTCAACATAATTCACATGAATCATTGACTCCTGGCCATTGGTTTCACATTCAGCGCAGGCAGCTTCACAAGCCCTGCAACCAATGCAGCGTTGCATATCAACAAAAAACTCCTGTTGTAATTTATAATATTCAGCCATATCAAGCACTTTTATAAGCTTCAGAAAATTTATCTACGACAACGATATTACCGGTAGGTTTCAACCTGCAGGCACTCACTTTAAATTCAGGTATTTTTGATATTGGGTCAAGATAACCACTGGTGAGTTGATTCGCTGATTTTTTCCCCGGCCAGTGATAAGGGATGAACACAGTATCTTCCCTGATTGTTTCAACAATATTTGCAGGAAAAACTGCTTCACCTCTTTTGGTGGTAACAATTACTTCTTCATCCTGGTGGATATTGTATTGCGCAGCCAGTGTGGGATGAATTTCCAATAATGGTTGTGCATATTGTTGTACCAGTTTTCCAATCCTTCTTGTTTGAGAGCCGCTGAGATATTGTGATACCACCCTGCCTGTTGTCAGGATAACAGGATATTCATCATCAACCGGGTCTTTGCTGGGGTGATATTCTACAGGATTAAAATGAGCTTTGCCATCAGGGGTATAAAATTTTTTATCTTCCCAAAGCCTTGGAGTGCCCGGGTGGTCAAGGTCAGGGCAAGGCCAGAAGACACCCATATTTTTTTCAATCTTTTCGTAAGTGATACCATAATAATCCGCAGTACCACCTTTGGAAGCAACACGCAGTTCATTAAAAATTTCTTCACTGTTTTTATAAGGAAATTTATCACCTGCTCCCAACCGTTGTGCCAATTCAATAAGAATGTCAGTATCAGGCCTTGCATCTTTTGGCGGGTCAACTGCTTTTCTTATACGCACAACCCTGCCTTCAGATGTTGTTACTGTTCCTTCTTCTTCTTCATGCAATGAACCGGGGAAAACAATATTGGCATGCCTTAATGTTTCGCTCAGGAAAAAATCAATGCCTGCAAAAAATTCCAGTTTTTCCAAAGCCTCCCTTACATAATTATTATTAGGCAAAGAAATCAGGGGATTGAAACAGATTGAAAGAAGGCCTTTAATTTCTCCGCGATGAATGGCATCTATTATTTCATAGGCAGTAACTCCTTTATGCGGCAAATCTTTTTCATCTATTCCCCAGACTTCTGAAATATATTTTCTGTGTTCCGGGTTTTCAATATCACGGTTACCGGGCAACTGGTCGCACTTATGCCCATGTTCCCTTCCACCTTGTCCGTTGCCCTGGCCGGTGATAGTTCCATATCCGCAATATGGCCTGCCTATCCTGCCAGAAGCCAAAACAATATTGATACAACTCAAAACATTTTCTACTCCTTTAGTGTGATGTTCTATTCCTCTTGCATGCAATAAAAATGAAGTGGATGCTTTGCCCCAAAGCTGTGCAGCAGCTTCTATTTTTTCTTTTTTTGCACCGGTAATTTCTTCTGCCCATTCCAAAGTATAATCTTTTACCGCTTCTTTCGCTGCTTCAAATCCTGAAGTATAGTTTTTGATAAAATCATGGTCGAGCATATCATGCTTCACCATATAATTTAATATAGCGCCAAACAAAGCAGAGTCAGTGCCAGGCCTGATATCGAGATGTATGTCTGCTGTCCTTGCAAGAGGAATGATGCGTGGGTCAACAACAATGAGTTTGGCTCCATTATCCCTTGCCTGCCAAATCCAATGGGTGAGTGTAGGAAATGTTTCTGAAACGTTGGCACCTGTTACGATGATTACTTCTGCCTTTGCGAGGTCAGTATAATTATTTGAAGTCCTGTCAAGGCCAAAAGCTTTTTTATTACCGGCGCCCGCAGATACCATACATAGCCTGCCATTGTAATCGAGGTTTCTTGTTTTCAAAGCTACCCTTGCAAACTTTCCCACCATATATGATTTTTCATTGGTGAGAGAAACACCTGAAAGCATTGCAAATGCATGGTTGCCATATTGTGATTGTATCCTTTTAATTTCTGAAACAGTTTTATCCATTGCTTCATCCCAGGATATTGGTACAAAACCTTCACCGGGTTTATTCAAAATGGGTGAAGTCAGCCTGTCGTGATGGTTATTCTGCATATACCTCAACACACCTTTTGGACAGAGCCTGCCTTCATTGAATGGAAATTCCATCCAGGGCTCAAAGCCTACGACTTTATTATCTTTTGCCAATAATTTAATCCCACATTGCATCCCACAAAAACAACAATGTGTTTTCACAACTTTGTCAGGTTCATCCCTGCCTGGCAGCCCTTCCTTATCAGGCATGTGCAGTGATGGTCCATACTGTTCTATTATTTTCTCAGCATCAATGGGTAACCTGGCCATAGATTTATTGTTTATTCAATTTTATTTGCAGCGGTTCATTTTTGATAAAAAACAAAATATCAAATCTCATCAATGTTTGTATTGAATAGAAGTAAGACAAGGAATGATTTACCATATTGCTTAACCAAATAATTTTCCTGATTCCTGTCTTGCTTTTAAATGTGCATTTGCCAAAATATCCCTTTTACCTTCAGGGCTATAATCTAAAAACGACTCGCCTTCTTCATTGGTGAAATTAAATCCAACTGCCCTCGTTATTCTTTTCAAATCATAAATGTGTAACCAGGTGGTATATTCTTTACCGGTTTGTTTACACACCTGCATCCCTCTCTGCTTGCCTACTTCTTTGTAAATATGTGCGCCAATTTGTGCAGGCCTTTGAATGATATGAAAGAATTTTCCAAATGGCATCCACACAAGAAATACTATTACAAAAAATGCATGTGTTACGGCCATAAATTCATAAGCTTTACCATGCATGAATTCATAATCGAGTGTAAGCCCAAGACCGGTAATGGAAACGAGGATTAATAACAGCAGGGGCAATATATCTCCTTCAAAAGTTTGTATGGCAATCAATCCAGGTGCTTTCAATCTTTTTTGTAAAAAATAACTCGCACCGATGATAACTAAAATTGAACACCAGTTTAATGCGCCAAAGGTTAAAAAACCCATGACTGATTTTACAGGAAAATTCATTACTGCAAATCCAAAAAAATGTGCTGTATAAATATCAACCGCTTTCGGGTCTAAACCTGTTGCAGGCACGAGGGTGAAATGTATCCATCCGAATGTAAGTGGTATGGTGATGGCAAAAGCGAGTGAACAACCTACTGCCATCAGCAAATGAGCAATACCTCTTTTTTTACCCCGCTTTACAATAAATCTTTGAAAGACGATATTCCTGAAAAAATCTTTAAGTGTGTACCATGAAAAATGAAGAAATTCTTTTGAGAATAAAATCCTGATGCTTCTCAGGAAATATATTTTAGTGGGTGGCCGCTGTATCCAAACAGTATAACGATAAACAATTCCAAAGATGGCAAACAAGGTTCCGAAAAGATAAGGAACAAGCGCTGCATCAAAATTCTGTAAACTCCTTGACCCGATTAAAACCAGAACTAAAGTAAGCAGGGTGGCTAATGTTGCTGTAATGAAAGCTTTAATATCAATCAGCTTTGTCATAGTTGTAATTAATTACTGAAAGGAGAGCGTTTCAAATTTACAAAAATGTTTTTTCAAACATAGGATTAAGCCATCTATTTTCAGGATATTTTTGAAACTTAAAGAAATAAAAATTTACAGCTAAAGAATTAGTTTTACTTCAAAGATGCTTTTCTATGAATGCATTCATCAGCAGTATAAAAAAAGAAACGGCCAATCTGTTCCCAAGTTATTTTGCTTTAGTCATGGCTACAGGAATTGTTTCCATTGCTGCTGACCTGCTCAACATGGTGCTCATTGGTGAAATCCTTTTTTATTTTAATATAATTGCTTATTGCATCCTCTGCCTGATGTTTCTAAGCAGGTTGATTTTTTACTATGAAAATTTTTTAAAAGATTTTTCAACACATGCAAAAAGCCCTGGCTTCCTCACGTTGGTTGCAGGTACTAATGTGCTCGGCAGCCAGTTTGTTGTAATACAGGAAAATTATGTGGCAGCAACAATTCTTTTATATATCGGTGTAATACTCTGGCTCTTTCTTATCTATTCTTTTTTTATCATGATAACAGTGAAGCGTGGCAAGCCAACACTTGAAGCAGGAATGAACGGGATATGGTTGCTGATGGTGGTTTCTACCCAATCCATTTCTATTCTTGCAACTCAATTAGTGAATCACCTTCCTATACCAAAAGAAATAACTTTGTTTATTGCATTGGCGCTTTTTTTAACCGGTTGTTTGTTATACATTATTATTATCACTTTGATTTTTTACAGGCTAACTTTTTTTGAAATCCGTGTGGAAGAATTTGCGCCACCATACTGGATTAATATGGGTGCGGTTGCTATCACTACACTGGCTGGTTCATTTCTTATCGTTAATGCAAACCAGTGGAGTTTCCTTGGTTCACTTATTAATTTTCTCAAAGCATTTACAATCTTATTCTGGGCTTTCGGCACCTGGTGGATTCCAATCATTGTTATACTTGGTGTCTGGCGGCATTTTTTCAAACTCTTCCCTCTTGCCTATCATCCGCAGTATTGGGGAATGGTGTTCCCATTAGGTATGTACACTGTTTGTACTTACAGGCTTGCACATGCAACAGAAATACATTTCTTATATACCATTCCATCGTTTTTTGTTTACATCGCATTGGTAGCATGGGCTGTTACTTTTTTTGGATTGGTAAAAAATATCGTCTTCAATTTTATTAATGAAGCTAAATCAGGTAAGGAGATAATGCAATCATAAATTATCATTTGGTTTTGTAAGAAAATTGATACTTCATTTAACAACCATCTTCCAGTGATAAATAGCTGGAAAAATTTTTAAGAAAAAAATTGTTGAAATATTTCTTTAATAAAAAATGAAAAGCGAATACATATATCTCTTTGATGGCACAAGCAATATTACTTTCAACTACTAAAGCATAAAGTTTCATAGCTTTGCACGCAAAATTTTTTTCATGCGACCTATACAAATGGTGGACCTGAAAACAGAATATCAACGCCTGAAAACAGAAATTGATACTGCTGTTATTAACGTGATGGAAAGCGCTGCTTTCATTAATGGCAAACCCGTCCAGGAATTCAGTAAAGCTTTGGCAAGTTACCTTGATGTGAAACATGTGATTCCATGTGCTAATGGTACAGATGCACTTCAGATAGCCATGATGGCATTGGGATTAAAACCAGGTGATGAAGTTATCACACCTTCATTCACTTATATTGCCACTACTGAAGTGGTAGCGCTGTTGAATTTAAAACCTGTATTTGTGGAAGTGGATAAACAGACTTTTAATATTGATGTGGAAAGTCTGAGAAAAGCAATCACACCTAAAACAAAAGCTATTGTGCCTGTTCATTTATATGGACAAACCTGTGATATGGAGGCAGTGATGCAGGTTGCCAAAGAATATAACCTGGCAGTAATTGAAGATAATGCACAGTCTATCGGTGGTGATTTTTATTTTTCTGATGGCAGTGTGAAAAAGGCAGGCACTATCGGTACAATCGGGACCACATCATTTTATCCTGCAAAAAACCTTGGGGCTTATGGTGATGGCGGCGCCATCTTTACTAACGATGACGCATTGGCGCAGAGGTTAACGATGACAGCAAATCATGGACAGAGCAAAAGATATTACCACGATGTGGTGGGTTGCAATTCAAGATTGGATACCATACAGGCAGCCATATTGAACATCCGTTTGCAACACCTGGATGCTAATATTAAAGCCCGCATTAAAGTGGCAGACTTTTATGATGCAGCATTCAAAGGTCATGCTATCATACAATCACCTTTCAGGGCGAAAAACAACAGGCATGTTTTCCATCAATATACTTTGATATTAAATACAGATAAGGCAGGAGTAAGGGATGGCCTCAGCGCTTATTTAAGTGAAAAGAAAATCCCGAATATGATTTATTACCCGGTACCCGGTCATAGGCAAAAGATGTTTGAAAGTTTTGGTACCACAGGTGTTGACCTGCCGGTTACCGACTGGTTAACAGAGCGGGTAATTTCCTTACCCATACATCCTGAAATGGATAATGAACAACTAGAATTTATTACCGATAACGTATTGGGATATTTTAAATGATATTATTCTGGTTTGTTTCATCAACATCTGTTTTACTTTGCCAACAATTCGGCTACTACCCAAATTAAAATCAAAAGGATTTGTTTTCTATGAGTAAAAAAAAGGTTCTGATTACAGGCGCTGCTGGTTTTTTAGGTTCACATCTGTGCGACCGTTTTATGAAAGAAGGTTATAAGGTAATTGCAATGGACAACCTGATAACTGGTGATATCAAAAATATCGAACATCTGTTTCCTTCACCTGATTTTGAATATTACCACCACGATGTTTCAAAGTTTATACATATCCCGGGTGAGTTGGATTATATCCTTCATTTTGCATCACCGGCAAGCCCTATTGATTATTTGAAGATACCCATACAGACTTTAAAAGTAGGTTCATTGGGAACACATAATTGCCTTGGCCTTGCCAAAGAAAAAAAAGCAAGGATACTTGTCGCTTCTACAAGTGAAGTTTATGGCGACCCTTTGGTGCACCCGCAAACTGAAGAATATTGGGGGAATGTAAATCCTGTCGGGCCACGCGGTGTGTATGATGAAGCCAAACGTTTCCAGGAAGCAATGACAATGGCTTATCACACTTATCATGGGGTAGAAACGAGGATTGTCCGCATCTTTAATACTTATGGCCCAAGGATGCGTTTGAATGATGGGCGTGCATTGCCTGCATTCATCGGACAGGCTTTACGTGGTGAAGATTTAACTGTATTCGGAGATGGCAGCCAGACCCGCTCTTTTTGTTATGTAGATGATTTGATGGAAGGCATTTATCGTTTGTTGCTGAGTGATTATGCAATGCCTGTGAACATAGGTAACCCAAATGAAATTTCACTGAAAGATTTTGCTGAAGAAGTGATTAAACTCACAGGTACATCCTCAAAAATTATTTATCAGCCTTTACCGGTTGATGACCCCAAACAACGCAAGCCGGATATTACCAAAGCAAAAAATATTTTGGGTTGGGAACCAAAAGTGGGCAGGTCAGAAGGTTTGAAAAAAACTTACGAGTATTTTAAAAGCCTGCCAAGCGAAGAATGGTTCAAGCTACCTAAAGAGTTTACAAAGCAGAAATAATTTTCCGGTAAGAATAAGAAATAAACAATACTTCATACAGGTGTAACGCTCTGCTTTTTTCGCAGTAGCAGGTAAAATAATTTTTAAGTTTATGAAACTTTTTTACCGGTATTACATACACCTTACATAAAGCAATATATTGTCAGAACCAAATACAGGATTGTAGCGTTCAGCGTACTTGCGAAGTTCATTTTACAAAACTTATATTTTAGATTAACTATTTTTTCATTAAGGGATAACATTGTTATTCATCCAAAGTTTACAACAATAAATATCATGCCTTACTTATTATTTTTTACTTAAGGTAATTACACCGATGTTATAACAATAAACTGAAGCAGGTAAAAAAGTAATAGAGAGGTTGTTTGTTTTTTTTACACCTGATTTATCAATAGAAGTTGAAAGTGCATTTTGAAAATTGTTGGTATTACAAAACCTTATTAAACTCTTTAATTCGTTTGGTTTATCAAAATACCTGTTGCTCCATTTTATTTCTGCACCCCATAAAGGTTTGAATTTTTTATTGTCCAACAATACCAAATCAACTTCGCCTTCGCTCCTGCCTTCTTTCCAACGAGCATAGTTTAAATCTAATTTTTCACGGTGCATCCATTGGGATAATACAGTTGTTTCTACCATATTGCCCATTTCGTTGTCTGTTTCAGAAACTGGTGAAAACAAAGCAGTACGTAAGGATGGATTGGTTAAGTACACTTTAAAGCCGGTAACCCTTTTAAACCGTTTTGCAGATACATCCACCTTGTTTAAAACTTTTATGAGAAATGCTGCTTCTAAGTATTCGAGGTATTTCCTGAGAATTTCTTTTTGTATACCACTTTCTTTACACATTGTTTCAAAAGAAAATTCTTTTCCTGTGTTATAAGCGAGATAAGTAAAGAAACGGTTTAACTCCTGTACATCTTTAATACCATATAAGCTGGGTAAATCACGAAGCAAAACTTTATCAACAATATCACTTTTTACATATCTGCCCATATCATTTTGTATTTCCTCAGATAACACTACTTCGGGGAAACCACCAAAATTTACATAACGTATAAATTCTTTGTTAAGCGTTTTTACATCATGTGTCAGGCAATAGGGAATTTGTTTGCCACCATAAAGAATAGTATCATTATATATAAGATGATTCAGATTTTTAAGATGGATATACTCCTGGAAGGTAAGTGGTGGCAACATGAAATCTGTAAACCTGCCTGCACCACTTTCTATACTATGCCATTTTAATGCTGCTGTAGCAGAACCTGAAACAATAAATTTTGTTGAAGGATATGAATCTACTAACACTTTGAGATGACGTTCCCAATCTTTGAGATATTGAATTTCATCAAAAAATACAAAACACCCGTTTAAATTATTCTGATGAAGTGATTTTTTGCAAAGGGTCAGAATATCTTCTAAACTTAAATGTATATAAATAGGGTTATCTATTCCTACAAAGAAAATTTTTTGCGGATTTACATGTTCAAACAATAGTTGCTGAATACTGTGAAATAGCATTACTGTTTTGCCCACACGCCTTGGCCCCATTAGTACTAATGCCCTGTGAATTTTTTTTTCGGTTACATAAGGATAAAATAAACTGAAATACAGGCGCCTTGACATAGAGCTATACAATTCAGGGACCTGTTTATTAATCCACCAGGGGTTTTCATAACGCAACCGTTCTATTATTTTCTCTGTAGGAATAAGACCTGAATTACTCATAATTTCGTTTATCATGACAAAAATATCAAAATAAGCTTATAAATTGTATCTTATTTTTACATTTAATACATAAATAAGCTAAATCTATCTTTTTTTCATACCTATTCTGACAATGCTTTGATATAAACAAGCTTTGATAATGTGTCTCTTCTTTTAATGAAAGCAGGAATAGATAATCAACATTACTGATTCAAACACCAGGGCAATAATTTGTTTTGAAATAAAAAGATAATGGGTATTGTAAATAGATAATTTTTCTTCAACCTTATTCTGTAAGGCAAAAAAAAGGTTGAGCTTTTTCAACCCAACCCTACAAGGAAACAAGACCCATTTAAAACCTGCTTAAAACTTCTCTTGCTATTACAATTTTTTGAATCTCAGAAGTGCCTTCACCAATAGTGCAAAGTTTGGCATCACGATAAAATTTTTCTACCGGGAATTCTTTGGTATATCCGTTGCCACCAAAAATTTGTACTGCTTCATTGGCTGATTTCACAGCTACTTCACTGGCATAATATTTTGCCATAGCTGCTTCGCGTGTAACCTTCTGATGATTGTTTTTCAATTCACATGCACGCAACGTGAGTAAATCAGCAGCATCAATTTCTGTTGCTAAATCAGCGAGCTTAAATTGAATGCCCTGGAAGTTTGCTATCGGTTGGTCAAACTGGTAACGTTCTTTACTGTATTTCGCTGCTGCTTCAAATGCTCCTTTGGCAATACCCAATGATAGTGAAGCAATAGAAATGCGTCCACCATCCAGCACTTTCATTGATTGTTTAAACCCATCACCTATTTCTCCCAACCTGTTTGCATCGGGGATGATGCAATTATCAAAAACCATTTCTGCAGTTTCACTGGCACGCATGCCCAGTTTATTTTCTTTTTTACCTGCAGAGAAACCAGGTGTACCGCGCTCTACTATAAATGCTGTTGCATTATTCCTGGTCCTTGCTTCACCGGTTCTTGCAATTACTACCGCAACATTACCACTCTTGCCATGTGTAATCCATGATTTAGTGCCATTCAACACCCATTCATTTCCCTTTTTTACAGCGGTGCATTTCATGTTGCCTGCATCACTGCCGGTATTGGCTTCAGTTAAACCCCAGGCTCCTAACCATTCACCACTTGCAAGCCGTGGCAGGTATTTATGTTTTTGCTCTTCATTACCAAAAGCGAGGATGTGGCCCGTGCAAAGTGAATTATGTGCAGCAAGGCTCAGACCGATAGAACCGCAAACTTTTGCTATTTCTTCAATGACAGCTTTGTATTCCACATAACCTAAACCTGAGCCGCCATATTCTTCCGGCACTACTACTCCCATCAATCCCAACTGACCCATTTCATGAAAAATATGAATCGGGAACTCCTGTTTTTCATCCCATTCCATCACGTGTGGTTTGATGTATTGTGTGGCAAAATCCCTTGCCATTTCTGTTATCTGTTGTGTAATTTCCTGCATAACCATTTAAAACTAACATTTGTTAGTTTGCGAAGCTATGAGATTTATTTTTTTCAAAAGAATTAATTTTTATTCTTCACAGAATCTTTAATAAACAGGTAAGGTTTTATCTGTTGAAAAACACTGTCTTTCAATCCATAAGTTTTAGCTACCTGGTCAACAGATTTAAAACCACCAATACTTGTTCTGAATTTTACAATGCGGTTAGCCAATATATCACCTATACCCGGAAATGCTTTCCAGTCATCTGCTGTTGCAGTATTAATATTTATTTTTTTATAACTATTAATTGAATGAGTAGATGCCGTCTCATCAATTTGTTTTGAGTCCTGGTATTTTATTTTCGATGATGCGATATGGATAAAAGGTATCAACCTGTCTGCATCATTTTTTGAAAGGCCATAAATTTTCCTGATATCTTCAGGAGTTTTGAAATAGCCCCCTTTACTCCTGTAGTTTATCAATGTATGTGTAACTTTTGGAGTAAGGCCAAGTTTAAGCAGGCCCTTTTCATCCAAAGTATTCGGGTCAAAATAGAACAATGATGAATGAACAGTATCGTTTACCGTGGTGTCAGGGTTAACAGCATAAAAATTTGTTGAACTGCTTTGAGAAGGTTGTTCCTGCATCAATTCATCAAACTCATGTTGCAGTTCTTTGTCCACATGAATTTCTGATTTTTTAGCAGGAATAAAATAGGGAAGGATGATTAAGACAGCCATTAATCCCAATAAAATAAATGCTGCGTTACGGTCGCGGCGGGTAAAGATGAAATAATCTTTCCAGGTATTTTCCATATAACAGGGTTTTGATAAACAGGTTAAATATCAAGCACCAAACCATCATAAGCGAGATGAATGCCGGGGGGTAAAGAATTATCAACGATATCATGTTTTCCAAGCTGATGACTAATATGAGTGAACCAGGCATTCGGTATCTTCAACTCCTGCACAAGATTGATGGCTTCCTGTAAATTAAAATGCGAAATGTGTTGTTCCTTCCTGAGTGCATTTAAAACAATGTATTCAGAACCTTTCAGTTTTTCTTTTACAGGCTCATCAATTCTGTTTGCATCTGTAATATAGGTAAATTTTCCAAACCTGAAACCAAATACAGGCATTTTATGATGCCACACCATAAAAGGTTGTACATGGATGTCGCCAATAACAAAATCAGATTCATCAATAGTAATGAGGTTGATCTGCGGGATGCCAGGATATTTTTTATCTGCAAACACATAAGCAAACTCCCGTTTCAGTGCTTCTGCAGTTAATACATTAGCGTAAACATCCATTGGCTTTTGCTGAAAAAAATTATAAGCCCTCACATCATCAAGCCCTGCTATATGGTCTTTATGTGGATGAGTAAAGAGTACAGCATCTAAACTTTTGTTGTGAATGCGCAACATCTGGTAACGAAAATCAGGAGTTGTATCTACCACTAATGTGGTTGTGGATGATTGAACAAGGACACTTGTCCTTAACCTTTTATCTTTTGGATTTGTTGATGAGCAAACCGGGCAAGTGCATCCGATCATTGGTATGCCTGTGCTGGTACCTGTGCCGAGAAATGTGATCTTTAATTTTACTTCACCCACATTGCAAATCTAATACAAGCAGGATAAGCGACATATTATACTTCAGAAGTTTCTGAATTCATCACCTGTGTATAAAGCTTCTGGCTTTCCAGTGTGAGTTTATCAAATTCAATTTCCACCTGCGGAATGAGATCGAGTAAAGTATTGATGCGTCCTTCAGTATCAAGAAATTTATTCAACACCACCATTTTCTTTTGTTCCAGCAAACACCATCCACTCTGGAATGTGCCTCTTTCATACCTGATGGTATAATCACTTTCAGAAAGTAATTGCTGTAATTTGCTTAACTGTGCTTCTGTAACTTTCATAATTCAATATCCAAAAATAAATACATAATCAGGCAACGGTCATGTTAATTTTCCACAGGGTTGCAAATAAGATTTTGTTTCAAAATGCGTATATGTTTTGCAAAGGATGTTTTTTAAAAAGTATAAGTAACATGCACAAGGCCACCAACTTTTTCAACTGTTTGTCCATGCGCATAATTTTGAGCAACCGGCAACTGGATATTAGTTCCGATAGTAATTTTTTTAAAGTTGACATCAACACCTGCTGATGTAGCCAAAACATAACCACCAGTTTCTTTCACCTTATCATCAAATAAAGCATTCTGAGAAGTATATTGATACAACATACCAATATTCGGGGCCAGGTTAATTTTTTTACC
>CAYNTP010000028.1:0-47793 GCA_964400415.1 uncultured Parafilimonas sp.
AAGAAATTTATCATTCAGGTGCTTCACTGAAAGATTTAGGGAAACGGTGGTTTGCTTTTTCTAAAATGGATAAAGAGAGTGTGTCAGATATTTTAAATGAAATAAAGATATTGATTCAAAAATATTGATAAAAAAAATTTTGAAGTACAAATCCTTATATGAATTGCGCAAAATCCCCAAACGTTATATATTTTTCCCTTGTCCTAATATTATCTCATTCTTCAATATACACCCGCTTCACCCTTTGGCTTACACCGGTGAGTATCTCATAAGGGATAGTGCCGCAACTTTTTGCCACATCTTCGATGGGAATATAGTTACCAAAAATTTCAACTTCATCATTTACTTCAACACCAGGTATATGTGAAATATCTACCATCGCCATATCCATAGCAATAGTCCCAATTACCCTGGCTATTTTTCCTTTAATAAATACTTTACCGGCACCATTGCTCAGCACCCTTCGGAACCCATCTGCATAACCAATCCTTATTGTTGCAATAATTGATTCAGTATTTATTTTACCCCTGCGGTTATAACCAACAGTTTCTCCTGGTTCTAATTTTTTTATCTGTGCAATAGTTGTCTTTAATGATATCGCAGGCACCAGTTCAAGTGTGTTTGTTCCAGTAGGGTCAATGCCATACAAACCAATGCCAAGCCTTATCATATCAAATTGCAATTCAGTTTTGCGGATAGCCGCAGCAGAATTAGAAATATGTTTCAAAAAATGATACCCCAACACAGGCTTTATCCTATTACATGCTTCAGTCAACCGCTCTGCCTGCAATAAAGTAAATGTATCTTCAGCAGGGTCTTCGCTTGCAGTTAAATGACTGAAAACAGATTTTACAACCATCCTGTTGCTATGTTTTAAAAACGTAGCCAGGCCATCTATTTCATCTAAATCAAAACCCAAACGGTGCATACCTGTGTCAATCTTCAGGTGAACAGGATAATATTTCAACCCTTGCTTATTTAAAAAATCATCAAAGCTTTTTAATATTACCGGTGAATAAATTTCAGGTTCGAGGTTATATTGAACCACCTGTTCAAATGCACCTTCATCCACATTCATCACCATCACCGGCAAACGTATATTGGCTTTGCGCAATTCAACACCTTCATCAGCATAAGCCACAGCAAGATAATCGGCTTTATGATATTGCAACACATTCGCTATCTCGGCACTGCCACTCCCATAACCAGATGCTTTCACCATCGCCATAATTTTTACACCTGGTTTTAGAATTTGTCTGTAAGCATTCAGGTTGTGAATGATGGATGTGAGGTTAATCTCCATCACAGTCCTGTGCACTTTTTGTTGTAATACTGCAGCAATATTTTCAAAGCCAAATTTCCTTGCACCTTTCAACAATATTATTTCATTACGAAAATGATTGCTAAGAAATTTTTCCAGGAAATCCTGGGTAGAAGAGAAGCCATCAACTTCATTGACTGCTGCCTGCAAAGCTGGAATATATTTTTTCCAATGCTCTCCAATAACAATTGCACGTTTTACATGGCAAGCTTTCAACATGAAAATTATTTCTTCATAATTGTCAGCATTTTCAGCGCCGGGCACATCAGATAAGATGACTGTTTTATTGACAAACTGGTTTTGCTGCTGCATAAAATCCAGCGCCACAGAAAATGAAGCAGTATCAAAACTGTAACTATCATTTATCAAAGCACAGTTATTGATAGCAGGCACTAACTGCAAACGCATATCAACGGGTTGCAATGTTTGCAACCTTTCATTGATAGTTTCAAAACCAGTTTTAAAATACACCAGACAAACAATGCAGGTAATTGCATTTTGCACAGATGCTTCATCAGTAAAAGGGATAATTAATTCTTGTTTTTTTTGCTGGTATAAAATTTCCAAAGAAACCTCATTCCCGTTACGATGTTTTGATATGACTATTTCATTGTTTTCATTTTCACCCCAGGTCAGCAATTTTGCTTTTGTTGCTTTCCTGATAATTTCCATCACAGCATCATTATCACCATTTACAATAACCGTTTCACAGTTTTCAAACAGTTTACATTTCTCTTCTATTTTTTGTGTAACAGAAATAAAATTTTCTTCATGCGCATTACCGATATTGGTAAGTATCCCAATATCGGGTTGAATGATATTTGCAAGACGCTGCATCTCACCCGGCATAGAAATACCTGCTTCAAAAACAGCGAGGTTAAATTCATCGCTCATCTGCCAAACACTAAGCGGCACTCCAATCTGAGAATTATAACTCCTCGGGCTGCGCACAATATTAAAATCCGGCGACAGCAATTGATACAACCATTCTTTTACAATAGTTTTTCCATTACTACCTGTGATGGCAATAACAGGATATTGAAAATTACGCCGGTGAATGGCAACTAATGTTTGCAATGCCAGTAGCGTGTCATCAACAAAAATAAAATTTGCTCCAACAAAATTTCCGGTATCAAAATTTTTATGTACTACAAAATTAATTGCGCCCCTTTCATATAACTCACTGATAAAATTGTGTGCATCCCTTCGGGGTGTTACCAAAGCAAAAAATAAAGTGGTTCCGGGAAAAACAAGTTTACGGCTGTCAGTGAGCAATTGTTCAACAACCGCATCATTGTTTGAAAGTGATGATGAAGCATTTAATAAATCCGCAACCTGGCTGATGGTGTACATGACATGCAAACGTATAAATGAAATTCTGTTATAGAAAATGATAGCGGCAGGAATTATTCATCTTCTTTCTCACCAAAAATGCCTGCAATTTTTTGAGTGATTGAAAGAAAAATACCACGTTGTTTTTCAGGGCAACATTTTTCATAAAACTGAGGTGCATAATATGATGGGGAAATGTATGCTGTTTTTGTAATCATCCATAACCTTGACCCCGGCGCATCATTGATATTACAGTTCTTGTTTCCATCACTACAAAAATCCTGTCCTGAATCGCCTTTAATATTCCAACCTTCGTTATCTGAAATATATTTTACCACAGCATCGCAGTCTGTGCTGTTTACATCGTGAGATTGTATGGATGTGGGTGTACCTGCATTGCCACGCATCAGGTTGTGATGATATTTGTATCCTTTCCAACCGTTGCTGTTTTTTGCAATAATGAAATAATCTATTGATTTTACCCAGGCAAAATTTTCTACTGCAAAAGCAATCACCAAATCATTTTCAGATTGAAGTTTTTTTAATTCATCATCTTCAATGGCTTGCTTGTTGCCAGACGAATTAATATTTTGTTCCACAAGGTTTTTCTGCGCACTGCAACCTGTATTTACCATCGCCATAAAAAAGAATAATTTAAAAAAATGTTGTTTCATTCAATTCCATTTTGTTTTTGATAATAAAACATCGCTGTTGGTTTAGCAACAGTTAGTATCTTTTTATCATTGAATTTTACTGCGCTTAATTTCATTCCATGTTTTATATAAAAATTCCTGTGATGGTTGAAATTCTGGTATTTCATTGGCAGGTTCACAAGGTTTCCAATCTGCTTTCATTTCCGCCGGAAGCTGTTGGTATAATGCTGTGCCTTGTGATTTCCATTCCATCATTTCATCACTTACCTGCTTAATAATTTTTGCAGGGTTACCAGCCAGCAAACTTCTTCTTTCAATTTTTTCATCTGCTTTGATAAAACTAAGTGCACCAACAATACATTCATCACCCAGTTCCACATTATCCATAATAACACTGTTCATGCCAACGAGGCAATTCCTGCCGATAGTGGCGCCATGAATAACTGCACCATGACCAATGTGTGCACCTTGTTTCAACCAAACTGTTACACCCGGGAACATGTGTATCACACAATTTTCCTGCACATTGCAACCGTCTTCAATAATAATCCTTCCCCAATCACCTCGAATGGCAGCACCAGGCCCAACATATACATTCTTACCAATAATAACATTTCCTGTTACAGATGCCTGTGGATGAATAAATGATGAATCATCAATTACCGGGACAAAACCTTTAAAAGAATATATCATAATAAATTGAAGATACAAACTTCATTATATGTAGTCAGAGTAAAAAAGTTAATTTGAAAATGAAACTTTCATTCATACCAAGACTCACTTATATCCTGGCAACCATTCAACACTGCCTGTTGTGAATTTTTTTTCAATACCATCTACTTCAATAACCAGGTGGCCAAAGCTATCTACGCTCCTTATCATTCCTTGAAATATTTGCCCGCCTGTTTTAAAAAATGAAATCTCATTTAACCTGTACAATTCATTGTTGTAATTTTCTTCAAATGCACTTTCACCGTTGTTCATCAACAAATCAAAATTAACATCCAGTATTTTGCAAAACTGTTTGGCTAATGCAACCACATCAAATGTTTTTCCGGTAACCTGTTTTAAAGAAACCGGGTTAGAAAGACCTGTTTCAAAAACGGTTTGGTTAATATTTATTCCAACACCAATTATGGCAAATTGCCAGTTTTTGCCACGAATAACATTTTCAATCAAAATGCCAGCCGCCTTTCTGTCATTCCAATAAATATCATTTGGCCATTTTATTTTGGTATTTTCAGTTGCATAGTTGTTAAATAATTGTTGCGCACTCAGTGCTGTAGCCATATTTAAACTGAATTGTTTTTCCAATGAAATGGCGCTTGTATCAACCACTAAGGAGAGAATTATGTTTTCACCTTTTGTCGTTAACCATTTCTTATTGAATTGTCCTTTCCCTGCTGTTTGTTCATAAGCAAAATAAGCTTCTCCCCCTCTGGCAAGCCCTTGCTGCACCTGCCTCATGGCATAGTTGTTGGTACTGTCAACACTTAATAATTCTATAAAGCGTTTGCCGATTGTATTATTTATTGGAGTGGATGACAAAGGAATTAGTAATTTTGGCGAAACTACATTTTTGAAAATTAGTTATAGTCAGCAAATGGTTTATACCAATAAAAAATTTATTCATTTAAAATAGTTGCTTATTTGGAACCTCTTACCGTTTTAGCTTCCCGCAAAAAGAATTCAGTTACAAGGCTTAATACAAATTCAAGGATTTATAAAATCATTATTAAGGCTATTCAGGAAAAGAAAGGCGAAAATATTGTTTCGCTTGACCTGAGGAAAATTCCGGAAGCGGTGAGTGATTATTTTATTATCTGCGAAGCCAGCAGTACCATACAGGTTAGGGCAATTGCTGATTTTGTTGAGGAGAGTGTGAAAAAACATCTGGGTGAAAATCCATACCGGCATGAAGGTTACAGTGTTTTGCAATGGGTATTGATAGATTATGTAAATATTGTGGTACACATTATGCAACCTGCTACAAGGAAATTTTATAAACTGGAAGAAATGTGGAGCGATGCAACTCTGCAGGAGATTAATTAATAATTTAAAACCGTAATATATAGCATAATATTGCGAAGTTTTTAGAAAATATATGGCACAGGATAATAACAAGATGAAGCCGGAAATGTTTGACAAAGGTGGCGATAAATCACCCCGCCGTGGCGGACCCCGTTTCAGTATATATTGGATTTATGCATTGATAGCAATAGCATTGATATCATACAATGTTTTTAATTTAAGTCAACCCGATGTGCAAAATACAACTGAACAGGATTTCAGGGATATCATGCTTAAGGGTGGCGATGTCAGCAAGATTGATATTGTAAGCAACAAAAAACTGGTAAGGGTTTATATTAAACAAGACAGCCTTCAAAAAGAATTTTATCGTTCAAAATTTCAGCAACCACTGAAAAAAGATGTCTCTGCCAGCCCCTTATTTGAATTCAGGGTGAGCGATTGGGAAAGTTTCAACCGCAGGCTTAATGAATTTTATACAAACAACAATATAAAAGAAGTCCCGGAAAATGTTTATGATGAAGGTGAATGGTATGGCCCGTTTGCCAACATCCTTATTACTGTTTTACTGTTTGTTGCTCTGTGGGTATTGATAATGCGAAAAGTGGGCGGTGGAGCCAGTGGCGGCGGCCCCGGTGGTATTTTTAATATTGGAAAATCAAGGGCTCAGTTATTTGATAAAGGCACAAAAGTGAATATAACTTTCACCGATGTTGCCGGTTTGGATGAAGCAAAAGTGGAAGTGATGGAAATCGTTGACTTCCTTAAAAACCCCAAGAAATATACAGCTCTCGGTGGTAAAATTCCAAAGGGTGCTTTGCTGATTGGACCTCCAGGAACTGGTAAAACTTTGTTGGCAAAAGCAATGGCCGGTGAAGCACAGGTACCATTCTTCAGCATGAGTGGTTCCGACTTTGTTGAATTGTTTGTAGGTGTTGGTGCCAGCCGCGTAAGAGACCTCTTCAAACAAGCAAGAGAAAAAGCTCCTTGTATTATTTTTATTGATGAAATTGATGCCATCGGCCGTGCACGTGGTAGAAATGCAATTGTGAGTAATGATGAAAGGGAAAATACATTAAACCAGTTGCTGGTTGAGATGGATGGCTTCGGTGGTGAAAGCGGCATCATCATTCTTGCTGCAACCAACAGGCCAGATGTTTTGGATAGCGCATTATTAAGGCCGGGTCGTTTCGACAGACAGATATCTATTGACCGCCCTGATGTGAAAGGCCGTGAAGATATTTTCCGTGTACACCTGAAACCGATTAAAGTTTCACAGACACTGAACATCTATAAGCTTGCTGAACAAACACCAGGTTTTGCCGGCGCTGATATTGCCAATGTTTGTAACGAAGCAGCATTGATTGCAGCACGTAAAGGCAAAGAGATGGTGGACATGAGTGATTTCCAGGATGCAATTGACCGTGTCATCGGGGGATTGGAAAAGAAGAATAAAATTATTTCACCTGAAGAAAAAGAAATCATTGCGTATCACGAAGCCGGCCATGCAATCTGTGGTTGGTTTCTGGAACATGCTTATCCTTTATTAAAAGTTACTATCGTGCCACGTGGCACTGCAGCTTTGGGATATGCACAATACACACCTAAAGAACAATATTTATACAACACTGACCAGTTGATGGACCAGATGTGTATGACATTGGGTGGAAGGGCTTCAGAAGAAATTTTCTTTGGGAAAATATCAACAGGCGCTTCCAACGATTTACAGCAGATAACAAAAACTGCTTATGCCATGATAACTGTTTATGGCATGAATAATAAAGTGGGCAATATCAGTTTCTACGACCCTTCACAGGATAATTCATTCACCAAACCGTACAGTGAAAAAACCGGTGAAATGATTGATGAAGAAGTGAGGAAACTGATACAGGTTGCTTATGAAAGAACAAAAGCTTTATTGATTGAAAAAAGGCATGAAGTGGAAACACTTGCTAAAGAGCTTTTGGTAAAAGAAGTATTATTTCAAAGCGATGTTGAACAGTTGATTGGCAAAAGGCCTTTTGAAGATAAGAAGCACGAAGAAAACAAAGACGAACTTGAAATTGGCGAAGGCCATGCAGGCAGCATCAGTGCTGGCGTACCACCTTATGATAGTAATGCTTCTACCATTCAACCATCACCGAAAAAATCTGCTTCACAAAATGAAGTGAGCAGTTAAAAAATAAATGCAGATGAAAGAATCATCAGCAAGAAAAAATATTCTCAGAAAAATAAAACAGGCACTGGAAAAACCGGTGCCTTTACCTTTTAGTGATGAGAAAGAATGGGGTTTTTCTGATACTGCTGATGACATCGAAATTTTATTTGCTGAAAAATTTACTTCACTGCAGGGAAGGTTTTCTTTTTGTTCAGATAAAAAGGAATTGGTTGAACAATTGCAAACTTTGTTTACGACAAGAAAATGGAACAATATTTATTTGAACGAACCAGTGCTGAAAAATGATTTGATAGAAAAAGGAATCAAAATAAATACCCAAACCGGCTTAGCTGAATGTGATGCTTCCATTACTTCATGCGAATATTTGATTGCAAGAACAGGCAGCATCCTGTTGAGCAGTGCACAACAAGGCAGGACATCCAGTGTGTATGCACCAGTACATATCTGTATTGCATTTACAAACCAGTTGGTTTATGATGTAAAAGACGGGCTGGAATTACTTCAAAAGAAATATGCAAACGGGTTCCCATCGCTCATCAGTTTTGCCAGCGGGCCCAGCAGAACTGCCGATATTGAAAAAACTTTGGTAACTGGTGTCCATGGGCCTAAAGAAGTGTTTTGTTTTTTAGTGCAGTCATAAAATTTCCAATGTATTTGCAAAAGAAATTTAAAGTATTAAAATTTTATAGCAATTTTTTTACTAAAAATCAATTACTTACAAACACCCGAATAAATAACTCTTGTTCATTACAATAGTTTCCTGCATCTTTGCGCTCCAAAAATTTTTACCCGGGATGGCGGGTTCACAAAAAACAAATAAATGAGCAAATTACATTTCACAACAAAACATGCGAACGAGGCTACCGTACAGCGTAATTGGTATGTTGTTGACGGCACCAATCAAACCGTAGGCCGCATGTGTTCAAAAATCGCAGCAGCGCTGCGGGGCAAGAACAAAGCCTATTACACACCCCACGTTGATTGCGGTGATTACATTATTGTTATTAATGCAGGTAAAGTAAAATTCACCGGCAACAAGTTAGAAGACAAAGTATATCAGAACTTCAGCGGTTACCCTGGTGGCCTGAGGGAAGAAATTGCAAAAGACCTGTTGAAACGCAGGCCCGAAGCAGTTATTGAACGTGCAGTAAAAGGCATGTTGCCAAAAAACCGTTTGGGCAGGAAGATGTTCAAAAAATTATTCGTGTACCAGGGCGCAGAACATCCGCATACGGCACAACAACCAAAAGAATTTAAGTTCTAAATAGCCGAAAGCTAAAAGCAATATAAAATGGAAAAACAAAAAAATGCAGTAGGCCGTCGTAAAGAAGCTGTTACCCGTGTGTTTATTTCTAAAGGCACCGGAAACATCACTATCAACGATAAGAACTACAAAGAATATTTTGCACTTGAATATTTGCAAAACCAGGTGGAAGCTCCTTTAAAAACTATTGAATCACTTGACAAATTTGATATCATTATAAATGCAACAGGTGGTGGTGTGAAAGGACAGGCTGAAGCAGCAAAATTGGGTATTGCCCGCGTTTTACTGGAAATAAATCCTGAATACCGTCCTGCATTAAAAGCAGCCGGTTATTTAAAACGCGACCCACGTGGTGTTGAACGTAAGAAATTCGGTCATAAAAAAGCAAGACGCAGCTACCAGTTCTCTAAACGTTAAGCCAATAATCAAAAGCTATTAGCCGATAGCTATTAGCTATTGGCTAAAAAACAATAAAATTTTCATAACAAAACAGCTAAAGGTAAAACCAATAGCTAAAAGCTAAAAATACAATGGAACAAAACACTTCATTACAGCAGCAATTACTCGAAGCAGGTGTACATTTTGGACACTTGCGTAAGAAGTGGAATCCAAAAATGTTGCCTTACATTTTTGCTGAAAAAAAAGGCATCCACATTATTGACCTGAATAAAACTGTTGATTCATTACAGGAAGCAGCAGCAGCATTGAAACAAATTGCGAAAAGCGGCAAAAAAATCATGTTTGTTGCAACAAAAAAACAGGCTAAAGAAATCGTAAGTGAATGCGCACGCCGTGTAAACATGCCTTACGCAACTGAAAGGTGGTTAGGTGGCATGCTCACCAATTTCAACACTGTTCGCAAAAGCGTTAAGAAAATGCAGAGCATTGAAAAAATGCTGAACGATGGCAGCGCTGAAAGCCTAACAAAAAAAGAGCGCTTAACACTTTCACGTGATAAAGAAAAGATGGAAAAGGTGTTAGGTGGTATTGCTCAACTGGGCCGCTTGCCTGCAGCTTTATTCATTGTTGATATCGGTCATGAACACATTGCTTTGGCTGAAGCAAAACGTTTAGGCATCACCACATTTGGAATGGTGGATACAAATTCTGATCCTAATAAAGTTGATTTCCCGATACCAGCAAATGATGATGCCACAAAATCAATTGCTATCATCACTAATTATATCACATCTGTGATTGCAGAAGGACTGGAAGAACGCCAGGCTGCAAAAGATGAAGAGTCAACAATTGAAGAAGTGGACAACGAAACAGAAAAAAGAGCTGCCCGTTTACAGGCAGAAGCAGAATCTGAAGGTGGCCGTCGTAGGGGTGAAAGGCAAAAAGGTGGACCAGGCGGACCTACTAAACGCCGTGTACCCAGCCGCAGGCCTTCACCAGGTGGTGGCAGATAAGGTTGTCTATCGTATATGTATCTGAGACCTTATCATTTTAAAAACAGGATAATTATCTTTTAAACTGGAACTGCATTTTATTGGCAGTTTCTAATCCGCTCCGGTTTGGAGCAAGGAGGACAAATGAGTACAGTAGCTATATCAGCAGCAGAAATAAATAAATTACGCCAGGCAACAGGTGCAGGCATGATGGATTGCCGTAAAGCATTGACTGAAACCAATGGTGACTTTGAAGCAGCCATTGACTGGTTACGCAAACAGGGACAGAAAGTTGCAGCAAAACGCAGCGACCGTGAAGCAAAAGAAGGTGTGGTGATTGCAAAAACTACAAGTGATAACAAAAGCGGTATCATCGTTTGTGTAAGCTGCGAAACAGATTTCGTTTCAAAGAATTCTGACTTTGTTGCATTTGCTCAAAGCATTGCAGATGCTGCAATAAAGAACAATGTAAAAAATTTAGAAGAATTAAATACTACTGCAATTGATAATACAACAGTAGCAGATTTAGTGAATGATAAATTAGCCACCATTGGTGAAAAAATCGGTATCACAAAATTTGTAAGAGTTGATGCACCTTTTGTTGCATCATACATTCATGGTGCATACCGCATGGGAGTTTTGGTTGGATTAAATAAAGAAGCAGCCGAAACAGGAAAAGATGTGGCTATGCAGATTGCAGCCATGAACCCGGTTGCAGTAGATGCAGATTCTGTGCCTGCTGAAACAATCGAACGCGAAAGAAATATCGCAATTGAACAAATGAAACAAGACCCTAAAATGGCAGGCAAATCAGATGACATGCTGTCTAAAATTGCGCAAGGCAAATTAAATGCTTTCTTTAAAGAACAAACTCTGATGGCACAGGCTTTTGTAAAAGGTGAAGGCAATGAATCAGTTGCTGACTATCTTAAAAAATCTGACAAAGACCTTAAAGTAATTGAATTTGTAAGAGTTGCTTTAGGCTGATATTTTTTAGATATTTAAAAAAAGGGAGTGATTTTTTCATTCCCTTTTTTATTGGATAAATACTTGCAAAATACAAGTTGTATCCCGGGCAAATCAATTCATCAATACCAGAACATCAATTGCCAAACATTAATAACAGATTATTGCCTATTTTCAACAAACAAAATCAATTATAATTTCTGTTGTATGCAAACGCCTGTTGAATTATTCGGTGAACTTTTTAAAGATGTACAATTAAAGAAAATATTTCCCGACAATAAGACTTTTGTTGACTGTACACCCAAAAGAAAACCGGCAGATATTGTTACGGATTATAAAAAACTTGTATCACCAACCATTGAAACAACCAGGAAATTTGTAGAAGAGAATTTTATATTACCTGCTGCAGCATCATCTTCTTATCATGCTGCAATAAAAAATAATGTTGCTGACCACATTGAAGAATTATGGCAGGTGCTCAAGCGCAGTGCAGACAAACCTGAAGAAGGTAGTTCACTCATTGCATTACCCAAACCTTACATTGTTCCCGGTGGCAGGTTCAGGGAAATTTATTATTGGGATTCTTATTTCACAATGCTCGGCCTGGCAGAAAGCGGGTTATGGGATGTAATAGAAAATATGATAGAAAATTTTGCTTACCTCATCAACAATTTTGGTTTCATTCCAAATGGTAACCGTAGTTATTTTTTAAGCAGGTCGCAACCACCCTATTTTTCATGCATGGTGGAATTGCTTGCATCAGAAAAAGGAAATGAAATTTACCTGCGTTACAGCGATGTATTGTTGAAAGAATATAAATACTGGATGGATGAAACCCATCCGACACAACATGTTGTCAGGTTAGATAACAATACAATTTTAAACCGGTATTATGATCAATCTGACACACCAAGGCCTGAATCATTTGTTGAAGATTATGAATTACAAAATTCATACAAGGGCAATGCAGCTTTACTTTTCAGCAACCTGCGTGCAGCATGCGAAAGTGGTTGGGACTTTAGTGGCCGTTGGTTTACCGATGGCAAAACTTTTACAAACATTGATACTACAAACATTCTTCCGGTTGACCTGAATTGTTTATTATATCAACTGGAATTATCAATAACAAAAGCTACTGGGATATCAGGAGATTCAGCTTTACAAAAAGAATTTGAAAACAAATCAGAAAAAAGAAAAGCAGCTATCGAAAAGTATTTCTTCAATGAACATGACGGATGGTATTATGATTTCATAATTGATAAAAAAATATTGAGCAACCAAAAAACGATTGCAGGTATAACACCATTCTTTTTCAATATTCCTTCAAAAGAAAAAATTAATAAGGCAGCATCTGTAATACAAAAAGATTTTTTGCAGGCAGGTGGTGTTGTTACTACTTTAATCAATACAAATCAACAATGGGATTGGCCAAATGGATGGGCACCTTTGCAGTGGATTACCATAAAAGGTTTAGACAACTATGATCAAAAAGATTTGGCAACAGAGATTGCAAAAAGATGGTCAGCATTAAATATTAAAGTGTATAAAGAAACGGGCAAGCTGATGGAAAAATACAATATAGTTGATACAGGTATTACTGCCGGTGGTGGTGAATATCCCTCACAGGATGGCTTTGGCTGGACGAACGGAGTATTATTAAAATTGATCAAAACTTATAACTTATAAAACAGAAGTTGTGCATCACTAATTTTTGTACAATTCATTTTGTATTCAAGCCATTCATATTTGAAAATGCCCAACCCTGTTAATTCAGGATTGGGCAATTATTATTGAATAGTTTTTATAATCAGGATTTCTTGCCTGTTATCTTTATTGAAATATCAGTATTCATTGGAATATTTTCCCTCCCTGATGGAAGTAAATAATTTAATCATAACTCGAACCAATCAGGAAAATAAATTTCAGATCAATAGTTCCATCCTTATTACCCTGGACATTATTACAACACAGCAAAATGGAACTGAGAATTACAGAAGCAGGAAAGAATAATTTTTAATTTTATATTTTTAGTTTACAATACATTTCTATTTTTTTGTTTGAAGCATATTACATTTGTTGCAGCAGTAAAATTTACCAGTGATTACTCCACAAACGATAGAACAAATTACCAACCGCATTGATATTATTGATGTGGTGGGTGAATTTGTCAAACTTAAAAAACGGGGAGCCAATTACCTGGGGCTTTGCCCATTTCACAATGAGAAAACACCTTCATTTACTGTTTCACCATCAAAAGAAATATATAAATGTTTTGGTTGTGGCAAGAGTGGCAATACCATTACATTTTTGATGGAGCATGAAAAATATTCTTATGTAGAAGCATTGAAATGGCTGGCATCACGTTACAACATTGAGATACAGGAAACTGAAGTAAGCGATGAAGTAAAAACCATTCAACAGGCATCTGAAAGCCTTCATGCCCTCAACAATTTTGCTCAAAAATTTTTTGAAGAACAATTATTACAAACAGATGAAGGCACAACCCATGCTCTTTCATACCTTGAAGAACGTGGTTATGATGAAAACATCATTCGTAAATTCCAGTTAGGCTATGATCCGAAAACTTTCAATGCATTTGCGACTGCTGCGATTCAACAACAGTTCAGCAAGGAAATTTTATTGAAAAGCGGTTTGGTTGTTGAAAGGAATTCAGGTCAACAGGGAGGCAATTCAGAGCTTATTGATAACTATCGTGGCAGAATTATTTTTCCAATTCATAACATAACAGGAAAAATCATCGGCTTTGGTGCGAGGGTAATTGGAAAAGCCGAGAAAGCGCCGAAATATATCAACACACCTGAAAACGAGATTTATGTAAAGAGCAAAGTTTTATACGGCTCTTATTTTGCAAGGCATTCTATTGATAAAAACAATGAATGTTTATTGGTGGAAGGTTATACTGATGTCATCAGCCTGCACCAGGCCGGTATTGATAATGTAGTGGCAAGTGGCGGCACATCATTAACCACAGACCAACTCCGTATCATAAAAAAATATACCAGCAACCTAACAATCATTTATGATGGTGACAGCGCAGGTGTAAAAGCAGCCATGCGTGGACTTGATATGGCTTTGGAAGAAGGCCTGAATGTAAAATTGGTTTTGATTCCTGATAATGAAGACCCTGATAGTTATGTAAAAAAAGTCGGCGCAGGTGAATTCACAAAATTCATTGCAGCTAACAAAAAAGATTTTATTCTTTTCCAGTTAGATGTATTGCTGAAAGAAGCCGGCAATGATATTACCAAAAAAAATGAAGCAGTTAACCAGGTAGCAGAAAGCCTGAGCCGAATAAATAATGCGGAAGATTTTTCTAAAAAACAGGCATACATACATGAATGTGCTGCTGCTTTAAAAATTGATGAAAACGGGCTAATAAATCTCGTCAATAAATACATCAATGAAAGAATTGTAAAAGAAGAAAAATCAAGAACGGAAAAGCAGGAGCAACCTACCGGCATTGACGAACATAAGAAAGAAGATTTATTGTTCCAACCGGATGACCTGCAGGAAAAAAGTGTTTTGCGTGTGTTACTTGAATATGGTCTGAATGCATGGGATGAAAACTCTACCGTTGCTGAACATATTTTTGAAGAACTTGAACAGTTTGAATTTGATAATCCTGAAATGGCTAATCTATTCAATTTATATAAGCAACAATATTCCGATGGCCTGCAACCAACTGCAAAAACTTTGCTGTATCACGGTGATGAAAAAATAAGATCATTGGTTGTGAATGTTACTTTATTCCCCTTTGAACTCAGCCAACGCTGGGATGAAAAACTGGGTAACAGCAAGGAAAATAAAATTGATACCAGCATCATAGATGTGGATATGAGCCTTAACTATTTCAAGCTGCATAAAATCAAAAAAATGTTTGAGCAAAACCAGCAGGATATTGAACATTCACAAAACTGGGAAGATACCAAACGCTTAATGGAAGTGCATAAACAATTAAAAAATTTTGAAAGAACAATTACAAAACAACTGGGTACTGTGATTATAAAATAACCAACTAACACCTATAAAAACCGCTCTTCACTAAATTCATTTCATATATATATCTGATTTTTAAAAACTTGATTAAGTACTATTTTTTTTTCTAATTTTTGTAATAAAATTTAATCCGCTCAAAATGAAAAAAATTGTACAACTAACATGTTGCCTTTCTATTTTAATAATTTCAGGAAGGCTTTCTGCGCAGGTTACTAAACTTGCCAACAACAAAAATTTTAAACTGGCTATTACGCTGGGCAATAAATCGCTTCTCGCTACTGACAAAGATTCTGTTTGGGTAACTGACGGTTCCAAGGGTGGCACTTCAAGACTTTTAAGTAATGCAATTACTACAGAACAGGCAGTTGTTTATAAAAACAAAATTTATGCAGGTGTCATCAATGCAGCCAAAGGTGCAGAACTATGGGTTTCTGACTGCACTACTTCCGGCACCAAATTATTTAAAGATATCAACCCGGGGGTTCAAGGTTCATACCCAACAAATTTCTTTGTATTTAACAACACCTTATTCTTTTTTGCCTATACCAACAAAAACGGTTATGAATTGTGGAAATCAAACGGCACTGAAGCCGGTACTGTGATGGTTAAAGACATTTGGAAAGGAAAAGGTAGCAGCTTTGATTCAAGCGCTTCCTACTTTTTTTATCCTGCCAACGGTTATTTGTTTTTCCTGGCAAATGATTCTACACATGGACGCGAACTGTGGAGAACGGATGGTTCTGGAGGCGGCACCATATTGGTCAAAGATTTAAACCCCGGTAAAGGTTCTTTTGATATCAATTCATATAATGCTTTAAATGATCGTTTGATATTTACCGGTAAAGACGGAAATCCTACAGGGTTAAGGGTTTGGAAGAGTAATGGCACACCAGGTGGCACTTCGGTAATTTCAACTCTTTTTCCAACCAGTAGCAACACTTCTGTGTCTGCAGTTGCACTTTCTAAGTTTGAGGATCAACTGATCTTTGCTGTAGAAGGTTATATTTTAGTTATTCCAAATTTCACTATCGTGAATCAATTGTATTCAACAAATGGCACTTCTGCAAAACTTATCAAAGACTTAGGCGATAGCAGCCTTAGCTATTTCAGTTTGACTTTAACTCCTACCATCAATAACAAATTTTATTTTACTACTTACTCAAATAAAGGGAGTTTATTATGGCAAAGCAATGGCACAAGTAGCGGCACTAAGGTTACAAAAACTATTGGCACAACGCTTAATTTAAATAATGGCCATATTCCATTTATCTTAACTGATTTTATTACCAATTCGCCGGATTCAGCAAATGTGAAAAATTATAACGGCAAATTTTTTATAGCTGCTGATGATGGTGTGCATGGATATGAGCCATGGATTACCAATGGTACAGCAGGAGGAACGAAACTGGTTAAAGACATTTATAAAAACAGTGGGTCTTCATTAAACCTGAACAATTTCACCTGGGTGTATTCACAACAAGGATTGTATTTTACTGCCAACGATAATAGTACAGGAAATGAACTTTGGCTTTCAGACGGAACAGGCGCTGGCACCAAAGAAGTATATGATATTAATCCTGGAAATAATAGTTCTAACCCAAGAATATTGACAATACTGAACAACCATTTATTAATCAGCGCTGATGATGGAGATAATTCAAAAGGGTTAAAAGACCTTTATAAAGTGAATAAAACTTTTGACACTTTAAACCTGATGAATGACAATAATGAAGAAGCAGCTATAGCTGCAACTGCACCGGATGGAACGAACTATTCAGTATATCCCAACCCTGCTAAAGACCAGTTGAATATAAGATTGAATAAAAATATTTCAACACAAAAATTGTCTTTGCTGATAACAGACATGAAGGGTCGCCAGGTCTATGTAAAGGAAATTAACAGCAACCAGATCAATGCATCACTTTCTATTGATATTTCAAAACTGGTCCAGGGTGTATATGAATTACAAATCATCACAGACAAAGGAGTATCATCATCCAGGTTTGTGAAAATACAATAAGTATATTTTCTGTTTTATGAAAGCCAATACATTGAATGTGTTGGCTTTTTTTATATACGGCCATACTTTTTATAATAAGCCACAACCCACGCCACCACTTCATCATAACTTTCAATCCCCAATGGCTGGTTATGTGCTTTTAAATAATTGCCATAAATATTTGAAAACAAAATTTCAACCGGGTTATTATAACTATGCAAATATTTCCTGTATTCAGCTATATCTTTTTTCACAAGCGTATCCAGCAGTTTAATATTTTCTTTTGCAGCAACTGAATCCCTGAAAAACAATTCACCATTTGCATAACTGAACAAATCGAAATATGCTGAATATTTAAATACCGGCGAGTTTCCATTTCTTACCACAAGATATCCTGCAAAGCTTGCTTCGCTTTCGCTGGCATATCCTAATTGATGCCCAATCTCATGACAGCTTGTAAATGGAATAATAAATGCCGGTACTTTGGTATTTACCTGTGCTTCGCCAGTGAATGGGTTGTAATAACCAAGGAACCCTGAATAATTTCCAACAACACCAAACATCATTTTTTTTACATCCGGAAAACGGTAAGCAAGAAACGGATAAGTTGATTTTGCAGAATCATATAACTGAACAGCCTGTTGCAAAGTATATGCATCACTTGAATAACCCAGGTACAGGCTGTCCATCACTTTCTTGTTATAATTCAATTCATCTCTTAGCATTGCTGTTACTTTTTTCAAATCATCGGTGCTGTATCTGTCAGGCACAAGATTCGTTTGTTCGCCAATACCGTACCGGTAGTAGTTCAAACCCCAGGCAAGTAAAAAAATTATGTAGAGCCATAAACATTTCACCAGCAGGTTTCTTAAAGCAAACAAACACTTTTTCCAGGTTGGTTTATTTTTCAAAAAACGTACGATAGCGAAAATTGCCCATACAATCAGTAATGAATATAACAGGTCGCCAAAACTAAATGGTATCCATCGTGTGAGTATGCGCAATAAAGAAGAAATTAAAGGATAAACTTTCTCTGAATAAATATTTTCCACCCATGCAGGCTGGAAAGAAAACAGGTGCAGCAATACAATTACAACAATTAATATCAGCGGGGTAAGCCAGGTTTTTCTTGAAACTGATTGCATACAAACAGCGAATATAAAATGTTACAGGTCAAAAAATAATTTAAAAAATAAAATGACAATTCCATCCCTTATGACCTGGTTAATAATATCATCGAGCTTTATCAGTAAAAGATTGCTCATTTAAAACAGGGTGCTTATTTTTACATCCTTCAATCAATACAGTTATGAGTAAATTTTCCGGTTACAACTTCAAGGGGCAAAAAGCATTGATACGTGTAGATTTCAATGTACCGCTCGACAAGCAGACTTTCGAAATAAAAGATGATACACGCATGAAAGCTGCTATACCTACAATTAAAAAAATCCTGGATGATGGAGGCAGTGTTATATTGATGAGCCATTTGGGAAGGCCCAAAGAAGGCCCGGAAGAAAAATCATCACTCAAACATTTAGTGCAACACCTGAATGAACTGCTTGGTTTTTCAAGCAACAATGGTGTACAGTTTGCTGATGACTGTATCGGTGCTATTGCAGAACAAAAAGCTGCTGCATTGCAACCCGGTGGCGTATTGCTCTTAGAGAACTTACGTTTTCATAAAGAAGAAGAAAAAGGTGATAAAGACTTTGCAGAAAAACTTTCAAAGCTTGGTGATGTGTATGTGAATGATGCATTCGGCACAGCACACCGCGCCCACGCATCCACAGCAGTGATTGCACAATTTTTCCCGAAAGAAAAAAGGATGTTTGGTTTTTTGATGGAGAACGAAATCAACGCTGCAGAAAAAGTATTGAAAAATGCAGATAAACCTTTTGTTGCTATTATCGGTGGCGCTAAAGTGAGCGACAAAATTTTAATTCTTGAAAATTTGCTGGAGAGGGCAACTGACATCATCATTGGTGGTGGTATGGCTTATACTTTTTTTAAAGCAGCAGGTGGCAGGATTGGTTCTTCTTTGTGTGAAGAAGAAAGACTTGATACAGCCAGGGAAATTATGGATAAAGCCAGTCAGAAAAATGTGTGTATCCATTTACCAGGCGATTCTATCATCGCAGATAAATTTGCCAATGATGCCAATATTTCTTCATCAGTAAGCACAGAAATACCAGATGGATGGATGGGACTTGATGTGGGCACAATGGGTTGCGAATTGTTTTCAAATGTTATCCATCATGCTAAAACAATTTTATGGAACGGGCCAATGGGTGTTTTTGAAATGGAAAATTTTCAACATGGCACAAAAGCAATTGCTAAGGCCGTCTCAGAAGCCACCGGGAAAGGTGCATTTTCACTTGTAGGTGGTGGTGATAGTGTGGCTGCTGTTAACCAGTTTGGTTATGCTGATAAAGTAAGTTATGTATCAACCGGCGGTGGCGCAATGTTGGAGTTTTTTGAAGGAAAAGAATTACCGGGTATTGCTGCTATCAATTCATAAATAATTTTCGATTCAGTTTTAAAAAATAAGGTTTCAATAATTTCTACAACAGTTTGTAAGATTTAATCAGTAAAATATTTTTTAGATAAGGAGGCGAATTTTTGATCAGCCTCCTTTTTTTATCTTTATTAAAAATCAGTTCATCATGTTTTTCAGATACATGACTTTTTTTATTTTCCTGATAACATACATTAACATTAATGCACAGGTTCCGGTCATAGAAGAGCCACATCATAAACCTGTTTTAGTAAATGATTATGTACGCTTGCTGGATGTACATATCAATCCTGGTGATACCACTTTATATCACATTCATGCAGCACCTTCAGTGATTGTTGAGATTTCACAATCCAACATTGGTTTGCAGAAAAAAGGTGAAGCGCCTACGCCACTTGTTGAAGCATTAGCAGGCAATGTAAGTTTCTCTGATTATGCCGCACATCCAATAACACACCGTGTTTTTAATGGAGGTAAAAATGTTTTTCATGTAATGGATATTGAATTGGTGAAAAAAGAGCCATCAGCAAATGATTGCCATGAATTTAACGGAACAAATATTAAAACACCTGTCAATGAAAAATTAGTCACTGCATATCAAATTAGTGTTGCTACAAACCAGGAAATGCAATTCAGCAAAAGCAGTTGTGCTTACCTGCTCGTTTGCATTGCAGGAAAAATTAAAGCAGGTAAAACAATTTCAACAGGTGAATATATTTTCTTCAAACCCGGTGAAAGCTTTACAATCATTAATCAGAAGAATGAAGCAGCTTCAATTGTTTTGTTGCAATTGAAATAATTATTGTTGCAACATTTTCTCATAATAATAAACCAACCGTTGATAATCGCTGATGCTCATCCTTTCATCTATTCCATGAAAACCTTTAGGGTCAAGCATTGGCGTAAAATCAATCACTACATCAGCAATGCTCCTGAAATATCTTGAATCAGTGGCGCCAATCATCAGGAATGGAACAGGCACTACATTATCCATTAAAGTATAAGTTAATGACTCTACTTTTTTATAACCTTCACTTGAAGCAGATGCAGATTTGCCCGGTTCAAAAACGCCACCATAATTTTTGATTTTTACCCTGTCATCGTTGATTGTTTTTTTGAGAAAATCAATTACGTCTGCAGAAGTTTCGCCAGGTAATATCCTGCTGTTGACAACCGCTTCAGCATGAGAAGGGATAACATTGTCTTTCATCCCGGCATTGATAATTGTGGGTACAATCGTGGTATGAATGGTAGCATTGGTACCGTTACTGCTTTCAAATTTTGAGGTAAGCATCGGGTTAAATAACCAACGGTTGGCCAAAGCCATCCTGGTAACGAAAGGCATTGCCGGGCCAATTTTTTCCAGCATTTCATTTGTAGGTTCAGTAAAACGTACAGGCATTTGCGAAGACCTGATATTTACCAGCGCCTTTGCTAAAATATCTATTGCTGTTTCTTTTGCAGGCATTGAAGAATGGCCACCTTCAGCATCAACGGTAAGTTCAAAAGAAGCATAGCCCTTTTCTGCAACACCAAGCAAAGCAATAGGCCTTCCCAGTTCCTGGAAATTTTCTTTTGTAATAAAGCCACCTTCATCACACACCAAAGCAGGATGGATATTCTGCTGCTGCATCCACGCCACAATTTTAGCTGCACCTTTACTGCCACCTAATTCTTCATCATGACCAAAACATAAATAAAAACTTCTTTGAGGCTGATAACCTTGTTTCAATAACTTTTCAGCAGCTTCAAAAATGGAAATAAGGTTTCCTTTATCATCAATTGCACCACGGCCCCAAATGGCAGTATCAGTTATCCTACCCGAAAAAGGTGGGGCTTTCCAATCCTTTTCTGTAGCCGATTCAACAGGCACAACATCCTGGTGTGCCATTAATACATTTGGTGGAAGAGAAGAATTTTTTCCTGGCCAGTAATAGATATAACTAAAGCTGTCAATAATTACCCTTTGCAGTTTCTGATGCACCAAAGGATAAGTTTTTTCAAGGAAAGACCTGAATTGTTTAAAAGCAAGCGTGTCTGCCGGTAAAGTATCACTTACAGAAATTGTTGGTATTTTGATTGCAACGCTTAAATGTTGAATTGCAGAATCAGGCAGGGAAGGAATTACAACAGCTTTTGTTTCTTTGATAGGTGCTGTAAACCTCCAGGTTTGTACAAGCACTACAATTATTAATAAAACAATAACCAGCAGCAGGAGTTTCAGTAACTTTTTCAGCATAGCAAATGGATTGATGAATACAGTTTAGTAAATCATTTCTAAAAAAACCAGATTATATCCATCAAAAATAAGGAACTGCCCCCCAAAATGACCTAATGTCATAAATTTATAAAGCGGTATCCGATTTGATAATTATCTTAGCTAATAAAAAAAGTCATACACATGAAAAAATCAACCATTGGTTTATTAGTGGTAATAGTTGCTATCCTTCTTTTAGGCGGTTGCGGCTGCAAAAGTTATAATGGATTTGTAAAAGGTGACCAGACGGTTCAGCAAGCCTGGAGCAATGTGGAAACCAATTACCAGCGCAGGACAGATTTGTATAACAGTGTAGTTAAAACAATTCAAGGTTCTGCCAATTTTGAAAAATCAACTTTACAGGCTGTAATAAATGCAAGGGCTCAGGCAACAAGTGTGAAAGTTGATATCAACGACCCTAATACATTGGCACAATATCAACAGGCACAGGGGCAATTGCAAAGTGCATTTGGCAGATTGCTTGCAGTTGCTGAAGCATATCCTGATTTGAAAACTACAAAAGCATTCCAGGATTTTCAACAACAAATTGAAGGCACTGAAAACCGTATCAATATTGCTCGCCGTGATTATAACAGCGCTGTCAATACTTATAATTTACAGGTACGTTCATTCCCCAACAATATTTTTGCAGGAATCTTTCATTTCCAGGAAAAGAATTATTACAAAGCTGACCCGGGTTCAGAAAAAGCGCCAGACATTAATTTCGACATCAAATAATTTTTGTTGATGTTTTCTTTTTTAAAACCTAAACAGCATAAGTTTTTTACTGCTGAAGAAGAGTCTGCAATTATTGAAGCTATTCATATAGCCGAGCAGCAAACGAGCGGCGAAGTGAGGTTATATGTAGAAAGAAAAAACCGTTTTGTTGACCCGCTTGACCGTGCAGCTGAAGTTTTCATGCAGCTTAAAATGTATGAAACAAAAGACAGGAATGCAGTATTAATCTATGTTGCAACAGTACATCATGAAATGGCAGTTTTTGCTGATGAAGGTATTTATCAAAAGACAGGGCAGGAGTTCTGGAACAATGCTGTGAGGGCAATGATAAGTGAATTTAAGAAAGACCATATTGCAGAAGGTTTAATTGATATCATTCGTAAAACAGGACAATCACTGAAAACTCATTTCCCTTATGACAAGGCTACAGATAAGAATGAATTACCAGATGATATTGTTTTTGGAAAATGATTGAAAAAATAAGAACTGCTAAGGTGATAGCTTATTAAATGCAGGTGAGATTAAAAAAAATTATTGAAACAGGTAATTCTTTATGAACTGATGTTGAAAATTATTTTAAAGCTGAAACACTGGATTTAGCCAACAAATTATAAAATGACCGAGAGGAACTATTTAATACAACATAAAAAAATATTTCAGTCCTTAAGCTGTTATAGATTTTTATATGCTGCATTTATAGCAATTGTTTTGGTAATAACAGGCATGAAGGTATCGGCGCAAAACGTTTTGCCTGCACCCAATCCACCAAGGCTTGTGGTTGATGATGCACATTTGTTATCAAGCGACCAGGTGCAGATACTTGAACAAAAATTAGATGCGTTCAATGATTCTACCAGCAACCAGATTGCAGTAGTAACCATCAATGACCTTGATGATTACCCGATTGAAGATTATGCAAATAAATTATTCCGTGAATGGAAGATTGGTACTGCTAAAAACAATAACGGTGTTTTGTTATTGATTTCAAAGAATGACCATAAAATCCGTATTGAAGTAGGTTATGGATTAGAAGGCGCAATTACAGATGTAATGAGCAGTGATATCATAACCAATGACCTTACACCGAATTTCAGGAATGAAAATTTTTATGCAGGCATTGATGAGGCCACTACTTCATTGATGCAGGCTGCAGCAGGAGAATACAAAGAACGTGGCACCAGGAATGACGATATTGAAGGCGGAGGAAATGTTATTGGATTTATCATCATCATTTTTATTATTATAATCCTGATTGGCAGAGGAAGAGGTGGTGGCAGAGGTGGTGGCATGTTTAGCCGCAGGGGTGTTGGAAATTGGTGGTTACCGGGAATGTTTTTAGGTGGAGGCAATTGGGGTAGCGGCAGTGGAGGCTGGAGCAGTGGTGGTGGTGGATTTGGAGGCGGTGGCTTCGGCGGTTTCGGAGGAGGCAGCAGCGGCGGAGGTGGCGCCAGTGGTGGCTGGTAAAACTGATATTATCTTTAATTTTTGCAAACACGTCTTTAACAGTTGTTTCTATCTCAAAGCATTCAATGTTGATAAACAGTTTGCATTTTTGTACAACTGAACTATTAGTTTCAGATATTTTTTAATCCCGGGCAATTGAAATTTTTGAATTTTAAAAAATACTTGTTTCATTTGCAATAAGGCATAGTTAGTATCTTTGATAAACCGTTTTGATATTTACTCATTTTTCTGACAAGTATATTTAATACAAATTATCAACTGTTTTTACTTCTATTTTATTTGGAAAGAAATGCGGGTAATAAACCAATAAGTTTATAAAATGTTTTTCCCGGTACAATCAAAACAATTCTGATACATTATTTTTTATTTTCAGGAAATGGAGAAACCGGTGAAGCAATAATAAATATTAATAATTTAAATTAACAACCTATTTTTTATGGAATACAATACAACACGCAATTATTTAAGCATGCGTGAATATGGCCGCCACATTCAGAAAATGGTGGAATACCTGCTCACAATTGAAGACAGGGAAAAAAGGCAACAACAGGCACAGGTAGTGATTGAACTGATGGGTTTTTTAAATCCACACCTGAAAAATGTGGAAGACTTCAGGCATATGTTGTGGGACCACCTGTTTTTTATCAGCGATTTTAAACTCGATGTTGACAGCCCCTATCCTATTCCACAGAAAGAAACCTATAAACAAAAAGTAGAGCCAATACCTTACCCAAAAAGATACCCGAAGCTCTCCCACCTCGGCAAAAATCTTGAAATAATTATTGACAAAGCATTGAAGGAAGAAGACCCGGAAAAGAAAGCCGGTTTTGCCAATACAATTGCATATTATATGAAACTTGCCTACAGCAACTGGCATAAAGAATTAGTGCATGATGATGCCATCAGAAGTGAACTGGATGAGATAACCGGCGGGCAATTGGAATTCAGTAATACACCATTTATCAAACACCGCAACCAGAATTTTGAACGTGATGATTACAGGGGTAATAATGGAAATAACAGGAGACAAAATTTTAGCAACCGGAACAATAATAACCGGAACAACAACAATAGAAATAACAATAACGGAAACAATAACCGCAACAATAACAATAACAATAACCGTAATAACCGTAACCAGGGTTTTAAGAAAAGATATAAATAAAAGAAGATTTACTTTAAAAAAATCAATCAGTTTTACAAATTATACGAAAGGCATTTTCAGAGTGCCTTTTATTGTTTTATAAAAATAGTTTCAGGCAAAACATATCTCATCTTACCAGGAATATTAATCACCTTACCATCATTAAAAAAATACAGGTGATAAAAATTCCGGATTAATTGTTTAAATTCATAGCCTGAAAAAGACTGCTAATCATGAAAAAAGTAAATAGCATTGCCATCATTGATGATGATGACATTTGCATATTCACAACAAAAAAAATTATCCAGGCAAAACAAATTGCAGATACAATCATTGTGTTTAAGAATGGTGAGGAAGCATTTGAATTTTTTGAAAACAATGTGAACAATCATTCACTACTACCTGAAATAATTTTAATAGATTTAAATATGCCTGCCATGGATGGATGGGATTTTATCACAAACTATAATAACATACAACCGCAGATCCAGAAAAAGATTGATGTATATATTCAGACATCCTCAGTTGATCCAGATGATATTGAAAAATATAAATCAACACCAGGCATACTTGAGTTTATTGTGAAACCATTGACAGTTGAAAAACTGGTGTCAATAGTAAATGCTTATTGAAGAAAAGACTTATCACAACAAAATATAAGAAAAGAAAAAGCGGTTGCAAGAATACAACCGCCTCTGCTTGTACTAAAAATCAAAACCTAAATTCTTAATGCTGAGCCCACCATAATGGTGTCATCACAGCATCAGGTCCACCCAATTCTTTAACGGCCTGATCATAACCATTCACGTTACTGTTTTGTAACCCTGAAGGATATTTCATCCTTTGAGGGAAAAACTGCTGATTGCTAGTCATATAGTTTGCTGACGTAAGAGCAGGAAGAGTTTGTATAGGCCCTTCAAGTACAACGTTTTCAAAGAATGGAAGACCTAATCTCCTGTGATCGCTCCATGTTTCCAATGGCAACCATGGTGTTTGCGCAATAAATTTCTGAGTTATAATTTTAGTAAGATGATCGTTTCTTACAGTACCACTTTTATATAAATCATTAACCGGATAGTTGATTGTTGCAGATCCTGCAACTCCTGTAATACCATCCACATAGCTCATAGTGTGTGTATTTCCAGGTTCCACTGTATGATTCCAATTTACAGAAGTGCCTACCCTGTTATAGTCAGTTGAAGCAAGGTATGAATTCAGGTATTGTGAAATACCCCAATAATCAAAACTCCTTGAAATACCGGTTTCGTAAGCAGTCTGTGCATCAACTGGTGTACTCCAACCTCTTACTGCGCCTTCAGCCAGGAGGAAGTAAGTTTCCCATGGAGCAAAGAATACCCTTTTTGCAGTTTGGGTCCTGAACTGATTTTTTAAACTTGGTGCCATACCTGTAGATGAGCCTACATCAATACCCTGGAAAAGCGTATTATGCCAATCACCTTTTACACCCCAGCTTCCATCTGGTGTTGGATTCCAGGTGTATTTACCATCAATTGTCTTAATTACATTACCAGCTAAATCTTTTACAACTCCTGTTGTTGTAGCAGTTACAGCACCGCAAGTACCACTTGGGAAAGATGGGTCACTGCTATTGCCTGGCATATAAAAAATCTGGTATGCACGAGGATCAATTGTGTTTGGCAAACCATCTAACCAATAAGCTGAAAATGGGTTATTTGTTTTAGTGGTCATCTGATCAGGGTAATATTGCCCGGCATAATCTGCCGCTTTAATATTTGCATTTGCCAGTGCCTGCTGTGCAGGATCTTTAATAACTGTTGGAATCTGAGTTTGAGAAGTAATACCACCAAGATTTACAACGAGGTTATTAAAAGTTACAGCTTCAGGCAACTGATACCAACAACGTGTGTACATACCTGAGAGATCATCCCAACCTGGTTTTTCCTGGATTTGAAAAATCTGGGTATTATCAGTTAATAAAGGACCTTTAGCTGCATCTTCAAAGTTTGATTGTGCTGTTGCAGGATCCACCTCTGATAAACGCATAGCAAGTCTTAATCTCAAAGAATTACCATAAGCCTGCCAGTTTGCAAAATTGAAGCCATATGCAGGATCATCAGATGCAACAAGGCTTGTAACAGTAATTGAAGGGTCTATTTTTGAAGTAGCATCTTTCAATTCACCAAGTATATAATTATATACAGTTTTAACATCATCAAAGTCAGGATTTACACCCTGAAATGCCAGAGTAGGCATTGGCCCGAAATTGTCAGACATTTCACTGAGGAGATATGCACGCCAAATGCGGGCAACCTGCAACAGGTTGTTGGTATATTCTTTCTGGGTTCCTGCTGCAATCTGTTGATTAGCTACAGTGATGGCGCTGTTGATTGTATTCAATGCACCAGACTGATTACCATAGTATTCACTAATCCATTCATCGTTATATGAACCTTGTGAAAATGTTTCACCATCAGCGTCTGCAATCTGGTGGCCTGCGGCTACCCAGTAAAGTACAAATGCCCTTTCTGAGACTCCTGGATTCATTTGTGCATGCACAATTGAATTATCTATAAAATATTCTACCTGAACCTGGTCTGCACTTGCTGCTGTTGGATCAATATTAATGTCCGTAATTTTTTTGCAGGCAGAAAACAACAGAATCGGAGAAATATAAACAATTGATTTTTTGATTATGTGTTTCATTGCTTTTGAATTAAATATTATTGATTAGAACCCTACTGAAAGATTAATATAGAATGTGCGTGTAGTAGGGGCGCTCCCATTTTCAAAACCTACTGCTGGTGTACCTGTAGAATATGATGATTCAGGATCCAAACCATGCATATGGCTTGAAATTAACCAAACATTATTGCAGGAAACAGACAGTATTGCTCTTTGAATAAAGCTCTTCTCAAGCATTTTCCTTTGGAAACTATAGCTCAATTGAATGTTGCGAATCCTGATATTAGTTGCATCATAAAGATTAACATCAGTTATACCTGTATTTCCAGGTCCAACCAAACCATTAACCCAATATTGCTGTGTGGATACCCTATGTGTATTGGCAATATATGCATTAGAATTAGGATCTAATACAACTCCATCTACGAGCAATGAATCCCTGCCGCCATTCATAACAGTTACTGATGCTGTACCGCTCCTTTCCATATTCAACATAGTCTGTGAAAATATTTTTCCGCCTATTCTTGCATCCAAAAGTATTGAAAGCCCAAACCCTTTATAAGTAAATGAGTTGGTTAACCCAAGTAATGCACTCGCTTGCTGATTACCTAACCTGGTGATATCAGGAGTAGCCTGTGGAAGGCCATTATTAGTTAAAATTAATTTACCGTAATTAGGATCATGTTCGTCAGTTACCCTAAGCAATTTAGTACCATAAATTTCGCCATAAGGCTGTCCTGCAACAGCCAAAATCTGGATATTATCAAAACCACCTAACTGGTATTTGGTAACACCAGGATAAATTGAAGGTACTGTATTGTTGTTGTGTGAATAGTTGACTGTCATTGACCAGTTAACTGACCTTGGATTATTTAAGATCTTAGCATCAGCAGTTATTTCAATACCGGTATTTTGAACATTACCGGCATTAATTTTCATTGCACTATAGCCGCTCAAAGGATCCATAGGCAGATTAATCAATTGCCTGATTGCATTATTTTTATATACTGATACATCAATTCCAACCCTGTTATTAAAAAACCGGAGTTCAGCACCTGCTTCAAATGATTTCATTAGCTGGCTTCTTACACTATCATTATATAAAGTACTGTTACTATATGCTATTGTATTACCATTCGGATCTGTTCCAATACCATAAGTATTATACAATTGATATGGATCAAGATCGCTACCTGCAGCAGCATAAGATGCCCTTAACTTCGCATAACTAAGCCATGAAGGTAAATTACCACCTAACCTGTCAATCATTTCAGTAACCACATAAGAAAGGCTTACTGACGGGTAGAAATATGATTTATTCCAGTCACTCAATGCAGAAGTCCAGTCATTACGGGCTGTTGCACTCAGGAATAAATAGCCGTCATAATTTAATTCAACTGAGCCATATAGTGAATTCATTTTCTTTTGGCTAAAATCTTGTGAAACACCTGGATTACCCTGTGAGTTGTTTACAGAAAACAAATTCGGCACCCTCAATGTTCCTGCACTGGCATTGATAGCGCTGTTTTTCCATGCCATTAAATTTCCACCAATCATTACAGAGCCACCAAGTTTGCCAAACAAATCATCCTTTTTTGCAGTCAACATACCGCTGTAATTGGTTTGTTGATATGTTTGTTTACCAAGGCTGTACCTACCAGTCTGGCTGCTGGGGCTACCTGCATATAATTTAGCTTCTGTATTGGTTGTGTACATATCAGCACCACCAGTAACTTCTCCAGTAAGCCATGAAGTGAAATTATGTCTTACAGTTGCATACATGATATAGCGGTTTCGGGTGTCATTATTTAAATTGTATTTTGCTGCCCAATAAGGGTTCATACCACTACCTTTTTGCCACCAAAACATATTGCCACTTGCATCTAATGGATCTTCAAAATTGAGGATATTCAAAGTTCTTGGCAGATTATAAATGGTTGCAAAAATGCTACCATTTTGTCCTTCGAGTGACCTGTTATAAGCAGTAGCATTGATATATTGAATTTTGGTATCAATTGTCCAATTATCTTTATTACCGAATTTAGTTACTGTCCTTGCAGTAATATTATTACGGGAAAGTTTAGCACCGGGGATAAGGCTTTTATCATCAAAACGATTATAAGAAGCATACACTGAAGTAGCTCCTACCTGCTGTTGAAATGATATATTCTGATTAGATACAACACCACCTTTAAAGAAATTTGCAACATTATCATAAGGATGTAATGTAACTTGTTTGCCTGACCAGTCTGTTACAGTCTGTCCGTTTATTTTGGGCCCCCAGCTTGTTCCTGCAAGAGAATCATATAATCCCTGGCTACCCTGTGCATATTGATTCTGCATTTCTGGATTTGTAAAAATACTTTCAAAACCAACTGATGAAGAAATTGTAATGCCAAGGCCAGCCTGTTTTTTACCAGTTTTTGTTGTAATAAGGATAACGCCATTTCCACCAAGTGAACCATATAAAGCTGCAGCAGCAGGTCCTTTCAAGATACTGATAGAAGCAATATCTTCAGGGTTGATATCACTTAAACCATTTCCCATATCTAATGATGGGTTCCAGAAATCATTTGTTGCACCAATACCCACACGGCCAGTTGCATTGTCCATCGGAATTCCATCAACCACAATAAGCGGTTGTGATGCACCTGTAAGAGAATTATTACCACGCAATGTTATCTGTGATGAACCACCAGGCCCATTACCAGAACGCACAACCTGCAAGCCTGCGACTTTACCACTAAGGTCGTTTACAAGGTTTAATTCCCTGGATTCTACTAAAGTGCTTCCTTTAACTTCCTGAACTGCATAGCCCAAAGATTTCTTTTGTCTTTGAATACCCAATGCTGTAACCACCACTTCATTAAGTTGTCCTGCTTGTGGAGCTAAAGAAACAGTAATGTTTGCGCCTGCACTTACAGGCACTTCTTTGTTAGCATATCCTACACTTGTAAATTCAAGTGTGCCGGATGATGATGGCAAGGCAATAGTAAACTGACCCTGCGCATTTGACATAGTTGATGCTTTTGCGTTTTTTACTTTGATAGTTACCCCCAGCAAAGGAGAGCCGGAACTATCTGTTACCGTACCCGTAACATTATTGCTTTGCGAAAAAGCAAGGGTACCGAACATACTCACAATTAGTACCAACAGTAAGCGAATTGCTCTTTTCATAACGGTTGTTTGTTTAAAAATTAAAAAATCGTACTAAAAATTTATCCTGATACTACTTCAGATTTTATTTTTTTAAAATTCAGTTTTTCAAGATTTTCCATCACCAGCACTGCTGCCCCTATCAAACCTGCCTGTTGCCCTAATGGAGATATTGCTAATTCAGTATAAGCTGCCAACCTTGGGATGCTATATTCAGCCACGGCTTGTTGCATTGAGGCCATCCAAAGCTTTCCTACCATTGCACCTCTACCACTTAATACAATGATTTCAGGATTTAAAATGTGTATCAATATTGACACTCCCCTTCCTATCTCAAACGCTGCTTTAGAAATAATTTCTAATGCAAACTGGTCACCGTTCTTAGCAGCTAATACAATCTGTTCAAACGCCCTTTCAAGATCAACATCAAAGACCTTATTTTTCAAAACCGAAATCCTTCCTTCCTGTATCCCTTTTCTTGCTTTTTCAATTATCACCATCAATGAAGTCTCAGTTTCCAGGCACCCCATTTTTCCGCAAGAGCAAAGCTTATTGTTTGAATAAAGTGGGATATGGCTAAACTCGCCTGCAAAACCATTCTGGCCACGGTATAATTTCGAGTTTAAAATGATACCTAAACCAACACCCCAACCGATATTGACAACCATTGCTTCTTTTTTGCCCTTCGCCCCTCCGAATTTCAATTCTGCCAGGGCTATAATACTGGAATCATTGTCAATAAATACTGGCATCCGGGTCGCATGTTCAATCATCTCATTAATGCTTGACTTCGTTTGTAAAAAAGAATAATTAATTCCATTTTTTACATCTATAAAGCCTGGCATCCCAATACCAATTGCAATAATTTTTTCCTTAGGGATACCTGGTTTATTGAGAAACTTCACAATACCATCTATCAGCAATTGCAAAGCATTTTCTGTCGTTGCTAATGGAAGGTGGAGCTTATCTACATCCCCGACAACTTTGTTATCAACATCAAGCAAAGCAATGTTGGTAACAAACTGGTCCATTGATACACACAATATGTAATGCAATCCGGTTTTCAAAGAATACATGACCGCCCTTCTCCCACCTGTAGATGGTGCATACCCTGTTTCTACAATTACCCCTTCTTCTATTAACTCATTGATTATCTTCAAAATGACCGGTACGCTTTTGTTCAGGCTACTACACAATGCAGAAATGGATAATACTTTATTAAAGTATAATAACTTTACAATTTCCTTTCTCATTATTGTAGTACTATTAGCCATAAAGCGATAAAGTTGAAATACTTTTTTAAAAAATTAAAAAAGTATTTAGAATTCGTTAACTTTGTACCATCATTTGTTAAATTCGAACTATTGCTAATGAAATTAACTTCTACTAACATCACCAATTTATACAAGTCATCTATCACCGTTATAAAAGAAGACGGGCCTTATTTCTCATCAGAGTTTCATACTCATCCTGAATTTGAGTTGGTATATATTGAACAAGGTTCCGGTAAAAGGATAATCGGAAATTCAATAGAAGAATTCAATGATGATGAACTGACACTTATAGGTCCTGGCTTACCACATGTCTGGTTAAGTAATAAAACAAAACATCAGCAAAATGATTTGCATTCGAAAGCAATCATTGCCTATTTTAATCCCCGGATATTTGCCGATTGTTTTTATGAGATGAAAGAAACAATTGCTTTACATTCTCTTTTGACCAGGGCAAAATCTGGCATTGATATTACCGGTGAAACAAAAGACAAAATTGTCTTTAAATTAAAAGCCTTATCTGAAGCAGATGGGTTTGAAAAAATAATTTACCTGCTTGAGATTTTAAACACAATATCTACTTCTACAGAAATTCATAGTATCAATACTTCGGCTATTGAAACTGCAAGACCAGTACCGGGCAGGCTGGCAAACGTGCTTGACTATATTGACTTAAACATTGACAAGAATATCAGTTTAAATGATGTAGCAAATAAAATTAACCTGACCCCTGAATCTTTTTGCAGGTATTTTAAACAAAAGACAGGAAAAACTTTCGTTGACTACGTACAGGAAACAAGGATACAACGAGCTTCACATTCACTGTTGCATACTGATTTAACCAGTGCAGAGATTGCTTATCAAAATGGTTTTAAAACAGCATCAGGCTTCAATAAACTATTTAAGAAATATACTGGTTATTGTCCTACTGAATTCAGGAAAGCTGCCATCATGCAATAATTAATACATTGCTATAACAAGCCTGTTAACACAGAATAAATCTTATTCAATTCTACATTGGTAACACAATATGGTGGCATGATATAAACAGTATTGCCCAATGGCCTTAGATAAACATTTTTATCCAAAGCTTTTTTTGTAAATACAGCGCTAACAGTATTTAAGTACTCATCCTTTCCCTGCTCTATTTCAAAAGCAAGTATTGTTCCTCTCACACGCACATCTTTAATTCCTTTGACCTGCTTCAACTGTTTGGCAAACTCAATGTTGCTTTCAGAAATATTTTTTATTTTTTGTATTGTATCATTTTGTTCAAACAAATCAAGACTTGCATTTGCCGAAGCGCAGGCTATAGGATTTGCAGTGAAAGAATGCCCGTGAAAAAAAGTTTTTCTACCATCATCATCCAAATAAGCATCGTATATTTTTTCAACACAGGCTGTAACGCCTAATGCCATTGTTCCTCCTGTCAATCCTTTACTGCAACAAATGATATCCGGCTTTGTCTCCATGTATTCACTGGCAAACATTTTACCTGTACGCCCAAAACCTGTCATCACTTCATCAGCGATGCAGATAATATTTTTTTGTTTGATGAATTGAAGTAATGAATCCATTGCATCAGGTTCATACATCTTCATTCCACCCGCACCCTGCACCAATGGTTCATAAATAAATGCTGCTATGGACTCAGCATGTTTTTCTATTTCATTTTTAAGATGGCTAATATTATTTTCTTCAGGCACATCAATAAATACCACATCTAACAAGAGGTCATGAAATGCAAGTGTGAAAACACTTCTTTCACTCACACTCATTGCACCGAAAGTGTCGCCATGATAGGAATTTTTAAATGCCAGCAATTTATTTCTTGCAGGCAACTTTGTGTTTGCATTTGAACCTTGTAAATTCCACCAGTATTGTACAGCCATCTTAATAGCCACTTCAGTTGAAGTGGAACCATCATCACTATAAAATATTTTTGAAAAATTTCCAGGTAGTATTTTAATCAGCCTTTCTGCCAGCGTTACAGCCGGTTCATGTGTAAAGCCTGCAAAGATGATGTGTTCCAGTTGTTGTGCCTGCTCATAAATTTTCTGAGCAATATATGGATGTGCATGGCCATGTACATTAACCCACCAGCTGCTGATGGCATCAAGATACTGCTTACCATTCTCATCTATAACGTAACTGCCTTCTGCTCTTGCAATAGCAATAGGGGCATCCATATTTTTTTGCCGGGTGAAAGGGTGCCATACAAATTTTTTATCACGCTCAATTAAATTCATGGCGCAAATGTAAGTTGATGCCTGAATGCTTTTGTAAAGTATGAAACATTTTGTGTTGCAGTAAATTTCCCTTCAAATCAACCAACGTTCATTTATACTGAAAAATAAATCCATGATACCATCATAACTAATGCCGAAAAATTTATAACCTTAAAAAAGTACCCGTGTATTGATACACATCATTAAATAAAGATGTTCGCTAAATATGTTGTTATAATTTAAAAATAGCAAAATAATACGATTATAAATTATTCTATCTTTAATGTCCTGTCTTAATCAGGAAATCACCATGACAAATATGTATGATTTGCTTGCTGCTGATCACACAAGATTTAAACAACTCAGGGTAAACGATTTATTATTTGTACACTATCATTGCCCACAGGATATAGAAAAATTCAATGTTTATACCCACTATAGCTTCATTGTGTATGCCATCAGTGGAGAAAGGGTGATTGTTCGCTCAGGTAACAGATACAGGCTTTCTGAAGGAAAATGTTTTTTTATAAAGAAAGGTGCATTTCAACAACAAATGAATAAAGGTGATGATTTGTGCGTCCTTGCATTCTTCATTCCTGATTCTTATTTGAAGAATTTCATTAAAGACTATCGTTCAAAACTTCCTTTTAAACCATTGATTAAAAAACATGAAACTTCACAGGAACAGGTTCTTGACATGCATGTAAATGAAATCACCCAATCATTCTTTTATAGTATGATGCCATACTTTTTTCAACCTGTGCCTCCTGTTGAAGATATGCTCGAATTAAAATTCCGCGAATTGATATTTAGCCTGGTTTGCGATTCCTGCAATAGTGCATTCTGTTCATATCTATGCAGCATCAGTGATTCCACCAAACCACTACTTGCTGAAATAATGGAATCAAATTACATGTACCATCTATCTCTTACAGAATTTTCAAAAATTTCAAACCGGAGCCTGGCAACATTCAAACGAGAGTTTACTGAAATGTTTCATACATCACCAGGGAAATGGCTTACACATAAAAGATTACAACATGCAAAAATGCTGTTACAGACAAGCATCAAGAGCATAAGTGAAATTGCTGATGAAAGCGGCTTTGAAAACAATACTCATTTCAGTAAAATTTTTAAAGAAGCATTTGGCATAAGCCCACGCCAATTTCAACTCAATGTTTCACTACCTGCTACAAATCTTTCTGATTAATTATTCAATATTTTTTACAGTCCGGGACTTATCATTTTTTGATACGCAAAACAAATTAATTGAGCTGTAAAGAAATGCAGTGCGGCATTTCCACTTTTATTTTTATCAGTAAATAATAATGATATGTCTTCACTTATTACTGATGATCTCAGGAAAAAATTAAAAGGGAAATTAGTTGCTCAAGGCGATCCCGATTATGATGAAGCAAGAAAGGTCTATAATAGAATGATAGACAAACACCCTAAGATGATTGCCTGTTGTGCGGATGTGGATGATGTTGTTTTATGTGTAAACACGGCAAGGGAAAATAATCTTCTTCTTGCCATCAGGTCGGGCGGCCACAATGCAGGTGGATTGGGAATTTGCAATGATGGTTTGGTTATTGATCTCTCAATGATGAAGGATACAAAGATTGATAAAGCCGGCAATACTATTTGGGTACAAGCAGGGATATTATTAAAAGAACTTGATGCAGTTACTCATACAGTTGGTATGAGTGTGCCTGCCGGCGTGGTTGGAACTACTGGCGTTGCAGGGCTTACTTTAGGAGGAGGACTTGGCCATCTTACCAGAAGGTATGGGCTTAGCATTGATAATTTAATAGAAGCAGATGTTGTTCTTGCTAATGGTAAAGTTGTTAAAGCAAATCAATCAGAAAACCCGGATTTGTTTTGGGCATTGCGTGGTGGTGGTGGCAATTTTGGTGTAGTTGTTTCTTTCCGTTTTAAAATGCAGCCGGTGAATAATCCTTTTGGCGGGCCAATGTTTTGGGAAATGAGTGATGCCAAAACAATATTGCAATGGTATAGGAATTTTATTAAAACTGCACCGGATGATGTTACAGGTTTTTTTGCATTTATGACTGTACCACCGATCGATCATTTTCCATCAGAATTCCACCTGAAAAAAATGTGTGGCATTGTATGGTGTTATACCGGTGATCCACAGAAGGCAGATGAAGTTTTTAATTCAATCCGGCAAGTGAAAAAACCGGCAATAGATTTTGTTGGTAGTATCCCGATGCCTTCACTTCAAACCATGTTTGACGGGCTCCTTCCACCGGGACTACAGATGTATTGGAAAGCGGATTTTTATAATGACATCAGCGATGAAGCAATTGATGTACATCTTGAATATGCTGCAAAACTTCCAACTATGTTATCAACCATGCACCTTTATCCTGTAAATGGTGCTGCAGCGAGGATTGGCAAACATGAGACAGCATGGAATTTCCGTGATGCTTTATTATCAGGTGTAGTGCTTGGTATAGATCCTGATCCTGCAAATAATGCTATGATCATTAACTGGACAAAAGAATATTGGAATGCACTCCACCGTTTCTCTGCAGGGGGTGCTTATATCAACTTTACCATGGACGAAGGCGAAGAACAAGTAAAAGAAAATTATAGTTCCAACTATCAAAGATTATCAGAGATCAAAAGAAAATATGATCCTTCAAACCTGTTCAGGGTAAATCAGAATATCAAGCCTGCATAAAATGATTGAATGATTATATTTTATCAAACAGGCTGGCCAACAACATCATTAAAAAACCAATAACGCTTTTGATTTTTTATCAAACAGAAAAAGATTAATCAGGAAATTTTTTGTTGCAACATCTTTATACAGATTAATATCAAAGGAAATCTAAGATTATTATTGCTGTTTTGTTTTCAGTTTTAATAAAGCATCATTGAAGTTGACAATCTGTAACGAATCATTACTGATACCACTTTCCAGTTCAGATTTTTGTTTTAACACATCATCCAGTTTTTTCTTTTTCTTATCCATGTCCTTTCCTACCTGGCTCAACTGGGTATAGAGTTTAAATTGTTCAAAATAATTTGACTGCAGGTAACCTGCGAATTGTGTCAGGTCTTTCCATACATTATCATTCCCAGTATTAAAAAAATTACCAATGCCTTTACCAACTGCAATGCTGATAACAGAACCATCCTTGCCCTTTTGTTTTTTGGTGTCCACTACAAAATAATAATCATAACTATCATTTGATCCTTCCACTTTTGCACGCTTATACAGCATATAGCCAAGTGATTTTTTTATAATAAACCCTTTACCTTTTTCTTTACTGATATGCATACTGTCAAAATACCCATCAATAGCATCTGATGCTTCATCACTACTAAGGTCTGATTGAAACTGAACAGCATCACGTACTGTTGTGTCAATAGTAACACGGGAATTGCTAACCTGCGCAAATGCGCCAACAGAAATAAAAAGAGCAATAGTTAAGGAGCAGAAAATTTTATTCACGGTACAAATTTTAAAAATGAAAGATAATAATCTCTTTTTAATGCATGATATTTTTTTAATAGTGATTTTTTTATCCTCCTGGTAAAATAAATTTCAAGTTACGTTGTATGCCTCTGTATTTTGTTCTTTTTAATGGTGACGACTTGAATATTTTCCTGAAAGCTTCTTCGTTCATATTTATCCATTCTTCTGTTGACAAATCGAAGATTTCAGGAATAGGTGTAAACTCAGTTTCAGTATTGGGTTTACTGAAACGGTTCCAGGGGCAAACATCCTGGCAGATGTCACAACCGAACATCCAGTTTTCAAATTTATTTTTCATCTCAGGCGGGATTATTTCATCTTTCAGTTCTATTGTGAAATATGAAATACACCTGCTGCCGTCAATTACTTTATTTTCCCTGATCGCTTGTGTGGGGCATGCATCAATACACTTCGTACAGGTGCCGCAATAGTCTTTTGCAAAAGCATCATCAAAAATCAAATCAAGGTCTGTGATCAATGTAGCGATGAAAAAAAATGATCCTTGTTGCTTTGTTATCAGGTTACCGTTTTTCCCTACCCATCCTGCACCACTGCGAACAGCCCAACTACGTTCAAGTACAGGAGCGCTGTCAACAAAACCGCGACCGTTGATGTCGCCAATGTTTTCTTTTATGGATTGAATAAACTGATTAAGTTTAGCTCTAATCACTTCATGATAATCTTTTCCATAAGCATATTTTGAAATTTTTGGCACACCATCTCTCTGACGTTTTGCAGGGAAATAATTACATAAAAGTGTGATAACAGATTTTGCACCCGGCACCAGTTTACGTGGGTCAGTTCTCAGGTCAAAATAATTTTCCATGTATTGCATCTTACCATGAAACCCATGCTGCAACCAGCTTTCAAGCCTGCGGGCATCATCATCCAACTGTACAGCTTCGGCAATACCACAATAATGAAAACCAAGTGCTGCTGCTGTTGATTTTATAAATTTTGTATGGCGCTCTTTATTCAATACTGCAAAACTAAAACTTGTAATTCTTTTATCCCTGAAAACAAAACGTCATCCTTTTTTTAAAGGATGACGTTTTTAAGAATGATTTTACAACAATTTATTTCAATTTCATATCAGCAATGATATCCTGGATTTTTTTCTTATGAGCAGCAAGCATCTCATCAAATTTTTCTTTGCTTTCCAGTTTATCATGTACGCTGAAATAAAATTTTATCTTAGGTTCAGTACCACTTGGCCTTGCAGAAATTTTTGAACCATCTTCAAGTTTAAACTGCAACACATTACTTTTTGGCAGGTTGATTTTCCATGTTTCCCCTGTCTTTATATTTTTCCCCTGTTGCAGGTCATAATCCAATAATTCAACCACAGCAGATTGATTAATTTTTGCAGGCGGGTTAGCCCTGTATGACTGCATCATCTCAGCAATTTCTTCCTGGCCACGCATCCCCTTCTTCGTTATGCTTATCAGTTCTTCATAAAAGAAACCGTATTCAATATACAAGTCAATCAGTTTGTCATATAATGCAACGCCTTTATTTTTTTCATAAGCTGCCATCTCACATAAAAACGCAACTGCTGATACAGCATCTTTATCTCGCAACCTGTCGCCCACCATCAAACCAAAACTTTCTTCACCACCAATGATATAATTTTCCTTCCCTTCTTTTTCTTTTATCAGTTCAGCAATCCATTTAAAACCGGTGAGCACATTGTAGCATGCAACATTATTTTTCTTTGCAATTTCATCAATCATGTAAGTTGTAACAATAGTCTTTATCACCATATCGTTAGGCCTTGCAATACCCTTCGCTTTTCTTGCTTCCAGCATATAAGAAATAGCCAGCACAGCCGTTTGATTTCCATTCATCAAAACCCACTCGCCTTTATGATTTTTAATGCCTATGCCTACCCTGTCAGAATCAGGGTCAGTGCCCAGTAAAATATCTGCATTTATCTCTGCAGCCTTTTTTAAACCAATGCTCATCGTTTCACTTTCTTCAGGGTTTGGATAAACAACAGTTGGGAAATTGCCATCCGGTTTTTCCTGTGCTGTCACAATAGTTACATTGTCAAAACCAAATGCAGCCAGCGTTTTAGGCACAAGCATGATACCTGAGCCATGAATTGGTGTATAAACAATTTTAAGGTCATGCTGTTTAGCAATCACTTCAGGATAAACACTGAGGCTCTTCACCATATTGATATAAGCATCATCAATGTCTTTGCCAATAATTGTGATGTTGGATTCGCCACCGCTGAATTTCACATCATCCACACTTTTGATGGCTTCCACTTCCCTGATAACATTCTTATCGTGTGGTGGTACCAATTGGCCTCCATCATTCCAATAGGCTTTATATCCATTATATTCTTTTGGGTTATGTGAAGCAGTAACCACAACACCTCCGTTCAATCGCAAATGCCTGATGGTGAAACTCAGTTCCGGTGTAGGCCGCAATGATTCAAACAAAAAAACTTTGATACCGTTTGCAGCAAAAACGTTGGCTGTTGTTTCTGCAAAAAATCTACTATTGTTGCGGCAGTCATGTGCTATCGCAACTTTTATTTCAGTATTACCCAATGTTTTTTTCAGGTAATTCGCAAAGCCCTGGGTAGCCATACCCACGGTATATTTATTCATCCGGTTGGTACCCACACCCATCAAGCCACGCAAACCACCTGTACCAAATTCAAGGTTTTTATAAAATGATTCTGTCAGTTCTGTTTCGTTATTTTCATTCTGCAATGCTTTAATTGCATTCTTTGTTTCAGCATCATAATTACCATTAAGCCAGGTATCTATTTTTGATTGTACGGCTGCATCCATAATTAATATATTTTGTTTATAAAAATTTGAAAATAGAAAATTAATTGAAAGAAACAATGGAAGCTGTTATTTGTCCACCTTCTTCTTCCATCTGCACATAATCATCCGGTGCTGTTGCAATTGAGTATCCTACGAAATCGGGCTTTATCGGGAATTGTTTGTGCATGCGCTCCACCATCACTAAAGTCTGTATTGATTTGGGGTGATATTGCATGAAAGGTTTTAAAGCATACATCAGTGTTTTGCCGGTGTTACTTACATCATCAATCAACAATATATTTTTATCATCAAAATTCATTTCTTCACTTAAAGTAATAACTGCCGGTTTTTGTTTATCAAGATGCAATGAAATCATCTTTATAGGTGATGACATATACTTCTGCAGGTAACCTGTAATCTTTGTTGCAATAAACTTACCTGTGCCTTCAATACCAAATTTGCCAGCGCCTTCAATACCGATAATAATAAGTTCAGTATTGTCTTCGCAAAGTTGTTCTGCAACTTCCAAAGCCATGCGGTGCATTTTTTCTACGGCTGCTTCACCTGTGAGTATCGTTCTGTTTTCCATATATTCAAAAATAAGAAAGGCTTTTTACATTAAAGCTTTCAAGCAAACTTTATCTTCGCAATCAATTAAGTTTCTGTTTTGCAGACAAAAATTTCATAAGATTAGTGTCAGTCAAAATTGATTCATTCAAACAACTGAAACAAAAACTATGATTGCTTTACAAATATTATTTATTGTCATTACTATAATTGCCATCTGGCTTTTCTCTAAAAAAGTCGGCCAGGTAAGAAGAAATATATTATCAGGCAGGGATGAAGACCTTACTGATAATAAAAACCTGAGATGGAAAAATGTTTTGCTCCTCGCATTCGGGCAGAAGAAAATGTTCCGCAACCCGCTGGTAGCTGTCATGCATTTTATCATCTATGCGGGTTTCATCATCATCAATATAGAAGTACTGGAAATTGTTATTGATGGGCTGTTTGGTACGCATAGGGTTTTTGCAAAGCCATTGGGTATTGTTTATCCCTGGCTGATAAATGGATTTGAATTCCTTGCTGTTGGTGTGCTCACTGTTTGTATCATCTTTTTAATCAGGAGAAATATTTTGCATGTAAAACGTTTGTGGATGAAGGAACTCGATGGCTGGCCAAAGAGTGATGCCAATTATATCTTGATAACTGAAATATTACTGATGAGTTTTTTCTTAACCATGAATGCATCAGATACATTATTGCAGTCAAGGGGTTATGGTGAATATGCAGAACACATAACCGGCAATTTCGCTTTCTCACAATTTTTGCACCCATTATTATCCGGGATGAGCGACCATTCCATTATGATTTTGGAAAGGTCCTGTTGGTGGCTGCACATCATCGGCATTTTTGCATTCTTAAATTATTTACCTTATTCAAAACATCTCCATATTTTATTTGCTTTTCCCAATGCTTATTATGCGAGGCTGGAACCAAAAGGCAAGCTGGAAAATATGCCCGATATACAGAAAGAAGTGTTGTATATGATGCAGCCAGAACTTGCGCCAACAGGTGAAACAACAGAGCCACCAAAAAGATTCGGAGCCAAAGATATTTTTGACCTGAGTTGGAAAAATTTACTCGATGCTTATAGTTGTACAGAATGTGGAAGGTGCACTGCTGCCTGCCCTGCCAACATTACCGGTAAAGTATTAAGCCCGAGATTAATCATGATGAAAACCCGCGACAGAGCTGAAGAAGTGGGGCGAAACTTGGATAAGAATAAAACATTTCAAGACGATGGAAAAACATTGTTGCATGATTATATAACACCAGAAGAATTGCGTGCCTGCACCACCTGTCAGGCTTGTGTGGAAGAATGCCCGGTCAGCATAAACCCATTAGATATAATCATTCAATTAAGGCGTTACCTGGTTATGGAAGAAAGCAATGCACCACAGGAATGGAATGCTATGTTCAGCAATATTGAAAATAATTTTGCTCCCTGGAAATTTTCACCTGATGACAGGGATAAATGGGCTTCATCATAAATATGATAAAGTAACAGTTTGTTACAAAATGTAATGAGGTAAAAAATTATTTGCCAGGTTTCTTCTTCAGCAACCTTTTCAAACGGATAGACAATTCACTTGATTTTACAGGCTTGGTTAAAAAATCATCAGCGCCCATATTAAATGCTTCCATCACTGTATCTTCTTCATCCATGGCTGATAAAACAATTATCGGTAATTGTTTACTGCTGTTGCGGATGACATCAATAAACTCGAGGCCTGAAATAAATGGCATTAATATATCAGTGATAACAAGGTCAGGGGCATCTGCCTGGAATAACTCAATTGCTTCGCGGCCGTTTTCTGCAGTGATGACTGTTAGTCCTTCCTGCTTTAACATGTGTTTGATTGATTCCCGCATTATTTCATCGTCTTCTGCAACTAATATTTTCATTACTATCAAATTTTCAGGGTACTTATAAATTATGGCGTAAAATAATGATTAAAATCAAAAAACATAAAACTGGAACAAAATTTTCGTATGATGAGGCTGTTTTTGGTGTTATTTATTTTACGTTATTTTAACCGCATACGTATATTGAATTCATTTATTTTTGCCCGCATTAACAAACCATGCCTCTATAGCAGAAAATTGAATTGATATAAAAAAACAGTTTTCTGCCAGCAATAACACTAAAAAATTAAAAGCGCTCAATGAAGAAATTTTTCCTGCTGTTCAGTTTGATTACTGTCTCAGTTATTGCAAAGTCGCAGGTGGATACCACAACTTCTGCCCCTGAAAAAAAAGCTAATAAGAACTGGTCCAAACTTGACCTGAGCACCAGGGCTAATGACCATTTCATGTTACAATATGGTATGGATATGTGGCCAAATGTTCCGGACAGCGTCAATACCTCAGGGTTCTCAAGACATTTTAATTTTTATGTAATGCTTGATAAGCCTTTTCAAAACAGCCCTCACCTGAGTGTTGGTATTGGATTAGGCCTCGGCAGCAGCAACATCTTTTTTTCAAATACATACATCAACCTGAAATCAAATACATCAACACTGCCATTTACTAATGTAGCTACTTCCAACCATTTCGACAAATTCAAACTCACTACCACTTTTGCTGAAATACCTTTGGAGTTACGTTATTCTGCAAACCCTGCACAACCGGATAAAGGTTTCAAATTTGCATTGGGTGTAAAAGGCGGTTTCCTGTTGAGTGCACATACCAAAGGCAAAGACTATGTGGATGCAAGTGGCCGTTCTATTTATGATAATAAATACATCCAGAAAGAATACGATAAGAAATTTATTAACTCTACACGCTTTGCTGCCACTGCCCGCATTGGTTATGGACATTTTTCAATTGATGGTTCTTACCAGTTAACCAACTTCCTTAAGACAGGTGCAGGACCGGTAATTCATCCGATATCTATTGGCCTTACACTTAGTGGCCTTTAATTTTGCAAAACAGAAAATTCTTGAACATATTTGTAATAAACCAACCATTCTTTGATTGAAATAAAGCAACAGGTCAAGGCTGAAGAATCAGCAGTGCTGGTGGGTGTGGTGCAGAAAGACCAGTCTGAACAGGAGATATTAGAATACCTTGATGAATTATCTTTCCTTGCAGAAACAGCCGGCGCCAAAACGAAGAAATCATTTATTCAAAAACTTGCTCAGCCAGATAGCAAAACATTTATTGGCAAAGGCAAACTGGAAGAAGTAGCTGCTTATGTAAAGAAACACCAAATCAACATTATCATTTTTGATGATGAACTGAGTGGTTCTCAAATCACCAACATTGAAAAAGCTACCGGCGCCAAAACCATTGACCGTAGTGATTTAATACTCGACATTTTTGCACGCCGTGCTAAAACTGCACGTGCCAAAGCACAGGTAGAGTTAGCACAATATCAATATATTTTGCCAAGGCTCCGCGGTATGTGGAAACACCTTGAAAGATTGGGTGGAGGTATTGGTACAAGAGGCCCGGGTGAAACTGAAATTGAAACAGACAGGCGTATAGTCCGGAATAAAATTTCTTTGCTGCGCAAAAGATTGGCTGAAATAGATAAACAGGCTTTCACACAAAGAAAAGAAAGAGGTGAATTTATCCGGGTATCATTGGTAGGTTATACTAATGTGGGCAAAAGCACCATCATGAACCTGTTGAGTAAAAGTGATGTGTTTGCAGAGAATAAATTGTTCGCAACATTAGACACCACAACACGTAAAGTTGTATTTGAAACAACACCTTTTTTATTAAGCGATACAGTTGGTTTCATCCGCAAACTACCACACCATCTCATCGAAAGTTTCAAGAGCACTTTAGATGAAGTACGCGAAGCTGATTTGTTGTTGCATGTGGTGGATATTTCACACCCGAAATATGAAGAGCAGATGGAAACTGTAAATAAAACTTTACAGGAATTAACTGCCCACAACAAACCAGTTCTCACTGTTTTTAATAAAACAGAACTCTATGAAGCTAACACTTTTGATGAGTGGCTGGATGAAACAACAAAAAAAGATTTGATGCGCCAGTTGGAAGAAAGATGGCAAAATGAAACAGGTGGCAATGCGGTTTTTATTTCAGCTATTGAAAAAAGAAATATTGATAAACTGAGGGAAACTATATTGCAAAATGTAAGGGAGCTGTATAAAAAAAGGTACCCTTACCGCACTGAATATTTCTTTTAAAAAATTCAGTTGGAAGAAAGATAAAAACCTTTATTTTTGCAACCCCTTACAAGGGGCTATATTCCTGAATAGCTCAGTTGGTTAGAGCATCTGACTGTTAATCAGAGGGTCGCTGGTTCAAGTCCAGCTTCAGGAGCAAAAAAGTCCGGGTTTAAAGCCTGGATTTTTTTATGCATATACTCAAACATTTTATGATTATGTAATTCGTCATCATATTGTCATTGTTTGTTAGCGCTGATATAAATCATTCCTGTTGCCACTCATTTTTATACACCTTTGCAAAACTTCATTATGAACGGGCCATCAGTGCATAAAACAGCTACACAAAAATTCCGCAGCCAATGGATTGATTTTATATACAAACTGCAAAGTGATATCTGCAAGGCATTGGAAGATATGGATGGCAAAGCAAAATTTTCTGAAGACGAATGGCAAAGGGCTGAAGGCAAGGGTGGTGGTGGTTTAACTAAAGTGATTCAAAACGGTAACACATTTGAAAAAGGCGGCGTTAATACTTCTGTGGTCTATGGCCATGTTACCAGCCAGATGATGAAAGTGTTGAATATTGATAGTGAAAACAGGCCTTCGTCGTGGCTTGCTGCGGGTATCAGCTCTGTTATACATCCTCAAAATCCTTTTGTACCAACAGTGCATTTTAATTACCGCATGTTTGAGTTGTATGATATTGATGGTATGCTGATAGACCGTTGGTTTGGCGGTGGCACTGACCTCACTCCTTTTTATTTGTTTGAAGAAGATGCACATCATTTTCATCTCGCATTAAAAAATGCCTGTGATAAATCTGATAAATCATTGTATCCTTCATTTAAAAAAGAATGTGATGAATATTTTGTAAACACGCACCGTAATAATGAACGCAGGGGCATCGGCGGGATTTTTTATGACCACAAAAGAGAAGATGAAAACCATGAAGAAAAATTCTGGCCAGGTCTTGCTTACAATTGTGGATATGCTTTTATGGATGCTTATATCCCTATCGTTGAAAAAAGAAAAAACACAACATTTAATCAGCAACAAAAGCATTGGCAGGAAATAAGAAGGGGCCGTTATGTAGAGTTCAATTTAATCCATGACCGTGGCACTATTTTCGGTTTAAAAACCGGTGGCAGAACAGAAAGCATCCTGATGAGTTTGCCTGCAACAGTAAGGTTTGAATACAACTATCAGCCACAGCCGGGGAGTGAAGAAGATAAATTATGGCAGGTGTGTTTGCATCCGAGAGAATGGATAACATAGTCAAAAAATTAATGATAACAACTTTCATATCTTATAAAAATTCTCATTAACGAGAGCAAAAGATTTCAGTATGTATTTACAACGCAGGAACAGGATTCTAAGAAAAAACAGTTCAATCAGGAGCTTAGTGGCAGAGACAGTTTTAACTCCAAATGATTTTATAGTCCCATTATTTATTGATGAAGGCGAAAACATCATTCATGAAATACCTTCCATGCCCAACTATTTCAGGCGCTCAATTGACCATACCATTACTGAAGTAAAAGAATTGTATAGCCTCGGTATTAAAAGCGTATTGCTGTTTATTAAATGCAAAGACGAACTGAAAGACAACACCGGCAAAGAAGCCTGGAACAAAGATGGCCTCATGCAACGCAGCATCAAAGCCATCAAAGATGCAGTGCCTGAAATGTATGTGATGACGGATGTGGCGCTTGACCCCTATTCTGTTTACGGTCATGACGGTATTGTAAAAGATGGTGAAATTGTGAATGACGAAACTGTTGAGGCCCTGGTTAAGATGAGCCTCTCACATGCAAAAGCCGGCGCAGATATGGTGGCGCCGAGCGATATGATGGATGGTAGAATTGCGGCAATACGCGAAGCGTTAGAAGATGAAAATTTTATCAATACAGGCATCATGGCATACAGCGCCAAATATGCTTCCTGTTTTTATGGGCCTTTCAGGGATGCGCTTGATTCCGCCCCGGGTTTTGGAGATAAGAAAACCTACCAGATGGATTATGCCAACCGCATTGAGGCAGTAAAAGAAGCATTGATGGATGAAGAAGAAGGCGCTGATATTGTCATGGTAAAACCCGGCCTTCCTTATCTTGATATTGTGCGTGAAGTAAAAAACGCAGTGCAGGTGCCAGTCAGTGTTTACAACATCAGTGGTGAATATGCTATGATAAAAGCTGCTGCAAAA
>CAYNTP010000028.1:47893-50035 GCA_964400415.1 uncultured Parafilimonas sp.
AGTCAGTGTTTACAACATCAGTGGTGAATATGCTATGATAAAAGCTGCTGCAAAAATGGGATGGGTGGATGAAAATAAAGCCATCCTTGAAACATTGACTTCAATAAAAAGGGCAGGCGCTGATTTGATTGCTACTTATTTTGCAAAAGATGCAGCGAAATTGCTTCAGCAATAAAAATCATTTTATAGTTGAAAACATCAATATTTCAAACAGGAAATTTCAATTGAATAAAACAACAATAGGGATTCAGTTTCGAAAATTATTCATATAAAATATTAATTAGTATTGTCCGGAAAATGATAATAAATTTTTGTTTATCAAGACCTCACCCTCCCAAAGGCGGGCAGGCTCCCCCAACCCCCTCTCCCAAGGAGTGGGGGCTTAAAACCCTTACCAGTAAAGGTTTTCGAAGGATTGCAATAATTTTTATCAGGCTAATTTCTTTATTGAAACTAAACTTTTTCAATTCATGAACATCAGTAAAAGCGAAGCGCTTTTTTCACGAGCACAACAATCAATCCCCGGAGGTGTCAACTCACCTGTACGTGCGTTTAAAAGTGTAGGTGGTTCACCTGTTTTTATCAGGAAAGCAAAAGGCGCTTATTTGTATGATGAAGATGGTAACAGGTATATAGATTATATCAATTCATGGGGGCCGATGATTCTCGGTCATGCTTTTGATCCCGTGATTGAAGCCATACAAAAAAAAGCAACAGATTCCACATCGTTTGGAGCGCCAACTGAACTGGAAATTGAAATGGCAGAGCTTATCAAAAGCATGGCGCCTAATGTTGATTTGATTAGAATGGTCAGCAGTGGTACAGAAGCCTGCATGAGCGCATTACGTTTAGCACGTGGGTTTACAGGCAGGAATAAATTTATCAAGTTTGAAGGTTGTTATCATGGTCATGCAGATAGTTTCCTTGTAAAAGCAGGAAGCGGTGTTGCTACATTTAATATTCAATCAGTGCCGGGTGTTACAGCAGGTGTTGCCAACGATACATTAACTGCGCCTTACAACAATTTAGAAGCAGTGCAGCAACTTATTGCAGAAAATAAAAATCAGGTTGCAGCAATAATTATCGAGCCGGTTGCAGGTAATATGGGTTGTGTGTTACCACAAAAAAATTTCCTGGAAGGGTTGAGAAAAATATGCACTGAAGAAAATATTGTTTTCATTTTTGATGAAGTGATGACAGGCTTCCGGTTGGCACAGGGTGGCGCACAGGAATTGTTCCAGGTAGATGCAGACCTGGTAACTTATGGCAAAGTGATTGGCGCCGGCATGCCGGTTGGCGCTTTCGGTGGCAGGCAGGAAATCATGCAACGTATTGCGCCACTGGGCAATGTTTACCAGGCAGGCACACTGAGTGGTAACCCGATTGCAATGATAGCAGGATATACTTTGTTGAAACATTTAAAAAACAACCCGGCAATTTATAAAGAGCTTGATGCCAAAACAGTTTATTTAAAAAATGGTTTATTAAAAGTGTTTAATGATGCCGAAATTCCTGTAACCATAAACCAGTTAGGGTCAATGATGTCTGTTTTCTTTTCAGCATCACCGGTGTATAATTTTGATGATGCATCTGCATCTGATATATCAAGGTTCAACAGATATTTCCATGCCATACTTGAAGCAGGTATTTATTTGCCGCCATCAGGATATGAAAGCTGGTTCCTGAGCAACGCCCTTAGCTATGATGATTTGAATGAGACAATTGAAACCACAAAAAATGCAGTTGAAAAGTGGAATTAATTTTCTGAGATAATGAAATACCTGTATTCATATAAAAGATGATGACAGAAATTCTTGCAAAAAAAAAATTTCTTAAACAACGTAACGGCAATGACGCAGAAACCAAATCTCTTCAATCAATAATTAACCATTATTAATTATCAATTAACCAATATCAATTAACAATTATCAATTATTATCATCATCATTTATTTCAGTAACATTCCAGCTAACCGCCAACAGCTAATGGCAAACAGCTATTAAAAATTGAAATGAATGGAGAAGTGGTTACGAAGAAGTTTTTGAAAGAGTGAGATTTCTCCTGTAGTCGAAATGACGATGAGAGTGAATTGCATTTCTTCCTTTTTTTCTTATCTTGCAAACACTATTAAAAAACCCAACC
>CAYNTP010000029.1:0-48895 GCA_964400415.1 uncultured Parafilimonas sp.
CCTCTTCCCATACCGAACAGAGAAGTTAAGCCCCTCATGGCCGATGGTACTGCACAGAAATGCGGGAGAGTAGGTAGCTGCCGTATTTATTAAGAGCCTCACAGTAATGTGGGGCTTTTTTTTTGCCTTGGAATAGTAAACTCATATTTTATATTGATAAAAATGATTGTTACCAAACAAAGAAGTTAATCCGCCTGAGGCGTACTTGGTACTGCACAGAAATGCGGGAGAGTAGAGCTTGTCCGCCGCAGGTGGATAGCTGCCGTATTTATTATGAGCCTAACAGCAATGTGGGGCTTTTTTTGCCATAGGAGTAATGAAATTCTTATTAAAATTTTGAATTATTAAGATAAATTCTGCAAAGGGAAAATTATGCCACATTGAAATATAATGCCTCAATGATTAGATGTCTTTTTGTAATGAGTACCCTATTAATTGTTATATCATTTTAAAAATAACTTCTTAACTAAAAACATTTAATTTTAACTGCCTTCATATTTTATGTGATATGGCTAACCAAGCAGAAATACCATTTAGCTTACATAAATATTTTATAGAAAGCTTATTTACTGTGTATTTTATCATGGTACTTCAAATCTTTTTGTTTGCACAAAACACCACGATAGATAACCTGAAAAAAAGATTGGCCCAATTAAATGGAACAGACCGGATAGATTGCCTTAATGAATTAGGTTATGAATATTCCGATCGGTACTGGAGTAAAGCAAAGTACCAACGGACAGATTCTGCATATATGTTTACAATGCAGGCATTGAATGAATCACAGCAGTTGAATTATTCAAGAGGGATTGGTAAGGCATTACAAAATTTAGGAACAATTGAAGAAGAACACGGCAATTATAAAGCAGCAGAATTTTATATTCGGAAAGCGATGCCTGTTTTAAAAAAAGAAAATATGCTATCGGAATTTCATAGAAGTTCCGTTTTACTTGGTTGGATATTACATAACCGGGGTTTCTTTGAACAAAGTATTTCCATTTATAAAGCAGAGCTACCTTACTATGAAGGCATAAAAGATTCGGAACATATTGCAGCAATATACAGAATAATAGCCAGGGCTTATGATATTATGGGAAACTCGGAAGATGCATTTAATTATTTTCAAAAGAACTTTAACATACAAAAAAAGACTGATGATTCCTGGGGCAAAAGAAGTTCTGCTACGTTAAGGGCTGCAGTTTACCTTGCTGCGGGCGATACAGCGAATGCAGCTCTTAATTATAAAGAAGCTGCACTTTTTTCGCTTAACCAGCATGTTATTGTTGAGGCTTACCATTTAAATATGGCAATTGCTTATAGACTGCAAAAAAATTATGACTCTGCGCTGATGGAAATGCGTAGCAGCATCAAAATTATCCAGTCCTCAAACACGGATTCATTGTTCAGGAGAGTGGCTTTGATGAAGGGTTATGAAGCTTTAGCTGATTTATTTCTTTCGCTTAAAAAATATGATAGTGCAATTAAATATTGCAGGCAACCTTTAATCTTTTTTCAAAATGGTGATGATAAGATCGGGCTTATGGAAATACTTAAAATTGTTGCAACTTCTTATTATATGAAGCATGAAAATGTAATTGCGTTGAGGTGTGCAAATCAATTATTATCTGTCACTCAACATACAGGTGCAAGAAAACTTAAGCGGGATGCATATAAATTGTTATGGCAAATTTATGCTGCAAAACAAAATAGAAATTCTGCTAATGTTTTTCAGCAAAAATATATACTGCTTAATGATTCACTCCAAAACGATAAATATATTTCACAAACTGCAGCATGGAAAGCTATTAATGATATAACCATAAATGAAGTGAAATATGCGAGCCAGTTAAAATTAAATGAAGAGCGTTATAATGCAAACATAGATTCTATCAATAATAAAAAGAAAACCCAATTGTACTTTTTTATTTTAGCTATAGGGTTACTTGTTTTGTTTACTGTTTTAATTATACGAAACAATATGCTGAAAAGAAAAAGAGATCAGTTGCAACTGATGATGACTGAAGCAAATATTGTGCTTGAAAAACAAAAGCGTGAACAGGAAGTGGCACAACTACAGCAGCAAAAGACCGAACTTGAAATGCAGGCTTTGCGTGCACAGATGAACCCGCATTTTATTTTCAACTGCCTCAATTCCATTAACCGGTTTATCATGAACAATGATGCAATAAAGGCTGCGGATTATCTCACCAAATTTGCCAAACTCATTCGATTTGTATTGGAACAATCGGGAAAGCCTTTTGTGCTGCTTGAAGATGAAATTGCCTGTTTGAAATTATATATGGATCTGGAAGCGCTGCGGTTTGAAAAACCGTTTCACTATACAATTGAATTAAATGGAACGGATAGCTCATCTGTAATGATACCAACAATGTTGATACAGCCATTTGTTGAAAATGCTATCTGGCACGGGCTGCGAAATAAAGGAGATGATGGAAAGTTAGTAATCAATATACACCTGGAGGGAAACATATTACATTGCAGCATTTGTGATAATGGTATTGGCAGGTCTGCAGCATCAAAAGAAAAAATGAGTGGAGATAAAAAATCATTTGGAATAAAACTTACACAAGATAGGTTACGACTTATTAGTTTTAATTATCACACAGATCCTGCAATTACAATTTCTGATCTGAAAAACGATAATGGTCAAAGTGCAGGCACTCGTGTTGATATCAACTTTCCGGTACAAGAAATATAATTGTAATAAACATGATCAGGGCAATAATTATAGATGATGAAAAGCATTGCAGCGATAACCTGCAATGGCAGTTGCGGCAATATTGCCCGGAAGTTGAAATTGTATCTGTTTGCAAAAATGCTGAACAGGGGTTAAGTGCAATTAATATACAACAACCACAACTGATATTTCTTGATGTGGAAATGCCTGGCATGAATGGTTTTGAAATGCTTGAAAAACTGCCAGCTATTAATTTTGATATCATCTTTACTACAGCATTTGATCAGTATGCAATACGTGCCATAAGGTTTGGTGCGCTGGATTATCTTGTAAAACCAGTTGATAAAGATGAGTTGTGTGCCGCTGTTGACAAAGTTGCAAAACAAACAAACAGGGAATCATTGAAACAATTAACAGCATTGCTTACTCACATTAGAAAAAGCAACGACCTCTCTTTTCAAAAAATTGCTTTGCCTACTATTCATGGTTATGAATTAGTGCAGTTGAATAACATTATATATTGCGAGAGCAAGAGTAATTATACAAATATTTATCTCAATAACGGGCAGCAATTGTTGGTGTCACGTACATTAAAAGATATCGAAGAACTGCTCAACATGCACCCTTTTTTCAGGATTCATAATTCTTATCTTGTAAACCTGCAATTTGCCGTTCGTTATACAAAAGGTGAAGGAGGTTTTTTGGTATTGAATAATGATATTACAGTTCCTGTTTCCCGCACAAAAAAAGAAGAGCTGCTCAAATTAATAACGCATTTATCTGCCTGAAGTTTTTGTGTAAAAAATGTAAACCGCTAAACTGTTCCCGCAAACCGCTCATTACTGGTTATGTTTTGTGATTGCCCTCAATAAATTTATTCTACAAAAAATAATTTTATGAAAGCACTTTTTTATTTGCTGTTTATTTTATCAGCATTTTCATTTACAGCTTCAACTCAACAGAAATTTGACATCGTTCAAAAGAAAAAAAGTTTGATGCCTCCATCATTAAAGCATCAGGATTTCAAAATTCCAAACAGTAAATTCCGGGTTAAGGTTAATCCTTACTGGGAAGAAATAGATGCCCCACATTCTTATAGCGGCTACGCCAGCTCATACTTTCCACAGATAAAAATAACCGGCATTGGAAATGTTTGGGGAAAGCTGACTTTTGATTCAATGTATTATGATTCAAAAATGTTTCTACACACAGCAAATGGTGGTAAAACATGGCTGTATGATTCTATACCTTCTCCTGTTGGTTATGGCATGGGCAGTTTTGCCGCCATTGACAACAATACCTGTTATGCTTCAATGTATGATGCAAATGATTGGATGGGTGGTGGAATTTATAAAACAATTGATGGTGGCCACTCATGGAATGAAATAGGTAAAGGCCAGTTTTCATTTGATAACAGCTTAGTTGATTTTGTTTACTTTTTCGATCATAATAATGGGATAGTTGTAGCCGATAATGATGGTAATGATAAATCTTACCTGCTGATTTATAGAACCAGTGATGCTGGAAAAAATTGGTATAAGGTAGCAATACAAAATATGCAACCCACTATTGGCAGTGCTTACAGTTCAAATTTTGATGTGTACACTACAGTAGGAAATACAATATGGTTTAAGGCTTTCGATGAACTGGGAAATAATTATATTCTCAGGTCTGATGACAAGGGGCGACATTGGCAAACTTATTTATTCAATATAACAGGCAAAACATTTCACGGATTTGCTTTTGCTGATAAACAAAATGGTTTGATGGTAGGCTATGAGTGGGGAGGTACAAGTGATACATACGTAGCGGAAACACATGATGGAGGTAAAACATGGGCGGAAATAAATTACAAGGGTACACCTATGGGGTTATTTGTCACTGTGCTGCCAGGCACTCGCACTTATATATCTACTACACCTGCGTATGTTCCTGTCTGGGGTTCTTCATACAGCCTGGATGAAGGCAAAACATGGAATATTATTGATTCAGGTTTTGGAAAAGAACATTCTGCTATTGATTTTCTCAATCCATTTTACGGTTGGACAGGCAGGGGCGAAGTATGGGATGGAAGTATTACAGATGGTGGCGCATTTAAATGGAAACTTAAATTTTCATTGGATAATAAATCGCTTGCTTCAGGCAGAATTGCAGATGATGCATCTGTTTCAAAAAATAAAAATTCAAACTCAAGCAAAATAAAATTGTTTCCAAACCCGGCGAGAGATTATGTAACAATCCAGGACCTGAATCCGGCAGTAAAGACGAAGCTTTCATTATACAGTATTTCAGGTGTATTAGTACAGCAAACATTAGTGTGCAGCAACAGTTTTAATTTTAGTATTCATAATTTACCTGCAGGAACCTTCTACATAAAAGTTGAAACTGATACATCAACATCAATATTAAAGCTAAAGAAAGAATAACCTGTATTTGCAATCTTGTTTTGTAAGAATGGTTTTATAATTTATTAAAATGGAAAAGTTGATAAAGGCTTAGTAAAATGTGTGAGTGTTTGTAGCAATTACTTATTAATAATCTATTTTAAAGGTGATGTTTTTATTGCCCTTGTATCATAAGTTTTCAGTAAAATAATTATTGATTTATTTATTCTAAACCGCAAAGAGAAGCCAGGTTGCTGGAGTTGAATAAATAATGATGATCCTGTAGGCTAAATGAAAAGAACAGGGCAGGTATGTGGAGGTTGGATATTTGCCCTTTTTATTAAAACAAATTTCTCTTTTGAGATTAAAATTTAAACTATTAATCAATAGAAATAGATATGCGCAACAGGGACATAAAACTTATTTGTTTCCGAAATGAAGTCTTGTATTTCTTTAAACATGCCAACTCAAACAAACAAAATACAATTCTTGAGACTTTTTGATGATGCTAAAAACAAAAACAGCAAAAAAGTTATTAAGTGGGAAAAATACGGGTATAAGTGGAGTTCTCCGGATTAAAGGTTATACGATAAATATTATTGAACAGGCAATTTGAAAAAATTGCATATAGAAAACAAAATTTTTAATTTTTAAAAACTTAAAAAATGAAAAAGATCATTTTAGTAACGCTATTATTTGTTGCAACAATTAGCAGTGCGTTTGCTGATGGTAAGTCAAACGCTAAATTGCTGAAGGAATTAAAATTAGCTTTAAAATCCGTAAGCGAATCAGAATGGGTAACCCAAAACACTTTTCAAAAGACATCTTTCCAGTTCAATGGTAAAACTACAAGAGCTTATGTTGATCTTGTATCAAAAAGCTTAATTGGTTTTAGCATCACATTAGATGAAAAAGATTTGCCTGTAGGAACAAAAGAAAATGTGGAGAAAAAATTTAAAGGTTGGAACATGATTAACCCGATTATGTTTATTACTTCCGATGGAGAAATTAATTACTTTGTTCAGATTGTGAAAAAAGGTAAAAGCTTCGCATTGTATGTTTCTCCAAAGGGCAAAGTGAATATCCATTCACAGATTTTTCAGTGAGATTTTTCGTTTGCATTTACAAAAAACAACTTGAACCTGTGGTTATTTAAATTATTTGTCCACCCTGTTATTAGCATTGTAAGGTTCTGCTAACAGCATTTAAAAATCCGTTTATGAAAAAGCTTATTTTATCATTATTACTTTGGACCGGATTAATTTCAACTGGGCATGCCGGAGAAGATAGTGTTGATATACACATTGCAAATACCATATTTGTTTTCTTTAAAACGATGCCTGGAAACGATGTAAATGCAAACGATTATCAGCAGGCAGATTTTCTTTACAAAGGAATGCAGGTAAAAGGTTTCAAAAGCAAAATATCAAACTGGGTTGGTTTTTATAAAAAGATTTCCCAGGAAGATTTACCTGCAGGCGCATTATCAATGATTAAAAAAAATTACAGCATAGAAAATGCAATCATGTATTTTAATAATGCCGGAGAGATATATTATTTCGCAGAAGTTTTTAAAGACAAAAAAAATTTGATTTTAAAAATTGATGCTTCCGGAAACATAAAAGTTTTTAACTGCACACATCGGATGAAATAATTAAAAGCCTTAGTTTAAAAAAAGTTCAGGAACAAACACCTGGACTTTTTTTATTTCAAAATAACTGATTCGTTATTGAACTGAGCAGGTTAAATAATTTAAATTATTACTGCATCTAAGATGCGAACAATGAAAATCATTCCTGGAAATAGAGATGAGTTCAATCGAATTGAAACGCATTAATACACTAAATGAATTTTTAGCTATGCTAACAGTGAATCTTAAATCGTATAAGATAAAATTGAATTAACGGAAGCCTAATAAATCAATTTTAAATATCAGGATTGAATTACCGGGGACGCTGCCATAACCTGTACTTCCATAGCCTAATGTTGGTGGTAAATATAAAGTCATTGAGCCACCAGCAGAAATCAATGGAATACCTTCCTGCCAGCCTGCAATTAATTGTCCGAGATAAAATGTGGCGACATTAGCTGAATCAAAAGTGGTACCATTAGTAAGCCAACCTTTATAGTTAACAGTTACTACATTGCAAACTGTTGGATTATCACCAGTGCCGGCAGTATCAATAGTATAATAAAAACCTCTCGAATCTTTTGTAGCAGTTATATTGTTACTATCAAGATAAGCTGTAAGACTATCAATTTCAGAAGAAGGTACTGATACTGAAACAGGTGAACAGTTTTGGTTGCTGGTATCATTATTCTTTGAACAGGAAATAAATAATACTGTTGCTAGGAATAAGATGGCGCTGATTTTTTTCATAATACAATTTTTATCTTTTATGCCATCACGGCATTATGTATTGTTTTTTTAAAAGCTGCAAATGTATAGATATGTAATCAAACAAAAGTTATGCATTATATTAATCATTAAAAAAATAATTGCAGCAGGTCAGCCTATCTTTTTATCAATTATATCTTCTATTGCTTTTGGAAAATATTTGTATTCCAGTTCGTGTATTCTTTGAGCCAAAGTTTCAGCAGTATCATTTTTAAACACAGGGCATTTTACCTGGATGATTGTCCTGCCATTATCATATATCTCATCTACAAAATGAATTGTAATACCACTTTCAGTTTCATTAGCTGCAATAACTGCATCGTGAACATGATGGCCATACATTCCTTTGCCACCATATTTGGGTAATAATGCAGGATGGATGTTGATAATTTTATAAGGGAAATGATTAATTATTGCCTTTGGTATTTTCCATAAAAATCCTGCAAGAACAATGAAATTGATATTAGCATTTATCAGTTCCGGAACATAAGCATCGCCCTTAAAAAATTTTTCTTTTTCAATAATTAAATAAGGGACATTATTGTCTTTTGCAATTTTTAAAACTCTTGCTGATGGGTTATTGCAAATTATTAATGCAATTTTTATTGATGTATGATGAGAAAAGTAATGTATGATGTTTGCTGTGTTACTACCAGTACCAGAAGCGAAGATAGCGATGTGGCTTGCGTTTGCTGTTGTCATGAGTGGCTGCAAAGTAAGTGTATTGAAAGCGCATAACATACGTAAACATATTTGTTAAAAAAAATTTATTAATGATATGTGTATTGTCAGCATCCTGTCATATTTTTGCCGCTGTCGAAGAATTTCCCAACATCGCAACAACCAGATTTGTGATATGTTTAAACTAAGACGAGTAATTACCTCAGCTACTACAGTTAAGTCAATTTTTTTAATAACCGGTTTCCTGTTTTCGGTTGCATCATTTGCACAAGATGGTAAAGCAATATTTACTGCCAATTGTGCTTCATGCCATGCAGTCAACAAAAAACTAACAGGCCCTGCTTTAGCAGGTGTTGAAGACCGTTGGCCAAGCAGGGACAAGATTTATGAGTGGGTGCATAATCCTGCGGGTTACATGAAGAATGATAAATACACCCAGGATCTCCATAAAGATTATGGAATAGTGATGACTGCATTTCCGCAGTTGAGTGATAAAGATATTGATGCAGTTCTTGATTATGTGAAAAAAGCTGCTGCCGAAGCTGCAGCACCAGCTGCTAACACAACAGCAGCTGCTGCAGAAAGTACCAGTAGTGATCAATCACTGTTATTTGGTATCCTTACAATAATACTTGCAATTGTCGCCTTCACCTTATTATATATAAATGCCAACCTGAGAAAGATGGCAGATGATAAGGCAGGTGTTCCTGCAATGGAGCCAATTCCATTCTGGAGAAATAAAAGTTACATTACTTTATTTACACTTGTTTTATTCCTGATTGGTGGTTACTGGATAACTGAAGGCGCTGTGAGCATTGACCACCAGGAAAAATATGAACCCAAACAACCCATCTTCTTTTCACACAAAGTGCATCCTGGTATCAACCAGATCAACTGCCAGTATTGCCATATTGGAGTTTACCAGGGCAAACAAGCAACTATACCTTCTGTAAATATTTGTATGAATTGCCATATGGCGATTACAGATTACAAAGGACCTAAATTAATTGATGCAGATGGTAACGAAGTGAATGGTACTGCTGAAATACAAAAGTTGTATAAGTATGCAGGCTATGAACCAGGTAAACCATGGGATGCAAGTAAAGCAACACCAATAGAATGGGTGCGCATCCACAACCTGCCTGATCATGTATTTTTCAGCCATGCACAACACGTGAATGCAGGAAGGGTTCAATGCCAGACCTGTCATGGTGATGTAACTGATTACAATGAAATGTTCCAGTTTGCACCATTGAGTATGGGCTGGTGTATCAACTGTCACCGTACAACAAAAGTTCAGTTTGATAACAATGGTTTTTATAGTATGTATGAAAAATACAAGGAAGATATTAAGAACCACAAGATGGATAGTGTAACTGTGAAAGATATTGGTGGTACTGAATGTCAGAAATGTCATTATTAAGATAGTATAAGGATTACGAACATTATATTATGGAGAAAAAGTATTGGCAAAATTTTGGTGAGTTAACTGATAGCGAAGCTTCTAAAAAGGCCGCTGCAGATGAGTTTCGTGAAGAATTACCCTTTGAGCTTTCCGGGAAATTGTTGAAAGCCCCAACTCAACGAAGGGATTTTCTGAAGTATCTCGGCTTCAGCACAACCGCCGCACTAATAGCCGCAAGCTGCGAAACGCCTGTCAGAAAAAGTATTCCATTTGCCAATAAACCGGAAGATATTGTTCCGGGTATGGCAGAATATTATGCCACTACTTATGTACAGGATGGGGAAGCAATAAGTGTTTTGGCAAAAGTGAGAGATGGTAGGCCGATAAAAGTTGAAGGCAATATTTTGTCACCAGTTACCAATGGTGGTACTTCAGCTAAAGTGCAGGCTTCAGTATTAAGTTTATATGATACTGCAAGATTGAAATTCCCGACAATAGATGCCAAAGAAGTAACTTTTGAATACATAGATAAAGCAATCGGTGATGCTTTAGGTTCTTTAGGCGGTGCACCTGTTGTATTACTTACGAGTACTATCAATTCTCCTTCCGGCCTTGAAGTAATCAATCAATTTTTGGCAAAATATCCTGGTAGCAGGCACGTGATGTATGATGGAGATTCTTATACAGGTATCATGCTTGCCAATGAAGCATCTTATGGCAGAAAAGCTATTCCTTCATATAGGTTCGAAAATGCAAAAGTTATTGTTAGCCTTGGAGCAGACTTTCTTGGAACATGGATAAGCCCTGTTGAATATGCTTATCAATATACAAAAGGTAGAAAAATTAATGAGGATAATCCTACAATGAGCAAGCATTACCAGTTTGAGTCTATACTCAGTTTAACTGGTTCTAATGCAGATGAAAGATATATCCACAAACCTTCTGATACAGGTGCTATTGCTCTTGCTTTATTAAATGCATTAACCGGTAAAGGATCTTCAACAATCAGTGACCCTGTATTAAAAGCAGGGATTGCAAAAGCTGCAAAAGACCTGAATGCTGCAAAAGGCGCTGCTCTTGTAGTATGTGGTAGCAATGATAAAAATATCCAATTGATTGTAAACTCTATCAACAATGCAATTGGTGCTGGTGGTAATACAGTTGATTGGTCAACCATCAATAAAAGCAAATCAGGTATTGATGCAGATTTTTCTGCATTGATAAATGATATGAATTCAGGTAAAGTGGGCGCTTTAATTAACCTTGGTGCAAATCCTGCTTATACCTGGTATGATTCAAAAGGCTTTGCTGATGCTTTGAAAAAAGTAAAAGTTGCAGTATCATTCAATTCAAAAAATGATGAGACAACACAACTTTGTAAATATGTAATTCCTGATCATCATTACCTCGAAAGTTGGGGTGATGCAGAACCAAGATCAGGATTTGTTTCTTTAATGCAACCTACAATAAACCCATTATTTAAAACCCGTCAATGGCAGGATAGTTTATTGAAATGGTCTGGTGCAACAATAGATTATCATACTTATTTTAAAAACTACTGGACTACCAAGCTGGGTAGTGATGATGCGTATGAAAGAACATTGCAGGCTGGTGTTGTTGGTAAAATAACCACTACTACAAGCACTGCCGCCCCGGTTTCAGATTCAGTGAAAACAGCTACCCCGGTAAGTTCTGGTGTTGCTGGTAGTTTCAATGAAGGTAGCCTTGATAGTGCAATTGCCGCAGTAGGAAGTGGGGCAAAAGGTGGAAACATTGAACTTGTTCTTTATAAAAAAGTTGGTATAGGTGTTGGTGAAGGATCTTCAAATCCATGGTTACAGGAATTACCTGATCCGATATCAAGGGCAACATGGGATAACTATGTAATTATTTCTCCAGCAATGGCGAAAAGCCTTCTCGATATCAATTTAAATGATAATGCAGAGGCTGATAAATATGAAATATATCCTGCAAAAGATGTAGTGAAAGTGACTATCAATGGTAAGGGCTCTATATCATTACCAATATTAATAATACCTGGTGTTCATCCAAATGTTGTAGGTATTGCTGTTGGTTATGGCCGTACTCCAAAATTGGGTAAGGTATCTGAAGGTGTTGGCCAGGATGTATTTAAATATGTTTCTTTTGATGGTACATCTGTAAACTTTAATATCCCGTCAGTAACAGTTGAAAAAACCGGTGAGAAATATGATGTTGCCCAGATACAGGTTCATAATATTTATAACACACCAATGGGTGACAGGGTAGAAGTGATGAAAGAACTTACCCTTGCAGATTTCAAAAAAGATCCTGAAGAAATTTTAAACGACAGAGAAAAGGAAACTGCTCCTTATGGTGGACTTGAAAATTATGAAAAACAGGGTACCATTTATCCTTATTATGATAAGCCAGGTATCCACTGGGGCATGAGTGTTGATTTAAACAGTTGTGTTGGTTGTGGTGCATGCGTTGTGGCTTGCCATCTTGAAAATAACGTTCCGATTGTTGGAAAGAGCGAAGTGCAGCGCTTCCATGATATGCACTGGTTGAGGATAGACCGCTATTACAGTGGTGATATGAACAATCCGCAGGTTGTATTCCAGCCTTTAATGTGCCAGCATTGTGATAATGCGCCTTGCGAAAACGTATGCCCGGTAAGTGCAACCAACCATAGTAGCGAAGGCATCAACCAAATGGCATATAACCGTTGTATCGGTACAAAATATTGTGCAAACAACTGTCCATATAAAGTACGCCGTTTTAACTGGGCTGATTATAATGGTGCAGATAGTTTCCCTGACAACCAGAATTTCAGTGGTGTTGGTCATCTTGATCCTGCAGTGCATGTGATGAATGAAGATCTTACCAGAATGGTATTGAACCCTGATGTTGTGGTGAGGGCACGTGGTGTGATGGAAAAATGTAGCTTCTGTGTTCAACGTTGCCAGGAAGGCAAACTGAATGCAAAAAAAGCAAGCAGGCCATTAAATACAGGCGCTGTTTCAATTGACAATACACCCGATGTACAGACAGCATGCCAGCAGGCTTGCCCAACAAATGCAATTGTATTTGGAAATGCAAATGATAAAAACAGTGCAATTTCACAGATGCGTGTGAATAATAAATTGAGGTTATTCCATTCACTTGAACAATTACACGTTTTACCCAATGTAAATTACCTGGCCAAAGTGAGAAACAGGGATGAAGAAGCACCGGTAATTCATGATGAAGGATAATGAAACGGGATTATTGCAAAAGAATTTTTTGTAATAATAGATAAGGTTTGAAGAACAGTTCTAAAAAATTTTAGGTTACAATAACTGGTATATTTAAAATATACCTGCCAAATAATACGACAAGGAAAAAATACAAAAGGTATGTCATTATTAAGATACGAATCGCAGCTTCGGGAGCCACTGATTGACGGAGACAAGACTTACCATGATGTTACCGAAGATATTTGCCGTCCTATTGAGGCAAAGCCCGGTAAACTTTGGTATGTTGGTTTTTATATTTCCGTTGCATTGTTGCTTTTTGGAATTTATAGTGTATATCGTGAAGTTGCTTATGGTATCGGTCAATGGAATGTGAACCATACCGTAGGTTGGGGTTGGGATATCACCAACTTCGTTTGGTGGATTGGTATTGGTCACGCAGGTACATTGATTTCTGCTATCCTTTTATTATTCAGGCAAACATGGCGTAACGGTGTAAACCGTGCTGCAGAAGCGATGACGATTTTTGCTGTTATGTGTGCCGGCCAGTTCCCAATCTGGCATATGGGTCGTGTATGGAACGGTTTCTTCGTTTTGCCTTATCCAAATACACGTGGCCCTGTATGGCCTAACTTTGCTTCACCATTGATGTGGGACGTATTCGCAATCTCAACATATTTTACCGTATCTCTACTATTCTGGTATTCAGGTTTGATACCTGATTTTGCAACCATCAGAGACCGTGCTAAAACTAAGTTCCGGAAATTCTCTTATGGAATCGTTGCATTTGGTTGGACTGGTTCAACCAAACATTGGCAAAGACTTGAATCATTAGCGTTAGTTCTTGCTGGTTTGGCGACACCTCTGGTACTTTCAGTTCACACAATAGTATCTTTCGACTTCGCTACTTCAGTGATACCAGGTTGGCATACTACTATTTTCCCGCCCTACTTTGTTGCAGGTGCCATCTTCTCCGGATTTGCAATGGTGCAAACTTTGTTGTTGATAACAAGAAAGATTTTAGGATTGCAGGCATATATCACACTGGGGCACATTGAGGCAATGAATAAAGTAATTGTACTCACCGGCTCAATAGTAGGTTGTGCTTATCTTACCGAATTGTTTATTGCTTATTATAGCCAAAACCAATATGAAGCTTATGCCTTCTTTTATACCAGAGCAAACTTTTATAGCTCATATGGCTGGTCTTATTTTGGTATGATGTTTTGTAATGTAGCTGCTCCACAAATATTCTGGTTTAGGAAAATGCGTCGCAATTTATGGGTAACCATGTTCCTGAGTATTATTGTTAATATTGGTATGTGGTTTGAACGTTTTGTAATTATTGTGACTTCAATTTACAGAGATTATCTCCCATCTTCATGGCCCTATTATTATAGTCCTTCAATTTGGGAAATAGGTTTCTATGTAGGTACTTTTGGATTGTTCTTTACCTGTTATTTCCTTTTCTCTAAATATTTCCCTGTAATTGCTATTGCAGAAATTAAGCAGATATTGAAAGTTTCAGGAGAAAGCTATAAGGATAAAATGGATAAATTGGAAGAAGATACTGTTGAAGCATTTGCACATGCAACTGCACATTAATATGAATTGAAAGTTTAATTATTAAAGGCTCATTTTGTATGGCAAAAAAGAAATTTGTAGTTGGTTGTTTTGATGATGAAAATGTTTTATTCCCTGCAGTTAAAAAAGTCAGACTGGCAGGATATAAAATCCATGATGTTTATACACCTTATGCAGTTCATGGCCTTGATAAAGCAATCGGTCTTCGCGAAACAAGTCTGCACACTGCTGGTTTTATTTATGGTTTATCAGGTACATCTATTGCTTTGGGTGGTATGAGTTGGGTTTTTGTAAGTGACTGGCCGTTGAATATTGGTGGTAAACCTCATTTTCCATTTCCTGCTTTTATTCCTATCACTTTTGAAGCTACTGTATTACTTTCTGCAGTAGGTATGATGATTACTTTTTGTTACCTGTGCCAGTTAGCTCCATTTGTAAAAAAACATCATTTTCATCCCAGGGCTACTGATGATAAGTTTGTGATGGTGATAGAATGTACATCAAAAACAAATGTTGAGGATTTGAAATCTTTCCTGTCCAATGCTGGTGCTTCTGAAGTTAACGTACAGGATGCTGAAGCTAACTGGTGGATTGGAACTTATGATAAGGAACAAGTTTTATTAAAAGATAGCAAACCTGTAGTTTAAATATTGTAAGATGAAAATAAGACTGATCATAATTTGTATTGCCGCAGGTTCAATAATTGCCGGATGCAGTAGTGTAGATCGGAGTCCAGGTTGGGTATATATGCCTGATATGTTTTATAGCCGTGCTTATGAAACTTATGCACAGCTTGATTCCAATCAATTCACTTCAGATGTACATGAACTGGGACATAAAATATTTTATAATCACATGCCTGTTGCTGGAACTATTGCCAGGGGTGAAGACATGCCTTTTCCTTTAGCAAAAGATGCTCCTGGCGATACTACCAATTATATTGCATCAAGAGCAGTCAAGAGTCCGATTGTAAAATTAGATTCTAAACAAAGCCTCGAAGCTGAACGGCTCTATCTTATTTATTGTGGGATTTGCCATGGCCCTAAAATGGATGGCAATGGCCCATTATATAAAGATGGAAATGGGCCTTTTGCAGCTAAACCGGCTACTTTAGTAGGTGATGTAAAATATGAAGAAATGCCAGAAGGCCAGATGTTCTATTCTGTTACTTATGGTAAAAACCTGATGGGTTCTTATGAATCACAGTTAACAAGGCAGCAGCGTTGGGAAATAATTGCATATATTAAGTCAAAACAAATGGCAGATCTTGCAAAGAAAAATCCATCTGCAATGCTTACTGCAGATAGTTCAACAACTAAAAAGTAGATAGATATATAAAATAAATACAATGACACCAGTAAAAGAGCAGTTTGAAGTTTCTTCTAAAATGAAAACCTGGTCAATGGTTTTAATAGCCATTGGTATTATTACTTTCATTCTTGGATTGATCACAAAAGGTGTTAGCCATAATGAAGAGGATAAAGCAGTTTTTATTGGAACCTTAATGTACAATAGCGTCTATTGGTTGATGATTTGTAATATCAGCATGTTCTTCCTTTGTGCCACAACATTGGCTATGGGAGGCTGGCATATTGTTATCAAAAGGATACCTGAGGCAATATCTACATTAGTACCTGTTTTTGGAATAATTACCTTAGTAATTTTTATTTACATTATTGCAATAGATCATACACATAGTATTTATCATTGGTTAGATAAGGATGCAGTTGCTAAAGATCCTATTCTTAAGGGGAAGAGTGGATTTTTGAATCCGGGTTTCTTTATGATCTGGACAATTTTGACAATTGGAATATGGAGTGTGCTTGGAAGGAGAATGCGTAAACTCAGTGATCAAACCGATGAAGCGCCGATGGATTTTAATGAAGGCAAAAGGTTTGTCTGGAAAAACACTGTTACATCAGGCTTATTTATTGTTTGGTTTACACTTACAGTTGGTTCTACTACACCATGGTTTTGGATGATGAGCCTTGACCCTCATTGGTACAGTACATTGTACAGCTGGTATATTTTTGGTAGTGTATTTGTTGCAGGAATGAGCCTTATTGCTATTTGGTTTATTTACCTTAAGAATAAAGGTTACATGCCTTATGCCAATCAGGAACATTTACACAATCTTGGTATTTTCATTTTTGCATTCTCCATTTTCTGGACATATTTATGGTTTGATCAGTATATGCTGATATGGTATGGAAATATTCCTGAAGAAACAATTTATTTCAAACACAGGGTACAAGGTGCTTATAAAGGAGTATTCTTTATGAACCTCATCATCAACTTCGTTTGTCCATTCCTGATTCTCATGAAGAGGTCTGTAAAAAGGAATTATACATGGATGACATTTACGGCAGTACTTATTATCTTTGGACACTGGATAGATTTTTATCAATTAATAATGGGAAGTATTCGTAAAGGAGATGCAACATTAACATGGCTGGATTTTGGGATTGCTTCTTTATTCATCGGTTTAATGATCCATTTTACTGGTAAAGCACTTGCGAAGAAACCCCTGGTTGCCGAATTTGATCCATTCCTGAAAGAAAGTATAGCGCATCATACATAATAAATAGAATAGTTTTAAACTGAATTAAGTAGTTGAACCATGTCAATGTTTTTCACAATAGCAGTAATAGTTTTAGTCTTTTTGATTATTTTTCAAATAGCTAAAGCAAGCGAGTATGTATCGGTTATAAGGGGCGAAGAAAAAAGCAGGAAAGAACAGAATAAAGTCAATGGTTTCCTGATGATTGCTTTTTTAATTGCCGGGTTAATTGGCGTTTACTATTGCAATGAAGCGCTTTATCCTAAAACATTGTTGCCGCATGAAGCAGCCAGTGTACAGGGTGAAAAAGTAGATTCAATGTTATGGTTAACCATTATCATAACAGGTGTTGTATTCTTCATTACACAAATACTTTTATTCTGGTTTAGTTTCAGGTACCAGGAAAGTGATAAACGCAAAGCCTATTATTTTCCACATAACAATAAACTGGAATTAATATGGACTGTAGTACCAGCACTGGCACTGACAGCATTGATTATTTTCGGGTTAAAAAACTGGTTTGCTTTTACTGGCCCTGCACCAAAAAATGCAATGCAGATTGAAGTAACGGGCAAACAATTTGGTTGGATTTTCCGTTACCCGGGTTATGACCAGACTTTCGGGAAAAAATATTACAAACTGATTGATGATGCCAACAATAATCCTTTAGGCCAGGATTGGAAAGACAGCAAGAATTATGATGATGTCATTTCCAATGCCACCATGTATTGTGTAGTAAATAAACCGGTAAACCTCCGCATCTTTTCAAGAGATGTTATTCATGATGTTGGTTTAAGCCAGTTCCGTTTAAAACAGGATGCTGTTCCAGGTACACCTACTTCATTGTGGTTTACACCAAAGTTTACCACACAGGAAATGAAAGAAAAAATGGGTAACCCTGATTTTGATTATGAAATCAGTTGTGACCAGATGTGTGGTAACGGCCATTATTCAATGAAAGGAATTATTAAGGTGGTAACACAGGAAGAATTTGATATCTGGATGGCACAGCAAAAGCCGAATTATTATGCAGCTTTTCCTGATAAGGACCCTGCAAATAAAACCGCTGTACCAGCAGATACTACAAAAACAAAAATGTAAACAGATCAACATCCTGACCATAGGTTGTTTTTTAAATAGACTATTAATCGAATTTCTATGAGTAACGAAGCCGCAATGCACACAGATACCAGTGTGAATATTCCAGTGGAAGTGCAACATCATGAAGAAAATGGACATCATCATCATCATGAAACTTTTATCACCAAATATGTATTTAGCCAGGATCATAAAATGATCTCTAAACAGTTCCTGATTACAGGGATGATTTGGGCTGTGATTGGTGGTTTTATGTCAGTGTTATTTCGTCTTCAATTAGGTTTCCCTGATCAGTCTTTTGATTTTCTTGGCGACCTTATGGGTAAATGGTGGTTCCAGAATGGACATTTAACCCCTGAAGCTTATTATGCCCTTGTTACAACTCACGGAACTGTATTGATATTTTTTGTATTAACTGCAGGCCTTAGCGGAACTTTTGCAAACTTACTCGTGCCTCTGCAGGTTGGTGCAAGGGATATGGCATCACCATTTTTAAATATGCTGAGCTACTGGTTTTTCTTCTTAGCCAGTGTTATTATGTTCTCAAGCATATTTGTTTCAACGGGGCCTTTCAGCGGTGGTTGGACAGCGTATCCTCCTTTAAGTGCTTTGCATGATGCATCTCCTGGTTCTCAACATGGCATGGACCTTTGGTTAATAGCAATGGCTGTGTTTGTAGTTTCATCTCTACTCGGTGGATTGAACTATATTGTTACCATCCTGAATATGCGTACCAAAGGAATGAGCATGACAAGATTGCCTTTAACTATATGGGGTTTATTTTTTACAGCGATATTAGGTGTGTTATCATTCCCTGTATTATTATCAGGATTTATACTATTGATATTTGACCGCAATTTTGGAACAAGTTTTTACTTGTCTGATATTTTCATCAGTACTACTAATACAGCTCTGCCTAATGAAGGCGGTAATGCGATTCTGTTCCAGCACTTGTTCTGGTTCCTTGGCCACCCTGAAGTATATATCATTGCATTGCCAGCAATGGGTATCGTTTCAGAAATAGTTTCTACCAACTCAAGGAAGCCTATCTTCGGATACACAGCAATGGTGGGCTCATTCTTTACTATCGCATCGCTTTCATTCCTGGTATGGGCACACCACATGTTTGTTACTGGTATGAATCCTTTCTTAGGTTCAATATTTGTGTTATTGACTTTGTTGATTGCAGTGCCATCGGCAATTAAAGTATTTAACTGGCTTACCACTTTGTGGCGAGGTAGTATCCGTTTTACCCCGGCAATGCTTTTTGCCATCGGCTTTGTGAGTATGTTTATATCAGGTGGTTTAACCGGTATCTGGGTGGGTAATTCAGCTCTCGATATCCACTTGCATGACACATATTTCGTAATTGCACACTTCCACCTTGTAATGGGTGTTGCATCTATGTTTGGTATGTTTGCAGGTATCTATCATTGGTTCCCAAAAATGTATGGCCGTTACATGAACAATACTCTTGGTTATATCCATTTCTGGATAACATTAATAGCAGCTTACCTGATATTCTGGCCTATGCACTATGAAGGCCTTGCAGGTATGCCACGCCGTTATTATGATTATTCTACCTGGATAAGCTTTAACCAGTTTACTGATTTAAACAGGATGATTAGTATTGTTGCCATCATTTCTTTTGTTGTACAGTTGTTGTTCTTGTTTAACTTCTTCTATTCAATATTTAAGGGTAGAAAAGTTACCAATCCAAATCCATGGGAATCTAACACACTGGAATGGACAACTCCAATTAATCCTGGACATGGTAACTGGCCTGGTGAAGTGCCTGAAGTTTATCGTTGGCCTTATGATTATGGTAAAGATGGACGTGAATTCATCCCGCAGAATGTTCCTGTCGGTAGTGATGAATCATCGCACTAAATAACTTTTATAATTTATATAATTTGTCCCGGATAATTTTTCGGGACATTTTTTTTAATTGACATTTGCGTCGTGATAGTAAATAGCGAACAATCTTCTTTTAGCCTGGCAACAAAAATCAAAGACTACTTTCTGTTAACGAAGTTCACCCTTAGCTTCACCGTAGTTTTTACCTGTGTTTTATGTTACCTGATTGCCCCCAATATTGTTGAATATAACTGGATGTATATTATCCTCCTGTTTGTGGCGGGTCTATTAATTACCGGTTGTGCCAATGCTATTAACCAGGCATCAGAAAAAGAAACCGATGCAATGATGATGCGCACTGCAAAAAGACCTGTTGCCAGTGGCAGGATGAGCCCGAATGAAGCTTACACATTTGCAAGTATTGCCGGGATAGTTGGTATTTTACTGATGTATATTTTTTTCAATCCTGCTTCGGCTTTATTATCTGCATTCAGTATTTTTTTATATGCATGGGTTTATACTCCATTAAAAAAAGTAAGTTCTATCGCTGTACTTGTTGGCGCTTTCCCGGGTGCATTGCCTTGCCTGATTGGTTGGGTGGCTGCTACCGGTATCATCAGTCCTTTGGGGGTAATAAATGTTGGTGATGAAAAATATTCCAATGCAGCTGGATGGTCATTGTTTGGAATCCAGTTTTTGTGGCAGTTCCCGCATTTCTGGGCTATTGCCTGGCTTGCTTTTAAAGACTATGCAAAAGCAGGTTTTAAATTATTACCTTCTGATGAAGGCCCAACTAAATTCAGTGCGCTGCAAAGTATTTTATATTGCATTGTTTTGATACCTGTCGGTGTATTGCCTTATTATTATAATATCACAGGCTCTATCAGTTTATGGATTGTACTTGCAGCAAACTTATTTTTATTGATACAATGTATCAGGTTGTATATTGAAATGAACCCCGCTGCTGCAAGGCGGGTGATGTTTAGCAGTTATATTTATTTGCCAATAGTTTATCTTGCTTTGCTAGCTGATAAAATGTAACTACATCATCTCATCAGGTACATTTTGCCATAACCTTTATTGAAATATTTATCTGTGTTCACTTCATTACCATCCTGTCCGTATGTCGGGAATTTATCCAACGCCTTTCCGTTTAAATTGGTAATTACACGATATAGATAAACACCATTCGCCAGTTTTTGGCCATACTCATCAGTACCATCCCATTTATAATCTGTAATGTTCCTGCCTATATGTAATGATGGCCCCAATTCTTCTTTGGTTATTTCTTTTACAATCTTACCAGTGATGGTTAAAATTTGTATGCGTAAATTTTGCGGCACTTCACTTCCTGTAATTGTAAATACAAATGCAGTGGATGTTGTAAATGGATTAGGGTAGTTAAACATATTTGTAATCATCGGTTTGTTATACACTTCAAAAGAAACCATATAATCAACATTGCCCGCTGTATTACCTGTTTTGTCTTTACCATGAACGATTAACTGGTATGTGCCATCATCAGTTAAGAATGGTGTGAAGTCAACAGTTGCAACATTATTATTGGATGCAGTTGCTGCTGTAAATAATAATGTATCAGAATTAAAATAAAACTGCCTTAACGTACCACTCGGGTATTGTAACTGTACTGTAACTAGTGAAGTATCGTCCAATAACAAATAACCACTTTCATCTTTTAATTTAATAACGATATGCGGTTTTGCTGCAACAATATCATTGTTTAAAATATGGATGCCATCAAATGTTACATCTAAAGTTGGTTTATAATTATCTGCATTGACAGAAAAATTCCTGTACATGAAATTGTTGAAATGTGTTTGTTCAGGTTGCGCATTATCCGGATTGACATCAAGGTATAAATTATTTAAACCTGCAAGACTGGAAGTGGCAATACTTGTTGTAATGACTGCAGTGTCTCCCGCATTCAATGCTTTTAATTTTTTCATTGGTATAATGCTGGCAACATTGTTGGCATCATACACTGTTAAATGCACAAGGATGCTGTCGCTGAATGGCACTTCACTCACATTTTTAAAAGCAATGGCAAGGCTGTCATTTTCACCAATGGCAACAGTATCTTTAAAATTGTATAGTATGTTTGGCGCCAATGCACCTTCAGGAACAGGGTCATATAAAATACGCCACCATCTTAACTGGTATGGTGTGAGGTTAATACTGTCAGCATTACGCATCCTTAGTTTTAAGTAAGGATATTTTGAAACACTGACGCTGCTGATATCAAAATTTTGTTGTGAAGAATTGAGCGTGAATAAAACTGTTTCATTATTTAAAGTATCAACACCTATTACATCAATAGTCGGGTTATCACCAGCTTTTGAATCCAGGCTATAACCATTCCACTTCACTGTATGCCATGCTTTGGCAGGGCCAAATGCTGGAGATATGATATAGCCTAAAGTATCTGATGAACTGATATATCTTTTATAAGTTATCATATCAGAAACACCTTTGGTGAATGACCATTCAGAAGTGTATGATGTATTGTTTTTTTCATAATTAAAAATCCATGTTCTTGGAAAACTGAATGAATCTATTTGCTGGAAACCATTTTGTTTTAAACGATCATAAAAAGTATTGCCTGCACCATAAACAGTCTGATCTGTTTTCCAGATAGCAGCAGTTGTTGGTGTATTATAAATCAAGCGTGCTGTCACTAAAAGTCCATTGGGAATCCAATCCATGAAGTCACGCATTTTGCGGCGGTTGGTTGAATCAAGATATGAAAATTCAAAATTATAATAGTTCCCTGTCTTTGTACAATTACCGGTATAACTTCCCATAAATCCACCATAAGAACCGCTACCTGTTGTTGATGGTGTAGCCTGGTTGTAGTAAGGTTGTAATGTAACAGGATCAAATAAATTAAAAATAACAGAGCTTCCTAAACAGGCAGATGCTGTAACAGTATGATTGTTGATTGCCACCTGGAAATCTGCATCATTACTAAAATAAGGATATATGGCATTGAAAATATTCATGATGGAAGTGATGTTGGTATAATTCCACCTGCGGCTGAAACTATCTATATAAATTCTGTCACCTGTTGATTTTAAATGTTGGTATAAATGTGATTGGTTATAACCAAAACCTGTGTTGGGTAAATAAATAAAACTGGAAGTGTTCCAATGATAATCACCTGTTGTTGGGACAGGCGCTACTCTCCAGTAATAAACAGTTGAATCATTAAATGGAATAGTTGAATTGAACTCAATGACACCACCAACTGAATTGATGGTTTGAGTTGTTTTGATTGATGAGTTGAATAATTCTGTTGTATCCATTTCCATCACATAAGAGCGCATGGCAACAACTGGGTTTGCAGTTGATGCATACAACTTGATATTGCTCTTGTTTACAATTGAAAAATCATAAGGATAAACCGGCGTCAATTCATCTTCATAAATAAAAAATTGTTTGGAAACTGTATTGTTCAGCTCGCTCAGTTCATCATATTGTTGATCGTTGTCTATTGTTACAATAATTGTATTCTGCCCCTTATCCCTTGATGCAATTATCGGCACAGTAATTTCCACCGAATCCATGTAACGGATGGATTTTATTTTTTGTGAAAACAAAGTGGTAGTGCTGCCATCAGGATATTTTCTTTGTATGAGAACAGAAACTGAATCGCCTGTTGCTTTACCTAAATTGTAGAAATAACATTTAACCGAAAAATTATTATCTGCAACAGAAACAAATGTCGGGTTAATGATCACATTCTGTGCTTCAATATCAAAATCAGGTTTTGTAAATGCATTTATTTTTATGGCGGGGTCGCCATGTAATGTATTTTCTTCAGCATGCAATGTTCCGGTAAAGTCGCCATTGTTGGCGAGTATATAAGCTACTGCATCTTTTGTGTTCAGGCCTAATGGTTCATCATAATTTCCCTTAGAAAAAGAATTATAAAAACCGGTATTATATGTGTCAAGGTAAGATTCAACACCAAAATGTGTACTGGCAATATATGCAATGCTGCCCCTGTTTGGTGCAAGCACCCAGGATTCAGAAAGTGAATTTAATGATGTAAACCTTGTGGTGTCAAATGAATAAATATTACCAGCATCACAACCATTCACAATGAATACAGGATATTTTTTCGGATTGTTATAATCATCCGGTTGGTTCAGGTTATAATCAAGCACATTGGCTGATGAATGGCCGAAATAATTTAACAACGATACCCCATTGGTGAATAACTGCTCCATCAACGCATCAAGGATTGTAGAACCTGAAGAACTGGTGGTTTTATTAAATGTATAAACATTACCGCCAAACAATGTATCTGATGCAATGATTTTATAATTGTTCAGGTCAGCAGATAATACAGCATTCAGCCCGGCATCATCTGCGCCAACAACATGTATTATATTTTTCATCCACGCCTTATTGGCAACGGTTTGAGTGTTATCTTCCTGTTGCGCTTCATATTCTTTTACTTTAGAAAGATATGTGGATACTTCGTTTGGTGTTACTACTGATAACCTGCCAATAGGTGTTGCAGGTAAAGGATTCAGGTCGTTTGAAGCCAACAGGTTATCAGATGCAGGCCATCCGAAAGTCGGTACAAGATTGAGCTTGTCTGCAAATACAGACGATTGGTTCATTCTGTATTCATCATATGTTACTGCTTTACCAATGAGGAAAACAAATTTTGGTGTAACAGAAAAACTGTTCCGCGCAAAACGAAGGAAATTTTTTACAGAAAGCGGGTGTTGTTTTATGCCATATCCAAACTGATCTACCAATTCATCTATATCATAAATCTTTGTATTGAATGCACCACCTGCATTGCTGCTCCTGTATGCTGCATATTGCTGCACCGGTCCATTGGCATCATTGCCAATTAAAATTTTGTTTGAGATAATGAGATAATCGCCCTGGTTGGAAGTGGTTGTGTAATTAATAAAATTCCGTTGAACAAAACTATTGACCAGTTTTATTGAAGATGCATCTTCACTCACCAGCACCAGGTTCCTGTCCAATGCAGAAGGTGGTAAAACAAATTGAAGGATACCTGTAATTGACGTGTTGGCAACATATCTTTTTTTATTGGTTAAATCATACAACATCGCATTGGTGCTGCCAAAGTTGGATATCTTTAAATAATTGCCTTGAGTAGTTGCAGGTAATGAAAAAGCAAAATTGTTGCTGCCATCAAAAATAAATTGCCGTGAATAACTTAAATCAACAAAGCCTGCAACAATGCGGTCATCTGTTTGTGTATTCACATCAGCAATGGTAAAAGATGTATTGGATGATGTAAGTAATGAATAATTGACATTGCCGGTTAATACACCGGCATTCATATTGTTGATGGTATTGTTATTGATTACTGTGTTGCCATTCACTGCAACAGTGATTGACCTGTTGTAACCGTTTACAATTGAGTTGCCTGCAACTGCAACACTCAACACCGGCGTGACACCTGCAGTGGCAGGATATAAATTTCCTGCATTGATGGTTAACGGGCTGCCCGGATGAATTTCATTGCTGCTCCACCATTCTCCCATATCATAAGTGGATGAATAAACATTCGTGCCATAATACACAGCGCGGCCACGATTAATCATGTTTTGAAAATCATACCTGTAGTGATAAGTGAAATAAGGTTCTGCTGGTAATGTGTTGCCACTTACATTATTAGCATCATCTTTTATTCTTGAATTGCTGCCTGTGTTTGTTGTAAGGAAATAAGATGCTGTATCTGTTTCTAAACTCAGGTCGGCAGAGAGTTGGTTATTGGGGTCTTTATATAAATTCTTATCAGGCAAACCATCATTCTTCTCACCATAAAATTCAATATAACCATTTGCTGGTAATGTGCCTGTTGCAACGCTGGTGTATATCGCAATTTCTTTTCCGTTGCGCCATAATTGAAATTGTTCTGCAGGTGTATTTTGCAAAGCTGCAGGCAACATGTTTTGATTGATGCGGTACAAACCTGTTGCAGCAAGTTTGAATTTATAATATGTCTTTGAATAGTCTATCCATTCGTTATAATACTGTTGGGTGAAAGCATTAAAACAAACCATGAAAGAAAATAATATCAAAAAATATTTCTTCATTTATGGAACAGGATAACTGCCTTTTTCTTTTTTAATTTTTTCCGGTTTATCTAGTTGAGGAAATGAGCCTTTGCCATGTGTTTCTTTTTTTTCTCTTTTGCCTAAATCAATTGTCAATGAAAAAACGTGTGTATATAAAGGATTGTTTTGATTGGCAAGGTTGGTGTAAGCATAATCAATAGCCACATTGCCCACCCTGAAACCCGCACCAATTGATGGTTGGAAAATGGTAACTTTTTTCTGGTTCAATGTATCACCATCAGCCAGCGCTTTCTGAAAATTCTGTGCACCTGCCCTTACAAAAACAATATTGGCAATATTTGCTTCCACACCAAATTTAGGATCAATACTTATAGGATTAGAACTGATGAGTGTATTACGTTTGCCATCGAAAGTGATATCAAAATCTGCTTCAGCAAGTAAATGTAATTTCGGCGCTATCATAAAATTATAACCGATAGCAGGTACTAATCTTGGTGAAGTCAGCTCAGTTGATTTTACAGGGATATCATTGTTGGTTAAATATAAAACCTGTTTTTCTGCATCAGTAAAAGAAAAGCTCCATGCATTGAATGTTGTTGTTATATCCCTTATTGAAACGCCAAACCTTAAAGTGGATGTGCGGTATAAAAAACCTGCATCAAAACCAAAGCCCCAGGCTTTTGCAAAATGGCCCACATTGCGGTAAATGATTTTTGTATTGGCGCCCCAGCTTATCTGTGCAGCATCATTATCCTGGAGCACCTGTGCATAAGAAACAAGGAAAGCATAATCAGCAGAAGAAAAACTCTGGATATTATTGTAGTTGATGGATCCATCGGGTTCCACCAGGAATAATGTATTGGGTATGTCATCCACACCAAACCGCAGCAAAGAAAAACCCAGCGTGCGGAAACTGCTTTCGATAGGGATGGCTGTGGATAGATAATCATATTTGCCGATGCCTGCAAAATATTCTGCGTGCATGAAAGAAATATTGGGGTTGTCAATCACATTCACGAGGCCTGCGGGGTTCCAGTAACCGGCGTTGCCATCTTCAGCACTGGCCACCTGTGCGCCACCCATTGCAAGTCCACGGGCACCTGTACCGATATTCAGGAATTCATTGGAGTATTTGCGAAACTGCGCAAATGCACCCACAACACAGCAGGAGAGGAGAAGCATCATAAACAGCCGGCCACAATGTTTCATTGCACAATTAATAGCTTTACTGGCGAACAAGATACAACTTAGTTTTATATGGAATGAATTAACATAAACAGTGATACAAACATTAAAAGTTGATGCTGATTTATAACGAACATAGATGGGGGTTTAATACGGGGGAAGGGCATTGGCTTAAAGATATTTTAATACGTGATATGAGCATTAATTTTAAAATTAAAAATAAAACAAACCTATAACTGAAGATTGCAAAAAAACTGATGTCTCTGTTCAACAATCATTTAAAAATCCACAATGTAAAAGGAATGGGCATTATCTTATCAAAGTAGAAAGACTACTTAATACATTTTCTCAATCGCCACATAGGATGCTCAATTTATCACTAATAAAAATCTTTGCGAACCTTCGTGCCTTAGTGGCTTAGTGGTTAAAATGATTTCATCCAGGTAATGCAATTGTTTTGTTTATTGGCTTGATGACTTTGGTTAATACGACTCACATCTTTCAAAATACAAAATTGAAAAACCAGTTGTCCTGCACAATCATATTCACTCACTCAGCCTGTTTTCGATACCCATTCTTTGATGCAAGACCCTGATAATTTCAATGCCTTCACTTTTATTTCCGGTGAGTCTGTAAAAAATTATGTGCGATTTGACTTTTGAACTGCGATAGCCCTTTCTTATGTGATTAATGTCTTTTCCTGTTACAGGGTTGCTTGCTAAATATTCAATCTCATCAAAGACCAGGTTTATATACCTGTCTGCCTGTTCCAAAGACCATTTTTCAAAAGTATATAACCAGATATTTTCAATATCCTTCAATGCCCTGGCACTGATTTTATAGCTCATTAGCCAGGTGTTTGTCGTGAAGGTTTTTTATATATTTCTTCCTGTCAAATTTTTGAACAAAACCGGATTTCTCACCTTTTTTAAGTTCTTTTATTAATTCATTCTTTGAATTTTCCTGTTGTTCAAAAAGTCTTAAAGCAGTTCTGACAACTTCACTGGCAGAAGAAAAGCGACCACTTTGAATCTGAAGATTGATAAAGTTTTCAAAGTAATCGCCTAAAAGAATTGAAGTGTTTTTTGCCATTGTAAAAAATTTTATCAAATATACCAATTGTTGGTATAGGTTTCCAATTACTGAGCGTATGAATGAAAAATTTAGGATTGGGAATTATCTGAAATGGTTTCTTGCAGCAATCATTGAAAGAGCAAGAACGTTTTTGTGATAAGCTTTATCTTATCAAAGTAAGAAAGCTTCCCTGATACATTTTCTCCATCGCCGCAAAGACTCAAAGCCTCAAAGTATCAATAAAAAAAAATTTTGTGAACCTTCGACCTTCGAGGCTTGGTGGTTAAAACTTTTTTTTCAGGGTTTTGCAATGGTTTTGTTTATACGCTTGTTGACTTTGGTTTATATAACTTACATATTTCTATTTTCAATATTGAAAAGCCAGTTGCTTTGCACAATCATCTGCACTCACTCAACCCTCGATTTCTATTCTTTGATGTTAAGCCGTTGTAATTTCAATTCAAAACTTTTGTTGTCTTAAGAATTTTTATAAAAAAAACTTATTCCTCTTTATTTATCTGTTCAGCAAAATGTTTGTTATACCTTGATGAAAAAAGCTTTTAGCTTAATCCTTTATTTGGAAGCGGGCCATATTTAAAAATCGAACCTGCAAATGGCTGTTTTAAAAGTTCTTCCTGTGAGAGACCTGTTCGTGCTGATGTTATAAATAGATAATTCATGTCTTTACCTCCAAACACACAAGAGGTGGGGCGTGCAACAGGCATCTTAATTGTATGTACTAATTTCCCGGTTAATGAATCATAACCTGCAACTCTCCATCCATCCCAGAATGCAATCCAAAGTATTCCCGCAGTATCAATAGTCATTCCATCCGGAATGCCATCTGTTTCAGAAAAATGAACAAGGGTTCTTTGATTATTAATATTACCAGTATCTAAATCAAAGTCAAAAACATCCACCCTTTTTGTAAAGCTGTCAATATAATATAACCGTTTATTATCAGCACTCCATGCTATGCCATTTGAACATCCAACGCTTGAAATTTTACAACTGATTGCTGACTTATCAAGACAATATAAATTGCCTTTATTGGCTTCCTCATTTATTGACATAGTTCCAATCCAGAACCTTCCTTTTGCATCACATTTTCCATCATTAAAACGTATTTCAGTTTTATCAAAATCAAATTGTTTGATTATTTCTTTTTTACCAGTTGCTATGTTTATCCTTTGTGCCGAATCTGCTATGGCTGCTATAATGATATCTTCCGATTCAACTGCGATGGCGCCAATAAAACCATCAACAACAATTTCTTTATATGCTTTTTCTTCCGGGTTGTATGAATGAATCACCTGGTTTAAAATATCAACCCATAAAATCCTGTTTTTGTATTTATCCCATACAGGCCCTTCACCTAAAATATTTTCAGCATTATAAACTACTTCAAGCATCATAAATTTTTTAATGAAATTATCACCTGTTTTTCATTGTATAAAAAAGGATGAATTGATGAACTCAAATTCAGTATTGCATAATAAAAAAAATCTTTTGATAGCCGGAAATATTTTTATAAAAATCCCGGGTACATTTTCCTGTGTTTAAAAATTTCTGATAAATGAAATGAGTTTATTGAATTGTTTTCCTGGTAATACACAGAAATAAAATTCATATTCATTTCATCCCGGATAATGGGAAAGTTTTTTATTATAATTGCTGAACTACTTTTCTTGTTACTTCCAATGTTCTGGTAATATCATCAATCGTGTGAGCATAGCTTACAGAATTTTGTTTGCAGGCAATTGGAATCTGGTAAACACCATTTTTAATCAGCAGCCTTCGGTATTTTACATCGAAATCAAAATCATGATTTTCCAAAATATCATGCATGTCTTTCGGAGGGTTTTCGCAGAAATATACTGCTGATGCTGATACATTTCTTGACACTACTACAGGCTTCCCTTTTTCAGCGAAAATTTGTTCCCATCCTTCATACAATATTTTGCACATAGAATCTATATGCTCATAAACAGGTTGGCTTTTTAAAATGTGTATCGTTGCCAATGCAGCCGCTATGTTCAAAGGGTGCGCATTATAAGTGCCTGCAATTAACACCTTGCGGTTTGCATCTTTATCATCAAACAATGACATAATCTCTTTTTTGCCACCAATTACACCAATAGGGTAACCGTTAGCAATTGCTTTTCCAAAAACTGATAAATGCGGTTCAATTCCACACACACCCTGGTAACCCGACAATGAAGTCCTGAAACCTGTTTTCACTTCATCAAAGACACATACTGCACCATACTGTTCACACAGGTCAACCATGTTTTGTAAGTATCCTTTGTTGGGAAGTACTACTCCAACATTTTGCAACACAGGTTCAGTCAGCACACATGCCACCGGGTATTTTTGCAACACATATTCCAGCGAACTGATATCATTAAAATTGATGCAATGAATTTTGCTTTTTACTCCTCCCGGTATGCCTGCAGAAGATGAAATAAATGCATATTCACCAGGTGATTTTCTTTCACCAATCACACTAAACGGAGGCATAACAGCACGTGCTACATCATTGTGCCATCCATTATAACCACCCATCATTAAAACAATATCTTCCCTGCCGGTATATGCCCTGCTAAGCCTGATGGCATGTGCTGTTGCTTCGCTGCCTGAGTTGGTCATTTGCACCAAATCAAGGGATGGTATGATGTTACATAATTCTTTTGCAAGCTCAATCTCCAGTTCATTGGTGCCGGTGCCATATAACGAATGTTTATCTTTTATAACTTTTATAACTGCATCATTCACCTCATCATTGTTATGGCCTAAAATATAAGGTGCAAATCCTGCATGGTAATCAATATACTCCTTGTCGTTTGTATCGAAGAGTTTACAACCTTTTGCTTTTTTAAAAACAATAGGCGGATTAACTTTCCTGTTTAAAGAAACTACACCACCTGCTATATATTGAGCAGCTTCTTTATTGATGGCTTCAAACCCGGTTGCTGTCTGACTAATGTTCATTATAATATTATATTTTAAATAAAGTATTTCCCTGGTTTCTGTCCTGCAAGTTGCCCGCCATCCACAATAATAACCTGGCCTGTAATAAAGCTGCTGCTACTATCTGCCAGGAAGAGAAAAACAGGAGCTATATCTTCCACTGCACCCGGTCTGTTTATAGGTATATAACGGTCAACAAAATCTTTGGTAAATTCCGCACTGTCTATCTCTTTTGATAAAGGTGTTTCAATATAACCGGGGCATACTGCATTCACTCTTATTCCCACATGAGCAAATTCCAAAGCCATTGTTTTTGTCAGCATGATTATTCCAGCTTTTGAAGCATTGTAATGCGCATAACCTGCCTCGCCATCAATCCCGTTTTTACTCGACATATTGATAACAATTCCACTTTTTCTTTTTACCATATAGCTGCACACTGCTTGCGATACATTAAAAAATCCTGTCAGGTTTACATTCAATACTTTCTCCCATTCTTCAGGGCTTATTTCAAGGAAAGGTGTTTCGAATGCTATGCCTGCATTATTGATAAGGATATCAATTGGCGCAGTTTTCTCTGCTGCATCTACTACTTCTTTAATCTGTTGACGGTTGGTTATATCTGCTTCATAAATATGATGAACCCCTGTTGTTGTATCATTCAGGATGTTCAATGTTATTTCCAGGTTTGAATGATTCGTGTCAACAACAGAAAGGTTTGCACCTTCTTCTGCAAACTGTTTTGCTATCTCTCTACCTATTCCCCTGCCACCACCTGTGATGAAAACATGTTTGTCTTTAAACCGGAGACATGAAGATTCTTTCATAAAGAGATTTGTGTAAAATTAGAAAATTTTGTTTACAAAAATAATAATATTTGATTACAAAAATATTAACCATATCTTTGAAGATGCTTAAAATATCAAATTAATCTTAAAAAAATAAATTATACCAACTTCATTTTTTAATTTGAAGCAATGAATAAAAAACTGCTGTCCTGGTCAGCCTTACTGGCTTGCAATTTTATGTGGTCATTACAATTTTTATGTATCAAGCTGGTGCAGGACCAGGTAGGCGCTTTATGTACTGTATTTATACCGGTGCTGATTGCTACAGTTTTCATGGCTCCATTTGTATTGAAAGGCCTGAAGAAAAAAAAGAAGACATGGAAGCATTTGAAGGTTTTTGCATTGTTGGCAATCATTGGCCAGTTTCCTGCACAGATACTTACAACTTATGGCACTCAATTTTCTACAGCCAGCAATGCAGGTATCATCAGCCTTACATTGCCGATTGTATCTGCTGTATTAGCAGTAATTTTTCTGAAAGAAAAAATGACACCGGGGCGATGGCTTTGCTTTGCTATTGCAATCATCGGTGTTACTTTTTGTTCTTTAAAAGATATTCATAACCTGAACACAAGCTGGAACTATATGCTGGGCAACCTGTTGATTTTTTCAGGTGTTGCAGGCAGTGCATTGTATAATACAATCTGTAAAAAAATCGCAGATGATTTTACTGAAATGGAAATGCTTTTTTACACCTACATTTTTTTGCTTGCCATTCTTTTGCCAATGGTTATTTATTATGAAGGTGATATATTTTCCCGCATCCCTCAATTCACCAGCCAGACATGGACAGGGCTGACATTGCTGACTGTCTTTCATAATTTTCTTTCAATGATTCTTTTCTTTACTGCATTGAAAAAATTAGAAGCAATACAGGTTGCATTGTCAAACTTTTTAATTGCATTTTTTGCATTGCCGATAGCTGCAGTTTTTTTACATGAAAAGCTTTCACTCATTGCAATTGCAGGTGGTGTGCTGGTGTTGGTAAGCACTTTACTGATAACAGTTATTGAATACAAGAATACTATCAGGCAAACTCAGCCAATCATGAATAATGTATAATGGTTTTTCATTAAAATTTATCAGCAATGAATACCCGGTTGCGAAGTCATCAATGGTTTTTAAATGAGAATAAAGAAGTGCAGGCGCTCCATCAATCATCATTGCGTTCAGCGGGGTTTGATATGGATAAATATACAGGGCAACCTGTGATTGGAATTGCGAATACATGGTCTGAATTCAATAGCTGTAATATGAGTTTGAATATTATAGCTGACTATGTAAAGCAAGGCATCCGTGAAGCAGGTGGGATTCCAATTGAATTTCCAACATTTTCATTGGGTGAAGATTTAATGAAGCCAACGGCAATGCTTTACAGGAACCTGCTTTCAATGGTTGTTGAAGAAAGCATCCGCTCTTATCCTGTTGATGGTGTGATATTATTAGGCAGTTGCGATAAGACAGTACCCGGGCTTGCAATGGGTGCCATTAGTGCAAACCTGCCTTTTATACAACTGAATGCAGGCCCAAAAAAAGTTGGAACTTTTAAAGGCCAACGCATGGGTAGTGGTACTGATTTATGGAAATATTCAGATGAGTTGAAATTGGGAAATATAACACCGGATGAATGGAATGAAATTATTAAAAGCCTTAGTTGTGGTTTTGGTGCATGCAACACTATGGGTTCGGCGTCAACGATGAATGGGTTGCTGGAAGTGTTGGGTGTAATGCCACTTGGTTTAAGTACGATGCCGGTAAACAGTGAAGAAAGATATGCAATGAGCAAAGAAGCAGGCAGTCGAATTGTAAGCATGGTGCATGAAAATCTTACACCGCAACACATTCTTACAAAAGATGCTTTTGAAAATGCAATAAAATTATGCATGGCATTGGGCGGTTCAACAAATGCTGTTTTACATATCACTGCAATGGCAGGCCGTTTGAATATTTCTGTTTATCCTGAAAGTTTTAATAAAGCCGGTGAAGAAATTCCATGCATTACTGATGTGCAGCCTTGTGGTAAATATTTAATTGATGACTTTGATGCTGCAGGTGGCATCCCGGCTGTGATGCAGGAGATAAAAAAATGCCTGGACCTATCATGCATCACATATACAGGATTATCACTTGAAAAATTACTTGCACATGAAAAAACTGTTGACAGAAATATTATTAAGTCATGTAGTAACCCTGTAAAAGCAACTCCATCTCTTTGCATCCTGCATGGCTCATTAGCGCCTGATGGTGCCGTTATCAAACCTTCAGCAGCATCGCCGGAATTGTTTGTGCACACAGGGCCTGCAGTTGTTTTTGATGATTATAAAGAAATGCTTTCAATAGTTGAAGACCCGGCACAGGAGTTCAATCCGGATGCAGTATTGATTCTTCGGAATGTTGGTCCTGTTGGTGTGCCCGGCATGCCTGAGTGGGGCATGATACCTATACCAATCAGTTTACAAAAAAAAGGCATCCGTGATATGGTGCGAATCAGTGATGCACGTATGAGTGGTACGAGTTATGGTACTGTGATATTGCATGTAGCGCCGGAAGCTGCAGTGGGCGGCCCTTTATGTATTGTAAAAAATAATGACCTTATAAAATTGGATATTCCAAACAGGAAACTGGATATATGTATTTCACAGGAAGAGATGCAGAAAAGAATGGCTATGATGAAACCTGCAATATCAGTGCATGCGAGAGGTTATCCTAAGTTGTATCAAACTGAAGTGTTGCAGGCAAATGAAGGATGTGATTTTAAAATGCTCAAGCCTGGAAATAATAATGACCTTGAATTTATTGAGCCAATGATTGGACGTTCGTGAACCTTTATTGCAATTTATTATCTTTATTTAAAAAACAATTTTCGATGTTATGAAAGCAGATTCGCAAGCAGCTAAAGCATATAATGAAATCAGGAGAAAAATTTTGGTTAACCAGTTAAAGCCAGGCTTAAGGTTGAAAGAAGATTTCTGGAGCAAAAATGTTGGTGTCAGCAGGGTGGCAGTTCGTGAAGCGCTCACAAGATTAATGGGAGAGAGCCTTGTTGTGCAGGGTGAAAAAGGTGGCTTTTATGTAAAAGCGTTGACAAAAGATGATGTACAGGAAATAAGGGAACTGAGAGAAGTGCTTGAGTTGGGCGCTATTCGTTTGTCTTATAAAAAACTTACTGCTGAAAATATTAAAAGCCTTGAAAAAGTCTGCGATGATTTTACCAGGATGATAAGCCAGGGTTATTTCAATGGCGCATGTGATGCAGACATGAAATTTCATGAAATGCTGATTAAGTTGAGTGGAAACAAAAAACTTTTTAATGCATATTTTTCAAGCCATATTCCTCTGTTTCATCAAAAATTAAATGAAGCACAGGAAACATTGAATGACTATGAACTTACCGATAAGGAACACAGGGCAATATTATCTGCACTAAAAGCAAAAAATTACAGGAAAGCAGAAGAGGCATTAGTTAAACATATCTCCCGTGGTGAATCTGCAGTGCTTGATTTTTAGGGATGTATTGTAAATTGGTTTATTACAGAACTATCAATATCTAAGTTATCATCCGGCACCTTTGCTTGTCCTGTACAAGAAACATGGGTTTTACTAAATTCCAGGCTGCTTTATTTTTTTTCATCAGGGATTTTACTGCCCAGCCATGCGCTTCGAAACTTCAATTCTTTTTCAGAAACTTTTAAACCTGCGTTTTCAAATAAAACAATTGACAACTCGGGATTTTCTTCCAGTACAACTTCGGTTGTTTTTACTGTATCAAAGTGTTTGTAAACAAGTTTTATTGTATCGCCGGGTTTGTGCCTGGCAAGTATTTCTTCCAGTTGTGCAAGTGAATCAATCGGAATAAAGTCAACACGAAGAATCTGGTCATTTTCATCTAAACCGGCTTTATACAGCGGTGTATTCACTATGGTTTTTGAAAGCTGAAGATTTGTTTTTGAACTGAAATTTAAGTTGCCTATCCAGGCTTTCCCGGGATATTTTTTTTGTAATAACAAGCCTGCCTGTGCAAGCGCTTTTTGATAATCGTATGCCTCATGTCCGTACACATATTTTGTAAAAAAATTCTTTGCAAAATCTTTATCTTTTGTAAGCTCTCCGAGTACCTGTTGCAACCCAGGGATGGTATATGGTATTTCAGGTTTTCCGAATTCCAACCACACATTATGCATATAACTATCCAGCGAGAGAGAAAACCGTGACCGTAATTCCATATCCAGCGCAAGTGCAATGGATGCCCCATACTGATAATACGAAGTGAACATATTCGGATAGTTGTTTGTTACATCTTTAATCCCGCTTCCGATATCAGTAAACACAGCCTCGCGACTATTTTCAACAGCAGAGAAGCGTTGTGCACCCGGCGTATTTAATATAGTATTCAAATAATCAGCGAGGCGCCAGCCTGCATATTTTTCTGTAGAAATATTACCGGCCCGCTCCTGTATTAATTCACCATAATAATGCGTAAAGCCTTCTGCAAACCACAACTCCCCACTCATATTACTTTTTGTAAAATCGAAAGGTTCAAGCGATTTTGGTCGGATACGCTTTACATTCCATGAATGAAACAATTCATGCGCAAATACATTGATGTCATTATTCCCGTCGAATTTTGTGGGGAACATAATCATGGTAGAATTGCGGTGTTCCATGCCATCGCCAATCATGTAAGGCCGGTAACTTGCCAGAAAAGTATATTCATTAAAATCATAGTGTGGAAATTCACCGAATATAGCGCTTGCCTCTTCCGTTACTCTTTTTAATGTAGCAGCAAAGATGTTGATAAGAGAATCCGGGCTGCTTGTTTCAATTGCTAACCGAAAATGAATAAGACTGCCATCTTTATTTTTTTCATTCCAATCTTTAAATCTAATATCACCGATTTTTACAGGAGAGTCCATTAAATATTGGAAACCCTGCGCTTCAAATGTATTTGGATCAGAGGTAGGTTCTAACTGTGTTGCTATTTTCCATTTGCTGTTTTGAGGAAGGAGGAATTTTACTGTTATTGGCACAGTATCCAGTCCTTCCAACAATAAACAGGCGGAAGGAATATTTAAATGAACCCCCTCTTCATCTACTCCGGAATAAGTGCCATCAGGATGGTTGGCATACAAAGTGTAAGTTATTTTTACATATCCATCCTCTTCTACCACACCAAAAATATCGCCATCTATCCTCTTAAATGGCAATAAGTGATGCTTGCTGTCCCGTGCCTTGATATCGTAAATGTTTTTACCAAATTCATGTGTGCCGTACCTGCCCGGAGATGACCTTGACATTCGAGCTGTTACCTGCCCGCGTTTGAGACCTGTTGCAACTAATTCGATATTTATTTCATGATGAATCCCGTTTGGAAAGGAGAATGTATAGGTGATTTGTTGTGCAAAGCAATTCAATATGCAGAGAAGAGATACGAAAAGTATAATTAATTTCTTCATAGTTATTTGGTGTTCCTGTTTTGAATGATAAGAAATATAGATTGTAAACAAAAATAAAAATATACGTTTACATTTTGTGATTTAATATCAACTTATTCTGATATTTGGATTGACTCAACTGTCGGAAAATAAAATCCAAAACGAATGTAATCTTAAGGAAAATAGGTCACTGCTGAAAAAAGAGATACAAAAAAGTATAGAGCAATCTTAGATGCTGCATTTCTCATGTTCCAGTGAACACATTTGGAATTAAAGAAGCCGCCTTATGCTTTGAGGCGGCTTCTTCATCTTCAATTAATTTCTGTAAACTATTGCTTCAATAATTTAACAACATACATTTTATCAGTCCAAAACTTAACAAGATACAATCCAGATTTTAAATCGGATATATTTACCTCGACTTCAAACAATTGTGATGATTTTGCTTGGTTAAAAGATTTAATTATCGCCCCTGCGGTGTTAATGACCCCAATTTTAACAGGCCCTCTGTAGTTATTGGCAAATTTTATCTTAACCATATTACTTGTTGGATTTGGAAATATTCTTAGGGGTGATTCTTTTTCAATGGTATCATACATTGTCACAATGTGAGGCAAACCCAAATTTTCAGAAGCAGCCAGGTTTTCTCCTGACGCTGCCAACCAATCAACAATCGCCCTATATTTATGAGCACCAGATAAAGATTGGCCTGCATATTCCTTCGCACCCCAGGCTCCACCAGAAGTGAAATTAGAATATAGGGTGTACTGGTTAAACATTTTAAACACAGGTGCCCATTGATCGAGCATGTAACGGTACTCTGTGTAGATATCGGGATTGCTCGACCATGTACCTGCATTATTCAATAAATGTTGCCCGCCTTCGTAACAAATCAATGGGATACCAAACTGATTGGATATACTAATAGCATTCTCTATATAGTTATCCCGGACGGAGTTAATTGCATTATGAAATTCTGTTTGAATAGATCCACTTGCTCCATCGAGGCCGTTTCCGACATAAGGAGCAACAGCAATATAATCGGCAGCTTCACCTGACGGATTCCAGTATGAGCTGTACGCGACGTTGTTATATCCTTGTCTGAATATATCCTCATTACCACTATAAGAGCACACCCTTACGACTCTATCTGCCATTTGACCTTGAAAAACATCGCGGAACGCCTTAAAAATCTTAAGGGATTGCCAAATACTGAAAGCGCCACCCTTGTAATATTCATTACTTCCTGGCAAACCGTTATCATTTCCATGATCATTAACGTATTGAGCTTGCTCGAATCCTCCATTCCATGTTTCATTTGAATATTCTATATACACTTTCAATCCAGGATTAAGATTATCTCTTATTAAAGTAGCAAGGTTTGTTGAATATTGATTATTGTCTGGCTGATTGTCTGAAACTGCCATGTGAGGCACACATATCCACATATTTTTATTTGTACGATTACACAAATCAATCATCCACTCAATAGCTACGCCATCACTTGTATATTGATCAGCATTTGGCTGAACACGCTGACTCCAGTTAGAAACGACTGAACCGTTAGTTTCGCCCCAATCCATAAACCTGATACAGGAAAAGGGGGCAAGGTCACTCAGAAAGTCGGGGTTCCATACATTTGTGGTCCCGGGAACTGCCGTACTCCAATCAACACCGGATAGAAAATAATCTGTTGGTCCATTACCCCACCCCTTGTTCCACAAGTTTACTCCAATAGTCATTGTTCCTGACGTACAGTTAGAAGTAGTTACAGCAGCAGAGTTGCTTGCTGCAGATGAATTACCTGCTAAATCTTTTGCTTTTACAGTGAATGAATGACTTGTATTACACGTCAACCCTGTAACATTAAATGTAGTACTTGTAGTAGAACCTTTGAGTGTTGAGCCATCAAAAATATCATAACCAGTTACCCCAAAATTGTCTGTAGATGCTGTCCATGTTAGTGTGCAACTCGTTTGCGTAATATTTGAAGCAGTTAAATTAGCAGGAGCCGTAGGTGCCTGAGTATCGTTAGGAGCGCCAACTAATGTTAAGGTACCAAACGCTGATGTATTAGTCCAGTTTTGGTCGGTGCCGTACCATACCAATTGGTGGTCACGTGCGCCACCGTTGTCGTCGTCATCATTGCCAATATCAAAACCTATCTGGGTATTGTTGCTAACAGATATCCCCAAGTTGCTCCAGGGTATGGCCATTTCAACACTGTAACCACCGCTGATTGCTGAGGTAGCATGTAAAATTCCTGTGGCCACGCCTGTATTAATCCAAAAGGTTCCTCCGTTTACACTGATGATCTGACGATCGAAACCATCATAACTGGTTCCTTTATTATTGTTACCGTCAATAAATATTTCGATCGCATCATCATCCCAGGGAGTTTCGTCACCTGAATCATTAAATAAATTACCATCCATGACGGTTGCACCTATAAACAAATACGTATTATTCCAATTTACGCCGAACTGTACAGTATTATCAGGTGTTCCTTCAATTACCTTCGTGACTGCATTATTAATCGTCCAACTGCTCTCATTTAATTGACCATCTATGGTAATTGTTGCTGAAGTAAAATCAGCATTTACTGAACCTGGTGGTGGTGGGCATGACGACGTGGTAACATTCAATGCAGTGCTCGCTGCTGACTGATTACCTGCAGCATCTTTTGCCCGCACTGTATAGCTATTTGTTGTGTTACAGGTGAGTCCTGTTACATTGAAACTCGTTGTCGCGGATGAACCCTTCAGTGTTGAACCTTGATAAATATCGTAACCTGTTACTGCTACATTGTCTGTTGACGCTGTCCAGCTTAGTGTAAATGACGTAGTAGTAATGTTTGAAGAACTCAAATTTGTTGGAACACTTGGTGCCTGCGTGTCTGCTCCTGTTAAAGTTAGTGATCCAAAATTTGTAGTACTCTGCCAATTGTTACCATCTCCAGCCCATACGCTCTGGCTTTCTCTTGCTGAGCCATTGTCATCATCATCAGCGGCAATATCAAAGCCTATCGTCATATTATTGGTAGGCGATAGTCCAAGGTAAGTCCAGGGGATAGCTACTTCTATGCTATAGCCACCACTGATAACTGATGATGCATGGATAATACCTGTTGTATTTCCGTTTTGCGACCAGATTACACCATTTTGGACTTTAATAATCTGACGATCTGATGCATCATAACTTCCATTATTATTGTTCCCATCAATAAATATTTCGATTGCATCATCATCCCATGGAGATTCGTCACCCGAATCATTAAATAAGTTGGCATCAATAACCTTGGCACCAATAAATAAGTAATTGTTGTTCCATAGAACACCAAAATTGGTGGTGTTATTGGGTGAGCCTTCAACAGTTTCAGAAACTGCGTTATTGATCGTCCAACTGCTTTCATTTAATTGACCATTAACGGTAATGGCTGTGGATGTAAAATCAGCATTTACTGAACCTGGTGGTGGTGGGCAAGACGATGTGGTAACATTCAATGCAGCGCTTGCTGCTGACTGATTACCGGCAGCATCTTTTGCCCGTACCGTATAGCTATTTGTTGTGTTACAGGTGAGTCCTGTAACATTGAAACTCGTTGTCGCGGATGAACCCTTCAGTGTTGAACCTTGATAAATATCGTAACCTGTTACTGCTACATTGTCTGTTGACGCTGTCCAGCTTAGTGTAAATGACGTAGTAGTAATGTTTGAAGAACTCAAATTTGTTGGAACACTTGGTGCCTGCGTGTCTGCTCCTGTTAAAGTTAGTGATCCAAAATTTGTAGTACTCTGCCAATTGTTACCATCTCCAGCCCATACGCTCTGGCTTTCTCTTGCTGAGCCATTGTCATCATCATCAGCGGCAATATCAAAGCCTATCGTCATATTATTGGTAGGCGATAGTCCAAGGTAAGTCCAGGGGATAGCTACTTCTATGCTATAGCCACCACTGATAACTGATGATGCATGGATAATACCTGTTGTATTTCCGTTTTGCGACCAGATTACACCATTTTGGACTTTAATAATCTGACGATCTGATGCATCATAACTTCCATTATTATTGTTCCCATCAATAAATATTTCGATTGCATCATCATCCCATGGAGATTCGTCACCCGAATCATTAAATAAGTTGGCATCAATAACCTTGGCACCAATAAATAAGTAATTGTTGTTCCATAGAACACCAAAATTGGTGGTGTTATTGGGTGAGCCTTCAACAGTTTCAGAAACTGCGTTATTGATCGTCCAACTGCTTTCATTTAATTGACCATTAACGGTAATGGCTGTGGATGTAAATACAGCATTTACTGCTTGAGCCTGTGTTTGAAACCACATTAATAAAATTAATGAGAGAGACAGTAGTAACTTTCTTTTCATTTTTTTTGATTTGGTTATTTTGATATTGTTTTTTAAATATTAGATTTCCGATTGTAGTCGCCTCTGCCATCCTGATGCTTACTGAGATCATCTATTGCTTCACATAGTGATACGTTTTACTATTAAATAATCTAATTATCGAGGATGGGAATCATCAAACTTTGTTGGAACTCTTTCTCTTTTCTTGCATCTATAAGTTCTGAAATATTCATGCATCCAAATTTCGCAGATCCTGCATCGTTCAGATGTTTAATCGTGGATAACTCATCCTTTTAAATAAAACAAACATTTTTTTATATGTCGCATCTCACCAACTTTTTCAGAGAATTTTAATACCTGATTGCAATTCTTTGTAGTATTGTGTATTTATAAAATATTAACAGGTCTCTGTCTCTCACTTTACCCACTTTCCTTTACTTTTCATATTTTTATCTTTCGATTTTATCAGTCCTGTTTATTTATGCGAACCTTTGATTTTTTTCAAAATGCCAATTTTTTTTCAAGATCTCCATAGTTCACGTTTGATATAGGAATGTTTTTACTTGCCTCTGCAAACTCTTTTAAAATCAATTTTCGTTTTTCACAATGAACTTAAGTAAAGCTTAATATTTGCCCAAAACTGAAACGTGAAGTTTTTTAATAAGTGATATGCCAAAAGTAAGTTAATTATGTTTACAAAACAAAAAATTTTTGTAAACATGTTTTTTATCTCATTTCTTTAATATCCTTGGTTTTTGAATGTATGTATAGAATAATAAATGCACTGTTTACATATTTTAATAAAAAAAATGAATAAAATACTCTTATTCCTGTTGGGTTGGATGTTCTGTATTTTCATGTGCTTTTTATAATATCAGCGTCATAAATTATGATAAGTGATAATATTCTATTCTGATTATTTTACTTCTTTAGTTTGTAAATTTTTTTTCTAAGTTCATGTGTACTTACCTTAGGAATATGTTTGAAATGTTTATGTTATTGTTTACTTAGGTATGGAGCATGTGGATAATAATTCGATATTGTCTTCATTGTGAAATTATTTGGAAAAGGGGATGCATAGATGAAGTATTAGGAAAAGTAATTCAATAGGTAACATAATAAAATGGAGATTATAATAATTTTCTTCATTGCTCTTTTTAGTACTTGGTTTGAATAATGTAAATTATAAAAATGTAAACAATATAGAATACTATGGTTTACATTATTTTGTATTTTCGTCGCTTTAATATTGCTAATTTTTAAAACCTGGAATATGCGCAATTTTTTTATATCCGTTTTTTTGTTTTTTTCAATTTGCAACAATTCTTTTTCGCAATCGGACCTGTATAGAGATTCTATTGCAGGCCACAAAAAAATATCAGACCAAACAGGAGCGGTGGCCTCATGGTACATGCCTGAAATACCCGGGGCCGCTTTTGCTCATGTTGCCCAACTCGCATCAGAGTTTATAAAGAATACTCCGCCGATTGACCCGAAGACCGGAATGCCATTATATTTTCTTTCCTGTTGTTTTAGTGGCCCGCATGTGATAGGAAAAGCAGAATATGATAAAGGCCAATCACCCAGCAACTGGTTGAATAATCCGGCATGCATTTTTGCAGGAATGACTCAAAGCCTCGTTGCAGAATACATGGTTTACTCCGGCGACACGTCTTATATTTCTATCGTCCGTAAAATGCTGGATTACCAGATTGAAAACGGAACAACACCTGCTGACTGGCCCTGGGCCAACGTGCCTTATGCAAGCGCCGACCCTGGTGAAACAGTTTATCGTGGTTCTATAAGATGGGTAAAACAAAATATGCGTGGTGAAGGTTTGCATGGTATTGAACCTGACAAGGTAGGAGAGTTGGGATGTGCTTATCTCAAATTTTATGAAGTAACACTGGAAGATAAATATCTAACTGCTGCAATTCATTGCGCAGATGCATTAGCAGCAAATGTAAGAGATGTTATACCTAAAGGTACTTCAATCCAGGAATTTTTAATCAATCAATCTCCCTGGCCATTCAGGGTAAATGCGCAAACAGATATTGTTATTTCAGACTATTGTTCGAATGTGATTGAACCGATTAAACTTTTTGATGAATTGTTGCGATTGAAAGTCCGGCTAAATCTACAAGAACAAAAAGTTGATGCATATCATAAAGCCAGGACACTTGCATGGAATTGGTTATATTCAAAAGCAGGCCCGATTACAACTGGTGTTTGGAGTGGGTATTTTGAAGACATCATGAATGACCCAGGTCTATCAAACCGCAACCAGGTAAGCCCGATGGAAACTGCACGTTATCTTATTGAGCATCCTGAACTTGATCCCAATATAAATAAAACAGTACCCTACCTCCTCAATTTTGTGTCAACTGCTTTCAGGACAGATGGGCTTGATGCAATTAAAGAGCAAACATGGTGTTATGAACCGATGGGTAGCCATACTGCACGCTATGCATCTGTTTGTGCTTTGTGGTATAATTATTCAAAAGACCCATACTGGAAAAAAGAAGCATATAACTTTTTTAATGTGGCATCTTACATGACTGATGAAAATGGTGTAGTACGTGTTGGGCCTAAATGGACTGGTTCATGGTTTTCGGATGGTTATGGAGATTATATCCGTCACTTCATGCAGGGGCTTTGGGCTGTTCCCGAATGGGTAACTGATGGGAATGATCATCTGCTCGGAAGTACTTCTACTGTTCAATCTATTCAATATTCACCTTCGCAGATTGCTTATAAAATTTTTGATGAAACAGCAGTTGAAAAATTAAGAATGCAAAAGAAACCAAAATCAGTTTCAGTAAATGGAAAAATTATATCAGAACAAAAAACATCTGGTGCAGAAGGATGGCAATGGCAAAAATTATCAAGTGGAGGAGTATTAATTATCAATCACACCAGTGGATCTGATATTGTAGTTACCAAATAAAGAAGAATAGAAATAACATTCTTTGTTTGTTACAATAAATTGCTATAAACGTTTAGTTATGTTAACCGGAAAATTTCATTACCGTACAATTGTAATAACTGTATTACTGGTTGTATTCAGTACTGTAATTAAAGCACAATTTTCCGGACCATGGATTGATACCACTCATTACAGTAAAGTTTTTGGTCATAATAAATATTACAGGATATATCTTCCGGATGATTATCACAAAACAGAAAAACGTTATCCGGTCATTTACTTTTTTCATGGATGGGGTGGAAGATATTTCAAAGATGATAATGCATTGATCAATTATGTAGGATTGCAAAGTGTTGTAGATTCATTGCATCTCATCCTGGCGATGTGGGATGGAAATATTGATACGCTTGAACCAAGGCCATATAATGTAGGAGAACATAAGGATATAAAATTCCAGGTCCAAATGAAAGACTATCTTCCGGAACTGGTTAACCATATTGATAGTACATACAGGACCTTGCCCGACAGGCAACATCGTGGTATGATTGGTTTCAGTATGGGTGGTTTTATGTCTCTTTTTTTAGCTGGAAAATATCCTGATATGTTTACTGCTGCAGTCAGCTTTGCCGGCAGCCCTGAATTTTTTGTTGGCTATCCTGACAATCAAACTTTTTACAAAGTGCGGTATCTTTTCGGCAATCTTTTTCAAATACATTTCAGGCAATACAACGGTGAAAAAGATATACTTCATTATTTGAATGAAGAAGTAAGAGCCGGCGCTCAATGGCAGGGATACCCTCTTCAATACAAAAGTTTTCATGGCGGGCACATGATAGACAAACCCGGTGAAACAAAAGTATTTGGAGAAGCGATGCAATTTCTTGATAGCTGCTTTGCATTAAAACCAATCGCTCCCCATCATTGGTCGCATCTTGATTTGTATGCTGATTTTGATGTGTGGGATTATCATGTTACTTCTGCGAAAAATAAACCCGGATGGATTTATCTCCGGAATGTTGATAAGAATGGTTTTGATTTATCTGCAAAAAAATGGTTGCCCGCAGGCCCTGATATTGAAATTGATTCGTTGCGTTTGCAAACTGCGCCTCTATATATTCCTGGAAAAAAGATGAAGATCGTTTTGTATAATAAACAAAAAAAGATTTTATCTGAAACTACACAGGTGGTGGATAAAGAAGGGCATTTATCATTTTTTTTCAAACAATTTAAAGACCCGGTTTCAATTGGTATTTATGATGAAGATGATGAGCCTTCAATGGTATGTGTGGGTTATGAAATTGATAATGGAAAATCAATGTTGCACAGCCCGGGATCACAACAAATTAGTTTTTCATTTTTCAATCGTGGCGCTCCGCCAAAACAAACAAGGAAAATAACGGTACAACTTTTTACCAATGACAAGGATGTCCAGGTTTCAAAAAATGAACTGACGATTACATTGACACCAACGAACAGGATTATTAATACAATTCCAATTACAATAACCAGTAAAAAATCACCACCCCCACATGCAGAACCATCAGAGATCCGGTTCTCAATGAAATTTTCCACTTCATCTGAAACTGGTAACAAGGTTAGAGAGGATGAGGATTATGTTGTCATTCCTGTTTTGTATAATGCTCCTTTATTTGATAGTGTACAAATTGATGACGGCCGGATAGTGAGAGACAGTACTTTTGGAAGTGGCAATGGAAATGGTATTGCAGAAGCGGGAGAGAAAATAATGATATATAGTAAAACCCATCGCCTCAGGTTATACACCGAAGATCCATGGGTGATAAAAGAAGAAGAAACGATAAAAGATGAGGTGTTGCATTCAAGGTGGCCGGATGGATTTGTTTTAAGTTCGGTTATAGCCATTTCACCGGATTGTCCCAAAGGACATGTAATTGCTTTTTATGGTGATTATGAAACTAAAACTTATGATCCTATTGAAAGGAATTTGCATTGGGGAGAAGTAAAGTTGAAAGTAGGTTCGGTGCAATAAGATGTTTTCTTTATGTTCTACATTCGAATAATGAAACCTGGTAATCTTACCAACTTTTTACGCAGCACAATAAAAATGTTTGTAGTTATTTCTTTGTCATTAACAATTGCAACGTTGCATGCACAATCAAAAGAACAGGTAAGAGAGGTGTTGAATTTTAATGATGGATGGACATGGTATTTTGCAAACAATTTCACAGGCAAAGCAAAAAAGAATCCTGTAACATTACCACATACATGGAATGCACAAGAAAGTCTTTCCGATCCGATGCAGTATAAACGTGAAGCAGCAGTTTATGAAAAAAAATATCTTTTTGAAAATCCCAATAGTGACAAACGTTTCTTCCTTCGATTTGAAGGGGTCAACTCTGTAGCAGACGTTTTTGTAAACCAGAAGTTTATTGGTGAACATAAATGTGGTTATACTGCATTTGCATTTGAGATCACAAAATATCTTTCGTTTGGAGATACCAACCTCATTACTGTTATTGCCAGCAACGCATACCGCACTGATGTTTTACCATTAACCGGTGATTTTAATATTTATGGTGGTATCCACAGACCGGTTGAATTGATCGTAACAGGGAAGAATTGTATAACTCCTTTGGATTATGCATCTCCCGGTGTTTACCTTACACAGAAAAATATAACTGCAGCACGTGCTGAAATTGAGGTTACAACAAAATTATCTCTTCAGAATCCTTCATCTAAAATCGGGGTTCGTGTAAATGTATCTGATATGAAAGGAACAATTGTTTCTTCGGATGAAAGTGAATTGCCGTTGCAAAACAAGGATGAAATAAAACAGACACTATTTATTGAAAAACCAATTTTATGGAATGGAAAACAAAACCCTTATCTCTATAAAGTAACAATTGATTTATTGGAAAATGGGCGCACTGTTGATGAGGTGATTCAGCCATTAGGGCTTCGGTATTTTAGAGTTGATGCTAACAATGGTTTTTATCTTAATGGAAAGCATCTCGATCTTCATGGTCTTTGTAAGCATGATAATATTGAAGGAAAAGGTTCGGCATTAAATTTCAGTGATTACAAAAATGATATGAAGATGATCATGGAGATTGGTGCCACTTCACTTCGTCTCACACATTATCCTCATGGTGAACCCATTTATGATTTGTGTGATACAGATGGTATTGTTCTGTGGACTGAAATTCCATTAGTCGGGCCGGGAGGATATTCTGGCCCCGGTTATGTAAAATATGAGCCGATGGAACAACAGGCAAAGCAAGTGCTTATTGAAATGATACGGCAGCATTATAACCATCCTTCTGTTTTTTTCTGGGGATTGTACAATGAATTAAAAAATGATTTTGATAACCCGGTACCTTTTCTCAAAGAGTTGGAAACGCTTGCAAAAAAAGAAGATCCAACAAGGCTTACAACATGTGCTACTTCTTATAATGTTGACCCGATGAATGATATTACAGATTTAACAGGTTGGAATAAATATTATGGTTGGTATGGCGGACATTTTTCTGAAATAGGATCTTGGGCAGATGAGATGCATTCAAAATTACCTGACAAACGAATTGCAGTCAGTGAATATGGTGCAGGTGCAAGTCCTTTCAAGCATACTGAGAATATAACAGCTCCTGATCCTGGTGGAAAATTTCATCCTGAAGAATGGCAAACATTATTTCATGAGAATAACTGGAAAGAATTATCTGCACGGTCATTTATTTGGGGGAAATATGTCTGGGTATTTTCTGATTTCCAATCATCCATAAGAACTGAAGGAGATAAGCCAGGAATCAATGATAAAGGTTTGGTAACATACGACAGGCAAATAAAAAAAGATGCATTTTATTTCTATAAAGCGAATTGGAACCCTGAACCTATGTTGTATATAAGTGACAGGAGAAATGTTGATAGAACAAAAGCAATTACGGAAGTAAAAGTATTTACCAACATTCAGAATGCAGAGTTGTTTTTAAATGGAACTTCACTTGGAACAAGAAATAAAGATAACCTTGACAGGATTATTTGGGAAAATGTTTCACTGAAAAAGGGAAAAAATTTAATCGAGGTAAAAGCAAAAGAAAAAAATGAAGTGTTGACTGATTCCTGCGAATGGAATTTAAACTAATCAT
>CAYNTP010000030.1:0-42279 GCA_964400415.1 uncultured Parafilimonas sp.
CATCAACCGTTCCGTTTGCTTTGCAATCATCATCTGCTGAAGTAATATATATTTCATATTGCACAGGCAAACCAACACCGGAAATTTTTACTGCCTTATCTGTTTCATTGTCGTTTATTAAAACAATTGAAGTAGTATTTGCAGTATCGTTCTTGAATGCTAATGGATAAATATTCGTTTGTTCATCTGCTGAGGCTTTTATCATGTAATCACCCGGCCTTACATAACGATAAAAGTTTTTTGAAATGAAATAGCGTTTGCTTTTATCTCCTGCTGATGACATCAATGCAAACTCATCAATTTTTTGCTGGCTGAGTATCCAGAACAACCATCCTGAAACATTACCAAATTTAATAGCGGTGTACATTGCCTTTGCAAGATCCAATGCACCTTGCATATCATTGCTGTATCCGGATGTTTCAGTCATCCATAGCGGCATGTTGTATGGCTTACCCCAACTATACATGGTTTGCCAGGTTTGTGCATCAGGTGAGTTTGCAGTTACCCCATCCAAAGCATAGCCATGTACTGCAATTATACTTACATATTTTCTTGCATCATCATCATTCAATGTTGGTTGCACCATTCCTGATACACCATCGAGATAACCAATATCTTCAGGCATAAATATTTTTGTTTTGATGCCATCATCAGCAAATCTTTTCCCAACAACTTTTATCAAGTCCCTTAACGCATCACCATTATATACACAGCTTTCATAAGGTTCTGAAAACCTGGGTTCATTTTGCAAACTGATGGCATATATATCTATACCTGTTTCCTGTTTTACTATCCTGATATAGGCAGAGCATCGTTCTGCAAATTCATCATACATATCAGTTCGTAACTGGTTATCCTTTGCAGTTGGATTTGGATTGTAATCAGGCGCATCAGCTTTTTCACCATTAATGTTATTGTTGGTTTTCATCCATGCAGGAGGGCTCCAGCAACTTACAATCAGTTTGTTTAAACCAGCAGCCTTCATGTCTTTCAGGTATTGAATATGGTCAGTAAAAGAACCATATTTAAAATTGCCAAGTATGGTTGAATGAGGATCATTATCATCATTTGTATTTTCAAAATCTGTAGGAATATCATCACGCAGGATTGTTAGGCCTAAATCATTGATCAGGTCATTTACAAAACGGGCGCTAGTGAATGGTTCATTGCTCCAATAAGCATCCTGTGAACCATAGCCTCCAAAACCTTCCATGGTTTGATATTTTACCGAGCCATCCAATGTTACATCAACTAAAGATGTATTTATGGATACAGATGTAGTGACCGGCTGTGTATTACCATCGCTTACTTTTACTTTTACTGTGTAAGTTTTATTGTTATCAAATTCATGTGATTCTTTTGAATTACCATCTTTCACAACACCATCACCAAAGTCCCAGAAATATGTAAGCTTATCACCATCAACATCTGAAGCTGACACAACAAAATCATAAGTAAACGGGTTTATGCTTGTAAGTGTTGATACTATTGATGCAACTGGTGGATGATTATCGGGTGTTGATGTATTGTTTGCTTTTGAGCATGACAGAAAAAAAATTAATAAAGCAAATACTTTCATTTCTTTCATTGTTGTACCTTTAAAAAACTGAGGCCCCTCAAAGAATTGAAAGGCGACAGTTTCTTATGAGACTTGTATATGACAAAATTAATACCCTACATTCTGCACCATATTTGGATTAACATCCATCTCACTGTTTGGAATAGGAAAGTTTAAATGTTTGGGTGATTGGAAAGACATGGTGCTTGTATTTGAACTGAAATAAGCATTATCAAGACTGATGAACCCTCCCATTTGCCATCTTCTCAAATCAGGCCAACGTTGACCTTCACCAGCCAGTTCAATCAATCTTTCTTTGATTATCCAGTTCATTATTGTTTGTTTGTTTGTTTCAGATGTAGAATAATTTGCAGGCACAGTTCCACCACCCATATTTCTTGCACGTGTTCTTACCTGGTTTATTAAGTCAATTGCTTTTGATGTAGCTCCTCCTGATTGAAGAACTGCTTCTGCTTTCAACAATAAAACATCTGCATAACGCAACAATCTTGTATTGTTAACTGAACCGCCACCTGCTTGTGCTAATTTGTTATTTAAAACATATTTCTTTATAGTTCTGTCTGCAGGATCAATGGTATATTGTATTCTCGGATCGCCAGGATCAAATGAGTTCAATAATTTAGTAGTACCATAATATAAAGATTTTCCATAGCCTTCAAAAGTACTTGGGTCATTATCATAAAAACCATAATAAGCGGAGATAGAACCAATGGCATTGTCGAAATCATTAGGCAACCAGATATTGTCAAGCGCAAATGCCTGGCTTGCCTGGAATTCAAATAATGACTCTGCATTATTTTCTTTTGACCAATCAAAGTTGTCTTCAAAATTTGGTACAAGTGAAACACCTGAAATTTTATCAAAGGCAGAAATGGCTGCAGTATAATCTGCATTAGCATTTGTGGCTGAGGCCCTGAACACAAGACATTTTCCAAGAAATCCATTTGCAGAATTTTTTGTTGCTCTTCCAGCATCTGAAGCATCCCAGCTATCAGGTAATAGATCTGCAGCTTCTGAGAAATCACTGATTGCCTGGTCAAGCAATTGTGTGCCTGTTGTATTAGATGGATAAAATTGATCTGTACTTGTTACACGTGCAGTATCCAATGGCGCTGTGCCAAAATAATTCCATAAATAATAATATGCGAAACCTCTTAAAAACAATGCTTCACCTTTATGATAATCTTTGAGGTTAGGTGTAGTGTAAATGCCATCAGGTACCTCCCTGATTTTCTGGAGCAAAGTATTTGCCCTTGCAATTAGCTGATAGCATACTGAATAAAATTCAGAAACCCTTCCGCTACTGGGCTGTAATGATCCAAACTGTTCAAACTCTTCGTTGTCATTAACTGTTATATCATCACCCGGTAAATAAAAGATTGTATATAAACCACTATACGGATCTCCGTGATACCAGTAAAAATCAGTGAGCTTGGCATAAACACCAATTACTGCTTTTGTGAAATCTGATTCCTGTGTAAAATATGATTGTTCAGTTGGTCCATGCGGCAAAAGATCAAGGTTCTTTTTATTACAGGACAAGTTGAGTATAACAAGGCCTGATACCAACATCATTAAAAATGCGAATAAATATTTTTTACGGTTATTCATAATCATCATTTAAAAATTTTAAAAACTAAGGTTTACTCCTGCCAGGTATTGTCTTGTTGGTGGCACGCCATCTGCTTCAGGATCATATCCTGTATATTTAGTTATTGTGAAAAGGTTGATACCGCTGAGATATATTCTGAAATTCTGAATAAATCCTATGCGTCTCAGCAATGTTTTCGGAAGAGTATAACCAATCTGTAAATTCTTTAATCTTAAATAACTTGCATTTTCAATAAACCTGCTTGAAAATCTTGTTGCGTCAGCCGGATCACCATACACTGCTCTTGGCATTGTAGTGGAATGATTACTTTCTGTCCACCTGTTCATTGTGCTTGATAATTCATTGGCAAGGCCTGACATAGTTTCCATGCTTGCACGCAGGTAATTGAATTTCTGAACATCACCCACACCCTGGAAGAAAACACTTATATCAAAACCATTCCAGTTGGCGCCGAAGTTGAATCCATAATAAAAACCGGGTATTGTTTTACCAAGATATGTGCGGTCATTACTATTGATAAGGCTGTCTGGATTTTTGCTATATCTTTCTTTTGAATTTGGATCAGGGTTGCCATATACATCCTGGAAATACATATCACCGGGCGCATATTGATAACCAACCGAAACATCATTTATATCCTGACCAATATTTACATCAGCATGTGTTTTGCGCCAGTTATCAATTTCGGCCTGCGACTGGAATATACCACCTACTTTATAACCCCACAGATAGAACATAGAATAGCCTTCTTCTATTCTTCCTGATTCACCACCCATTGGCGTGCCCAGGTAAAGTTTTTCAACACGATTTCTTACAGTTGTAAGATTGCCTCCTGCATTGAAGTTTACTTTACCAAATGTTGTGTTATAACCAATATCAAACTCAAAGCCACTGTTTCTTACTTCACCTATATTCAAATCTGCAGGATCCTGGATACCAGTATTTGGTGGCAGTGATACTGACTGTATGATTCCATAAGTTAATTTATTATAATACTCGGCTGTGAAGTTTACATGATTGCTGAACAGTATGGCATCAAGGCCAATACTTGTTGTCTTTACTTTTTCCCAATCGAGTGTTGAGTTGGCAAAACCAGGTAATGCAGCTCCCTGCAATTGTGTACCTACTCCATCTCCATTACCAGAACCAACAGTATAGTCCGGTGTTAAAGAAATAGTGGAGAGATATTCATAATAACCTGCTGATTGGAAGTTACCCAATTTGCCCCAGCCACCTCTAAGTTTCAAGTCGTTTATAAACTGTGTTTTTGGAAAGAAGTCTTCTGCACTTATACGCCATGCTGCAGCAAATGATGGGAAAGTACCCCATTTATGTCCTGGTGCCAACCGTGATGATCCATCATGACGGATAGTGGCATCAAGATAATATTTGCTTCTATAATTATAACTAACACGGCCCAGGTAACCAATAAGATCATCTTCCTGAAGGACGTAATAAAATCCCTGTGTATAAGGTGGCTGATTGTCTATACTTCTGAACTGCGGATCTGTATAATTTACATTGCCTACAAGATCACTAACAGTCCAGCGTGCAAACTGATCAGATGCATCAAGCAAAATATCTACAGTGTGATCTCCTGCAAAAACATGTGTATAATTTATACTGAGTTCTTTATTCCAGTTAATGGTTGTTCCTCTTCTTTCACGATAGCTTCCTTTTGCATTACCATCCTGGCCACTGTATGGATTGCCGGGAGTTTGAGAAAACCTCCAGCTATCAAAATTCGCCCAGTCTTTTTTCAGGTTCTGATAATATGTCCCGCCTAAAGATCCTTTTATTCTTAAACCCTCAATCGGTTCAAATTGTACATAACCACTTCCTATAACATTGTACAACAAATAAGACAGGTTATTTAATGATTCTAATGCGAATGCATTTGATTTGGTTTGAGAACCCCATAAAAGTTGTGGATCACCAGGAGCAAAATCATAAGGTGCACCCGGACTTGCCAATGATGGATCATAGTCAGGATTGGGAACAAATGAGCCTGAAGCTACCGCTGCATATCCGGTAATATCTTTTGGATCATAAATAGGTTGATAAGGAATGGCATTTGCCATAGATGGCAGATCATCCTGTGTGTTTTCTAAAGAATTCTGCTGAACCAATCTTACAGTAAGACCTGCAGAAAACATTTTTGATATCCTGGCATCCACATTTGATGCGATGGAATAACGCTCCATGTAATTGCTTTTTAATGGGCTCTCTGTTTTGGAATAAGCAGCAGAAACATAGTAACTAACATTCTCACTGCCGCCTGAAATACGCACGTTATAATTTTGAATAGGCGCATTTTTATTTTCCAGTGCATGCTGCCAGTCATAAGTTGGACTGTTGCCTGCATACTGAGGGCTTGAAGGATCATAAAAACCACCAAACTTATCCCCGATTGGAACCGGTACACCATTGTCCATGTCAGGGTTGGCATTGTAAGAATCATTTATAAGACTAAAGTATTGTTGTGTGTTCAATACTTTGAGGAACTTAGGTATTTGCTGAATACCATAAGTTAAACTTGCATCAATTCTTGATCTGCCTTTACCTTTTTTTGTTGTGATTAATATTACACCATTCGAAGCCCTTACACCATAAACAGCAGCAGCAGATGCATCTTTCAAAACAGAGATAGATTCAATATCATCAGGGTTAATCAGGGAGAAAATATTGATGGGGGATCTGATATCTCCAATAGCGCCGTCGGTTACACCTGAACCACCTTCATAAATAGGAATGCCATCTACAACGTATAAAGGTTCTGCATAACCAAAAGTGTTTACACCACGAATTCTTACAAGCGGCCTTGCTCCAGGATCACCACCACCACTTTCAATAAATACACCAGGAGCACGACCTTGCAATGCAAGTTCTGGTGTCATAGCAGTGCTTTTTTCAATGTCTTTTGCACCAACAGTTGACACTGCACCGGTCAGGTCTTTTTTCTTTCTTGTTCCATACCCGATAACAACCACTTCATCTAATTCTGATGAAGCAGGTGTTAATATTATATTCAAAAAAAGATCGTTACCAGTTAATACTTCAACAGTTTTATAGTTAACTGAGCTGATGGTTAACACAGAGCCCTTTGGCACACTGATTTTAAAATTCCCGTCAATATCAGAAACAGTTCCAACTTTGGAATTATTTTTTAATGATATGGTAGCGCCCGAAACAGCAGCGTTAGATGATGAATCGGTGATTTTACCGGTAAGCGTAATATTTTGTGCGCTGACACTACCAAAAATACAAGCAATGATAAAGGTGGATACTACTCTGAGCAGTTTCATTTTTTGTCTTAGCATAGCAAACAATTTATTTAGTCTATTCAAAATTCGGGAGATAAAACCTGTTTGCTATACTGTGGTGTGCTGCTATCAAACGTGAATGTGGATATCTTGAAAGTTGGTGTTTTTACAAATGAAAATTCTATGATTTATTTGATTTTGAAATGCTAACAGTGTGGAGATATAGTTGCTGTATTCTGATGAATAAATTTTCTTACAAGGATGATCAAATAATAGTAGTAGTTGTTGTTTAATCCGTAATTAAGAATGTGTATCAATGTTGTCCGGCTAAAATTTTCCAAGATATCCGAAACCCTTTACCAGTAAGGGTTTTAAGTCCACCATAGGTGGAGCCTGTCAGCCAATGGCAGATGAGGTCTTGAAAAGTAAAGAGTTCTTTTCTTATGTCGGACAATAGTGGAAGTATTTGAATCTTGTTTGAACTTTTTTTAAATCATAATCTGTACAATCGTAATATACCAGGTTGTATAAAACCCGTTAAACATGAAATATGTTTAGTCGAAAATTACATGGCAAATTTTTTTTAAAAAACTGAAAAATTTTATTTCAGTAAATCTTTATAGCTGATTAATTGAATATTTTTTTGTTGAATAACTTTCTTTACTTCATCACTGGTGAGCACGTCAACAACACCCTGCCTGTCTTCTGCAACATTTTCATAACCGATATGATGCACTGCCTGTAATTCTGGTGAGTTGATTGCAGGATGATCAATAAACAGGTAAGATTTTCCGGGTTGTAAAGTATCAAGCATTGCAATAAAACTTTTTATTTTTTCTGCACTGGTAACATGCGAACCATAATAGCCTACATCAATTACATTATAATCAGCAGGGTCTATATCTATTTTATATTCTTTTGCTAATTTCTTCGCAAGTGCGGTGATAGTTGTATCCATATCAAGGCAACCCATGTGTGATGAAATATGACTGATACGTGGTATCTCTTTTAATGCAAGTTCAATTTGCGCACGCCATTCTTGTTCAATTTCACTTGCTTCCCATTGATGTGCCAATAAGTTTTGTCCGGGATAATTTTTATTGGCCCATATCATTGGGAAAAAATATCCATTTGAATCGGTCAGGCTTTTGCAATCAGTCAATGGGCGCCATTTAATATTGTCCCATTCACTGGTAACAGTTAGGTGTATACCCACATCAACGCCCGGATTATTTTTCAACATCTTCACAGCTTCGGGAAACCAGGGTGAAGGCACTAATACTTCAATAGATTTTTCAATGCCATTTTTATAACATTCGATCAAACCTGAATTACCAGCATGTGTAAAACCCATATCATCTCCGCGGACAATTAATCGTGTAGGTTTTGTTTGTGCATTGATGCAGTTGATTGAAAACAGGATGGCAACAAAAATTGCTGATGATTTCATGTTTACTTAAAATTTATAGTTCGTTTTTCTTTGTTAGAGTTGAAGATATCAATTGAAGTAATCATGTCATTCACTGGAATAAATAATGAAGATTGCGACTGGAAAGAATTTCCATGATACACTTCTTCCTTTCTTGTCTTTCCATTTTTCAGGTGAATAAAAATTGTTTTATCATTTTTCTTTAAAGGCACAAAATCTTTGCAGGATTTATTTAATTGAAACAATTGCAACGGCCCACGGTTTTGTGAAGCAGCAACAAGATAATGATTGTTGATGCCTCTTAATTTAACCAATGCTTTTGCATTGCCTGGAATATAAATACCGCTTTGCAAAAGCGACTGTGGTGTAAAATTCTCTTTGCCATCACCCAATAAAATCAATCCATTCATCGCATCATATCGTCCATCCATTAATTCATTGCCATAATCATTTCCACTTATGATTACATCAGGATTGCCATCACCGTTTACATCATCAGCAATCATTCCAAATGCCGGTGCCATTTGTGCTAATGCAGGTAATGGATGCATTTTAAATTTGCCATTACCAATATTTTCTATGTAAGAGGTCTTCATGTAATTTGCCTGCAGGTGCAAAGAATTTTTTAAAACTGAACCTGGGAAAATATCCTGGATTTCTGCAGTTCCAAAATCTTTATAAGTAGAATATTTTTTCTTGAGCGCAGGTATTTGATCAATAATTTCATCCCGGTTAAATACAGGGAATTCTTTTTTGTTTCCCTGCTGATCTTTGAGATAAACTGATATTACCGGATCAATAGTGCCGTTGCCATCAAAATCATTTGCATATATGTTTACTGGAAATTCTTTGCTTGCTTTGAAGAAAGAATTCTCTCCAAGATTACCTGCGATGTAATCAATGTCTCCATCATTATCAAAATCACCGGCAACAATGCTATTCCACCATCCAACCTCATCTTCAATTCCTGTTTGGTTTGTAACATCTTTTAGTTTACCATGATCATTCTTGAAAAATTGTAATGGCATCCATTCACCTGCAAGAATGAGATCTGTCCATCCATCATTATCAAAATCTGTCCATATAGCATCTGATATTAAACCGATATTTTTCAGTTGCGGTGCAGTTTCATTTGTGATATCTGTAAACTTTATTTTGCCAGGCTTTGAATCATTTCGATAAATAAAAGAACTTACTGCCAATGGATATTTTCCGGGCAACACTCTTCCACCAATAAACAAATCAAGATCGCCATCATTATCTATATCAACTGCTTTAATACAACTTTTACTGGTGTAATTTTCTGGCAAAGCAGATGTGTCAATTGTAAAATTTCCTTTGCCATCACTTACAAAAAACTGGTCTTCATAATTTTTTGTTTCAGCAGGCCATTCATTGCTGCCGCTTACACAATACAGGTCATCATCGCCATCATTATCTGCGTCAAAAAAAAGCAAACCCATATTTTCAGGTCTCCGGATATTACCGGATGCAACAAAATCCAATTGTTTCATCACAAATTTTCCATCATGTTGCTGAAGGAAAAATTTTCCACTGTAATCACCGGTTCCGCCAACAAAAAAATCATCAAGGCCGTCATTATTTACATCTGCAACTGCAAGCCCTGGCCCATAGTCTGATAATTTATGCGGTAAAAGTTTTTCATTCTTAAAATCATCATAGTCCAACTCGTAATGCCTGAAAGAAATTCCTGCATTATTGGTTATGTTGGTGAATAAAGCTTTGTGATAAATTGAAGTAGTATCAGCTGAAGTTGGTGTTGCATTTTTAATATTAACTGTTATTAACTGGTTTGCTTTTACATTAAGTAAGACCTGCTTTTTATTTTCCCATTTGATGACCAGAGAATCTATTGTATTAATGTTTCCCAAACCAAAAAATGCTTTTGAATCAACTGTTGAAAGATAGCCACGATAGGGGGTGTTTTCATAGGATTGCATTTTGCCATGGTCAAAATAAATGCTGATATCTGTACCGAGACCAAATAAATTACTGCTTCCTCCTTTGCAGGCAACTTTCAAATAATTTTTGTTGATCTTATTTTTTGTATTGGTTGTGTTCTCATACACAAATGCGTTATCGTTAATATTATTAATCACATAATCCATGTCGCCGTCATTGTCCAAATCAACTGCAACAGCGCCATTTGAAAAGGAGGGTTCACTTAATCCCCAGTTTTTTGTAACATCATAAAATTTTAAATCGCCTTTGTTTCTGAATGCATAGTTTGGAATTTTTATCTGTGGTATCTGTTTAATAATTTCCTGCTTTGAAAAATTATTTCCAACTGTGCTTTTGTATGTTGCAAAATCATGATCCGTAACATCTCTCGGATAACCATTTGTTATTATCAGATCTTTATAACCATCATTATCAAAATCTGTAAGTGATACATTCCAGCTCCAGTCAGTTTGTGCAATGTCTGCATAAAAACCAATATCAGAAAAAACAGGATCACCTATTGAATCATTATTTAATAATCGTGGCCCTGAATTTAATTGCAAAGTGTTGCGTACATTCTGGGGTTCTATTCCCATATTCAATATGTTTTGAATATAGGTATAGCTGTAACGGCTCATGTTTTTCTTTCTTCGGAAATTATCTTCAGGATTCATATCAACTGCAACAACATCCGGTAAACCATCATTGTTAATATCAGCTACATCATTGCCCATTGCATTTTGTGAAGTATGTTTAAAATATATCCCAACCTTATCAGTGAATGTTCCGTTTTTATTGTTTATCCAGAGATGATCGCTGCCAAAAAAATCATTGGTAACATAAATATCTTTCCAGCCATCATTGTTTATATCAACAACATTGACTCCTAAACCATATCCATGTTCATTAATCCCAACCTGTTTGGAAACATCAGTAAAAACAGGATGTTTTAAAACGGGGTTGTAATCATTGCGGAATAATTTATCAACATCAGCGCTGTCATTGTTTATGGTATTTGAATTAAATGATGCGTTCTCCCTCCTGGCAAGTTTTGTAGTAACAAGATACATGTCCAAATCACCATCGTTATCATAATCAAAGAAGGCAGCATGAACACTCCAGCTTGTATCAGCTAACCCATATTCATCAGCCATTTCTTTAAATACGGGAATACCTTTATTGTTGTTTCCCTGGTTGATGTATAAAAGATTTTTTCTTTGTTTTGGATCTGATTTAATAGTAGTGCATACATAAATATCTTCCAGCCCATCATTATTGATGTCAACAACAGAAGCGGCATTACACCATTCGCCATTACCTTCAACTTTTGCAATTGATGTGATATCGTCAAATTTTAAATTTCCTTTATTGAGGTATAATTTGTTTGATGTTGTACTTGCTGTAAAATATAAATCGGGTAAACCATCATTATTAAAATCGCCAACAGCTACACCGCCACCGTTATAAATAAATTCAAGATCAATCGGGTTGAGTGAATCATTTTCTGTTATCTTATTATTGAAATTTATCCCTGTATGTGATGATGAAAGTTTTACAAATAAGCTGTGTTGCCTATTGCAACTAATCATAAACAAAACTGATAAGAAAATAAGAAACTTCATTAATGACTAATTGTTTTAAGCAGGTATCATAAAGACTTCCGGAGAATTAAAGTAAATGGATTTTTAATTTTCTCCCTCCTGTTTTCAAGTATGAGCCTGGCCGCAGTTTCACCCATTTTAGCATGGTCTGTTGAAAGCACTGTAATGCCATCAATCAGGATTTCTTTTAACGGTGTTTCATTATAAGAAATAATGCCAATATCTTTTCCTGGTTTAAGTTTTTTCGAATTGCAATTCTTGATTAGTTGTACCAGGTCTGTTTCTTCAATAACAATATATGCTGTACCTTTTGTAACTTCTGTAACCGGTTTTATTTCGCGGATTACCTGGTTGCTGAAATTATTTTGAAAACAAAAATTCTTAAACCCGGTAACTATTTCAGGTGGATAAGAAACCATTTTTGGAAATACCAGGATAAGCTGGTTGTATTTATTGATAACACTTAACCCTGATTCAAGAGCTTCAACAATATCATTTTTAAAGTCCTGGTAAACTGCTGTAAAATTCGAGTTGCAATAACAAAGATCTTTATCCAGGATAATAAGTTTTTCTGGTGGTATTTTTGAAATCAATTTATAAGCCTCAGTTGCATCTTCATAAAAATGTGGCATTATAACAAAATAATTATAATCAGCCAGGTTGTTCGTTAGTAATTCCTCCAGGACCTTTGCACTACTATGGTGTATCTTCAGGTCAACTACTGCATTATTGCCCAATGTCTCAATAAAAGAATTATATACCTGTTTTTTATAATTGCTGATTTTATTGAACAACAATAATATCCTGAATTTGGTTTCGATATCAGTTTGTTGAATATAAAATCCTTTTCCTCTTGTCGCGGCTATGACACCCCGTTCTTCCAGGATATAATACGCTTTTTGTACAGTGTCCCTCGAAAGGAAATATTCATTGCTGAATTCATTTATTGAAAAAATTTTATCTCCTTTTCTCAACTCGCCTTTTTTAATTGCAAATGAGATGGAATTAATAACCTGCAAATATTTTGGTATGCAGCTTTGTTCATCAATTTCGAAAACAGGATATTTTGTGTTTATTGTTTGCATAAAACAAGAATTTTATTTAAGGCAAGTACAATAATTCTATTTAAGATATAATAATGCATTTTGACACAAGGAATAACATGGAGTTGAACAGGATTGCTCCTATAAAAAATTTATGTAAAAGGCAATACAGTTTACAGATATAGCTCCAGTTTGTAAAGTGATTTTTTTAACTGTTTGTGCTATGGTTTTATTTTTACCGGCACCTGGAATCAGCGGTAATTCAAACGAAGCAAATTTTGCATTTATCATAGATTTTAATTTTAATATTAAAGTGTGTTTTTGTTATCAGAACCTGTTAGTTGGGAAATATCATCAAGGTAATAGCACTGTTCCCATTGGCTCATTCCTATTTTCGGATAATACTCAACTGCAGCGGGTGCTGAAAGCAATATCAGCTTGGCAAGAGGCGATGCTTTTTTAGTTTCCTTTATCAACTCAATTCCTATTCCCTGTCGCTGGTAAGCCTTATCAACTGCTAAATCCGATAAATAAGTACAAAAGGAAAAATCAGTTAACGATCTTGATACTCCTACAAGTTTCCCATCAATCCTCGCAGTTATAATAAGGTTGGCATATTGCAGCATTGCTTCTATCCTTGCAGGTTCATTTACCGGCCTTCTTTCGCTCAGCCCTGATAATTGTAAAACCATGATGAACTCGTCAGCTGTAAGATTATTTTCTTTTGAATATTGTATCATAATTGTATTTGATGTTTAATTCCTGGATAAAAATTGCTTATTTAATTTCCTCCATATTGACATGATGGTTTAATAATTTAAAAGCCGTCGGTTTATTTTTTCTGTTTTACCGGAAAATATTTCTTAATTAAAAATCTTCATTAACATCAATATCCTAATACCATTTTAAGTATCCTGTTCTCTGAAAATTTAATATCAAATGCACGAAGCTCTAGAATACCTGGACCGTTTTATGAAACCGTTATTTTCAATTCATTTATAATCTTTTAAAATTCTGTGTTTTCATAAACTCTCATAATAAGCTTAACTGGTGACTAAATGCAGGCACGGACAAGTATTGCTTTCTGTAGTTTTTTATAATTCCCGCCATTCGCAAAAAGAATAATAAAAATTTGTAAACAAAAACCATACAAAAAATGATGTAAAAAGAACTACAAGCAGTACTTAAATCTTTCATTTAACATGTCAATACAATATAGCCTCATTAGGTATATATAATTGTAAAATTCAAATCTAATGTAAACATAAATATATTTAAATTGTTTACAAAATAATTTTATAATTATCCACATCCTAGCCTGATGAAGTGCATTTTAGTAATGATGAATTGACCGTATTAACCAGGTTATAAATAGCCAATACTTAATGATTGTAACAAAGGGTTGTACTGGCAAGTTATAGCGATTAAAATTTTTTCTCACCTTTTTTGAAATGTGATTGATATGAGGGTTATTAAAAATATTGTTTAGAAAAAGGCATAGTGTATTTTAGCAGAAATGATAATGTAAGCGGCCATTTTTCACAGGCCGCGTTTTGGATGAAATTTGTAAATTTGAAACATGGAAATGAAAGTACAAGTACCGTTTCAGCAACTTTTGAAAATAGTTAAGAGCCTGACACCTGGACAGAAAGCAAGATTGCGGCAGGAACTTGCTAAGGAAATACCTCAAAGAAAAGACAAGGATGATTTTATTGAATATTTACTCAATGGACCTGTCTATTCCGACAAAGAAATACTAGTGATTGAGGAAAACCGAAAAAGTATTGCTGCATGGCGGACGAAAAAATAATGGTGGACTCAACCATTTTGATTGATTATTTCCGAAAGACAGACAAGAATAATTCCAGATTAGTGTCGCATTTCAAAAACTATGACCAGCTTTATATTTCAAGTGTGACAGAGTTTGAAGTTATTAACGGCGCAACTCAAGGACATTTACAGTTTTGGGATGGTATGCTAACAAGATTTGCTATTTTAGACTTTGACAGTAAAGCTGCAAGACAAGCTGCAAACATTGTTACGCAACTTAAAACTAAGCGTAAGACTATTGATAAACCAGATTTGTTCATTGCAGCAACAGCGGTTGTAAATGGCTTAACTCTTGACACTTTAAATATCAAACATTTCATTCATATTGACAGTTTGCATTTGCTTACAAAATAAATCATCTTCTTACATTAGACAAACCTGTCTGCTGACAGGCAGATAAAATTCAGCTTTAGTTCTTATTATTATCTTTATCAAAGAACCAGGTGCAGTTCCGGCGGATGGAATTCTTTTCCAAAACCATCGGCAATGCCCTGCCCGTTAGGCTTAATTTTATATAACAGTCAAATATTCTTAACCTATCAAAATTCAAATCAGTGGACGAGACTCAAAACAATATTGAAATTGTCAAATCACTCTATGATGCTTTTGCAGCAAAGGAAATAAACAAAATTTTAGATTTACTGCATGAGGATGTTGAATGGGGAGAACCTGATAACCCTTATAATCCTGCAGGAGGAACAAGACACGGGCACAAAGGTTTTTTAGAATGGATATCAATCGGAAAAAATGCTGAAGAAATTTTGCAGTTGCACCCGGAAAGGTTTCTAACTGACAATAACTCTGTAGCAGTTTGTGGGCACATGAAATGCATGGCCATTAAGACAAGAAAAATATACGAATCAGATTTTGTGCATTTAGTTGTAATTGAAAATAAAAAAATTAAAAAATTCCAGGAATTTTTTGACACATATATTGCCGGTGAAGCTTTCAGATAAATTCTAAAAAAAACATAACCAACAATAAGTCTTAAACCAATCTTTGCACCAGTTGTATCATGTAATAAAAATCTGTTACGGCGTAAAGACTTGATTTATCCCACTGTTGAATGAAGCAATTCATAATTGGGTTTCATAAACTTTAATTGCTTTAACTGATTGCTGAGTATTGATAGTGCTTTTTTATTCGGTGCAATTGTACTTCATGGAACCAGGTTTTCTATCATCATTAATATTCTTCAACTTTTCCTCATTGAATGACTTCCTTTACTAAAACTCATGAACTTCGCCAATGCAAAACCCGTTAGTTACAACAACTTTATTAAAAAACATACCTGAATAACAATGCTGCTAACACTGCGCCAATAATCGGCCCTGCCACTGGTATCCAGCTATGTTTCCAGTCGCTTGTGCCTTTGCCTTTGATGGGAAGGATAGCATGTAAAATTCTTGGCGCCAGGTCACGTGCAGGATTGATGGCATAACCGGTGGGTCCACCTAAACTCAAACCAATCCCAAAAACTAAAAACCCGACAGGCAATGCACTAACTGAACCTAATGTGTCTGCAGGCGCAATGATGTGTATCACACCAACCATAAAAACAAATGTTCCGATTAACTCTGATGCGAAATTGTATAGTTGGTTGCGGATAGCTGGCCCTGTACAAAATACTGCAAGCTTGGCAGCTGCATTTTCTGTTGCATCAAAATGTTGTTTGTAAGCCACCCACACAAGAAATGCTCCTGTCATTGCGCCTAACATCTGCGCTGCAATATATTGTGGCACTAAGCTCCAACTGAATTTTCCCAAACAGGCCAACCCGATAGTTACTGCAGGATTGAGGTGGGCACCACTTGCTGAGGCGCTCACGAAAACACCTGTAAAAACCGCCATTGCCCATCCTGTTGTTATCACTATCCATCCACTGTTAAAGCCATTGGTTTTATTCAATAATACATTTGCAACAACACCATCACCTAAAACGAGTAAAATAGCTGTGCCGACAAATTCACCGGTAAAAGCAGTCATTGATTGATTGTTTAATTTTTTAAAATTCAGTTTTAATTTATACCAGTATCATATTTACCTGGTGTGCAGGTAATTGATTTAACCCATAAAAGCCACGACAAATTATGGTAAATAATTTTTTGCAAGCAAATTAAAATTTTCTATTTCATTTTGTTTCCAGTCTTCATCTTTTTTTAATATCGCAGCCATAGTTGTTGCAACAACAGGCGCTGTTGACATGGCAAGCTTTGCATCGAGAAACAACAACCTTGTCCTTCTTGCTAAAATATCTTCAACGCCTGTTGCCATTTCTTCCACAATAAATTTTTCTATGTTTTCTTTTGAATAAATTTTCTCAACAGGTTCATTGTAATCAATAGCATCAAAATCACTGCTCTGTATTTGCAATGTCTTTGTAACAGGATGGATATATTTAAACTTCGCAATGAAGATGGCATTGTTCACTGCATCTTCAGCCATCTTACGATAGGTGGTCCATTTGCCACCTGTGATAGTGATAAGGTCCGACAATGAAACAATAATTACATGGTCGCGGCTGAGCATGGATGTATTGGTAACACCTTTTGTTTTTACCAATGGCCGCAGACCTGCAAACATACTGGTAACATCATTGATGGTGATGTTTGTATCCAGGTAACGGTTAGCATGTGATAAAATATAATCAATTTCTTCTTTTAATGGAACAGGTTCATCACTGATGCTTTCCATTTCTGTATCTGTTGTGCCAAGGATTACTTTGTTGTGCCAGGGCACTGCAAATAAAACCCGCTTATCATCTGTTTTTGGAATCACAAAAGCATGGTCACCAGGAAAAGATTTCTTATCAACAACGAGATGGATGCCTTGTGATGGGGTTATAATATCACCTGCATCCTTATTGTCCATTTGTATTATGTCATCTGCAAAAACGCCTGTTGCATTGATAACTGTTTTACTTTTTATTTCAAACGTGGTATCATTTATATAATCATGCGCAACTACTCCGTAAACTTTGGGTTGTTTATCTGTTGGCTTGGTTTTCTTTTTTAATAATGATTGTGCTTCGCAATAATTCAGCAACACAGCGCCATGTTGTGCAGCAGTATGTGCAAGGTTGATGGCAAGCCTTGCATCATCAAACTGTCCATCGTAATAAACAATACCGCCTTTTAATTTTTCCTGTTTGATGGCAGGTGAAAATTTCCGGATGGTTTTATTGCTGATGAATTTTATTTTTCCAAAGCTTAATTTTTGCGCCAGCATATCATAAATCTTTAAGCCGGTGCCATAAAAAATTTTCTGGCCTAAAGAAAAAGTGGGAATGATGAAGCCGAGTTTATGTGTAACAGAAGGCGCATTTTTCAAAAGCCTTCCACGTTCTTTCAATGCTTCACGCACCAGTTTCAGGTTGCCTTGTTCCAGGTAGCGCACACCACCATGAATTAGTTTGGTGGAACGGCTCGAAGTGCCTTTTGCAAAATCATCAGCTTCAATCAGCAAAGTAGAAAGCCCACGTGTTGCAGCATCTACTGCAGTGCCCAATCCCGTTGCACCCCCACCAATTATCAATACATCCCATGTTTTGTTTTCATCAAGTTGTGCTAACATGGAATCCCTGTTCATATATTGTATCCTTATTTTAAAAAATGAAGATTGAGCGATAAAAATAATAATTGCATTTGTACATATTAAATGTTCATATGATTTTTTATGTTACATACTTTAGTTTTTTATGGCATCGTACCTTGCGTCGCAACACCTGTGCAATATATTTTCATGGGTACTGCTGGTTCATTCTCATAAGTTTTCGATTATTTCAGTCAGCATTAAAGTCTTAAAAAAGTATTCAAACTATTTTGGTCTATCACTCATCATTTTTTACAAAAAAAATGCTGCAGTTTTTCGCTGCAGCATTTGCGCAATGAAAAAATAAAATTTCTAATACTCATCATTTAAACAAAACACTGGCTCTCTGTACATCCATTGCCCTGCAGTGAAATCAGGGAAGTCAACTGTTTGCTGGCCTAAATCAATTGACTGTTCACTCAATGGTGTGATTGCGCTCCATGTGGCTGCATCATACACATCCAACGGTGTTGGCACTTTGCGTTTGATGCTTTCAATAAATGCATTGATAACAAAAAAATCCATGCCACCATGACCGGCACCTTTTGCATCATTACTATATTTTGCCCACAACGGATGGTCATATTTTGTCAGCCAGTCTGTAGCGTTGTCCCATTCATCGTTTTGTTTTGATTTGCCTTCAATATAAATCGTGTTGCTTACATCCATCCATAAACCATCAGTGCCCTGCACACGGAAACCAAGTGAATAAGGACGCGGATTATTTACATCGTGTTGTAAAAAAACTGTCTCACCATTATTGCAATGAATCATGGTGGTAACCACATCGCCCAATTTAAAACGCACTTTTGCATTCGGGTGATTTTCGCCACCCACTTTTACAATATAATTATGCAACCCTCTTGTCTTGGAAGAAAATGAACACAAAGAAAGAAAGCGGTTGCCGCGGTTGATGTTGATATAATTTGCAATTGGCCCGATGCCATGAGTAGGATACAAATCACCATTTCTATAAACTGAATGATGCGTCCTCCATTTGGCTTCAGAAAACGCTTTAGGCCCGAAATCAGCGCCAACACCACCTGTTGCATTGGTTAATTCCACACCACGCAAATCATGTTGGTAGCCACCCTGCAAATGCAGCAACTCACCAAATAATCCCTGTCGCACCATGTTTAATACAGCCATCACATCACGGCGGTAACAAACATTTTCGAGCATCATCACATGAGCATTACTTTTTTCTGCAGCACGCACAATGTTCCAGTGGTCTTCCATTGTTATACCCATCACCACTTCACAACCTATATATTTTAATCCTGCATCAATTGAGCCCAGCACCATTGGCGCATGCCATTCCCAGGGTGTTGCAATCACCACACCATCCAATGTTGTTTTTGACAACAGGTCTTTCCATGCATACACATTGCCTGTAAAAACCTGAGGCATTTTTTTGCCGCTATCCGTTACAATTTTTTTTGCCCAGTCAAGCATTTGTGCATCTGTATCACAAATTGCCACTACATCAACATCATCTCTTTTTAATAATAATGACAAATGGCTTTGGCCCCTTAAGCCTGTACCAATCAAAGCAATTTTTACTTTTTCGCCTGCTGTTGATTTTGCAAAAATATCAGATGATGCAATTGCCAGTGAGGCTGCTGTAAGTCCCGTGTTTTTTATAAAGCTCCTTCTTTCCATGATTAAATTTTAAGAGATGAAATGAATAAATTTTATTGAAGAAATTAAACAATAATTTAAGTAAGTATTTATGATACCGGCATTTGATTTTATGGCATCGTTCCTTGCGCCTGCCCGCCGCAGGCGGGTCGCAACACTTGCCTGTCCCCCTCGTGCGGACCTGTCCGCCTTGTGCGGATACAATATTTTTTCATGGCGTCTGCAGTTTCATAATCTAAATCTTTTCATTGAATCAAACAGCGCCTCAATGCAAAGCTATCAAGGTTTTAATGTCTTCACACCACTCACAGTAGCTGCATCGTTTTTAAACAAATCAAAAACCACAATTTCATTCGTTCCTTTTTTTAACCATGAAGCCGGACAATACAACCTGAACTGTGGCCCTGCATTCCAATATCTTCCCAGGTTATGGCCATTCACATACACAACTCCTTTATTATAATTACTCATGTCAATATATGTATCACCTGTTTTTGATAATGTAAATGTGCCTTTAAAAAATGTCCCTTCTTTAGGCCCATCCAGTTTGGTATTTTTTAAAGATGTAATAAACTTGTCATCCAAAGGTAACGGATAAATTTTCCAGTTCATCAGTGTCATTCCATTCAAAACAACACGGTCTGTGATTCCTTTCCTGTCTATGATGTATTGTGCAAAATTGATATGGCCCATACCTTCCACCAAAATATCAAGCACAGGATTTTTATTATCTGTCTTTGGCAATTTTACACTCCACTTGCCACCATCACGAAAGACAGTATCAATAAACTTTCCATCTAAAAATACCAATGCATAATCGTGTGGTTCAGTTATTGTCAACGTTCCGCTTTTGTGGCCAATCAATGTGGTGCGGTACAACATGCAGCCCTGGTTCTGGTCAAAATCTTCAAATGGTTTTGGTTGTGGTGAATGAATAGGAGCCGGTAATTCATTCCAGATATTTGTGAATGCTTCCATCTGCACAGGCGGTATTTCGATAGTAGGGATAGCTGCAGGCACAGGCGGAATTTTATAATCAACATACTTACTGATGAGGTTACGCAGTGCATAATATTTTGGAGTAGCGTTACCCTGTTCATCAATAGGTGCATCATAATCATAACTTGTTATATCCGGTTGGTATGAAGTGGACGAACCTGAATTAGCGCCGGCAGTAAAACCAAAATTGGTGCCACCATGTATTACATATAAGTTGAAAGATTTTTTATTATCAAGTAACCATTTCACTTCTTTCACGATAGATGCAGTATCAACAGTTGCCCATTTTTCATTCCAGTGTGTCAACCATCCGGGATAAGTTTCACTGCTGAATGCAGGCACATCAGGGTTTTGTTTTTTTGCTTCATTAAAATCATCATCACTGCCTCCACTGTCAAGGCCGATTGCAGCGCCATCCACACTTCCAGCTTCCAGCATATATGGTGTTGGACCGTCAGCAGTATAAAAAGGAACATTGATGCCGTTGTCAACCCAGAGTTGTTTTAATGTTTCAAGATAAGTCTTATCATTACCATAACTGCCATATTCATTTTCCACCTGCACCATTAATATCGGCCCGCCGTTGGAGCATTGTAATGGCGCTACTTCTTTTGCGAGGTGTTGCACATACTGTGTCACTGCTTTCATATATCGCGGGTCCATACAACGGACTTTTATGTCCGGTATTTTTAAAAGGCTTGAAGGTAGTCCGCCAAAATCCCATTCAGCACACACATAAGGCCCGGGGCGCAACAATACCCACATGCCTTCCTGCTGACAAATTCTAATAAACTCTGCAATATTGTGATTGCCGGTTTTGAAATCAAAACTACCATCAGGTTGCTGCAGGTAATTCCAGAAAACATAAGCTGCAATAGTGTTACAGCCCATTGCTTTTGCCATCTGTATGCGTTGCTGCCAGTATTCATGCGGTATGCGTGCCGGGTGCATCTCACCACTGATGATTTGATAAGGTTTACCATCTAGTAAAAAATCATTCTTGCTGAGAGAGAAAGTATGTTTTTGTTGTGCAGCGGCTGCAATAGAAAAAAATAAAAATACCAGCGTGCAAAATTTTTGTAACAGGTTTTTTTGTAGCATCAGCTAAAGTAATTTATAAAAGTTAAATGAAAAGATAATGGACTGCATTCGTTTGAATCAGCACCAAATTTAATGGCAGTATTTCATTGTTCCTACATCAAACGTTTGCGTTAATTCATCAAATTGCTGGGAAATTAAAATTATATAAGCGCTTATATAATTATATTTTTTGTGAAAAATTTTTTCTTAAGATTTACGCAAACGTTTGCCTGTTTTTTGCGCAAACGTTTGCGACAATTTGAACAAACGTTTGCAGGATTTTTTTGCATAATCGCCTCCTACTTTTAACATCAGTTAACAAATAAACAGCGTAAAAGCTGCTGCTTGTTTTGAATTTTTTAATCATCAAAAAAAGTAAGAAAATGTTTACACTAAAGCACCCCGGGAAATCCCGGCTACAGTCAACAAGGGTTGTCATTTCCTTCGCCTTCCTGGTGCTTGCAATGTTTTTTGCATTAGCAAAATTGCATGCGCAAAATACAGGGGCAATTACAATTAAAGGAACAGTTACAGACCAGGATAATAAACCGTTATCCGGTGTTTCTATTTCTGTGTTGGGAAAAACAATCGGGACAACAACAGATGCGAATGGCCTTTTTACAATTAACGTATCAGGCAATGACGTATTATCGGTTTCACACATCGGTTATACAACTACTACGGTGGATGTGGATAATCAAACAGAATTAAAAATTTCTTTGACTTTAACAGGGAACCAACTGAACGATGTGATTGTGGTAGGTTATGGCACACAGAAAAAAGCAGATGCAACTGGTGCTGTTACAACCATTAAAACTTCCAATCTTGTCAACAGGCCTGTTACCTCTGTTACCAATGCCATGCAGGGACAAGTGCCAGGTATGACCATCATATCACGTGGTGGAAATGTGGGCAGTGATATTGGTACAATCAATGTGAGGGGCAGGGGCAATTTAGGTTCTTCATCTCCATTATATGTGGTGGATGGTGTACCGGTTTCTTCTGATGTTTTTGCACGCATCAATCCTTCTGATATTGCAAACATCTCTATACTGAAAGATGCATCTGCAGCTATTTACGGTTCGAGGGCTGCTTATGGTGTGATATTGGTTACAACAAAAAATGGTGGTTCATCAGAAAAGATGTCTGTAAGTTATAATGCTTTTTATGGTTCACAGTCTGCTATTTTATTACCGGATTATGTTGGCTCATACGAGTTCGCACAATTTTATAATGAAGCTAATATGAATGCCGGCGCTTTACCTACATATTCTCAACAGGCACTTGAAACAATAAAGAACCACTCAAGCCCTGATAGTTTCCCGGATAATGACTGGTATAAACTGGCGTTGAGAAGCAATGCACCTATATGGCAAAATGAATTGACCATTGCAGGCGGTGGTAAAACACGTTATTATATTTCCGGCTCAGTAATGAGGCAGGCATCATTGATACCCAATAATGCATTGACAAGATATTCTTTCCGTACCAATGTGCAATCAAAAGTCAGCAGGATTTTTACTGTTGGAACCAATATCGCATTTATCAGGGATGAAATAAAAAATGATGGTGGTAGCTTTAGTTTTGTTACACTAAACAGGTTGTTACCACTAACTGTAAATAAACAAACCGATGGGACATGGGGTTCGATAACAGGCGGCCAGATTAATTCCACACAGGCAACAGGAAATGTAGTGCGCACTGAACAGGAAGGTGGTCATAGCACCAATAATGCCAACAGGTTTCTGGGTTCTGTGAATGGTACATTGACTCCATTTAAAGGTTTTGATATCACAGGTTCTTTCTCTTATAATGTTACCAACACAAACACAAGTACTTTCAAAAATTATATGGATCCTATCATCAACTTCTTCACTAAAGATATTTTACCGGGAACCGGGCAGGTGAGTAGTTTAAGTGATAATTCATATTTATCATCTGTATTGCTTTCACAGGTATATGGATCTTATGAAAGAAAGTTTGGTGATCATTTTGGAAAGATACTTGCCGGCGCTTCTTATGAAAGTGATTATAATAAAAGCCTTGGCGCATACAGGGATGAATTTGCCAGCAATGATTTGAATTCAATTGATGCTGGTGCACAAAATGATGACCTGAACAATTCAGGTACTTCCAGTCAACGTGTTATTAAATCTTATTTCGGAAGGTTCAACTATTCATACAGGAATAAATACCTGCTTGAGTTCAATATGCGCGCTGATGCTTCTTCACAATTTGCTCCTGGTCATCGTTGGGGTTACTTCCCATCAGTGTCTGGAGCGTGGAAAATTTCTGATGAATCTTTCATGAGAAATATAGACTGGATAAATGAATTGAAACTGCGTGCATCATGGGGGCAATTGGGTAATGTAAACAATGTAGGTTATTATGATTACCTCGATGCACTTTCTGTTGGCACTGTTGCTGTGTTGGGTGGTAGCCCCAGCACCGGTGTTTATCCTACCAGCGCTGCAAACCCGAATCTTACCTGGGAAGTTGTTGACTCAAAAAATATCGGGTTAGATGCCGACCTCTTTAATCATAAATTAAACCTGCAGGTGGATTTGTATGATAAGCTTACAAAAAATATCCTCCTGCAATTGCCACAACCCCAGGAATATGGTTACCAGGTAACACCAAGTACCAATGCTGGTAAGGTAAGAAACAAGGGTATTGAAATACAATTAACACATAATGGTACTATAGGTGAATTGCAATACAGCATATCCGGTAACATGACAAAAATCTGGAACAGGATAGTTGATCTTGCAGGACAGGATAACCAGGTAAGTGGGTATTATGTATATAAGCAAGGAGCATCAATCGGAGCATTTTATATGTACCGTGCACTTGGACTGTTTGTAGATTCTGCAGAAGTAGCAAAGTCTCCAACACAAAGTACCAACACAGGCCCCGGCGATATCAAGTATGCAGACATAAGCGGACCTGATGGAGTGCCTGATGGTATAATCAGTAGCTATGACAGGACTATTGTTGGTAATGATGTTCCATATTTCAACTATGGCCTCAGTCTTAGTTTAAAATATAAAAACTTTGATTTCCTTGTATTGGGACAAGGTGTTGGTGGTGTGAAAGTATATCTTAGTGAAGAAGCATCACAGGCATTCTTTAATGCAGCCGGAGTGAAAAAATATGTTGAGGGTAGATGGACGACTGCAAACCCAAATCCGAATGCAGTGTATCCACGGTTGTTATTAACAGCGAATAATGGCCAGAACCTGCAACAATCAAGCTTCTGGTTGTTCAATGCCGATTATTTCAGGTTTAAAACAATTTCATTGGGCTATACATTCCCTGCAACTGTGATAAGTCCGAAAACTATCCAGTCATTGCGTGTGTATTTTTCTTCTAACAACCTCTTTACTATCAGGGGTGATCACAGGATGAAAGATTTCGATCCGGAAGCTCCCTCTTCAAGGGCTTTTTATCCACAGGTAAAAACTTACAGTTTCGGAGTTAATGTAACCTTCTAATACAAACCAATAAATTATTATACTATGAAATCGTTTATTAAAATTATATCATTTGCAACGCTGCTGGTAATAGTCATTACTGGTTGCAATAAACAACTGGATCAGTATCCTGATTACCAGATTTCAGCGCCAACATTTTTTAAGTCAGCTAACGATGCGGCATTGGCGCTCACGGGCTGTTATTCCACTATTCAGAATATCACATATGATTACTGGTATTTTGATGGTGCATCTGATAATTCTTATGACCAGTATCCCTGGGAAAGTGGCGCTACCAACATCAGTGCAGGTAATATCAGTGCTGGTACAACTAACGGAATAGGCGGTGGCGATTATGGTTCTTTTTATCAATCTATCCGTAATTGCAATACATTCTTAGATAAGATTGATGGTGTTGATATGGACGCAACAACAAAGAGCCAGTACATCGGTGAAGTAAAATTTCTGAGAGCTTATGATTATTTTCTTTTAGCAGAAATGTTTGGCGATGTACCGTTAATCACCAGTTCCGATAAAACACAGGATACACTTACTCCACAACCTGAAGCTGATATCATCAATTTTGTTATTTCTGAATTAGGTGATGCGGCCCAGGTATTACCGGTTACTCCTGCAGCGGGTGGTCGTGCTTCACAGGGTGCAGCTTTAGCATTAAAAGCAAGAGTAGAATTATTTTATGGCAAATGGACCGATGCTGCAGCGGATGCGAAATCAATTATGAACTCAGGCAATTATTCCCTGTTTCATGCAGCTTCTGCTGATATGTCTGATGATTATTCCAGTTTAGTAACATTTGCCAATGATGCAGACAAACAAAAATTTTACCAGGGCATTAGTAATTATCTTGGTTTATTTTATTCAGCCAATGAAGGCAACCCGGAAATAATTTTTGAATGCCAGTTTTCTGATGCTGCATCATATTCTTATACTGGATTGTCAAATGGTTTGGTAACATTGTTACCACCTTCAGATTTAAATGGGTGGAGTTCAATGGGGCCAACACAATCACTCGTTGATGCTTATTGGAACAGGGATGGTTCAAAACATACACCTGTCAGCCAGTCTGTTTCTGCAGCATATTATAATTTTCCAAACACACCGCAGCCTGAATATTTTAATGATTTCAAAGACAGAGATACACGCTTGTATGCTTCTATTTTCTTTACCAGCAATACCTTCCAGGCATTTGCACCGGGTTGGTCATTTGTATGGGGCGGCCCCGGCAACAACAATTCTGCGACAGGTTATAATTTCAAAAAAATGCTTGACCCGGCTTATGCAAATAATCCGGGGTGGCAGGCTGGTAATAGTTTCCCTTTGATCAGGTATGCAGAAGTTTTGTTGACGTATGCAGAAGCAAAGAATGAAGCTTCCGGCCCTGATGCCAGTGTTTATGATGCATTGAACCAAATCCGTGAAAGGGCTGGTATGCCTGATGTAGATCAAAACACATATAACACCCAGGCCTCATTAAGGACACTTATTCAAAATGAACGCAGGATTGAATTGGCAGGAGAAGGAAGCCGTTATTTTGATATCAGGCGTTGGAATATTGCACCAGATGTAATGACTGATGTGTATGACAACAGGAACAGCCTTACACAGGCCCGCAACTGGGATTCAAAATATGTAAAACTTCCTTACCCGCAATCTGCTGTAGATGCAAACCCACGTTTACAGGCTGCACAGGCTGCAAAAGGGTATTGATTAATTTTAAAACAATATTTCAAAAAAATACTATGCTTTCACTGGCATAGTATTTTTTTTTAACCAACGGAAATATAATCCTAAATTTTACTCAACAGTTTCATATTACTTGATGTATTTTTTGAAATACCACTGTTACTTATAACATTTGCGCTTAACTTATTTCATTGTTATGAATAATCCCCTATTTGGAAAATCAAGATATGCTCCTGTTGGATGGTTATTATTCTTTACCATCATCATTTCATTTGTTACAAGGGTTGTGTTGTGGCTGAGCTTTTATTCAACCATTGATATATCATGGTCAGAAATCATCCCATCATTTGCTATCGGTTTTGTTTATGATTTATTAGTGTCCCTGGTGATTATCATTCCATTTATTTTACAAATTCTTTTCACCAATAATTTTATCTATTCAAAAAAAGGCAAATGGATAACTATTGCTTTTTTTATTGTGCTGTTATCAATTTGGTTTTTTTCTTCAATCATTCCAAAAGAATATAACAAGGGTTTATATACAAGCCTGACAATTTATTTGCTGGTGAGGATTGCAATTTATTTTTTACTGCTGAATGCTTCCATGCAGTTCCGTTTAAAATGGAGAAGTGTTGTTCTCCAGGTATTCTTTTTTATAACTGTTTTCCTGTTGGTGTTTAATGCAGTGAGCGAATGGTTTTTCTGGAATGAATTTGGTTCGCGTTATAATTTTATTGCAGTTGATTACCTGATTTATACCAATGAAGTGGTAGGCAATATCTGGGAATCTTACCCGATGGTCACCATCATTGCAGCCATAGTTCTTGTTACACTGATTTTATTTTTACCAATCAGGAAAAAAATTGCACGCTCTGTTTATGATGCAATGTCTTTTGGCAAAAGATTAGTAATTGGAGTTGCCTTAATGGTTGCTGCAACTATTATGGTCTTTATTGTTTCACCCGGTTGGAAATATTTCAGTAAAAATAATTACACCAATGAACTGGCAGGGAATGGTATTTATGATTTTGTGCAGGCATTTAAAAACAATGAGCTTGATTTTTTTACTTATTACAAAACTATTCCCGATGCTGAAGCATTTGATATCGTAAAGAAAAAAATGGAGATGCCCGGTACCAGTTTTTTGCCGGGCAATACTGAAGATATCACAAGGCAAATCACAGATTCGTTGCCGGAGAAAAAACTCAATGTGGTATTGATAAGTGTAGAAAGCCTGAGCGCATCATTTATGAAAGCATTTGGTAACACAAAAAATATCACACCGCAGTTGGATTCGCTGGCAGACCATAGTATGTTTTTTACAAATCTATATGCTGCGGGAACGAGGACTGTGCGTGGGCTTGAAGCGCTGACTTTATCCATACCACCATTGCCCGGTGAAAGCATTGTGAAAAGGCCGGGGAATGAAAATATGTTCAGCATTGGAAGTGTTTTCAGGAGCAAAGGCTACACCACACAGTTTATGTATGGTGGCTATGGATATTTTGATAACATGAATTATTTTTTTGGCAACAATGGTTACCAGGTAATTGACCGCACTGCATTAAAACCAGGTGAAATACATTATGCAAACATCTGGGGTGTTGCAGATGAAGATTTATTTACGCTTGCAATAAAAACACTGGATTCAGATTATCATGCAGGCAAACCTTTTTTCACGCATATCATGACTGTCTCCAACCACCGCCCTTATACTTATCCCGATGGAAGGATAGATATTCCTCCATCATCACAAACCAGGAACGGTGCAGTAAAATATACTGATTATGCCATTGGAAAATTTATTAAAGAAGCAGCAACAAAGCCCTGGTTTGCCAACACTGTTTTTGTAATTGTTGCAGACCATTGCGCATCAAGTGCTGGCAAGGAAGAATTACCGGTTGCAGGTTATCATATACCATTATTGATTTATTCACCTGCAAACATCCCGCCTCAAAAAATTGATGTATTGACATCACAGATTGATATTGCGCCAACCATCCTTGGTTTGTTGCATTTCAACTATACCACTAAGTTTTATGGCCATGATATTTTCAAAGCGCCGGAACAGGAAAGGCGGGTTTTCATCAGTACTTACCAGGGGCTTGGTTATATGCGGTCTGATACGTTGATTGTGCAAACGCCCATTAAAAAAATAAAAGCATATAAGATTAACCCAGTTAACAAGGACGCAACTGAAATTGAATTGCCTAAAGAATTGTCAGATGAAGCTATTGCATTTTACCAGTCAGCAGCATGGATTATCCAACATAAAAAGTATAATGCTTTAAAGTAGTTTTATACAGGAGACTTCATTGCATGTTTGTATTATCATCGTTGGATTTATTTTTTTGTTAGCCTGACAATGATAAATTATTTTGGTATTTTTCCGGTAAGAATTGTATTATTGATTTTTTTAAGAGCAGGCAAATACAAAATATTTTATTTTCATCCCGGATAATAATAAAACAGCTTATTATGAAGACAGCAGAAGAAGTAATCTTACAGAAAAGGAGGCACAATAATTTTATTGCGTCAGATGCATTGGTGATAGATGCATTAAAACAATTAAGTGATGTAAATCTCAGTTATCTTGTAGTGAAAGATGGTGATGATGTAAAAGGGATTTTAAGTGAAAGGGATTATGCAAGGAAAGTGATTTTGCAGGGCAAATCAAGTAAGGAAACAAAGGTGAAAGAAATTATGACAACAGATTTACCTGAAGTGCAGTTGTATGATTCGGTGGAAAAATGTATGAACCTGTTGGCTGCTCAGGGCATGAGGTATATCCTGGTAAAAGATAAAGATAAGTTTGAGGGAGTGATTACCATCCACGATTTGTTACGCGAAGTATTGTTGCATGGTGACAGGGTCTTCGATAATAAAATTACCCGCACATTGATAGATATAAATGAACATCCACACAGGGTGTATTAAAAAGATTCGGTTATATAAACTGCAATAAAACTTTTGCATCTTTTCTTATTTGCAATTGCATTTTTCATACTATCAGAATGAAAAAATATTTTTTTGTCATCTCAATGATGGTTTGTGCCAACACGTTTGCACAAACCATACCGGCTTATAAAAACTCAGAACTTTCCCCTGATGTTAAGAGCGAAAGACCTGCTATCGAGGATGACACCTGAAGAAAAATTCTGGCAACTGTTTATGTGTCCCGGTGATACAACTGTGTTGCTGGATACATTTACCCTTCATGGTATTTTTGGCTTACAGGTAAGCGCATCATCGCAGGGTGGCGGTGGGCAGATGTTGAATTATAATACAACGGATGACGCATTGGCGCTTGCAGAAAAGATTAATACCATCCAACATTATTTTGTTGAAAAAACAAGGCTGGGTATCCCTGCCATCATGTTTGATGAAGCGCTGCATGGTTTGATGCGTGCAGGCAGCACTGCTTTCCCGCAGGCAATTGGTTTGGCTGCAACTTATGATACAAGTTTAATGCATCGTGTAGCATCAGCTATTGCAGATGAAGTGGAAGCAAGGGGCATCAGGCAAATTCTTTCCCCTGTAATCAATATTGCAAGTGACCAACGCTGGGGAAGGGTGGAAGAGAGTTATGGTGAAGACCCTGTGCTTACATCAGCAATGGGTGTGGCATTTATCAGCGCATTTGAAAATAAAAATATCATTACAACACCAAAACATTTTATTGCCAATGTCGGCGCAGGTGGCCGTGATAGTTATCCTGTTTATTATGACGAGCGTCTGCTCGATGAAATTTATTTTCCTCCATTTGATGCTGTGATTAATAAAGCCGGGGCCAGGTCAGTCATGACTGCTTATAATTCATTGAACGGAATATCATGTTCATCCAACAGTTGGTTGTTGCTGCAAAAATTAAAAAAGGAGTGGGGCTTTAAAGGTTATGTAATTTCTGATGCCAATGCTGTAGGCGGTGATGTAGTCTTGCATCATACAGCAAAAAATTATGCTGATGCAGGCGCACATGCAATCAATAACGGGTTGGATGTAATCTTTCAATCTGATTTAAATCATTATAAATTTTTTCTGCCTGCATTTTTAGATGGAAGGATAGATACATCAAGGATTAATGATGCAGTGTTCAGGGTGCTGAGGGCAAAATTTGAACTGGGCCTTTTTGAAAACCCTTATGTTGATTTAACCCAAATAAAAAAATTGAACAATACTACTGAGCATAAGAAAACTGCTTTACAGGCTGCACTTGAATCAGTGGTTTTATTAAAAAATAAAAACAATGTGTTGCCACTGAAAAATAATATCCGCAGCATTGCAGTGATTGGTGAAGATGCAACAGCAGGGCGGCTCGGTGGATATAGTGGACCCGGAAACGGTGTAATAAATATTTTAGATGGCATCAAGGCAAGAACGGGCAGGGATATAAAAATAAATTATGCAGAAGGTGCTACGGTTTTAGATAAGGATTATGAAGTGGTTGCTCCAGGTTATTTAACTGGTATGAATAATGAGCAGGGATTGACTGCAACTTATTTTAATAATATTAATCTCAGTGGCCAACCAGCTGTAACAAAGACAGATAAAACAATTGATTTCTTATGGACGTTGTCATTGCCGGACAGGATGATTAAAACAAACTTTTATTCAGTGAGATGGACTGGAAAAATCCATAGCCCTAAAACAGGAAATTTTAAAATAGGCCTGGAAGGTAATGATGGTTATAGATTATTTATCAATGATAGTTTACTCATTGACCATTGGGATAAACAAAGCTATCATGTATCGCTGGCAGATTTTTATTTTGAAAAAGATAAGCAGTATAACATCAGGGTAGAATTTTATGAACCTGTGGGTAATGCTAAATTAAAATTGTTGTGGAATGTAAATGTTGCTAACGACCGGAAACAAAAAATACAACAGGCAGTAAACATAGCCAATCAATCTGATGTTGCCATTATTGTTGCAGGAATACATGAAGGCGAGTTCCAGGACAGGGGGATTTTATCATTACCCGGCCACCAGGAAGCGCTTATCAATGCTGTTGCAAAAACCGGGAAACCGGTTGTGGTTTTATTGGTAGGCGGTAGCGCCATCACAATGAATAACTGGTTAGACAATGTGGATGCTGTTGCTGATGTTTGGTATCCCGGTGAAGAAGGTGGTAATGCAGTAGCAGGAATTTTGTTGGGTGATTATAATCCTGCAGGTCGGTTGCCAGTTACATTTCCCATCAGCGAAGGTCAATTGCCTTTGGCGTATAACCATGCACCTACAGGCAGGGGTGATGATTATTATAATTTAAGTGGCCTGCCGCTTTTCCCTTTTGGATATGGATTGAGTTATACAAATTTCTCTTATAAAAACTTGACTTTTGAAAATGATGTTATCCATAAAAATAATAAAGTGCTGGCGCATTGCACTATTACCAATACAGGTAAAGTTGATGGTGATGAAGTAGTGCAATTATATATTCATCAGCAATTAGCTTCTGTTGCACAACCTGTGATGCAGTTAAAAAGTTTTCAACGCATCCATTTAAAAGCAGGTGAATCAAAGGAAGTTTCATTTATGATAACACCGGAGATGTTAAGTATGCTGGATAAAAATTTACAACAGGTTGTAGAGCCTGGAAATTTTGATATCATGATTGGCGCTTCTTCAAGAGATATCCGGTTGAAGAAAGTTTTGAAAGTGGAATAAAAAATTTAATCCAGTTTCAGCACTGCTAAAAATGCTTCCTGTGGCACTTCTACATTACCAATCTGGCGCATGCGTTTCTTGCCTTCTTTTTGTTTTTCGAGCAGTTTTCTTTTACGGCTGATATCACCACCATAACATTTTGCAGTAACATCTTTACGGAAGGCGCTGATAGTTTCGCGGGCAATTATTTTAGCGCCGATAGCAGCTTGTATTGCAATCTGGAATTGCTGGCGTGGCAACAACTCTTTTAATTTTTCACAAAGCTTGCGGCCAAAATCCTGTGCACGGCTGCGATGTATCAATGCGCTCAACGCATCCACTTTATCTCCGTTTAATAAAATATCCATCTTCACAATATCAGCTTCACGGTAACCAATCGGTGAATAGTCGAATGAAGCATAACCCCGAGTCTGGCTTTTCAGTTTATCATAAAAGTCAAACACGATTTCTGTCAACGGCATTTCGAAAATCAGTTCAACACGAGTTGTAGTTAAATAAGATTGATTGATGAGGATGCCACGTTTTCCCAAACATAAAGTCATGATGTTGCCGATATATTCAGGCAATGAAATCACCTGTGCCCTGATATATGGTTCATCAATATGGTCAAGCTTTGTGGTGTCTGGCATTTCTGCCGGGTTGTTCACAATAATCTCTTCACCCTTTGTTGTGAATGCATGAAAGCTAACGTTGGGTACTGTTGTGATGACGGTCTGGTTAAACTCACGTTCCAATCTTTCCTGGATAATTTCCATGTGCAGCAAACCCAGGAAGCCGCAACGAAAACCAAAACCCAATGCCTGTGATGTTTCTATTTCATAAGTAAGAGATGCATCATTCAGTTGCAGTTTATCCATACATTCCCGCAACTCTGCAAAATCATCTGTGCTAACAGGATAAATACCGGCAAACACCATCGGCTTCACTTCTTCAAAACCTTTAATAGCAGCACCGGGATTTTCTACCAATGTAATTGTGTCGCCAACCTTTACTTCTTTTGCATTTTTTATACCTGTGATGATATAACCAACATCACCCGTTTTCACTTCCTTAGCAGGTTGCAAACCCAGTTTTAAAATACCCACTTCATCCGCATCATATTCTGCGCCTGTGGAAATAAAACGTATGTGGTCGTTTGCTTTTATTGTGCCATTAAAAACACGGAAATATGCAATGATGCCACGGAAACTATTGAACACACTGTCAAATATCAAAGCCTGCAAAGGCGCATCCGGATTGCCTTTCGGGGCAGGGATGCGGTTTACAATTGCTTCTAAGATTTCTTCAATGCCAATACCGTTTCTTGCACTGGCCAATAAAATTTCTTCTTCTTTTACGCCAATCAAATCCATCACCTGGTCTTTCACTTCTGCTATCATGGCCCCATCCATATCAATCTTGTTGATGACAGGTATTATCTCCAAATCATTTTCAATAGCGAGGTAGAGGTTGCTGATGGTTTGTGCCTGTATGCCCTGTGTTGCATCCACGAGCAATAAAGCGCCTTCGCAGGCAGCAAGTGCACGGCTCACTTCATAACTAAAATCAACGTGGCCGGGAGTATCAATTAAATTAAAAACATATTTTTCGCCTTTATACAAATAATTCATTTGTATAGCGTGGCTTTTTATAGTAATGCCTTTTTCACGTTCCAGGTCCATATCATCCAGCACCTGGGCCATCATTTCTCTTTCACCAATTGTTTTGGTGTGCTCCAGCAGGCGGTCAGCCAGCGTACTCTTACCATGGTCAATATGTGCAATGATGCAGAAATTCCTGATATGCTTCATAAGCGGCAAAGATAATACCGGCATGCTGATTAAAATTTGGGTGGTGATATTTGTAAAATCTTTAGCAGCTATTCAGAACCTGGCGGTAAGCATCAGTAATCCGGGCGCCGGTTTCAGCAAAGCTGAACATTGAATTTGCTTTTTCAGCAATAGCTTTCCGGTTATAATTTTCATACAGTGAGAAGAGTTGCAACATCGCACCGGTTAAAGCATTTGTGTTGTAATCATTGACAATGATGCCATTGGTTTCATCAACCACTTCTGACACACCGCCAGCATTGAAAGTGATGACAGGCAAACCACAACATAGTGCTTCTAAAATTACGCAGGGCATATTTTCCCTCTTTGAAAATAATACGAATGCATCACATTGCTGCACTATGTTGCCCAACTGTTCATAAGGAATAAACCCTTTAAATTCTATTATGCCGGTTGGCAGTTTTTTTTGTTCATAATAATGATGAAGTTTTTGCGGCATATCTCCAACAATCCAAAATCGCGATAAAGGTTGGTGATGATGAAAATCAATGAATGCATCAATAATCGCTTCAGGGTTTTTCTGTTCTTTACCTGTGGAAATATGGATAAATGTGAAAATGCCTGGATTGATTTTTTCTTTATAAAAAAAATATTTTGTATCAACAACATTATATACGATAGTGTAAGGAATCGCGATAATTTTTTTTGCAATGATGTCTGCCAGGTTTTTGCTGACTGAAATAAACAGCGATGCGTTTCTGAAAACCTGTCGGGTAAGTTTTTTAAAAATAATACTCCTGTTTTCAAACCTGTCCGATGCTGTGCTGTTATAGATTGTCCAGTGTTCTGTTATCACATAAGGGATGTTGTATTTTTTCTTGAGCCATAATGCAATCATACCGGCTTTCATGGCAACATGAACGTGCACAATTTCCGGCAAACCGTTTTCAGCAATATATTTTTTTACTTCTTTTTTGAATAGTTTTTTATAGGTCAAAAATGATTGGACTTTATTTTCCTGTTTATATAAAACTATTTTTTCATTGAGCCTGCCATCAGAATTTGTAATGGTTTCAACAGGCTGTTGCAATACATGTTTATCATCTTTTTCAACATGGATTACCTGCACATCACAGAACTGCGCAACTGCCATAGCGTGACGTTGGATGAAATCGCCGTTGGTCGGATTGATTTTATTGGGATACCAGCTTGTAAGCCATAATACATTCATCCCGCAGATTTATTGATGTTTAATAATGACAGCAGCGTGTTATAATCTGATTTTCTCCATTTGAAAAACTCTGCCCAATGCACATCATAGTTACGATAGAAATTCCACATTGCATAACCAAGGTTGGACGAGTAACTCAATGTGCTGATGATAGCTGCTGCAATAATACCATGCCGCGGAACAAAAATTGAATCGCCGATAATCATGATTGACAAACCAATGATAGCACCATATAAATTAACTTTCAGGTTATTCTTGCCTGCAAAATATGCTGACAGCAAAGCAAGGATACTCAGTGAAAAAATTCCAGGTATCAATATCAGCATCGGTATTTCCATTTTGTTGAAAGTGTTGCCAAAGATTGCAGGGAAAAACCATGGACCCAATATGGTAACACCAATGAAAACTGCAAGGAAAAACTGTGAAAACAAACGGGCAATTATCATGATGGCATTGCTGATGGATGTTGAATGTTCGCCACTTGCTGTTTTTGGAAAAACAACACTTGCAATTATTTGCGGGATTAACAACAACATCTGCCCGAGTTTGGATGCCTGTATATAGTTTCCAAGGTCTGCAGGTGTGCTGGCAGGACTATAGTTGACAAAGAAATAATCCACTTTATACACTAAGAAAAAAATAACGTTAGCGCCCATTGCAGTTAATGCATATTTTAAAATGCGGGTGATGTTTTCTTTTCCAGGCAAACCTGCAGGCGCATCGGTTTTGTAACGGATGATGTATGAAAAATAAACCAGTATTCCACCTGTGAAGAAAGTAGCGAAAAATAAAAGTATTGTCCATGACACCTGTGTGGAACTTGCACCTGAAGTCTGAAAGAAAAGGTAAACAACAAACAACAGGTTGACGATGGCAAGTATGAAATTGGGAAGAAAATAATTTTCCCTTGTATAATAAATGCCAACAATAAAATTGGTGAGCATCTGGCCGCACACATATAAAAACCCGAATGCTGCATACCATGCGGCGGACATGTCGCTGGTTTTTTTTATCAATAAAAAGTAGAGGCTGATGAGGCCTACAACAAGTAAGCCTGCAACAAAACTCCAGGTGATGGAAAGTGTTGTGAGTTTTTTTCTTTCAATTGAATTGGAAGATGCAAAATAGATGACTGCAGCTTCACCACCGAGGCTCAATGCCACCTGCATAAAAGAAAAAATAACAACAGTAAAATATAGAGAACCTGTGCCTGCTGCTTCAAGGTAACGGCTTAAAAAAACATTCACCAGCAATACTGAAAAAAAATAAAAACACCTCCAGATGATGCTCTGTGTTAAAAGTTTTTTTAAGCCCATTCAGAATTTATTTCAGGCTTTTAATGATGGTAACAAATTCATCAACGATTAATGAGGCGCCACCAACAAGGCCTCCATCCACATCAGGCTGTGAGAAAATTTCTTTTGCATTCGAAGCTTTCACACTGCCACCATATAAAATTGAAATATTAGCTGCCACTTCTTTACCATATTTTTCTGCCAGTACATTTCTCAGTGATGCGTGCATTTCCTGTGCCTGTTCACTGGTTGCAGTCTTGCCTGTACCGATAGCCCAGATTGGTTCATACGCTATTATTATTTTCTGGATATCAGTTTCTGATAAATGAAACAATGACTCCTGCAGTTGTCTGGCAACAAAATCATTTTGTGTACCTGCTTCGCGGATGGATAATGATTCACCGCAACAGAAGATAGGAGTGATGTTATATTCAAGTGCAATATTTATTTTTTCTGCGAGGAAGGCATTGCTTTCCTGGAAATATTCACGGCGTTCACTGTGGCCGAGAATAACATATCTGATGTGTAGTGATTGTAGCATCTCCACTGATGTTTCACCTGTGTATGCGCCTGATTTTTTGCTATAACAATTCTGTGCAGCGATAAAATAATTCGCAGCAGATATTTTTTGTTGTGCCATTTGCAGGTAAGGAAATGGCACAGCAAATACAGCTAAATGATTCCCGGATAAATTTATGCCTGCAGATGCAATGCCGTCTAATAAAGATTCAGCTTTATCAATAGTTAAGTTCATTTTCCAGTTAGCCGCTGCAATTTGTTTTCTCATGATGTGGTTTTATTTAAAAGATTATTTATTGTTTGAAACCCTTCGCCTGAAATTAATGTTTTCAATTTTTATCGCGGTCAAAAATATGTTTTAAGACAGAGATTTCAGCATCGGGGAGTGTGAGATTTTATTTTTCAAAATGCTTGTACCCCTTTGATAGCAATTTTAATAAGATGACCAGGAAGTCGGAAGTATTTTAATTGAAAACAGGGAACATATCTTATTGAGAAGATAAATCTTATCTAAAGTTCAATTCCTCAATGGTGCGATATAAACCAACAGCAGAATACTACTGCATGCAGACGCATCATCGTTTCAATTCCTCAATGGTGCGATATAAACCTTTTTTATTTTAATTCAATAGCTACAGATGTTGTGTTTCAATTCCTCAATGGTGCGATATAAACCCAAATGCTTGCAATATTCAAGACAAATGTACAGATGTTTCAATTCCTCAATGGTGCGATATAAACCTGAACTTGAAAAATTAAAACTTACTTCTATAGGGTTTCAATTCCTCAATGGTGCGATATAAACTGCCTTGACAGCACTTGTTGAAGGATAATGAGTTGTGTTTCAATTCCTCAATGGTGCGATATAAACTTCTGCACAGGCAGGAAATGATGTAGTGTTACCAATGTTTCAATTCCTCAATGGTGCGATATAAACAGAACAAAGTAATCTAAAACATGGTTCTGGTATTGTGTTTCAATTCCTCAATGGTGCGATATAAACACTAATTTTTCAAATGCAATGCATATTTCATTCAAGTTTCAATTCCTCAATGGTGCGATATAAACTATCAGGGTCATAAGTTATATCTGCAACTATCCACGGTTTCAATTCCTCAATGGTGCGATATAAACATCCACGTTATGCAACAGCTCTGCAATATAAAAAGTTTCAATTCCTCAATGGTGCGATATAAACTCTTAATTCCGGGGCCCAGTAATAATTAATATGATTGTTTCAATTCCTCAATGGTGCGATATAAACTTGATGATTGCCAAATCTTTTAAATCACCTGTCAAGTTTCAATTCCTCAATGGTGCGATATAAACTATAGGTGTCCCTCTTGCTAATAAATGCTGAACGAGGTTTCAATTCCTCAATGGTGCGATATAAACCAACGGAACGTATAGAATACCGTTCACATCAACAATGTTTCAATTCCTCAATGGTGCGATATAAACATCCACGTTATGCAACAGCACTGCAATATAAAAGGTTTCAATTCCTCAATGGTGCGATATAAACCTTCTTCAAGTACATCGAGGGTAATTAAATCATCATGTTTCAATTCCTCAATGGTGCGATATAAACGTTGCAAGGCCGGCAATATAATCAGCACCTGTTCCGTTTCAATTCCTCAATGGTGCGATATAAACCTTTCAGATTCATTATACGTTCTGCGTGCATGAGAAGTTTCAATTCCTCAATGGTGCGATATAAACTGATAAAAAAATTTTTTTTTCAGTGCTTAAAAAGCGTTTCAATTCCTCAATGGTGCGATATAAACTATCAAACCAATGTGGATGAGTGGCATTCATATCTGTTTCAATTCCTCAATGGTGCGATATAAACTGCAAATGCTTTCGGAATAAAACCACCTACAACAGAGTTTCAATTCCTCAATGGTGCGATATAAACTAACCATGCTAAATCCGGTTGTTGTATTGCAGATGAGTTTCAATTCCTCAATGGTGCGATATAAACAATTGAATCAGATTCACAATTGATAAAACTTATTGGTTTCAATTCCTCAATGGTGCGATATAAACAAAAAAGTACATGTTGCTGAAAGAGGTTATGTTATGTTTCAATTCCTCAATGGTGCGATATAAACTCAGTCGTGCATTGAAATTGCCTGTTAACAGCAGTGAGTTTCAATTCCTCAATGGTGCGATATAAACCATCAACGGTGATTTGGAACTGAATGCCAACGTGCTGTTTCAATTCCTCAATGGTGCGATATAAACTCTAAAAAATTTTATATCGAATATCGCGAAGTGAAGTTTCAATTCCTCAATGGTGCGATATAAACCTGTAACTTTCACAGATAGTACAACCGTAACACTGTTTCAATTCCTCAATGGTGCGATATAAACTTTGTAACCAGGCTACCATCTGAAAGAATATTGACAGTTTCAATTCCTCAATGGTGCGATATAAACTGCAATTGTAACACCAATTAATAATGAACTTTGAATGTTTCAATTCCTCAATGGTGCGATATAAACTTCACAAACCATAACCGGCACCAGTGGAAGTTTTGAGTTTCAATTCCTCAATGGTGCGATATAAACAAGAAATTGAAGATAGTTTAAACGCAAAGGTAAATGGTTTCAATTCCTCAATGGTGCGATATAAACCTGCAGTAATGGTATATCATCAACCGGAACAACATCGTTTCAATTCCTCAATGGTGCGATATAAACTCACAACCCTGGCAATGGTGCAAATCTCAAGAAGGGTTTCAATTCCTCAATGGTGCGATATAAACCTTTCTGCCAAAATTCAGCCCCTTTTTGCGAAAATGTTTCAATTCCTCAATGGTGCGATATAAACGGTTATTGCCTTTTCCCCGCAGCATTATTAATTGTGGTTTCAATTCCTCAATGGTGCGATATAAACCAAAACGGGCAAATGAAGGGCTTGAGAATTGAATATTGTTTCAATTCCTCAATGGTGCGATATAAACTTGCACCAGATGCACCATTTGTTATACTCATAATGTTTCAATTCCTCAATGGTGCGATATAAACACAAACCTGTTTATAAAGCAGATTATTGTTGTAAAGTTTCAATTCCTCAATGGTGCGATATAAACTAGAGTTATGCTCCATTGCTACATGAACGCTTAGATGTTTCAATTCCTCAATGGTGCGATATAAACCGTATCCGGCTGCGGTTTTTTATGATTCAATATAATGTTTCAATTCCTCAATGGTGCGATATAAACTTTCTCTAATTTTTCGATTGCACCATATCTCCATGTGTTTCAATTCCTCAATGGTGCGATATAAACAACAAGCCGTTTTGCACAAGGCTGGCTGAAGGAAGGTTTCAATTCCTCAATGGTGCGATATAAACACCTTCTGCCCAAACATCTTTTAAAATTAAACTTCGTTTCAATTCCTCAATGGTGCGATATAAACAATCCACGTATGCGCTTAAATCTGCCATTTTATTTGTTTCAATTCCTCAATGGTGCGATATAAACTGAAATTCTGCCCAGGGGTCAACTGCAACATTTTTGTTTCAATTCCTCAATGGTGCGATATAAACACCAAACCTTATCCATCGAGCAAATGTATCACGGCAGTTTCAATTCCTCAATGGTGCGATATAAACATAATATTTCACATACAAATCCAATTGATGGTTCAGTTTCAATTCCTCAATGGTGCGATATAAACGGATGGATTCTTTTGCGACATTTTTTAATCCTTCAAGTTTCAATTCCTCAATGGTGCGATATAAACTTCAATCGAGAATTTAGAACTATAAACGCCTCATATGTTTCAATTCCTCAATGGTGCGATATAAACGACCTTGTCGCTAATACACCCAACCAAACAGATTTTGTTTCAATTCCTCAATGGTGCGATATAAACCCTGAATGCACTATAACAGGAATGTTCATTTACCTGTTTCAATTCCTCAATGGTGCGATATAAACTTCCGGCTGCTGCAACGTAGGTAATAACTCTGTATGTTTCAATTCCTCAATGGTGCGATATAAACCGGTCATTCAATGGGATGTTACAGGACATTGTATTGTTTCAATTCCTCAATGGTGCGATATAAACTTGCCACTGCTGATGCTATGCTTCGCATTCTATCGTTTCAATTCCTCAATGGTGCGATATAAACTTCAAGTACAGACAAAAGCACAGGTTCTATAGTCTCGTTTCAATTCCTCAATGGTGCGATATAAACTCCAAAGTTGGTTAACCGATAAGATAGGAACGAAAGTTTCAATTCCTCAATGGTGCGATATAAACCAGATAAACTTTGGGATGAATTAACTCCCGAAGAACGTTTCAATTCCTCAATGGTGCGATATAAACCGGGCTGAATGGACCCGGGCCGGTAGGTGTTCTATGTTTCAATTCCTCAATGGTGCGATATAAACATACAAATACAAATGGAGGAACACTCACATTTGAGTTTCAATTCCTCAATGGTGCGATATAAACGGAACTTGCCAGCGAGGAACAGGTATTTACACCCGTTTCAATTCCTCAATGGTGCGATATAAACCTTCCTGTTCACAATCCAATGCTCGATGGTAACGAGTTTCAATTCCTCAATGGTGCGATATAAACTTTGTTGCGAGGCCCGTATCTACGGGCCTTTACTAGTTTCAATTCCTCAATGGTGCGATATAAACATATGATAACTATAAGAAATATTATTATGAATAACGTTTCAATTCCTCAATGGTGCGATATAAACACAACACAGTTTATTTTACAGAATTGGAAAATAAAGTTTCAATTCCTCAATGGTGCGATATAAACTGCCATGGCAAGAATAAGTTTCACAAGCAGTTCAGGTTTCAATTCCTCAATGGTGCGATATAAACTTTGCTTCGTGGCATCAACTGTAGGCAATCCCGACATGTTTCAATTCCTCAATGGTGCGATATAAACGATTGCACAATAACAGGAATGTTCATTTACTTACTGTTTCAATTCCTCAATGGTGCGATATAAAC
>CAYNTP010000030.1:42379-46329 GCA_964400415.1 uncultured Parafilimonas sp.
GTTTCAATTCCTCAATGGTGCGATATAAACCCGTTTACAACGGGTTGTAAATTTCCTGATTTTCAGTTAAATAATCTTTTATAATGCAGTGTTTTTTTCACTTTTTTTCGTCTGATACCAATAATAAGATTTTACCAGCGCTTCGACAACCATGCATTCTTTATTGAACATGATACGATTATCGCTTACCGGAATGATTTGTTTTAGTCTTTGAACGTGAAATATCAATGCTCCGACGACTACAGGATATTATTTAAATCATTCTTTTCTTTACCAATCACTTCTTTTTCCAACCATTTTGATTCCCTGCTTTTAAAGATAATTAAACTGTCTTTTTCTGCGTCCATTTTTTTCTTTGCTTCAGCGAGTAACTCCTTTAACTTGACTTCAGTAAGCTCACCTTCAAACACACTGTTTTGTATCCAGTTCAGATACCGCCTGCATAGTTTCAGCATTTTTGCTACACGTTTTTCTTCTATATCATACACCAATATTACATACATATTACCACCAGGCTTTAAATGGTTTATATTCTTCAATACCGAGGATATGTTTTACAAGCTTATAACATTCCAGTTTTACGAGGTGTTTATAGCTTACACTTTTTCCCAATGAACGGTGCTTTATGGTTTCATTCAGTTTTTCATCCCATGCTTTTACCACAGTTTTTCTCCCGCTATCTTTTAGCAGGCACTTGTTGAGGTTGGTATCAAAATCATTTGACTGTATTTGTCTTTTATTCAGCAATGAAAAAATCAACTTATCTGCCAGCATGGGTTTAAAAATTTCTGCCAGGTCCAACGCCAGTGAAAACCTTCTTTCACCGGGTTGGTGCAGGAAGCTGATTGTAGGGTTAAGTTGTGTATGATAAATCATATCGAGACATAGTGTATAGCAAAGGCTGTTTACAAATGATATCATTGCATTCACTTCATTGGAAGGCGGCCTTTTTGTACGGTTGCCCATTTCAAAATCAGTGATAATGTTTTCAAATGCTTCATAATAACACATTCGGATATTTCCTTCAGTTCCCATCAATTCTTCTATCGTAACGGCATTTGCGATGGTTGCTGACAATGCTTCTATTTTTTCAATGGTTGCAGATACATCTTTATCCCGGTTGTTGTAATACCTGAGGTTTTTGAGCATGTTGAATGCAGCGCCTTCAATAAATTTTTTTGCAAGCACTATCCTTTTTTTTGTTTTCAGATATGCATCAGCCTGTGCAATTAAAACTTTCCCGCTCAGCAAATAATCCTTTGGCATGAATGAACCGGTATAGTGTTCATAGTAATCAAAAAAATGAACACTGATTTGTTCCTTGCCAAGAAAATTAAAGAAAGCGCTGTTGCCTTCCAGGCTGCCAAATGCATAGAGGTTGTCCACCGTTTCAACCGGGATGTACCGTGCAGGCAATTCCTGTTCCTGGTCATCATAAGGAACAAACTTCAGTGTATTGTCTTTCCGGCTTATACGCCCGGGGTTAAAGAGGTAGTAGGATTTTTTCATTATTCATCTATATAACAGAGTTCATAATAAGCACATTTTTTACAAATCTTACTGTTGATTCTTGGCGGACAGGTTTCACCAGAAATGATGTCTTCTATTTGTTTAACTACCTGCTGCAGGTAAAGCCTGTCTTCATCACTTAAATTAACTTCTTTTGTTTCTCTCAACTTTGGATATTCCAGAATGCCTTTTACATTTTCAACACCGTTTTGTTCCAGCAACCAGATATAATATTTCACCTGCCATTCGTGTGCAGCTTCCATACTATCTGATTTTTTTATCTCATGGATTATTTTATCTTTTGCATCATAGAAATCAATTTTACTTCCACTGATTTCTATCTCTGTATATTTTTCAGGCCTTTGCGGGTAAGTGGTTTCTCCAATCAGTTTGCCTTCGGCAACAGTATCGGAAGTATGTTCCATATTAATGCCATTGGCAAAAAGCCAGAGCTTGCGTTTGCAAATATGAAAGTAGTTGATATGGGTTGCGGTGTAGAGCATGTGTATGGTTTAATACAGGAAACCGAACAACCATAAAGGTATCTTTGTCCCGATGCCGGTTTCAGTTTCATCAGCAGCTACAATATAACGGTTTTTTGATTTTACCTGTGTTGCTTTTTTATTTTTTCCTCCTGTTTCTATGTGCACTCCTGAAACAAAAAAATCACCGTTATCGGGTAATGTTACTTTCAGTTTTGCATTCTTCAACTGGTTAAGCATAAAAGTTTCCCTGAGCGTACCGATATCAGGTTGCGGTTGTAAAGCATAAGCAAGATTCGGGTTTTCCAGATACACTTTTTCAGGTTTTTGCAACAGCGATACGCCCTTGCCTTGTGCAGTCAATAAATTAAGTAGGCGGGCCTGTTCCAGGTGTGTCAGCCATGCATAAATTGTCTCACGGCTTACATCCATTTTTCTTGCAAGCGCAGAAATGTTTGGTTTAAAAGGCGCCGACTCTGCCAATACACCTAAAAGTTTTTTCACCTTGAATGCAACACCTGCATTATAACCTTCAATAAAAGCAAGGTCACTTTCAATCACTGTGTTGATGGTCTGGCTGAGCCGTATTGGCACTTCATCCATATTTCCTTCACTGAAGAAAGGCAGGTATCCATAATGAAGATATTTTTTGAATAAAGGCAATGGATGCAGTTTCTGTACCACCGAACCTGTTATTTCATGAGGGTTTTTGAGCAGTTCATTCCAGCTTATACTACCAGGCACTTTATAACCTAAGAATTGCAGGAACTCACGGAATGATAAGCCAGGCAGTTCATACGTTATAACCCTCCTGCTCAGGTCCGCTTCACCACGGTAGATGTTGAGTGCAGATGAAGATGAAAAAACCACTTTCATATCAGGGTAACCATCGTAAATATTTTTCAGTTCCCTTGACCAGCCTGGGTATTTATGCACTTCATCAATGAATAGATAACGGCCACCGTTTTTATAAAATGTGTCAGCCGTTTCAACTAGGTTATGTGTATAAAACCAATAGTGGTCTGCGGTTACATAAAGTGTTTCTTCTTTGGGGCGTTTCAGGCGGTAATGCATGTATTGCAACATCAGCGTTGTTTTGCCTGAACCTCTCGGCCCTTTGATGGCGAGCATCCGTTGTTTCCAGTTGATTTTATCTGCCAGGAACCGGGAAAAAGAGTTGCTGACCTGCCTGGATAAATTGTCGTGGTATTCATACAAAACATCCATAAAATTGTCATTTATAACTGACAAAAGTAGCAAACTTTTGTTGAACCGGGCCGACAGAATATAACTGCTGAAAATATCAGCAAAAAAGGTTTATTGAAGTTGTTGCAGACAACGATGGGATTGTGTTTGAGAATGGGGGAGAGGGGAGAAAGGTGAGGGAATAAAAGTCAAATAAAAATCTCTTCTCCTGATATTTTGATTCCTTTTTCAATCGAATAAGAATTCATGTCGATTTTATAAATCCCATTATAGTTTTCATGATGAGCTAAAATTGGCGCATGGTCTTTATCCTTCAATCTTACTGAAACAATTTGATTAGCCATTTTTTTTAGTAAACTTTGAATTTTAAAATTTAAAATCTTGACATTTTCCCATTCCTTATCTTGTGATAAAATCTTAAACATAGCGTCATTCTTCATTTCTAATAAATTTTCAAAATTTAAATCATCCTTATCTTTTGGAACATAATACTGAAATTGATGACCGTATTCATCTTCATCAATTAATTGAAACTTCCCAATTTTCGCAAATAAGCATTCGGAGATATCTTGCAAAAAATCAAATTCCAATTTGGAGCTATTTTTCCCTTGTGTATGTTTTGCAAATTGTAATTCATTGGCAATTCTATTGAAAAATATTTTTTGAACTCCCAATAGTTCACTTTCCTGAAATGAAACTTTTTCTCCCAAAGCTTGTTTAGTAAAGGTCAATATGTCTTTATCTTTTCCCTTG
>CAYNTP010000031.1:0-10451 GCA_964400415.1 uncultured Parafilimonas sp.
CTTTCAACATTTCATCATCTTCCATACTGAATATTGCTTTGATTGTAACTGCCTGTGTTATTTTATTCGAAGAAATTCCTTCTTTCTGCCAGAGGGTAATTAATATTATCCTGGTCAAAAAAATTACTCCATCTTTTCAAAACCCGGGTTTCTACAACCTTGTTACTTCTGCAGTAAAAATAGTTTTAGCCCTCTTACTAATAGGTGAAAGGAAAAGGATAATTGGATGGGTTGAAAAAAATAAAGCTGTGCAACTGAAAGAGAGCACAGAATAATTTCTTTAAAAGAAAAACTTTAATCAAAATTCAGAAAGTCCCGGGTTGTTGGGTTGGATTGCTTTTGTGAAATTTGATTCAATTAATTTTGAAAATGAAAGGACAGTAGCAGCTTAATACAGATTTTATCAACCCGTTGCTTGTAGTGCTTATGATAAAAAATATTGACCGCTATAAGCTTTCTGGAACTCCATTTCCTGTACAGATATATTTTGCGGGCAATAATATTAACCAATAAAAAACCACAAAAATATCTCGAGTATTATCATTACAAAAAGTACTCCTGACAATCTATTCTGCAGTTCTTTCAACTTTCTTGTTTCCCTGCTGGATGGTATTACATTATACTTAGGAAAGTAAAACCAGTACAACAACTTTTTATCGCCAGGGTTTATAGTAAATAAAATAATTTTTGTGAGAACAAGGAATAAAATCATTAAGGCAAGGGCAATGAAAAATGCAATCATAAAATCTTTCTTTCAACCGATGGCCAAAATTAAAAGCCTTTTAAATACAACAATGTCTTTTTTTATTCAGATCCAGATATTTTTTATGAATAACCTATCTTGACAAAAACTAATTTATCCAAAAAAAACGGGGCATCCTGTGCCCCGATTTTTTTAATTATTTAAGTTTTGCAATTTGTTCGTCGTAATAATTTTTCGTGAATATTACATCAGGTAAACTATGCAACCAGTTTGATTCATGCTCTATTGAAAGCATCCCATTAAAGTTTTGCCTCTTCAGTTCAGCAAATATTGCAGGGAAGTCAATCACACCTTTTGAAACTACTGTATCTGCAGCGTTGACATCATCAAACTTTACAATATCTTTTAAATGCACACCATAAACATGGCCTTCCAGTTTTTTTAATGCATCCACAGGATTGATACCATTGCGTGCCCAGTGGCCAACGTCTGCACAGGCTCCAATATTTGGATGATTAGCGATGGCAGCTAACACTGAATCCGGGCTCCAGTACGGATTTGGTTTTGGATGGTCATGAATAGCAACTTTAATATTATAAGCGCCTGCTAAACTATCCACCATATCCCACTGTGTTTTGATGGGTTCAGCAGTGATATAACTCAATCCAAAATCTTTTGCAAGATCAAAAGCTTTAATCCATTCAGCTTTATCCTTTGGTGATATAACACCCATAGCTACTATCTGGATGCCTTTATCCTGCAACAGTTTTTTTAATTTGGTTCTTGTATCAGCAGACATATCAATACCAAACTTTCCCGGCAAGCCACCACCCAGGTCCTGGCCCCAGAACGCTTCAATATTTTTAATACCTGCGCTATCCACTTTATCTAATGCCTGTGCAAAAGTGAAATGATTAAACGTCCACATCTGCACCCCTAATTTGAATCCATCCACGCTACCTTGCGATGCAGTAGTAGTGTCTTTAGATGCACTGGAATCAGCAGATGATCCGGTTGTGCTGCCACTATTACATGCAGCAATAGCAATCGTACAAACGATCATTAAAGAAGAAATAAATTTCATGATTTTTAGTTTTAAAATAATGGCAGCTAATGTAACGCTTTGCAAAAAACTTCAGTGAAAAAATTATTGCATGTCACCTGGATAGAAAATATCAATTGGGTTTATTCGCAGAAAAACCAATTGTAATCATTGCATAAAACCAGCTTAACCTGTCTTGTGGAGAACCATCTACAGTTGAGCTTCCCATATCATCAACGCCCCAACCTCTTTTTGATAGACCCATCCTGTAACCTAACCTGAAACCTGAAATACCTGTCTTGAATTTTGTAAAATCTGCCATATCAAATTTTAAAGCAAAATCCAAAGCTGCTGTTCCCTGGTGTATATTCACAGAGTTTCCATCCTGCAGCAATTCATCAAAATCAGAAAATCCTTTACGTTGTGTAATCTTTGCCATTGTTCCATAATATCCAATACCTACCTGTGGAGCAAAATGAAAATTATTTCTGTTGGCAACATAATAACCAAAACTTAAACCTCCATAATATCCAACAACCGAAACATTATAATCTGCATTTCTCTTTGGTGAATATGACATGTTGCCTACAATCCCAAACAACATGTTTTTATGCCGCATATCTGCTTCCAGTAAATTAATCAGAGAAAATTTCCCCAATGATGGCATTCCATTATCGCCCAAAACATTGTTCAGGTTTTTATAATTGTTGTAAGCGCCTCCTGCACCGAGATAAACCTGGATGCCTTTTATTGTATCATAAGATGCAGGTTCTTTCATCATTTGTGCAGAAGCCATCATTGATGAAAAGAGAAACGCTGTAAGGAAAAGATTTTGTTTCATCTGTCTTATTTTAATTTTTATCGAATCGGCAGCAGGTATTTCAAATGATAAATTTACACTTATCCCGGTTTACCTAATTTGGTGGTGAATAAATTCAGTATTTCATACAATCACGCTACAACCATGTCGTTATTATGTTATTTTAACTTTTGAAAGAAAAAAAATTATTTGTATCAATGCATCTTTACCGCATGAAGTATTTATTGCTTTGTTTTTGCCTGGTTTCTTTTTATGCAAATGCACAGGGTTATGACCCCGAAAAGGTGAATAAAAAAGCTGCTGCCACTTATTCAAAAGCAATTGACTTATTGCAAAATGATGAGTTGCAAAGTGCAATCCCAATCATCAATGAAGCACTTCAGCAAGACCCGGAATTTGTTGATGCATTACTGTCTTTAGGTGGTGTGTATGGTCAACTCAAAGATTATAACAACAGCATTATTTATTTTCAGAAGGCATTTGCTATTGACAGTGCCTATACCCGCTTTTACCTGCTCCCCTATTCCATCAACCTTGCAGGTGCAGGCAGGTTTAATGATGCACTCCAGGCTGTCAACCAGTTTCTCAACATCCCCAACCTGAATGATAAAAGTAAAAAGCTTGCGACATACAGGAAAAGCTGTTATGAGTTTGCAATACAATATGCAGCAACACACCCGTCAGACAATTATACATTTGCGCCTGTAAATCTTGGCGACAGCGTCAATACTGCTGCGTTAGAATACTATCCTTCATTTACTATTGATGACAGCCTCTTTGTTTTTACAAGGAGAAATGCAGGAAACATCAGGGAAGACTTTTATAAAAGTACGCTGACTGCAAAAGGTTATTCAAAAGCAGAATTGATAAAAGGTGACATCAACAGTGAGCCTTCAAAGGGCGCTTTAAATATTTCACAGGATGGGGATTGGTTATTATTTGCAGGTAATTTTCCCGGCAAAGGTTATGGTGATTTTGATTTATACATTTCATACAACACGCCTTCAGGTTGGAGTGAAGCTATCAATCTTGGTGGCAACATCAACACTGACTTTGTTGAAACTGCCCCATCTTTAAGCCCGGATAAAAACGCTTTATACTTTACCAGCAACAGGCCTGGCGGCTATGGTGGTTATGATTTGTATGTCAGTTTCCGTGTGAATGGAAAATGGCAGCCTGCAATAAATATGGGCCCGCAGATAAATACAAAAGGTGATGAAATGGCTCCCTTTATCCATGCAGATAACCAGACATTATATTTTACTTCAAACGGTTTGCCCGGTTATGGCGGAACTGATATTTACATGGTGCGCAAGACCGGAAATAAAAGTTGGGGCACACCTGAAAACCTGGGTTATCCAATCAATACTAAAGATAATGAAGGCAGCATTTTTGTTGCGGCAGATGGCACCACTGCTTATTATGCAAGTGACCGTGCAGATACAAAAGGGCTGCTTGACTTATATAGTTTTACCCTGAGGCCAGATGTCAGACCTATCAAAACTTTATATGTGAAAGGTTATGTTACTGACAGTAAGACCAACAAAGGCTTGCCTTGTTCTGTTGAGTTAAGTATTGATAGCAGCCAGCAGGTTTTAAACGATGTGCAGACTGATGAAACAGGTTTTTATTTTATCACTTTACCTGTCGGAAAAAATTACACTTTCACTGTCAACAGGAAAGGATATATGTTTTACAGTGATGTATTCAACCTTGCGGATAAACCTTCAGACAGTGTATATGAAAAAAATATTTCGCTGGAACCAGTTGCATTAAACGCTACTGTGCGATTGAAGAATATCCAGTTTGATACAAAATCATTCCAGTTGGCACCGGTGAGCATGATTGAACTCAACAAACTTGTCCAGTTAATGAATGACAACCCATCAATGAAAATTCAAATCAATGGATATACGGATAATGTGGGAAGCGATGCTGACAACCTGAAGCTTTCACAGGCACGATCTCAATCAGTAGCTGATTATTTAGTGAGTAAAGGCATTGATGCAAAAAGGCTTTCTGCCAAAGGATTTGGTGAAACACAACCTATCGCAGACAATACAACGGAAGCCGGCAGGGCAACCAACCGCAGGACAGAATTTATTGTTACAGGATTGTAAATGTTGTGTAACAGTTTATGGATTTATCCCGTTTTACAACTCTTTTAATAAACAATAAAAAATCAGGAACCATCTTTGATTCACCTATTTAAAATTGATTTTATGGAAAGGGAATTATTGTTGCCGGTAAAAAGAAATAATAACGATAATAATATTATTGACAGGGAAATTGAATGTATAAAGAGAATGTTTCCATACCTCGAGTCTTTTGAAACTTTTACTATTTCATCTGTTGTGATAGACCTTGATAAAAAAAGATTTGTTAACGCAAGAAACAGGTTGAAACAAATATTTAATGAAGGCCCGCGAAAGAAAAACAGGTTTGTTGTTTGTTTAAATTAACTATACGATTAACAGACATTAAAAGTCTATTCTTGCTTTTTCAAAAACATGTTTTTAATATTTATACAAATCATTAGCTTTTAGAACATTAAGCTATTGAGAATCCCGGATTGATATTTCGAAAATGCCATACCGTTATTTCTATTTCTCACGTACTACTCCACAAAAGATGATGTTATTTCATTCAGTTTTTTAATACGCTCTTTCAAACCTGTAGTAATATTATTCCTGATGTTGTGCAGGTTTACCAATGTAGTTTCAATTTCATCTGGTAGCACCGAAGTAAAAAACTCTTTCAGCCGTCTTGCCAACGTAGGTGACTTGCCATTTGTAGAAATAGCAATCTTAATATCGCCTTTACTGACAATTGATCCAAGATAAAAATCACAAAGACCAGGTTTATCTGCAGAGTTGATGAGTTTTCCTTTTTGCCTGGCATCATTACGGATTTTCTCAGCAAGTTCAATATCATTTACTGCTGCAATAACCAAATCACACTGATCCATATACAATGAAGAATAATCTGCATTAATCAACTGCACATTGGGATAATTAAAAGATAACTCTTCCACTTCCGGTTTAAATTTGTTGGCAACAATTCTTATCCTCGTATCAGGAGAATTGTTAAGTACAGTATTCAATTTTTCCAAACCCACTTCACCCGCACCGATTATCAGCAAACGCAGATCTTCAAGTTTCAGAAAGACGGGGAATAATTTGTTGGTGGTACTGCTCATATTTTTTATTTATAAATTTTGAAATATTTTGAAGTTCCATTCATCGTTTCAGATTATAAAGTTGAAGCTTACACTATTTGTTTTCTCAACACATAATCACCAAAAGGTTCCTTTTCATTCCTGTTAGCTGAAAAATCTTTCAGCAACACATCGAGTTCATCCAGGATAGCCGGTTCTTCCAGGTTTTCCTTATACAATTTGTTCAATCTTTTTCCAATTCCATCAGCGCCGATGTGCATATTATATTTTCCTAATGCTGTACCCACAAAACCAATCTCTGCTGCAACAGAACGTCCGCATCCATTTGGGCAACCCGTCATCCTTACACTCAATTCTTCATTTTCCAATTTGTATTTTTTTAAAATCAATTCAATCTTACTGATCAACGATGGAAGATAACGTTGTGATTCGGCCAAAGCCAATGGACATGTATTCAAAGCCACACATGCAATAGCATTGCGGCGCACCGGTGATGCGGATTCTGTGTTTGCAATTACACCATATTGTTGCAGGATATTTTCAATTTCATTTTTATTTTCAGGCAAAATATCGCTGATAATAATATTTTGATTGCAGGTAAACCTGAACTGTGCTTTACCTGTTTTTGCAATTTCATAAAACGCCTTTTTAAATTGAACTTTTTCTCCATCATACACTCTTCCTGTTTCTACAAAAGCTGTATAGTAAAAAAGCCCTTCATGATTTTGGTGCCAACCATATTCATCCTGTCTTTTTGTGAACACATATTTTTTTTCTTCAGAAAAAATAATACCACTTCTTTTTTCAGTTTCTTTCCTGAAACCATCAACACCTAATTTGTCAATTGTATATTTTAACCTCGCTAATTTCCTGTCTTCCCTGTTGCCAAAATCCCTTTGCACTGTTGCAATAGCATAAACAGTTTTCAACAAGTCATCTTTCTTCACAAAACCCAGCATGGAAGCAAGTCTCGGATATGTCGAAGCATTACCATGGGTCATTCCCATACCACCACCTGCAGCGATATTAAAACCTGTTAATTTGTTTTTCTCAATAATGGCAATCAATGCAACATCATTTGTGAAAACATCCACATCATTATAAGGCGGAATGGCAATCCCAACTTTAAACTTACGAGGGAAATACCTGTCTTCATACAACTCATCTTCTTCAAGCTCAGGTGAAATTTTTTCTTTATCCAGCCATATTTCATAATACGCATTTGTTTTTGGCAACAACATCCTGCTGATATTTCCAGCATAAGCAAAGACTTCTTCATGTATCGGACTATACCGTGGATGTGCACCAGCGATCACATTTCTGTTCACATCGCCACATGCAGCAATGCTATCCAGTTGCACTGTATCAAAATTTTTGATGGTGGGCTTGATATGATGTTTCAGGATGCCATGCAACTGTATAGTTTGTCTTGTAGTAATTTTTATTGTACCGGTAGTATAGGCATTTGTTACTTCGTGCAATGCAATCCATTGTTGAGCCGTAAGTAATCCACCAGGCAGCCGCAGACGGATCATATAAGAATACAGTCTCTCTAATTTTTTTTCTGCACGTTCTTCTCTCCTGTCACGGTCATCCTGCATATACATGCCGTGAAATTTTATTAATGCCCGGTCGTTTTCGCGTATGGCGCCGGTATGTTCATCCAACAAACTTTCTTTTAAAGTACCACGTAAATGATTGCTTTGCTTTTTAATTTTTTCTACTATTGATTCTGACATAGTAGTGTTTCTCCTCTTGCCCCAATTTTAAGTATTGAAGCTTATTTTTTCTATGAATAATATTGTTACCTGTTGTTCAATTTTGAATGCCACGAATGCACGAATAAAAATTATTATTTCTCCATAAACGCTTTTCACAACACTTTTAATAACCTTATCGCATTTGCGCAAAACTGGATTGCTTAGCTCAATGATAATAATCTGCAGTTTGAAAAATTTTAATAACCTCACTCCCATTTAATAAACGTCTTTCACATACCTGCCTTCTTCTTCCAGACCTGATAAATAAGTTTCTGCTTCTCTTTTATCAAGCCTGCCTTCTGTACTGATGATTTCAATCAAAGTTGCTTCTACATCTTTTGACATTGTATCCCTGTTGCCACATACGAAAACATAAGCACCGTTTTCAATCCATTGAAATAATTCTTTTGCCTGTTGCAGCATGCGGTGTTGTACATAAATTTTCTCCTGCTGATCTCTTGAAAAAGCAGTGTTAATCCTGGTTAATGAACCGGTATCAAACCATGCCAGTAATTCGCTCTGGTATAAGAAATCAGTTGCAAAATGCTGGTCACCGAAAAATAACCAGTTCCTGCCGGTTGCACCTTCATCATCCCTGTGTGCAATGAATGAACGGAAAGGTGCAATACCTGTCCCGGGGCCAATCATGATGATGTCTTTATCTGTTTCAGGCAGATGGAACCTTTCATTTGAATTGATATAAAAAATTATTTCATCACCAATATTCAAACCAGCAAGATGGCTGCTGCAAAAACCATATTTTGTTTTTTCATTCACGATAAATTTATCCCTGCCGACAGTGATATGTATATCATTATTTCCATGCGCATAAGGTGAAGAGGAAATAGAATACAATCTTGGTGTGATTGGCTCCAGTATTGCAATGAAATCATCGAGTGACACATCTTTATTAAAAGGATATAAAGCCAGGAGGTTTTTCAAATCGAGCCGCACAGAAGGTAATTCTGATTGAACCAGCTTCGCATATTTTTCTACAATGCGCAAAGGCAAATGCAAAATATTCAATCTTGTTTTGAATAATTCAAAAATGGATAATGATTCATTTTTATATTCAACTTTCTTTTGCTTCGTTGCTCCTAACAAACGAATAATCTCCAGCACATCTTCATCATCATTGGGTGGTATAATTCCCAATGCATCACCAGGCAAATAATATATTGATTCATCAGTGTTGATTTCAATATGCCATGTTTCTTTTGATGAACCCCTGTCGTTTAAGTTGATGTGTGTTTTAATAACACCTTTATAAAATTGTTTTCCATTTTTCAATGCCTGTTTGGGTTGTTGCTTTGGCAATAAAGCATTGGCTGTTGTAGGCAGGTTACTTATCACATTACTGATCCATGCATCAGAAACAGCATAGATATCAAGGTCAGATTTTTCCAATGGCAAAATTTGTGTTGCCCCATGTTGTTGCAATAATGCATCCACATCTTCGCCTGCTTTGCAGAACAATGGATAAGAGCTGTCACCCAAAGCCAGCACCGCATATTGCAGGTTAGAATAATCATGTTGTTTCTCTGCCAGGTGATCATAAAATTTCTTAGCTGCAGCAGGAGGTTCACCATCACCATGTGTACTCATGATGATGAACACCAGTCCTCCTTTTTTTAAATTATCAGCATTAAACTGATCAAGGCCTTTGAGTGTTACTTTATGTTGATTCCCTTTTAAAACAGAAGATAGTTTAGTAGCAATTTTTTTTGCGTTGCCTGTTTCGGTGCCGTATAAAACAGTTATCACCAGTTTCTCTGCAGGTAATGCAATCCCTGTTTGAATAGGTGGCGCTATTGTATCATTTTTATCAGAGATACCTGCAAGGTAACCACTCATCCAGATGAGTTCATCCTTTGATGATTCGCGGATGATATCTTTTAATGATTGCAGTTTTTGATCAGTGAGCATAGACAGTATTTTTTTGTTGGATGAACGATTGTATTTTCAGGTAATCATTTTCTTCTTCCACATTCCTGAAAAAGTTTGAAGAAGAACCAGTAGCATCATACCAGGAAAATTTCTGATGCAGTGAAGCCACCTTTCCCATGATGAGGATGGAAGGGCTGCTAAAATGTTGTCCTGGACTTTGAAGAAACGATGTCAATGTAAATGCACTTACTTTCTGCTGAGGTGTTGTTGCCTGTTCAACGACAATAAACGGGATGTCTTTTTCAGCACCTGCATTCAAAAGTTTTTCAACAATAGACAAGAGGTTATTACTGCTCATATAAAATACGAGTGTTTCTTCAAATGCAGCTAATTGTTTCCATCCTTCATTGCTGATGACAGTGTTTTTATAATAGGTTAGCAACTGCACGCCACTGGCGTGTTTTCTTGCTGTCAATGGCACCCCTGTATAAGCTGAAGCGCCCGATGCAGCAGTGATACCCGGAACAATTTCATAAGTGATATTATTTGCTTCAACAGTCTTTAATTCATCATACACGTTGGAGAAGAAAGCAATATCCCCACCTTTCAATCGTACTACTTTTTCATACAATGCAGAAAATTGTATCAGTAGTTGATTGATGTCTTCCTGTTTATATGATTTTGAATTACCACCCTGTTTGCCCACATCAACGATGATAGCGTTGGGGTTTGCATATAATTGAAGAATTGCCTCACCGGCCAGCCTGTCGGCAATGATTACTTCTGCATGTGATAAGATGGTAGCGCCCCTAACAGTAATTAATCCGGGGTTACCGGGGCCCGAACCAATGAAATAAATTTTCCCCCGGTGATAGTTTTTTATTGACGTTTGCTTGCTCATTAATGTATTTTTTGTTGGTGATAGTGTAAAAAGAAAAAGGCCTTCCCGTATCTGGAGAAGGCCTCATATATTTTTTATTATTTGAATTTATCTATGTCAAGTAACAGCAATATAATCCCCTTCTCAGTTGAGACTTACAACACATACAACACATTGAAGA
>CAYNTP010000031.1:10551-42431 GCA_964400415.1 uncultured Parafilimonas sp.
AGCAATATAATCCCCTTCTCAGTTGAGACTTACAACACATACAACACATTGAAGAAAGATTATACATTTATTTTTTTTGAGTGGGCAAATATAGAATGCAATATTTTAAAAAATAAAATTTTTTTTGAAACACACATTTGCGTTTATGATTCTTCGTCATTTCGACGATAGGAGAAATCTCAATGTAATATTCAACTATCACTTAATTCACGAGACCTCTCCTATCGTCGAGGTGACGATCTTCGTGCGTCATTTCGACTATTGCCCCGTCATTTCGACGACAGGAGAAATCTGTTTCACCGTCATTTCGACGAAGGAGAAATCTCAATGTTATATTCAATCATTTTATTAATTCACGAGACCTCTCCTAAGGTCGAGGTGACGATCTTCGTGCATCATTTCGATTATTGCCCCGTCATTCGCCCAAGGCGAATCTATTTGTAATATAACGTTCACCGCATTTTCGACGAATGAGAAATTTCATTGTTATATTTAAGCACTTTATTAACTCACGAGACCTCTCCTATCGTCGAGGTGACGAAAAGTAGCAGGCAAGTACTTAATGAAAAAAGGCTACCATTTCGGTAGCCTTTAATTGTGGTTTTGATTTTTAGTACTTACTTTTTATCCCACCACAATTTTGTGCCGCCTGTATCAGGGCCACCAAGCGTTGCCAATGCTTTATCATAAGCAGGCTTATTGTTGTTCTGATATTTTGACGGTATTGGTAATCTCCTGATAAAATCAGTAGTTGAAATAGTGCCACCACTATTATTGACAATTACCGGGAACAATTTCGGATAACCGGTTCTCCTGAATTCACTCCATGCTTCCTGGCCATCCGGATAAATTGCAATCCATTTTTGAGTGATGATACGTTCCAGGTTCCTTTCAAATGTTGCAGAGTTGTCCCATTTGATTGTAACAGTACTCAGGTTCGGATTACCAGCAGTTACATTATTCTGTCCTGCAGTCCTTGCATTCGGATCAATATATTCCTGTTCTGTGCTGGTATTATCATTCAGGTATGCATCAGCTGAACCTGCACCCCATTCTGCAAAAGATGCAGTAACTCCTGCATTATAATCATCACCTGCATCACCAGCATTTGCCCAGCCACGCAATGCAGCTTCTGCTTTCAGGAAATATGCTTCTGCTGCTGTTGTGATTTTTGCAAGACCAGCTTTGCTGTCAAAATAATCTCCTGCTGATCCTTTTGCTGCAGGCATGGAATAATTTCCATAACGGGCTTTTGAATCAATGTCCACTCCATTCCTGATACCGATATAAGAGCCAGCTACTGCAGGATCAGTTGCTGGTTCCATATAATGTGCCAATCTCGGATCATGGTATCCATTAAGGTAACAACCTAATGGTGCACCTGCACGGATATCACCCCAGGCATTGATGATATCATAAATAGGATGTGCACTTCCATAATTTACAAATGCATTACCTGAAACATCAGTAATTAAACCACCACTTGCAGGATCAAGCGCTTTTTCTCCTTCTGTTTTTGCAGTTGTTGGATCTGCATACACAATGCGTAATGCTAACCTCAACCTCAGTGTGTTGATCATGTGGAGCCATTTTACCGGGTCGCCACCAAAAATCAAATCTGATTCTTTAAACGCTGTTCCAACTTCCTTGCTGCCATTGGCATAAGGCTGCATGAGTAATGCAGCAGAATCAAGATCGTTGAAGAATGCAGCATAAGCTTCCTGTTGAGTATCAAAATCAACTGAAAGATCTGCATTTGGTTTGCCATAATGCGTGTAAATGATTGGCCCGAAGATATCAGCACATTTATGCATTTCGATCACCTTCAGAGTTTTTACCATTGCCTGCACATCTGAAAAATCAATGCCTGTATAGCTTTCAAAAGCTGTTGGCACATCAGATGTCAAAGGTTGCATTACATTATCGTAAGCAATATCCAACACCCACTCGTTCCATCCATCCATCATAAAATAGTTACCATTGTTGGTGCCACCATTGAAAGGTGTGGGCGACATCATATAACCACTGTAGATATCTGAATTCAGGTTTTCCTGCAATTGATATTCCCAGTTTACATAATGAATCAATGCCTTTTGCACATTTTGCATTGGTGCAATTATTTTCCCGAAATCCGCATTGAATACATCACCCTTAACACCGGATGGATTTGTATTCTTGGTTTCAAAGTTTTTGGTACAACCAGCAACCAAAAAAATTGCCGCACCAACCACTATTGAGCTTTTTATTATTTTTTTCATTTGAAATTTCTTTTAAAGATTTTAAAATGATTGGCTTGTTTTAAAATGAACATTTTAAACTAAAACCTATACTCCTGTATGCAGGGAAGCCAAATACATCCACACCTACACCACCGGGGCTAACGCTTGCCACCTGTTCAGGATCGAAAGGCGCTTTCTTTGTTATAAAGAATAAGTTACTTCCGATAAGACCTATACGAAGGTTTTTAACTATGCTGTTTTTTAATGGTATCCCATAAGAAACAGAAAATTCGCGCAGCCTGATAGCAGTTGCATCATATAAATATGCTTCATTGATTGGAGAACTACCACCAATGGCTTTGTAGTAAACCTGCGGATCTATTTTTGATGTATATGGATGACCTGTTTCATCAACAGCGCCAGGTATAACAACACCACCATTATCCCTTGCAACAGCAGACCTTTCGCTTACTCCATGCTGGTCTAAATAAGGTTCAGACAAACTCATCACCTTACCACCGAATTTGCCATCAATCAGGAAACCGATAGTGAAATCTTTAATATCAAAAGTATTGTTCCAGCCTAAGATAAATTTAGGATTAGGATTTCCCAAATATGTCTGCTGGTTATCAGCAGTCAGAGGTTTACCATCAGCTGCTTGTACAACAATGTGTCCTTCATCATCTCTTTTGAATGCATGACCAAAGAAACTACCGAATGCATATCCTTTTGCCATGTAAGTAACACCGCCTGCCAAACCAACCGGTGGAATAGCAACAGAAGGATCAGGTGTGATGGAAGCATCATACACAGCCAATACTTTGTTTGTATTCTGAGAGAAGTTAAGCATGGTTGTCCATGATAAATTTTTACCCTGTAAAACTTTATATGACAATGATATTTCTTCACCTGTATTTTGAATATTACCACCATTCACATCAGCATGTGTACCATAACCTAAACCCGGGTTAACAGTGATGTTCGCAAAGTACTGATGCGTTACATTTGATTTATACCAGGTAAAACTGAACATTAAACGACTTTGCATAAATCTCCACTCAGTACCAACTTCAAAAGATTTATTCTTTTCAGGTTGTAAGTAAAACCCTGGAACATTTATTGGCTGGCTACCCGGTGCTGTTGCAATACCCCTGTTAAAAGTGTATAATGGAAGTGTTGCATAAGGATTCACATCATTACCAACCTGTGCATAAGACACACGTACTTTTGCGAAGTTGATTGCAGCAGGCATGTCAAACAAATCACTCAACACTGCGTTGGCACCGATTGAATAATAATTATATCCTTTTTTCGCACCTGGTGTAAATGCCAAAGTTGAAGACCAGTCGTTCCTGTCTGATAAACTCAGGAACAATGCATTCTTATAACCCAAATCAACGCTTGCAAAAACAGACTGCACCTGTCTTGTATATGCACTGTTGGTAAGTGAAGACCTTGCCTGGTTGCTCCAATCAATATTTGATTCAAGGAAAACATTTGGTGTTACAAGGGCACCGCCCACATAAGTACCGTTGCCTTTCTGATCCTGGATAGAACCACCCAATACAAAATTCAAATGAAAATCTTTACTCAGATCTTTGTTACCCAGTAACATCAGGTCACCATACAAATTAGTGGTATTGTCTTTACTTACTGTAACCTGCCCATTAGGATCAGATAATGTTGCCTGTGTTGTTGCGCCTATGTTGCGCTGGTATTCATTGATATAATTGTTGATATTACCCCTTGCCTGAACAGTAAGCCAGTTATTCAACAAATATTTAAATGAAAGGGCAGCATACACATTCTGGTTTTTATTTTCAAATGGATCCCTATGTAATACCCAGTATGGATTTTGCTGGTAGTCCTGACCTACATAACCTTTATCTGTATTGATATCCCACCAGTTTTGCTGCATCAGGTACCTTGATTCAGATAATGTTTCATATTGTGCAAAATCACTGAGTTGAAAACCTCTTGGCAACACATATAAACCACTAAGCGGGTTAAAATAAATACCAGGCGTCAACCTGTTATTGGTGTTCTGTGTTGAACCGATAAAAGTTCCGTCAAATAAAAGTTTATCATTGAAAAATTTACTGCTCTGCCTGAAGGTAAGTGTGTTTTGTTTTAAAGTTGATGTTGGCACTATACCTGAATTATCTGTATTGGAATAAGAAAAATAACTGTTTGATTTTTCTGTACCGGCAGAAAATGAAATACCATTGATCCATGTTGTCCCTGTCTTGAAAAATGATTTTACATCACCAGATCCCGGGTAAGTACCTTTGGCACCCCAACTGTCTTCACTACCGTTTTCTTCAGGTATTGTTGAAGTATTAGATAGAGGCGTTTGTCCATACCTATACTGGAGGTCCGGAAATACAAAAGCTTTATCAAATGTAAGGCCACTGGAGAAGTCAACTCTTGCTGTACCTGATTTACCTTTTTTAGTAGTAATAAGAATAACACCATTACTACCCTGGCTACCATACAATGCAGATGCAGATGCGCCTTTCAGAATTGTGATGTCTGCAATATCATCAGGGTTGATAGTACTCATGATATCACCATTATCAGGAGTGCCTGCATACAACCCTGCATCTGGGCCGCCTGTTGGGTTTTGAATAGGCAAACCATCAATAACATAAAGAGGCTGACTGTTTCGTGTTGATTTATCACCACGCAACACTACCCTTACTGAACCACCGGCGCCACCGCCTGTCCTGTTGATTTGCACACCTGCTACTTTACCATTCAGGCTGTTGAGCACGTTGGTACTTTTTACAGTGGTCAGTTCATCGTTGGTTACTTTTTGTGTTGAGTATGTCAGCGTCTTTGCCTGGCGACTGATACCGAGGGCTGTTACCACAACATCACTGATGGTATTGGCGCCACTTTTTAAAATTACTGAAACAGAAGATTCATTTGATCCTACTGATACTGTTTCGGGATTGTAACCAATATAGGTTACTTCCAGGTCAACATTTCCTGCAGGAACATTGTTCAAAGTAAATGCGCCATTATTACCTGTGGAAGTTGCAATATTACTGCCTTTCACTTTTACTGTTGCAGCAACCAATGGCTGATTGGCAGTGTCTTTTACAATACCGGTAATGGTCCTCGTTTGTGCAAAAATCTGCACAGATGAAAAAAGAAAGAAAGCTAGTAAAATACATAGCTGTGGAGGTGGATACTTCTTCATTGAGTCTTGATTTTTAGTTGTTATGAAATATTTATAAAAAACTTTTTATTGCAATTCAATAGTCATGTATGCAATGAATTTATTGACAGCAGAGTAAGTCCATTTTTATTCAGCAATTCCGGGAATTGAACAGACAGGGTTAATCAAAATAATAATGCTCCATTCATCAAAAAATCGAAAAATAATTTATGATCCCATATCAATTCACTCCATCATATAGCAATACAAAAAATCAAATTCCTGTAGTACAAGACAGGTATTCAGACTTTTTGTTTTATCGTTTTATTTATTAAAAATTCATCGTTTAAATTTTCCATCACCAATGCAGCTGCGCCCATCAATCCTGCTTCAATCCCCAAAGAAGAAATTTCAATTGTTGTATTTTCTGATAATATGGGAATGCAATACATGTTTAAAGCCTGTTGCAATGGGGCAATCCATAATTTTCCTGCAACTGTTCCCCTACCTGTCAGAATAATTTGTTTGGGGTTTATGATGTGTATGAGAATGGCAACACCGCGCCCTATATTAAATGCCGATTCAGATAACAATTCAACAGCAAACTTATCTCCCTTCACTGCAGCAGATAATATCTTATCGGTTGTATCCTGTATATGATCAAATGATAAATCTCTCAAGATGGTTGTTATACCAGCTTTCACACCTGCAATAGCTTTTTCTGCTACTACATACAATGATGCTTCAGCTTCAAGGCAACCTGCCTTACCACAATCACAAATCTTATTGCTCATAAAAAGAGGGATATGGCTAAACTCACCTGCAAAACCATTATCACCCCGGAAAATTTTTCCATTAATGATCATACCAAGGCCAATACCCCATCCGATATTGATGATCATTGAATTTTTACTGTTCCTCGCAGCACCCATCCGCAACTCTGCCAGGCCCATAATTGATGAGTCATTATCAATAGAAACAGGCAAGCCTGTCTTCTCAGAAATGAAATTGCTTAATGATCCTTTTACTTCCCTGAAATAAGTTAAATTAATCCCATTCTCTGCATCTACAAATCCCGGCATACCTATGCCAATACCTGCAATCTGATGCAGGGGGACTCCTTTATTTCTGATGAAATCATTGATAAAAGAAATCAGCCTTTCTGCTGCTGTGTCGTTACCTTTCAAATCAAGGCTGAGCATTTCAACACTACCTGAGATCTTTCTTTGAACATCTACCAGGGCAGCCTGGAAACCGTGTTGGTCAACTGCTACGGCAATGATATAAAAAGCATCTGGAGCAAGTGAAAAGATTTGAGGCCTCCTGCCACCGGTTGATATGGCATAGCCTTTTTCTACTATCAACCCCTGGTCAATTAAATCATTCAGGAATTTTCCTACAACCGGGAAACTTTTCTGTGTAATCAATGCAATATCACCCACAGACAGTTCATCGTGAAAGAATAATTCCCTGATAATTTCTCTCTTATAAGCAAGCGATTTATCCAAGCAGATTTTTTAAATTATTTGATAAAAATAGAAGTTTTTTTAAATTTTCAAAAACTTTTTTAATTTTTTAAAAAGTTTCTTCAACTAATTTAAAATTTATACATATACCTCAGTCATAAAAATAAGTCTGACATAATTATTTAATCAGCAGGAAGACTAAGAGTAATTACATCTCATCACACAGAAATAATAAACAACCTGGAATTTTTAAACTAAATCAAGAGGAGTTAAAAAATTTTGTCCGAGTGCCTTTTAAACAAAACCTTCAATAAAAACATTTCTTGTAAAAGTTTTATGGAATAAAGATTAAAAAAAGCAATTTTTCGAAAAGACAAGCCAGCAGTGTATTCCAACATTTTCGAATTACATTTAAGCTGTTTTAAAATTTTAAGATTAAACCGTAATATAAATGCTGCCTGAATGAATGAAAAAGTCTAAAATATAAAACCTACAGATGATATGAAATTATTTTGTACCTGTATGCGATGTTCAGGCACATGTAGTATTACCATAAAAAACATAAACTCAACCTGCTGGTTTCAGTAAAAAAAATATTCACTTCAACCCATCCACTGCATCAATAGCTCTTTGCAATCGTTCATCATAACCACCACTGATTTCTACCCACGGTGTTGATTGATGAATGAGCAGGTCTTTATAAATATTATACAATTCAATTCTTGGCTTTTCATCAGGGTACTCACGCATTTCATCAGCAGCCCAGGGTAAATCAATATTGCATAATAGATACAGGTCATACTGCCGCTTCGCAATCTGATCCAGCACCATAAACTCACATCTCTTAAAAACATATTCATACCAAACTTTCATCACATACATATTTGTATCAATAAAAAGTTTTGGCGAATGATTTGAAATGATTGATGTGTTTTGTTTTTGAAAATGGTCATTTATTTTTTTATCTGCATCATTATTGACAGGCCATTTCTCTTTCAATAATTCAACGCAATTATCTTCTGATTTTAATTGACCTTGTGCAATCATATCAAGGTCTTCATATTTATATTTCACTCCATGCTGATGCAGGTATTCTCTTGCATATTCAGGGCACCAAATGGTATTATAATGTTTTGCAAGTTGCTCACTCAAAGTACTTTTCCCCGTGCTTTCAGGCCCGATTGCTACAATTTTTTTAATCATGATAATTTTATTTCCTAAGCCAATAACAATTTTTCATTTCGATTTCTTGCACGTTTCATCCATTCTACCAATCCAAAAAATGCCATTACCAATAACACCAAATAATAGACACTGGTAAAGACATATCCCTTTACAAAATACAAAGGTATTGATGCAACATTGGTAGCAATCCACCAATACCAACTCTCTACTTTTTTTCTTGCCATTAACCACATGCCTGTATAAGCAGTAGCGCTGGCAAAAGCATCAGCCCAGGGTATGGCACCGGGTGCAAATGTTTGTTTCAAATAAGTGAGTATAAAAAATATGGCCACATAAAAAACAGCGAAGAACAAAAGCTGCTGCATCCATTGTTGCATGTTTGAAAATTCTATATTCACTACATGCTGCTTCTGATCATTTTTCTTTGTCCATAATATCCAGCCATAAATACTCATGATGGTATAATACAGGTTCACACTGGCTTCTCCAAAAAGATGGCCTTTAACACTAAGCCATATATAAATTATTGTGTTGATAAGGCCTGTGGGATATACCCAGATATTTTCCAATCTCGAAAAATAAACGCTCGCTATACCTGCAAAAACAGCAACATATTCAGGCAATGTTGTTGCTTTCATCCCTTCTAAAAACTGTTGTACAATTGTATTAAAATCCATCCGCCAAAATTGGCTCCTAAAATTTGAATGTAAAAATTTAATGCCTTTGCACATATTTGCAAAAAATCAAAACAATGAAAATAGCAGTATTAGGCGCAGGCATGGTAGGCAGTGTTATGGCGCTTGACTTATCAAAGGAACATGAAGTAACATCAATAGATTTAAGTGAAAAAAACCTGCATTCGCTTCAGCAAAAAAATAATAACATCAAAATTATTCCTGCTAACCTGAAAGATTATTCATCCTATAAAAAAATGCTGGAGCCTTTTGAACTTATTGTAACAGCAGTACCTGGCTTCATGGGTTTTGATACTTTAAAAGCTGTTATTGAAAGCGGAAAAAATGTTGCAGATATTTCTTTCTTCCCGGAAAACTCTTTGCAATTAGATGAATTAGCCAAAGAAAAAAATGTAACAGTCATTACTGATTGCGGAGTGGCGCCGGGCATGAGCAATTATATCATTGGCCGCTATGATGCTGAAATGAAAATTGATGCTTTTGAAGTATATGTAGGCGGTTTACCCAAAGTGCGCAAAAAACCTTTTGAATATAAAGCACCTTTCTCTCCTGTTGATGTGATAGAAGAATATACACGTCCTGCAAGGCTTATGGAGAATGGTAATATTGTTATCAAACCCGCATTGACAGAACGCGACTGGATGCAGTTTGATGAAATCGGTACACTCGAATCTTTTAACACAGATGGCTTGCGGTCTTTATTATTTACCATGCCGCATATCAAAAACCAGAAAGAAAAAACACTGCGTTACCCGGGTCACGTTGATCTCATCATTGCATTAAAAGAAAGCGGGTTTTTTAATGATGAAAAAATAAATGTGCAGGGAAATGATATTTCACCATTACAATTCACATCGAAAATATTATTCAATGAATGGAAACTGGAAGCAGGTGAAGAAGAATTAACAGTGATGAAAGTGATTTTAAAATCAGGTGAAAAAACAATCGAATACAACCTGCTTGATCGCTTTGATGTTGAAACAGGTATTTCATCCATGAGCAGGACAACAGGTTATACCTGCACAGCATCTGCCAATCTTATTGCAAAAAATTTATTCACTGAAAAAGGCGTATTTCCACCGGAGTTAGTGGGCAAACACAAACCATGTTTTGATTTTGTATTGAGCTACCTCAAGGAAAGAAATGTTATCTGGAAGAAAAAAGAATATTGATGCACTATTCATTTAAACACTGCATCATCTACACCTTTATTGATGATATAAGATGAATAATCAATTTCAATTTTCCCTTTTTTGTTTTTGAGTTTTTTCAAATCATCAGGGTTTGTGTCTTCATCAAAATCAAGCGTGATTCCTTTCGGGAGTTTATAATTTTTTGTATTGAAACTAAACAGCACTTTATCTGGCAAAGCATAAGCTGCATATTTTCCGTAAGACATATTTACTTCAAAAGTGCCATTCTCTTTTGTAGTAGTCACAGCCTTCATAATTAAAAGTGTTGACTCGTCAATATATAAAGTGGACAACACAATGTCATCATCAGCATCATTCGGTAGCAGTTTCACAACTCTTGTTTTGATTTTGTTGATAGTGGCTTCACCTGCATCAAGTGCAATAAAATTATCTGTATTCAATACCATTCCCACGTTCACACTGATCCCACCCTTTGGTAAAACTGATATGCCGCCCTTTTTGACCAGCCTGAAATGATCCGGCTTTTTAAAATAAATAATCACTTTACTCACCGGCGCTTTAATAAATGCCACATCAGTTTTTAAAATACCTGTTGCTGTGTAATCATTTACTTTGTCCAGTTTTGCTTTCACTTTGTTTACCAGCCCAGTAACGTCTTGTGCATTTGCGAATATGCAAGCATTGACCACAAAAACCGAAAACAATATTTTTAAACAATATCTCATTCTCTAGTATTCTTCTATATTAACTCAAAATATCTTTCTTTCTTACTACCCACAGCGTAGCGCCCATTAAAGTAATAATATACACGGCAAGCACCAGTAACGAATGAATGATCGAAGGCAGGTTTTCAATTGTTCCTGCTATCGCTTCATTGTTTGCATTCACTTTTTCATCAAAAAAATCTTTCCATACCACCATGTGTGTTGTAAAAAGGTATGGGTTTATTGCCTTGTAAACCGGGATATTTAAAGTGCCTAAAACAGTAAACAAAATAATGATACTCATCGTTGCCACAATAGGCCCGATAGAATTATCGGCAAGAGAAGAAAGAAAAAAACCAAGTGCAGCAACTGTTACGAGTGAAACATAAGCAAAACAAAATGCACAGATATACCTCCAGAAAATATCATCTTTCCTGATGATGACAATATACTCGCTACGCATTAAAAAAAGATCACTCTTTCCAAAAATCATCAGGCTTACCAGTAAAGCAAGGATAGCCACCCACACCAGCAATAAAAAAGTATAAACACAGGTAGCATAAAATTTTGCCATTACAATGGTTGTGCGGCTGTAAGGTTTTGATAAAATCAATCTTAAAGTACCATGATTGGCTTCTCCTGAAATCATATCTGCAGCAATCAAAGTAACCAGCAGCGGCACATGCACCAACATCAGTTGCAGGATAATAAAACATACCAGGTAACCATTGAGCAGTTTGCCCTGAACATCAAAATTGCCAATGCTCTGCAACATGAAACCGGCATATTCACTTCCATCAACCTTCAAACCAAATTGAAGTAAAATAATCAATGCAGCAGAAGCGCCAAAAGCAATATATGTTCTTGGCCTGTGAAAAATTTTATATAATTCAATTTGTAAAAGTTGCCACATGTTGTGTACCGCTTGTTACCTGTAAAAAATAATCTTCAAGAGAATGTCTTGATTGCAGACCAACAACACTGATATTATTTTGTACCAGCCACACATTTAATTCCGGTATCTGGTTGCGGTGCATCTTCATCAATATTTTCTCATTGCGTTGTGGCTGTAAAGCCTGCTGCCACTGACTATTGCTCAACTGTATCCGGGCCGCTTCATTATTTAAAGTTTCCAATTCAATTACAGTCTGTGCAGGATCAAATAAAGTTTCTGCATTTCCTTCCACTAATTTTTTCCCTTTATCAATTATCAACAACCTTGTTGCCACCTGTTCCATCTCACTCAACAAATGTGAAGAAATCAAAACTGTTTTCTTTGCGTTCCTGCTCAGGTGTAAAATCAGATTCCTGATGTCAGCAATACCTTGCGGATCCAAACCATTGGTGGGTTCATCAAGGATGATAAGTTGCGGATCATGAATTAATGCTATTGCTATACCAAGCCGTTGCCGCATGCCCTGGCTGTAAGTTTGCACTTTATCAAGTGCTCTGTCTCTCAAACCAACCACATCAAGTTGTTCCATCAATTGTTTTTGTGATGGATGTATGCCATTCATCCGTGCAAATATTTTCAGGTTGTTGTAAGCTGATAAATATTGATACACATCCGGGTTTTCTATAACAGCACCAATATTGCGGAGCAATTTATTGCGATGTGTAAATAAGTTTTGGCCAAACAATTCAATACTGCCTGCAGTGGGCCTGACCAATGTGAGCAACATCCTTATCGTTGTTGATTTTCCTGCACCATTCTGCCCTAAAAAACCATATACATCACCTTCATTCACTGTGAATGAAAGGTCATTCACAGCATGGATGTTTTTATATTGTTTGGAAAGATGTTGTACGTTTATTACAGGATGCATTACCTATCAAAGATAAATGCAAAGAGTTTATTTTTATTTCAATGCACCGATATAAATCTATGCAAGTAATTAAGCTTTTCAAAAAGCATAACGCACATCAATACCGCCCCATCCACCTTCAAAATAATTGTAACCCACGAAAGTGAAAGAAGGTTGCCAGTCAAGACTGATATTGATAGGTGCATTTTTTATTTTATAATCAAGGCCCACTACGCCATCAATGCCAAACTGTGCCCTGCCATCACGTGTTGGAAATTTTTCTTCCCAATCATGGTTCCAGAAACCAAGATGTACACCAGGTCCGTAATAATATTTCAAACCTTCAACACCATTGATGTCACCATAAAATTCATACAAACCTGTAATACGTGTTCCATAATTCCAGACCGACAACAAACCTTCTATTGCATTCTTCTCTTTGATGAAAGTTTTTGCAGTGATGCCTGCAGGATAAAATTTTATACCAATCGCAGTGGTATAATCTGAACCCATTGCCATTTTCTGTGCAGGGGCTGCAGCAGCAATGAACATAAAAAATATCCCGGTAATAAGTTTTTGCATATTGGTTGTTTTATAAGAAGCATCATTAAAAAGTATAACGCACAGCAATACCACCAAACACAGGTGTGAAGCCTGCATTGCCCACCAGTGTTACAGCCGGTTCCCAATCTACACTCAGGTTTAGAGGAAGTTTTTTAAATGTATAATCGAGCCCGATAATACCATCAACACCAACATCAATTTTAGAGTTATAATTTTTCTGATATTCAGATTTCCAGAAACCCAGGTGTGCGCCTCCACCAACAAACCATGCCAACTCAGGTACATCTTTGAAACTGTAAAAATTAAATTCATACAAACCTGCAACCCTCATGCCCTGGTGCCATGCAGTGAACTGTGCTTCGAGGTTGTGTGTTTCTGAAATAAATTGCTTATAGGTAAGAGATAAACCACCAGGAAATTTTACACCCAGCGCTTTCTGATAAGGAGCCTGTGCATTGACAGAAGTAATAAAAAATGTTGTTATAAAAAGTGCTAAACCAATCGCCCGCATAAAAAAAATTGAACAATGTTCAAACGTTTACATTGTTTCAATCATTACATCTCAGTTGTTAAACAGATACAAAATTTATTTTTCAAATACCACTATTCATAAATAGAACGATGCCTAATAATTCAGGTTCCTCAGTTTACTTTCATCGAGAATAGTAATACTGCTGCCATGCAGGTCAATCAGTTTTTCAGTTTTGAAATCAGATAATGTTCGTATCAGCGATTCAGTGGCAATGCCTGTTGCCTGCGCTAAATTTTCCCTTGAAATATTTATTGTATTACCACTCTCTTTTGTTTTGAACTGGTCAAAAATCTGTATCAACTGGTAAGCAACTTTTTTGCGCAAAGGGTTATAAGCAATATTCAACAAACTTTCTTCATTATTCAAAACCCTGTGAGAGATCAACCGGATAAATTCTTTTGCAATACCGGGGTCTGCAGAGATCAATGTAATAAAATCTTCTTTCGGTATCAGCATAATTTCAGCATCTTCCAGTATCTCTGCATTTTCTTTATAGTTAATATCTTCCAGCACATGAGTGTAGCCAAAAAAATCTCCTGCCTGGTACAGGTTGGTGATTAATTCTTTTCCATCTGCATTTGTTTTAAAAACTTTTACTTTACCACTCTTGATATAATAAACTGCTTTTGGCTTTTGACCTTCTGTATATAACAATGTTTTTTTCCTGTAATCATACAATTCCCTTTCAGCAGAAGTAAGCTGTACAATGCCTGATTGTTTTACTTCTTTAATAAAACTATCAACATCGTTGTTGTTGGCTACATGAACTTTAATAGCTTCTGCTTTTTTCAAACGTACTTCAATAGCATGCAATAAATCAATGCCATCAAAAGGTTTGGTGATATAATCATCAGCGCCTAACGCCATGCCTTTGCGAACGTCTGTTTTTTCAGTTTTTGCCGTAAGAAAAATAAACGGTATGCCGAAAGTTTCGATGTGCTTATTTAATAAATGCAATACACCATAACCATCCAGCACAGGCATCATGATATCACAGATTATCAGGTCGGGGCTTTTGGTTAAAGCCAACTCCACTCCCACTTTACCATTTTCAGCAGTGAACACTTTATAATTAGACAGTTCCAGGATCTCAGCAATATTTTCCCTCACATCATTGTTATCTTCTATTACAAGTATCTTTTTCATAATAATTTCAATTAGGAATAAAAATAGTGAAAACAGAACCTTTATCCAGTTCGCTTTCCAGCCTGATGGTGCCATGCATCAATTCAAGATAACGGGTGATGATATGCAGGCCTAACCCTGTACCTTGAATATTGAATGCATTTTTAGCCCTGAAAAATCTTTCAAACAAATGTTGCCTTGCTTCATCAGGGATGCCAATACCGCGATCCTGCACTGCCAATGTAAAACCATCTTTTTCAAAACTTGCTGTGATATTGATCAAAGAATTTTCAGGAGAAAATTTTATGGCGTTAGATAATAAATTGATGACGATATTCTTCATCAACAATCTGTCAATCCTTGCATCATGATTTCCCTCATGATTAAAAATAACCTGCTGTCCTTTTTTAAATGTTACTTCCAGTTCACTTATTGTTGTTTCAATCAAATGGATGCAATCGGCAGCAGGCACTAAGTGAATATTGGATTGTATCAGGCCTTCATCTAATTTATCAAGTGAAAGAAAATCACCCAGGATATCTTTCATATCATACACTGCATTCTTGATGCGTTCAATGTGCTTTTCCCGTTTCTGCGGTTCAGGTAAATCATTATATTTTTCCAATAAAAAAGCAGATGAAAGAATTGTGCTCAAAGGTGTTTTAAATTCATGTGAAGCCATTGAAACAAACCTTGACTTTAATTCATTCAAACTTTTTTCAGCCTGCAAAGCTTCACTCAACTCTTCTTTCGATTGTTCCAAAGCGCTCAAAGCCTCCCTCAACATTTTAGTGCGGTCTTCCACTTTTTTTTCAAGGTTTGCATTCAATCTTTTTACTTCATTGGTTATTTTACTGAGTTCTTCCTGTTGTTGTTGCTTGGCTATTTCAATATCCTTACGCACAGTGATATCAATAACGAATGCAATCACAAACAAATTTCCATCTGCAGTATAATTACTCAAACTTACTTCCACAGGAAATACAGAACCATCTTTACGTTTTCCAAACAAATCCCTGCCTGCACCCATTGCCCTCGGCGAAGGATGTTGATAATATCCACCCCGGTAATGTGCATGTTTTGCAGTATGTGTAGCAGGCAATAGTATTTCTACTTTTTTGCCCAGCAATTCATCTTTATTATATCCGAAATCCTGTTCCGCTTTTTTGTTGAAGTTGATGATAGCGCCAGTTTTATCAGTAACAATAATACCTATTGTTGCGTAATCAAATAATGCTTCAAACTGTTTACTTTCACTGTCCATCATAATCCTTAAATTACAGGTTTGGCAAAATAACAATCCTATTCAATAAGAGCATAATTTATTACAATATAAAATTGTCTTTTTTAACAGATGATGCTATTCTATCTTAATACACTCATCCACACCTGCAAATCTTATCTTCTCACTAATCATTGATAAGATTAATTTTACACAGTATGCAAAAACCTCTTAAAATATTACAGGCATCAGCAGGCTCCGGGAAAACATTTAATCTCGCTGCACATTATCTCACTTTGTTGTTTAGCGGTGAAAACAAATACCGCGAAATACTGGCTGTGACTTTTACCAACAAAGCCACTGAAGAAATGAAAACAAGGATCATGCAAGTGCTGCGTGGATTGGCTGAAGGAAATGATTCGGTAGAAGATTATCGCAAGATTATTCAACAGGCATACCCACAACTTACAGGAAAAACAATACAGGAAAAAGCTGATAAAATCTTTCGTAAAATTTTACACGACTACAGCCGCTTCGCTGTAACAACAATTGATGGTTTTGTGCAGAAAGTAATCAGGGGTTTTGCGTTTGAACTGGGGTTGAGTGCAGATTATCAATTAGAGCTGAACACAGCAAAAGTGAGGGAGGAGCTTGTAGAAAAAATGGATGCATCACTTGATGACGATAAGCTATTGTTGAACTGGATCATTTCACTGGCGCTTGAACGCATCGGTGAAAATAAAAGCTGGAATTATAAATCAGAATTAAACAACCTTGCAGGAGAAATTTTTAAAGAGAGCTTTGAAGTATTTGAAAATGCCATTGCATCAATTGGTGAAGAACATCTTAATCAGCTATTCAAAGATTATCTTATCCAGACAAATAAAGAAATTGATGATTATGAAAAAACAATGGATAGCCTGAGTGAAAAGGCTGAAGCTATATTCGAGCAGTTTCACCCTGATAAAACTCAATTTGTAAGAGGCAGTATGAACTGGCTTTTCAAACTAAATGCAATTACATCAAACGACCATGAAAAACTTTCCAAAATATTTAATCTCATTGACAACCCTGATGCGTGGTTCAAACCTGGAAAGGGTGATGGTAATCTTTACAACAAATTGAATCCTTTGCTGAAAAAAATTCAAAATTTTTATGAAGAAAGAATTGGTGGTTATGAACTTGCTATTGCATTCAAAAAAAATCTTTACTACCTGCGGTTGATGAAGGAAGTTGTAAAACTATTGTCTGCTTACCGGGATGAACATGACAACCTGCTCATCAGCGATGCACAAAAACTCATCACCGGCATCACTGCTGATGCTGGCGACAACCCTTCTTTTATCTGGGAAAAAACAGGGGCACGTTACCATAATTTTCTGTTTGATGAATTCCAGGATACATCGGTTAATCAATGGAAAAGTTTCAGGCCTTTGCTCTCAAATGCGATCGCTTCGGCAAATGGAAAAAATATTGACAACCTCATAGTGGGTGATACCAAGCAAAGTATTTACCGCTGGCGAAACGGTGACTGGAACATCCTTCATGAACAGGCAAAAAAAGATTTGGGTGCACATTTTATAATCGAGGAAAGCCTTGCAGAAAATTACCGTAGCGCTGCCAACATAATTGATTTCAACAATCAATTATTCCAGTTGCTACCACACCTGTTGCAGGACAACCTGAATAATACAATACTTGAACAATCACCTTTATTAAATGAATGGTGGGAGGGCAATGGCTTTAATCAAATAATTACATCAGTCTATGCAGGAGTTGTGCAGGCTAAGGCACCGGTTACATTAAAAGGTGGTACTATCAAGGTAAAAAGTTTTGCAAAAGATGAAGAGGATACCGAACGTTTTTTAAAAAATATTTTCAGGGATAAAGCATTAGATGATGTGATCAATGAAATCACAACATTGATTGATGAAAAAAAATACCTCCGTAAAGACATAGCAATATTAGTACGCAGCAACAGTGAAGCCGCAATTTGTGTCAACAAATTAATGGAACATAATATACCTGTCATCAGTGGTGATGCTTTGCTGATCAGTAATAACAAAGCCGTTGATCTTATCATCAACACTTTAAAAGTGTTTATTGGAATTGATGACCAAACCACTTTATATAAAGCCAACTGTATTGCTTTGTATAATTCTGTTCATCAAAAAATAGCAGAACCTGATCAGTATTGCAAACTGGAAGGAAAGACTTTGAAACAGCTTAATGAAATGTTGCCGGAAGATTTGTGTAACCAATGGCAGCAATGGTTACAGTTGCCGCTTGCAGAACTGGTTGAAAATATTATCTGCAGTTACCAGCTTGACAAACTTCAACAACACATTCCTTACCTGCTGGCATTTCGTGATTTGGTGAGTATAGCAACAAAGCCCGGTGAACAGGGCATTGGCGCTTTTCTTGAATGGTGGGAAGAAGAAGGCATTGCTGCTGCTTTACCCTCACCAGAAGATACAGATGCTATCCAGGTTATTACAATTCATAAATCAAAAGGGTTAGCATTCAGGGCAGTATTTATACCATTTTGTATCTGGGATACTGCAACAAAACCCAATTCAATATTCTGGGTGCCGGCACAGGATACTATTTACCAGGAACTCGGAAGTTTTCCTTTACAATTCACAAAATCACTTGCACGTTCATCTGTTTCTAAACCATATTTTAAAGAGCTTTTGTACAGCAATATGGACAGCCTGAATATGCTGTATGTAGCCGCTACCCGTGCGAGGGATTTTTTATACATCGCAACTATTCAGGCTGGCAAGAATTCAAAAGCCAATAATAAATTTTCTAACATTGGATATGTTGTCAATGAAGCAAAAGAACAAATGGACCAGGAAATAATAAAGGAAGAAGATGTCATTATACCATCCGGGCAGGTAAAGGGTAATGGCATCACTTTAAAAACATATCCTACTTCGCAAAGGCTGTCAACGTTATACGAGGTTACCGAAGAAAAACAAATTAACCACCTGTTGAATAAAGAGAAAAAAGGACGCACCGGCTCATTGGCACATGATGTGCTTGCACACGCATCCACTGAGCAGGAAGCAGAAAACTACCTGGAAAAACTTTTATCGGAAGGAGTGATACGTGAAGCTGAAAAGAATGATATAAAACAATTAGTGATGGAAGTGTTGCAACATCCAGGGATAAGTAATCTTTTACATGAACCGGGTCATAGCATAATTGAAAAGGACATCATTGATAACAATGGCCATATTCATCGCCCCGACAGGATCATCATAAAAAAAGACAGTGTATTGTTGATAGATTATAAGTTCACACATGAACACAGCCCCAAACATGTTGAACAGATTTTGAAGTATAAAAAATTATTATTGGAAATGGGATTTACCAATGTACAACCCTATTTGTTTTATGCTGAGAAAAATGAATTAAAAATGGTGGAGTAATTGTTAATTGTTAATGGATAATTGTTAATGGATAATTTGTAACCCGCATAACGGTAAGCAGATTCGTAATTCGTAATTCATAATTCTTAATTGCTACTCCATAATTTTTATTTCGTAATTTTTAATTGAATCCCGTAATTTTTAATTCGTAATTTTTAATTTCTAATTGCTATCCCGACCTTTGCGCAATGTTTACAGGAATTATAGAAACAACAGGTAAAGTAGAAGCTATCGAAAGTAACGGAACGAATCTTGGATTCTGGATAAGCTCATCCATTTCCCATGATTTAAAAACAGACCAGAGTGTGAGCCATGATGGTGTTTGTCTCACTGTTGAAAAAGTAAATGAAGGGATGCACTTTGTTATTGCCATTGAAGAAACACTGAATAAAACCAGTCTCTCCAAATGGCAAAACGGGCACGTAGTAAACCTGGAGCGTTGTATGCAAATGAATGGAAGAATTGATGGTCACATCGTACAGGGACATGTGGATTCGACAGCTTTATGTATAGATGTTGAAAAAAAAGAAGGCAGTTGGGAATACCGTTTTCAGTATCCCGCAGAATTTATGTATCTCGTTATTGAAAAAGGTTCAGTATGTGTGAATGGCATCAGCCTGACTGCTTTTGATCTCAGGTTCAACACGTTTAAGGTTGCAGTAATTCCATACACTTTTGCGCATACTAACATACAACAGGTAAAAAACGGTTCAGTTGTAAATATTGAATTTGATATCCTGGGAAAATATCTTGCAAGGTTCAGGGAAGTGTTTTTGAAATAAATGAAAATGGTGTTTTGATTACAAGCGCAACAATTCAACGCTTCATTTCTTCATAGTTTAAAGAGGCTTTATCAATAAATTCAGGAGACAAATTTCTTTTCCTCACTCAGCTTAACCAAAATTGTAGCCAGTTCATTTATCCTGATTGGTTTGCATAAATAATCGTTCATACCTGCCTGCACACATCTTTCTTTATCACCTGCCATAGCACTTGCCGTTAATGCAATAATAAACGGTTGTGTATCGAGGCACACCCTGATCATTTTCGTTGCTTCAAAACCATCCATCTCAGGCATCTGAACATCCATCAATACTACATCATAATTTCTTTCGCTTACCATATCCAGCGCTTCTTTCCCATTACAGGCAAGGTCTGCTGTATAACCCAGTTTCTCCAGCAACCTGAGTGATATCTGCTGATTAATGTCATCATCTTCTGCCAACAAGATTGATAAAGGATACTTTTTGTAAAATTCTTTTGTAAACTGTTCTGTTTCCACGGTGGTTCTTTTTGTGTTATCCATAATAGTTGTTGTTGCTTTCACAGGCCTGTCAGGGTTAAAACCATCTGCAGCAAATTCTAATAGCTTCTGGCTGCAACCAATTATGATATCAGTATTCTTTTGTTGTCCGGCAGTTAAATTTGTCTCTTTTAATGCACCTGTCATTTCCATAACATTACTTACGTAATGATTTACCGATAGGTTTATATTGGACAATAATTCTTTCATCCGCACTTTTTCATCATAGCTTTCCTGGATCAGGCCCTTGTTCACCTGTTGTGCTTCTTGCAATAACCTTAATGCCTCAGCTTCACTGCGTTCAAGGTTTTGTATCTGCAATTTATTTTTCCTGATGATATATAAAAATGCGGCCGGTATGGTAATGACTGCTATGATAACAGGAATTAACTCCTGTAACCCGGTAATAATCGCAAAAAAAATATCATTCATGTTTATCCTCATCCTATTGTTTTAATTTTTAATTATCCCGTTTGTGAAATTGTGAATAAAACAGGATTGGAACTTTTTGCAGTTCCACTATTAATATTAACGACCATCATTTCAGAAGAAGACAATTTATTTAAAAGTGTAATGTCTTTCAGATGGGTGTTCCAGTTAAAAATGAGTTTATTGATTGTTCTTAAAAATATTATCCAGCTAAAGATGTCTAAGTTAGTTAAAAAAATTGTTTGCAGATATTTTTTTTGAACTGTAAACAATGGCAAAACAACATTACATAAAACAACCAGTAAGATACCAATGCCCAACAAACAAAAATTCTTTCTTTTAAATTTTTTAAAACAGGCAAGCCTTTCCTGTTTCTGTTTATTAAAATGCCTCCGGATGGCATACATCAATGGCTCAGCATATTGCCTGTCTGCATGATTGGAACACTTCAGTTTATAAAAGACAACTGCGTATTTATTTATTGAAGAAGCACACTGCAAAATATAATGTTCAAACTGCTGGTCTAACTGTCTTTTATATAAAGGTGCAGGATCATGTGCATTGAAATAGGACCCGATGACATGCTGATCAAGTGTGATAAAAATATTTACCTTTTTTGGTAAAGAATCCTTCATGCAGTTAAAAACATTTTCAGTTATTGAATTTATTGATCCATCATTAAAAGATGATACGATACCGGGCGGTACAGCATGATAAAGAATTCATAACGGTTGCCGGCAGCAAAGGCTTTCATAAAGTCTTTCTTTCAGATAATGGATATACGAAGTAAAACGAAAGAAAGAAATAATTATTACGCATATCAGTTCATTTTCAATCCGGTTCAGTCATTTTTCCAATATGGGTTTCATGCTGTGAAAAGAGTGTTTTTCAACCATATCATTGAATAAATTGTAACCCGGTTATCGTATGTTAATGTCAGGAAACAGATAAATTTTTCAACATATACAATAAGCATGAATGAAAAATTGTTGTTAAACCATGCTGCTTTTATAATGTCAATGCAAAATGGCCGCAACACAACAACAAAAAAATCAGCATCTCCTTTGGCGGGCAGGATTTGGCATTAATACCGCCAATTCAAAAAATATTTCACAAGCAAAGCCGGAAGTTATTTATACTGTTTTGGAGATAGCTTCATCAGAAATACCAAATTATATTGATGTTGCCGATAATGCAGTGAAAGGTTTATTGATGGGTATTCAACAGGCTGTTGATTTGCAAAAAAAACCTGATGAGACTGTTAAAAAAAGAAGAAAGTTCAGGAAACAAAGCGCCGACAACATAAGGATGCTCAATACTTCATGGTTGAATGAAATGGTGAACAGTGATGCACAGTTGCGTGAGAAAATGTCTTTGTTCTGGCATGGCCATTTCGCCTGCCGCAACCTGAATATTTTTTACCAGCAATTACTCCTGGATGAAATAAGAAAAAATGCCCTCGGCAATTTTGGTGATTTGTTGCGTGGTGTAAGCAAATCTGCCGGCATGCTGAATTTTTTAAACAACCAGCAAAACAAAAAGATGCACCCCAATGAAAATTTTGCAAGGGAAGTGATGGAATTGTTTACTATGGGGCGTGGCAATTATACTGAGCAGGACGTAAAAGAAGCAGCAAGGGCTTTTACAGGATGGGAAGCCAACATCAATGGTGAATTTGTATTTCGTTCATTTGTGCATGATGATGGAGAAAAAATTTTCTTAGGTAAAAAAGGAAATTTCAGCGGTGATGATATTTTGGATATCATCCTGGAACAACAACAAACTGCAACATTTATTACAAGAAAAATTTACAGATATTTCGTCAATGAAAACATTGATGAATCAATAGTACAGCACCTCTCCCAATCATTTTATGAAAGCAACTATGATATCAAAAAACTAATGCGTGACATTTTTACTTCATCCTGGTTTTATGATGAAAAAAATATCGGTTGCAGGATAAAATCACCGGTAGAATTATTAGTTGGCATCAGGCGGACATTGCCTATGCAACTTGAAGATGAATCCATACAACTATTATTGGAAAATGCTTTAGGGCAACTTTTATTTTATCCGCCTAATGTAGCAGGCTGGCCAGGTGGTGAATCATGGATTGACAGCTCAACACTCATGTTGAGGTTGCGCATACCGCAACTAATTAAAGATGATGATACATTTTTCATCACACCAAAAACAGATGATGATGTGCAAATGGGGATGCAGGAAAAAACAGGTATGAATGCAAAAAAATTATCCGGTGGTGGTTTCAGGATTGTGGCAAATGTTGACTGGCAAAAGTTCAATCAGCAATTGAAAGATACTGATGATAAAGATTTATATCGGGCCATTGAAGCACTTGTGTTGCAAACAAAAAAAGGGAGCCTAGATAAATCAATAATTGAATCAGGCATTACTTCAAAAAGCAGGGAAGAATATATACGGAATTTAACGATAGCATTCATGAGTACACCCGAGTACCAGATGTGTTGATGCAGGTTTTATTTTTTCAAACTAACAGTGGAGGAATAATTGAATGAAACGCAGGCAATTTATACAAGCAGGTTCTTTGGCTACAGCCACATTGATGGTGCCACAGTTTTTAAAAGCTTTTGAAAAAAAAGGTATTGCTAATGTGCCGCCGGGCAATAAAGTAGTAGTGGTTTTACAGATGAGTGGAGGCAATGATGGGCTCAACACTGTTATACCAATCAGCAATGATATTTATCACCGCTCACGCCCAGGGCTTGGTATTGAAAAAAATAAAGCATTACTATTAAATGATGATGCAGCGCTTCATCCTGCATTAACTGCATTTAAAAATTTATATGACGATGGTGGCCTTGGCATTCTCAACAGCGTTGGTTATCCGGTACCTGACAGGAGCCATTTTCGCAGTATGGATATCTGGCAGACAGGAAGTGCAAGTACAGAATATTTCACCACAGGTTGGATAGGCCGTTTCCTGGATGAACAATGTACTTTATGCGACAAACCTACACAGGCTTTGGAAATTGATGATATTTTGAGCCTTGCTTTGAAAGGCGGAAAAGAAAAAGGCATTGCATTCAAAGACCCGCGCCGGTTATACAATACCAGCAATGAAAATTATTTTAAACAACTGGCTGCACGCCATCATGCTGATGAACATGAAAGGCCTGTTGATTATTTATACAAAACCATGTCAGAAACTTTAAGCAGTGCTGATTATATTTTTCAGCAAAGCAGGTTGCACCCGACAAAAGCAATTTACCCTGCAACTGACCTGGGCAATAATTTAAAAACTATTGCTTCATTGATATTTTCAGATATCAATACCAAAATATATTATGTAAGCATCGGGAGTTTTGATACTCATGTAAACCAGCAAAACACGCAGCAACGTTTATTTAAACAAATGAATGATGCCATCAAAGCTTTTGTTACTGACCTGAAAAATAATCACCGATTTAATGATGTATTGCTTTTTACATTCAGTGAATTTGGAAGAAGGGTGGCACAGAATGCAAGTGGAGGAACAGACCACGGCACTGCCAATTCAATGTTTTTCATCAGTGGTGGTTTGCAGCAAAAAGGTTTGATTAATTCTCTTCCAGACCTTACACAACTGGATTCAGGTGATTTAAAATACCAGGTGGACTTCAAACAGGTCTATGCCACTATTCTCAACAAATGGTTAGGCGCAGATGATGAATCAATTCTTAAAAAAAGATATGATTACCTGGATTTCATTTAGTGGAGCTCTACCAATGAATGCAAAATGATTTTTGCCTTTTGTATCAATTAAAAAAAAATTTTGAACTGTTATCTTCTCTTTAATGAATAGATAATTGTGTTCAAACAAAACCGCGTTGTAAAAAAAATTGATTCTAAGTTTTATTGCAAAACATTTTTTAATAAGAACATATCCAACCTGAAGATTATTTTTTCAACTCCATCTTCAAAAATTCACTATGCTATTTTTTTGGTCTTCCTTTTTTCACAGCTTTTGCTTTTTTAACAGGCACTGGAGTTTTGGATACTTTAGCTGCTTTGATTTTTTTTGGTATTGATTCTTCTGATAAACCATGCGCCAGCAACTTTACAGCTTTCTTTAAACGATGATGAAACTCTTCTTCCCCTAATTTTTCCTTGAGTCCATGCAATACCGTCTCCATCGCAACTGCAATTGTTTTTCTATAAGCTTTTTTGGGATTTGTTTCAGGTGCGGATGCAGCTTTTGCTTTTGCCATAATTAAAATTTCTTAAAAGGTAAGCAAATTTATTATGAAGCAACTGTCAATCCGTGTTAATTTTTAGCAGTACAACGTTTGCGTAATTGTGCAAACTACAAGATAGTTTCATTAGGTTTGCGAGATATAATTTAGATATATGTCAACAACTCATAAAGAAAGAATATTAGTAATCGGCGCGAGTGGCCAGATAGGTGTGGAACTCACAATGGCCTTGCGAAATATTTATGGTAATGCAAATGTTATTGCCAGCGACCTGCGTGAACCCAATGAATTATTACGAGGCACAGGGCCTTATGTTTCGCTCGATGTGATGAACAAAGAAATGTTGCATGTGCAGGTCATCAGGCAGAATATTACACAGATATATTTACTCGCTGCTATCCTTTCCGCTACCGGCGAAAAAAATCCAAACCTTGCCTGGAACCTTAATATGCAGGGCTTACTGAATGTGCTGGATATAGCAAGAGAAGAAAAACTGAAGAAAGTTTACTGGCCAAGCAGCATTGCAGTATTCGGCCCCACATCACCGAAAAAAAATTGCCCGCAACAAACAATAATCGAACCTATCACCGTTTATGGTATCAGTAAATATGCAGGCGAATTCTGGTGCAATTATTACAACAAACGTTTTGGTGTTGATGTAAGAAGCTTACGTTACCCGGGATTAATCAGTTATAAATCTGACCCCGGTGGTGGCACTACAGATTATGCAGTTGAAATATTTCATGAAGCGCTGGAAGAAAAAAAATATACCTGTTTCTTAAAAGAAGATACTTATTTACCGATGATGTATATGCCGGATGCTATCAGGGCAACTTTGGAAGTGATGGAAGCGCCTGCAGAAAAAATTTCAGTGCGTACTTCATATAATATTTCAGGTATCAGTTTTTCGCCTGCAGAGATTGCTGCATCCATTAAAAAACAAATACCTGGATTTGAAATGACATATGAAACAGATTACAGGCAGGCAATTGCAGAAAGCTGGCCGCAAAGCATTGATGATACTGTGGCAAGAACAGACTGGAACTGGAAGCATGAATATGATCTTGAAAAAATCACAACCGATATGCTCATCAATCTTAAAAAGAAGCTTCAATAAATACATGCGCATTATTCTCACAATAATACTTTGTTCCTGCCTGCACAGCCTGTATGCACAGGATGATGACTTACCTGATTACAGGAGTAAGAAAGATAATTTCTTAAAAATGCAACAGAAAGACATCCGCGCAGATGTTTCGCAATTTACATTTGGTGGCATAGCTGAAAGCCTTACCAAACACAAACTCGATGCGATACCATTGATAGGTGCAAAAGATGATACGCTTGTTTTCTCAAACGATACAACAACATTTCAAATCACTACCGGAAATTTTGAACCCACTCAACATAAGATTACATGGTATGATGATAAATATGCAGTGAAGATAGACAACCATGCTTTTTTTGGCACCTATTACACTGTGCCCAAACATACCATCACATCTGTAATTGCCATCATTGATGCTGATACTGTTGTTGTTCCTCCATCTGCATTTTCAGACCTGTATGAACCAAAGTTTTATTACACTGATGCCAATGGCAATAAAAAAACTTATTGCAATGTTTACCGTTCAGCAGACAAAAGAAAATATTATATCTACATGCTCAACGGTGAAGGCAATGGCCGGTATGAAGTTACCTGGGTAATTGAGGACAAAAAGTATTTACGCCGCGTAGTAGATTGGGGATTTTAATTCAAAAAAGTTTCATTAAAAATCTTATCCAACTTTTTCAAAAATAATTCAGCAGACCAAAGGTTATTTTTTCAACGCATCTGCAATTCCTTTCTGCACCAATGGTTCCATGATTTTATAACCATCAAGGTTGGGATGTACACCATCATGTGATAAAGAATCGGGCATACCATTTCTTGCATCTGCCAATGCTGAAAAATAATCAACATATACAATGTTGTTTTTCTCACAATATGCTTTCAGCATTTTATTGATGGCAATTACTTTTTCAGCAGGCTGCATACCCGGCCGCCAGGGAAAATCAAATGCTGGTAAAATGGAACACAACACTACTTTTATATTATTGGCCTTTGCCAGTTCAGCCATCGAAATAATATTGCCATAAGTATCTTCCGGTTTGATGTAACCAGTGTTTTGTGCAATATCATTGATACCGCCAAGAATCACTACCACTGCGGGTTTCAGCTCAATTACATCTTCCCTGAATCTTGCCAGCATCTGTGGTGTTGTCTGACCACCGATACCACGGTCAATGTATGGGTTGCTTGAAAAGAATCCAGGGTCATGATTAATCCATCCTTCAGTGATGGAATTACCCATAAACACTACACGGTTTTTAACAGGTGGCATTGCTTTTATTTTTTCATTGTCATCATTATAACGTTTGATGTTTGGCCAGTCTTTCAAAACATTCTCCATCCTGTCCACTTGTTCATCACCGGGTGATGCTGTGCCTTCTGTAAAATTCATAACCTCTAACCAATCACCCAATTTTTCAATCCAGTTATCTGTAGGAATATCCTGTTCCTTCATACCAAAACCATGGCCGCCTTTTACATACATGTGCAACTCAGCAGGCCGTTTTGCTGCAAGCCATTTTGAATAAAGGTCAACACTATGCGAAGCAAGCCCTAACTGGTCATCGGATGCAGCAGTGAAAAATGCCGGAGGTGTTTCAGCAGTAACTTCTCCCTGGAGATAAGGAGGCATATAAGCATAAATCGGTGCAACAAAATCAGGCCTGTTTGCAGCAGTAAAATTAAATGCAGCAGAAGCAGCAACAGTGCCACCGGCAGAAAAACCAATGATGCCGATTTTATGCGGGTCAATATTATATTCTGCAGCATGTGCCCTCACATATTCAATTGCTTTTTTCCCATCAGCAATTGACAGCGGGATGATTGTACTGTCATATTTCCTGCCTTCAGGTGAAGCCATACTTTTAAACATCTCACTGATAGGGTCATTACTTTTTGTGTGTGAAAGCCTGTACCGCAAAACAAAACATGTAATGCCTTTTTTATTTAACCACGCAGCTACTTTGTTGCCTTCACTTTCTATTGATAAAATATGAAATCCACCACCGGGAGCAATAATCATTGCCGCATCATTTTTTGGTGCGTCTGCATCCGGTAAAAAAACAGTTAATGATGGTATGCTTACATTATAAACTATCGGGGTATTAAAAACATTACTGTCTATCCTTGCTTCATTCCAGTTCCAGTTTTCTGAACCCGGTGCAGCGCCATCATATAAACGGATAACTTTATGCTGCGCCTGTGCAATAACAGTAGTTGCCAACAAAAAAATTCCTAACAGGTATTTCATGATAAAAATATTTATGGGTTGAAAAATAAACTATAAAAAGAAATTGGTTTTGATTTTTATTTCTCAACCAAAAAAACGATGCAAAGAAATATAGCTTGCATTTCCCATCACCTTTGCATTTCATTTTATTCAAACTGAAATGCAAAGGCTAAAAGGAAAAGTATTTTTAATGTGCAGGTGGTTTCATCTCATCTATTGCTACATGTGGCGCTAAAGCTTTAGTTACTTTTTCAACCACTATATCATTTGCAAGGTGAAATGTTTGCTGTAGGCGGATATCTGTTGATGAAGCGCCGGCTTTCACCACATAATCACCTGCATCTGCAATCCATGATTCTTTATCTGTATAAAAAGATGCGAGGTCGCGGGCAGTGAAAGTAAATTTCAAAGTTTGTGTTTCACCAGGTTTCAACAATTTCGTTTTAGCAAATGCTTTTAATTCTTCAGCAGGTTTATCAATCTTTCCTGATGGTGCACTGATATAAATTTCTGCTACTTCTTTCCCTGCATATTTACCCTGGTTAGTGATGGTTAAAGTAGCAGTGATGTTTTTATTAAATTGATTTGAACTCAGTTTTAAATTACCGAATGTGAAATTTGAATAAGATAAACCATAACCAAATTCATAAGCAGGTTTTACATTGAAACTATTGTAATACCTGTAGCCAACATAAATACCTTCATCATAATCCACTTCAGCAGGCATAACTTTCATTCCTAACATACCGGTATTTGCTTTTTCCGGAAATTCTTTGCCAGGGAAATTATTTGCAGATGGCACATCTTCATATTTCATTGGAAAACTAACTGCCAGTTTTCCTGATGGGTTCACTTTGCCACTCAGCACATCAGCGATAGCATTACCACCTTCCATACCCGGTTGCCATGCCAATAAAATACCATCCACTTTATCCCTCCAGCTTGCTGTTTCTATCGGTCCGCCTATGTTTAAAACAACAACAACTTTTTTGTTGGCAGCATGAAAAGCGTTGGACACATTTGTGATAAGATTTTCTTCTGCTGATGATAAATTAAAATCATCATCCACTTTCCTGTCCCTGCCTTCGCCTGAATTACGGCCTATAGCAATGACGGCAACATCGCCAAACTTAACAGAATACTGTATCTCATTATCAGTAACTTCATATTCAGGAGCAGGTGGTGTTGGTTTCATAAATTCTTCAATGAAACTTCTTTTCGGATGAGCTTTTTGATAATTTTCGATGTATCCTGCGTAAACATCTTTCATTAAAGAACTTATTGAATAACCCACATTGGCCAGGCCTTCATCAAGAGAAACTGTATAGGCTTTGTTAACCTGTCCGCTGCCAGTGCCGCCTGTTATCAGTTCATAACCATTGTAACCAAACAAGGCTATCTTCTTTTCTGATTTCAGCGGCAATACATTACCGTTATTTTTCAGCAAAACCATACCTTCTGAAGCAGTTTCCCTTGCAATTGATTCATGCAGCTTCAAATCAGGTTTGTCAGAAAATTTATATTGTTTAAACGCAGGTGATTGCAACATTACTTGCAAAATGCCAGCAACATTTTCATCCAGGATTTTTTCATCAAGGCTGCCGTTTTTCACAGCTTCAATGATTGCTTCTGCCTGTTTTTTCTGGCCAGGCATCAATAAATTATTTCCAGCTTTCATTTGTGCAACAGCATCACTGCCACCAAACCAATCCGTCATTACAAAACCTTTGTAACCCCAATCATTTCTCAACACAGAAGTAAGTAACCCATAGTTCTGCGATGCTGTTGTATCATTGATTAAATTATAAGAGCTCATCACAGTCCATGGTTTGGATTGTTTCACTGCAATTTCAAAACCCCTCAGGTAAATTTCACGCAATGCCCTTTCACTCACAATTGTATTGACAGAATTGCGGTTGGTTTCCTGGTTGTTGCCGGCATAATGTTTAACGGATGTGCCAACACCATTTGACTGGATACCATTAACCATTGCAGCAGCCATATCACCTGTGATTAAGGGGTCTTCAGAAAAATATTCAAAATTTCTGCCACCGAGTGGGTTGCGCTGTATGTTCATACCCGGACCCAGCAAAACATCAATACCATACTCATGCACTTCATTACCAAAAGCCCTGCCCACTTTTGCCACCAATGCAGTATCCCAACTTGATGCAAGCAATGTAGCCACAGGCCATGCAGTAGCATAATATGTTTTTGAAGAATCATTATTGCGGATGGGGTCAATGCGGACACCAGCAGGACCATCAGACACAACCATTGAAGGGATTCCCAAACGCGGGATAGCGAAAGTGGTACCTGCTGCACCTGGCACTTTATCCTGTGTTACACCAACATTAGCATTAGGCATGCCCGGAAATTTCATTCCATTACCTACAACCAAATGTGCTTTTTCTTCAAGCGTCATTGCAGCAATAACTTCTTTGACAGAATTTTTTCCAAGCTGTGGAGCAGTTTGTGCTATTGCGCCTGGCAGGTATGCAAGGGTGAAAGCAAATAGCATGAGCAGAGAATTTTTTTTCATGTGTTGATTTTTAGATTTTTAATTGGCAATGACAATCACATCTCTGAATGATGGAATTCGTTTTATCAAACATCCATCGTTCTGAATATGTAAAATGTTCATGACACATTTCAAACAGCGTTAAAGAAATAAATAATTAAAAAAAATGTCGGGGAATTTCAATGCGGCTTGCCAACTACCAGGTCAATCGTATCCCGGTTGCCGCTAAAATAAACAGGAAAAATTTCAAAACAAAAACAATCTGCAGTTCATTTGCAGTCCAAACAAAATCTGTGCAAAGATTGTTTTCTATCAACCACATCTTCCTATTTCTGTAAAACAGGAAAATTCTGATGACAAGTTTTTATGGATAAAACAATTTCAAACAATTTAACCACGTAGTGGTGATATGATTGTAACATCTCATAACATCAACCAACAAAAACCACGAAGTGGTGACATTATTATAACCGCAAAATCTATCTCACACCAAAACCACGTAGGGGTGATATGATTCTAACATATCATAACATCAAACAAAAAAACCACGTAGTGGTGACATGATTATAACCGCAAAATCTATCTCGCACCAAAACCACGTAGGGGTGATATGATTGTAACATATCATAACATCAAACAATAAAAACCACGTAGTGGTGACATGATTATCACCGCAAAATCTATCTCACACCAAAACCACGTAGTGGTGATATTTTTATCACATAATCCCTTACCTTCATTATCAATTTTAACCTAAAATCTTATCACCATGGCTAACACATTTTCTCAAATCTACATTCA
>CAYNTP010000031.1:42531-45851 GCA_964400415.1 uncultured Parafilimonas sp.
TTTTAACCTAAAATCTTATCACCATGGCTAACACATTTTCTCAAATCTACATTCAGTATGTTTTCGCTGTAAAAGGAAGACAAAACCTGTTACAAAAACCCTGGCGTACGGAGGTGTTCAAATACATATCAGGCATCATCTCAGAGAAAGGACAAAAGCCAATTATTGTAAATGGAGTATCAGACCACGTTCATGCTTTTGTAGGATTAAAGCCCGCCATGAACATTTCGTATTTAATCAGGGATATAAAAAATAATTCTTCCGGGTTCATCAAAAAAAAGGAATGGCTGAAATGTGATTTTGAATGGCAGGATGGATATGGAGCTTTTTCATATAGTCATTCTGCTATTGATAATGTTTATAAATATATTTTAAACCAGGAGCAGCATCATAAGAAGAAAACTTTCAGGGAAGAATATCTAAGTTTCTTGAAAAAATTTGAAATTGAATATGATGAAAAATATTTGTTTGAATGGATTGAATAGGTGAAGGAAGCGGAATAATATTATAACCGTTATTGTGGGTTGGTGTTCTTTATAATCATGTCACCCCTGCGGGGTTTAAGTTGATTCATCAGGTGTTTTGGTTTTATAATCATGTCACCCCTATGGGGTTTAAGATAATTCATCGGGTTCATTGATTTTATAATCATGTCACCCCCTTCGGGGTTTAAGTTGATTGGTCAGATGTTTTGGTTTTATAATCATTTCACCCCTTCGGGGTTTAAGATAATTCATCGGGTTCATTGGTTTTATAATCATTTACCCCTACGGGGTTTAAATTGATTCATCAAGTGTTTTAGATTTATAATCATTTTACCCCTAAGGGGTTCTAAGATGTTTCATCTGGTGTTTTGATTTTATAATTATGTCACCCCTATGGGGTTTAAGATGATTCATCTGATATTTTGGTTTATAATCATGTCACCCCCTATTGGGTTTAAGTTGATTCATCAGGTGTTTTAGATTTATAATCATGTCACCCCTACGGGGTTTAAGATAATTCATCGGGTTCATTGGTTTTATAATCATTCCACCCCCAATGGGGTTTAAAGATGATTCATCTTGAGAGTTGATATTTTATAGTTATTGCTTGGGAAAGAGTTTATATGGTTCATTAAAATATTTATAAACCTATTTTCAGAAAATTGATTGCAGAATAATATTTTATTTTGACAGTATGAATGAAGCGGAAAAAAATATTCTTGGACTGCATTTACCCACCGACCCGCGATGGGTGGACCTGGCAGCTATGAGCCTTGAAGAAATCCTTACTGACCATGCTTATTGTGAACAAAAAGCTGCTACCAGTTGCATTTCTTTGATACAGGGATTTTCTGACAGGGAAAAATTAGTGACTGAGTTGTCACGTATTGTTACTGAAGAATGGGGGCATTTCAGGCTGGTGTTGCAGGAGTTGCAAAAGCGTAATTTAAAACTGGGCAAACAGCGCAAAGACGCATACGTTAATAGCCTGCTGAAGTTTGAAAAAAAAGGTGGGCGTGAAGAGGACAGGTTGCTTGACAAACTTTTAATATGTGCATTAATTGAAGCTAGGAGTTGTGAACGTTTTAAAAGATTGAGTGAAGGTTTGGATGATGCTTACCTGCGCAATTTTTACCGGAGGTTTATGGAAAGTGAAGCCGGGCATTATGTAACTTTTATTGAACTGGCAGAAACTTATATGCCGAAAGAAAAAGTGCGGCAACGCTGGCAGGAATGGCTGGCCTATGAAGCAGAAATTATCGGCAACCTGGCTCCGCGTGGCGACAGGATGCATTGATAACAATAAGGGAATTCTGAATATAATTTTAATACCTATTCAATAAAAGCGGTTTCATTTTTTTTCAGAGTTAATTAAAGAAAATGGATGACTGAATTACTGCAGATGCAATAAAGGTTGCTGTATATAGAGTGCCTGTATGCTGAAAACATTTTTATGTAAAGGCTGCAGTATTAAAACAAAAATTGTTTTACATTCAAACAATGAAACCCGTATTATTAAAACCTATCTATCATAAAGAAGCGGAATGTATTGGAATTTATTTTGAAAAAGATGTGCCGCTCCAATCTATCATACAAAAATATGCAGGGGCTAAATGGAGCAAGACAAAACAATGCTGGTACATACCATTATCAAAAACCAATTATGAAAACCTTGCAAAGGCATTGAAGGGAAAAGCAGAGTTAAAGGTTGATGAGCTAAGAAAATATCTTGTTGAAAAGAAGAAAGGGAAAACTGCCCAATACAGTTTTACTGACAAGAAAATCATGTTACCCAAAGTAAAAGAAAGAATAGATAAATCTACACCTATACTCCATCAGTTGAGCTCTGAAAATCTTTACGCCTTACAACAATTCAGGAGGCAACTGGTTTTAAAAGCATACAGTCCTAGTACAATCAGGACCTATACAAATGAATTTATCCAATATTTATCTCTTTTAAAATCCAGGCCTGCAAAGGATATGAGCGTATCAAGAGTTAAAGATTACCTGCAGTATTGTTTTGAAAAATTACACTTGAGTGAAAACACACTGCACAGCAGAATCAATGCATTAAAATTTTATTATGAGCAGACCTTGGGCCGAGAAAAGTTCTTTTGGGAAATACCGAGACCGAAGAAACCGGAAATACTTCCAAAAGTAATAAGCAAAGAACGCATTGCTGACCTGATTAACTCTATTGAAAACTTAAAACATAAGACAATCATAATGCTTACTTATGCATGTGGTTTACGGGTTAGTGAAGTAGTTTCTTTAAAATTAAAGGATATAGATGGTCAACGTAAAACAATTTTTATCAGAAAAGCAAAAGGTAAGAAAGATAGGGTAGTGAGCCTGAATCCAAATATGCTGATAATGTTGCGGGAATATTACAAGCAATATCAGCCCAAAGATTACCTGTTTGAAGGCCAGGCTGAAAATGAGCATTTAAGCGAAAGGAGTATGCAATTGGTAATGCAAAGAGCTAAAAGGAAAGCCGGTATTCAACAGGATGGAAGCATGCACATGCTCCGTCATAGTTTTGCTACCCATTTATTAGATAAGGGGATTGATGTAGTATTTATTCAAAAATTACTGGGGCATAACAATATAAAAACCACTTTGCGATACTTACATGTTACCAATAAGGATTTGGTTCATATATTAAGCCCTCTTGAAGATATTGAAGGTTTATTAAAGAAATAGGAGGTTGTATTTACGAAACTAAAAAATAAATATTTGTCTTTCGCAAAACTGAGATAATGAGTTGTAAATGAATAAAACAATTTTTTTCTTATTGTTTATTTGCATGTTCGTACTTTCGGTAATACAAACGTT
>CAYNTP010000032.1:0-16997 GCA_964400415.1 uncultured Parafilimonas sp.
ATCGGGCACGTGCATCTAAAAGTTGCAGACCTGGAACGCTCATTATCTTTTTACAGGGATTTACTTGGCTTCAAGGTTATGGACAGGTTTGGCACTCAGGCAGTTTTTATTGCGGCTGATGGTTATCACCATCATATTGGTTTAAATACTTGGTACAGTAAAAATGCAAAACCTGCGCCACTTCATGCTGCAGGTTTATTTCATCTCGCAATACTCTATCCTTCAAGAAAAGAACTGGCTATCATTTTTAAAATTTTACTCAATGCAAAATATCCGTTTACAGGTTTTGCAGATCATGGTGTCTCAGAAGCTTTATACCTCAATGACCCTGATGGCAACGGCGTGGAATTGTATTGGGATAAACCCCGTGACCAATGGCCTATAGACGAAGAAGGAAATATCAGGATGTTTACACATGAGCTGAACCTTGAAGACTTATTAGCCGAAGCGCCTGTTGATACAGTTTAGGTTGAATTAATTTTATTATTGTACCCCCGATGCCAAACGACTATTTCCGTTTTAAACAATTCACAGTCAAACAGGACAAATGTGCGATGAAGGTTTGCACAGATGCCTGTTTGTTTGGGGCATGGGTTGCAGATCAAATAAAATCTTTTTTACAAAAACAAATTCTGGATATTGGCGCCGGTACAGGATTACTATCATTGATGATAGCACAGCAATTACCAAATGCATATATTGATGCAATAGAAATAGATGAAGATGCAGCACAACAGGCAAAAGAAAATTTTGAAAGTTCCCCCTGGCAAAACAGGCTGCATGTTTATCATTCTTCCATTCAAAAGTTTGCATTGCATGCATCAAAAAAATATGATATCATTATTTCCAATCCGCCATTTTATGAACATGATTTAAAAAGTAATGATACAAAACGAAACCTCGCATTACACAGCTCTGATTTAAAACTACAAGATTTGATTTCTATTGCAGAAAAGTTATTGAAAGATGATGGAAAACTTTTTGTCTTGTTGCCATATCATAGGACTGCAGCACTTGAAAAAATATTGATGCAACATAAATTATATGCCAGGAAAATTGTATTGGTGAAACAACATTCAAAAAGCGATTTCTTCAGGGTGATGTTTTGTATCAGTAAAGCATGTGGTGAAGTGTTTATTGAAGAAATAATTATTTCAGATGGGAATAACAGTTATAGCAATATGTTTATAAAATTACTTGCTGCTTATTATATGAATTTATAAATCATAAAAAGGCAACGGGGAAATCCCCGTTATTAAAGGTGAATATTACTATTGCTTTTTGAAAAAAGATTTTAGAAATTTATAGTTTAAAAAAATACTATGACTACTCCCAGCTTACCAAAAGTTTTTATTGAACATGCTTTAGGCCTGTTACGCATTGATAATTTTCTTGACAAAAAAGATGTGCTTGACCAGGCATTTCATATTGATCATTTACTGGGTGATCATTTTCATTACAGGATCAAAGAATTTAAAAAGCTTCTGCATAATATTCAAAATGATGTTAGTGCTGCTAAAGACGGTGGCATGCGGGTATATTTTTCCAGTAAAGATGATGATTCAAACCAGATAACATTAATCTATACTCCTGTGCATGACACCAATATTGACTATGAAAAATATTATACAATAGATGAATCAGGATATTTAATTAATCTGGATAAAGACACTGCAAGTACCTGGGTTACCCAATATCAAACAGTAATTTTACCAAAACTTCAACAAGGTGGTTTTAAAGAAACAAAATCTTTGGTTTATACAATCGAAACGGTTAAAGATCTATTTGATTTTATTAAAGCACATACTGTAAAAACCATCATTGCCAATTTTGCCGCATATTTACCTGCAGGTAGTCCCTATATCAAAATATTTAACGCTGATGATGATAAATATCCAAACCAGTTAACTCTGATATTTACATTAAGAGGACCAGATATAAACACGGATAAAAGCTTAAGTAACAAACGTGCAATTTATATCCTGGGGGGCAAATCCGGTGATACTGGCAACCCCTGTCCACCGCCAAATGATAAACCTTGTCCCGGGACGAGTTTGCCATAATAAATTTTTCAATTGATTTTTTATTTATACATAACCATCCTGGCTTTTGCTTTTATTGTGAGCCTTATAAGTTTTAAATTAAACTATAAGATTCATCTTAAAATTTTTTCTGTTCTTTTAGGCCTTACATTGGTCAATGAAATAATAGCAAATTATTTTTTGTCAGTCTTGCACCTGAGATCAAACCTCCCGGTGTATAATATTTTCATGCTAATAGAATTCTGGGTGTTTGCATTGTATTATTCCTACATTTTAAAAAGCAGGTTCCAGAAAATAATCATTCGTTTATTCCTCATATTATTTCCTGTATTCTGGTATATAACCACATTCCATTTTTTTAATGGACTTAATCATTGGAACAGCTACCTGATTTTAGCAGGCTTTTCATTCACTGTATTTTTATCAGTGGCTTATTGTTACCGGTTATTTACTTCTGATCAATTAATAAAATTCCGTAAGCAAAGTGAATTCTGGATTGCAATAGGATTAATTATTTTTTATAGTTGCAATTTGCCTTATCTTGGTATGTACAATTATCTTTCAAATAATTTTTCAGAGCTTGCTTTACAATTAAAAAAAGTTTTGCAGCCGACAAATTGTTTAATGTATGCTCTATTTATTTATGCTTACATATGCCGAACGACCAATACCATGAAGTACTTACAGTCATCATCACAGGAATTATAATTTTTATATTCTTAACCGGTGTTGTAGTTTTTATTTTATTGTTTTATCAAAAAAAACGTTTCGAACATATCCGCCAACTATCTGAACTGGAAAAACAATATAATGAACAACTCCTGCAATCACAACTCGAAACACAGGAACATGCTTTCAACCAGATCAGCCTTGAATTACACGATAATGTTGGGCAACTTTTAAGCAGCACAAAAATGTTGTTGAATGTCGGTATCCGAGAATCACAACAAACACCGGAAAGTTTTATCATGGCAGAACAAACCATTGGTAAAGCTATCCAGGATTTACGTTCTTTATCAAAATCTCTCAACGAAGAGTGGCTGCATCAATTTAACCTGGTACAAAATTTAGAAGCAGAAAAAAACCGGATCAATGTTGCAAGAAATATTAATGTACAGCTTGACAGCGAATATGAAAAACTTCCCCTTGAGCACAATGCACAGGTTATGCTTTTTCGTGTAGTGCAGGAAGCGCTTCAAAATTGTATTAAACATGCAGCGCCGAAAAATATCTTTATCCGGATTAAAAAAACTGGTAACTATTTTGAATTAATAATCGAGGACGATGGTAGAGGTTTTAATATTGAAGCAGCAAAAACAAAAAGCCTTGGCTTGAGGAATATGGAACAACGTACAATACTTTTAGGAGGTTCCATTCAATGGAAGCACGGAAAAGAAATGGGAACGATCATCCTAATTAAAATTCCTGTACAGTAATAATTCTTTCAGATTATTTTTTCAGACAAAAGGCATCTTTACAATCTTTGCTTTTACAGGGTTGTTGCGGATAAGTATAAAAATTTCATTGTCCAAAGTCGCAGCATCCATAGCAACATAACCCATTCCAATTGCTTTACCCAGAGTTGGTGATTGTGTGCCACTTGTTACTTTACCAAGAATATTTCCATTGGCATCAGCAATAGGATAATCATGTCTTGGTATGCCACGGTCAATCATTTCAAAACCTACCAGCTTCCTTTTAATTCCATCTGCCTTTTGTTGGGTAAGAATATCTTTTGCAGTAAAAGCAACTGTTTTATTCAGTTTTGTTATCCAACCTAAGCCTGCTTCAAGCGGAGATGTGGTATCATCAATATCGTTTCCATATAAACAGTATCCCATTTCCAACCTCAATGTATCACGTGCGCCAAGCCCGATAGGTTGTATGCCTTCATTTTTTCCTGCTTCAAAAATTGTATTCCAGATTTTATCAGCATTGTCATCTTTGTCTTCGAAATAAATTTCAACACCACCTGCACCTGTATATCCTGTGGCGCTGATGAGTACATTGTCCACACCTGCAAAAACACCTTTTACGAAAGTGTAATATTTCAGGTTGAGTATATCTTTTTCTGTCAATGGTTGTAAAATTTTTGTAGCATTAGGCCCCTGTATTGCCAGCAGGCAGGTCTTATCACTGATATTGTGCAACTCAACATTTTTATTGTTGTGTTCATTCACCCAGTTCCAGTCTTTATCAATGTTGCCTGCATTCACCACCAGCATATATACTTTGTTGGCTTCGATGCAATACACAATCAGGTCATCAATAATTCCACCATTGTTATTGGTAAATGCACTGTATTGTGCCATACCATCTGTTAGCTTTGAAGCATCATTGCTTGTGATGCGTTGTATAAGGTCTAAAGCATTTTCGCCTTTCAGGATAAACTCACCCATGTGGCTTACATCAAACACGCCTGCATTGTTGCGCACAGCAGCATGCTCCGCATTAATACCTGTGTAACTGATGGGCATATTATATCCTGCAAACTCAGCCATCTTTGCACCAAGTGCAATATGTTTTTGTGTGAAAGGCGTATTTTTCATAAACCGATTTTTCTTTCCGGGTGAATAATAAATTATTTGTGGCAAAAATAGGTGAGATGAAGCGAGGCTTGTTGAAAATCAGAAAAAAATTTATTGATAACAGTTATCGTTTTCTTTTATCAAAATATGTGGCTGTTTAATAGCTAACTCAATTTTATAAATGGTTTAATCAATCAATAAGAGATAATCCTGTTTATCCTGTGAAATAGATAATAAATTGCGCCTAAAACAAGGCCGAATTATTTTTTTATACAAACACTTATGAACGATACAAGAAGAGCTTTCTTAAAAAAAATTTCACTCGCTGCCGGCGGCGCAGCTTTCTGGAATACTTTGCCTGCTTCTATTCAGAAAGCATTCGCAATAAATCCTGATGCCAATACCAGTTTTGAAGATGCTGAACACATCGTTTTCCTGATGCAGGAGAACAGGTCATTCGATCATTGTTTCGGCACATTACAGGGAGTAAGGGGTTTTAATGATCCACGGTTTATTACTCTGCCCGGCGGTAACCCGGTATGGTTACAAAACAATAAAAAAGGACAGGTTTATCCTCCTTACCGTTTAAATATTAAAGACACAAAAATTACCTGGATGGGAGGCCTGCCGCATTCATGGGAAGACCAGACAGATGCACGCAATCATGGAAAACATAATGGCTGGCTCGATGCAAAAAAGCCGGGTAACAAAGCATATAAAGATATGCCGTTGACTATGGGTTATTATACCCGTGAAGACATACCGTTTTATTATGCACTTGCTGATGCATTCACAGTATGCGACCAGCATTTTTGTTCATCACTCACCGGCACTACAGCCAACAGGACTTATTTCTGGACTGGAAAATTACGTGCTGCTGCAGGCGCACAGGCTGATGTGCGTAATTCAGATTTATATTATAACAGGGAGGCTAATTGGAAAACATTTCCTGAACTGCTTGAAGAAAATAATATCTCCTGGCGCATTTATCAAAATGAAATAAGTGTGGATTCTGGTTTGGATGATGAAAGCGATAGCTGGCTCTCCAATTTTACTGATAACAATATGGAGTGGTTCAGTCAATACAATGTGCGGTTTTATAAAGCTCATTATGATTTTTTGAGAAAAAGAACAGGTGAATTACCCATTGAAATAAATGAGTTGGAACAACAACTGAAAACTGTTTCAAAAAATAAGGCACAAAAAATTTCAAAGATTATTACACAGAAGAAAGAACAGCTTGAAAAATATCAAAATGAATTATTGATTTGGAACCCGGAAAATTTTGATAAGCTTTCTTCATTTCAAAAAAACCTTCACCTGAAAGCTTTTACTACCAACATGGATGATCCTGATTATCGCTCAACAGAAAATTTTTCTTATGATGATAATGGGGAACAACGTAATATTTTATTACCAAAAGGTGATGTGTTGCACCAGTTCAGGGAAGATGTGACTAATGGAAAACTGCCTGTTGTATCATGGCTGGTAGCGCCTCAATATTTTTCTGATCATCCAAGTGCGCCATGGTTTGGAGCCTGGTATATTTCTGAAGTGCTTGATATACTCACAAAAAATCCTGAAGTATGGAAAAAAACAATTTTCATTTTAACCTATGATGAAAATGACGGATACTTTGATCATGTGCCTCCGTTTACTGCACCCAAACCCAATGATGAAGAAAGCGGAAAAGTATCAGAAGGAATCAATACGGCTGATGATTATGTACTGCTTGCTGAAGAGCTCAACAGGAAAGGCCTTGATCCAAAAGATGCAAGGGAAGGGCCGGTTGGACTTGGATACAGGGTACCGATGATTATTGTATCGCCATGGTCGAGAGGTGGATGGGTTAATTCACAGGTTTTTGATCATACATCATCGCTCAGGTTTTTAGAAACTTTTTTATCAAAAAAAACAGGCAGGGAAATCAGGGAAACTAATATCAGCGACTGGCGGCGATTGGTTTGTGGTAACCTTACTTCTGCATTCAGGCCTTATAATAATGAAAAGATTGAGTTGCCAACATTCATTGAACTGGATCCATTTGTAAAAGAAATTTATAATGCCAAATTCAAGAAAGAACCAACGGGTTTTAATGCATTATCACCTGAGGAGATAAATGAAATCAGGAATAATACATTCAACAATAATTTCCTTCCCCGACAGGAAAGCGGCATACGGAATTCATGTGCATTGCCATACCAGTTATATGTGAATGGAAAATTATCAGCAGATAAAAAAAATTGTGTTGTTGATTTTACAGCAGCACAAAAATTTTTCGGGGCAGCAGCTTTAGGCGCTGCGTTTAATGTATATGCACCAGGAAAATACAGAACTGGAAATAACAAAATCGAAGATGTAAAGCTGTGGTCATACTCTGTGAAAGCAGGTGATAACATCTCTGCTGAGTTTCCATTGGAAAATTTTGAAAACAATAAATATCATTTATGTATTTATGGACCCAATGGTTTTTTCAGGGAGTTCATCGGTGATGAAAATGACCCGGGTATTTTAATTGGTTTAGAATACGAAATTAAAAAAAACACAACTCAAAACCTGGTTGGCAACGTCCTGCTTTCATTTACTAACAATGATGGTGGTGCATATACAATTTTTATTGAAGACAAGTCGTATAAAAATCCAACACGCTTCATTTCATTAAATAACCAACAACAGGTTACTGAATCATTCAATTTAGAAAATAGTTTTAACTGGTATGATTTATCAATAAAAATAAAAGGGAATGAAGTTTTTGAAAAGAGGTTTGCAGGCCGTGTAGAGACAGGTGAAAGCAGTAAAACAGATCCGGCAATGAGTAAAGTGTGAATATGATATTTATTACTGAAAAATATTGCCAGGAATGTAATGATAGGCTTACCTGGTTTTGTTTATTGAATTAATAAATGCATTGGAAATAAAACATTTTTCTTCAGGACTGTTTCTCCCCTTGTATATGTGTATTGAATGATGGTTATGTGAATTCATTTTTGCAGGTGCTTAAATTTATTTATCATCATTCAATACAATCACATTTGCGTAATCACATTGTTCTTCATGCAATAAAATATTTTTCTGCACACTTAATTTTATCCGCTTTAGTAAAATGCACAGATAACCTCCTCCCCCTTATCTTCGCCTCATGTTGTTTGAAGATGTCATCGGCCAGCAAAATGTAAAATTGCATTTGCTTGAAATGGTAGAACAAAACCGCCTTAGCCATGCTTTACTTTTTCTAAGTAAAGAAGGCAGCGGCGCTTTGCCATTGGCATTGGCATTTTCTGCTTATGTCAGCATGATGCCGGGCAACGCTGATGCAGGTGTTACTTCATTATTTGGTGATGCGGAAGAAACCAAACCCGTATTTCCAAAAACTCCTGATGAAGCAGACGCATATATGCAAAAACAAAACAGCTTTGCAAAAGCAAATAATTATGTGCATCCCGATATTCATTTTTCCTATCCTGTGTTTGCAAAAAAACCTGGTGATAAACCTTCCTGCAAGGACTTCGTTAATGAATGGCGGGAATTTATCCAGCAATATCCTTATGGCAATGTTTATGACTGGTTACAATTTGCCGGGGTTGATAAACAACAGGGTAATATCACTGCTGAAGAATGTAATGACATCATCCGCAAGCTGAACCTGAAAAGTTTTGAAAGCGCTTACAAAGTGCTTGTTTTATGGATGCCTGAATATCTTGGCAAAGAAGGCAACAAATTATTAAAGCTGATAGAAGAGCCGCCCGAAAATACACTCTTCATCCTGGTTGCAGAAAATGAAGACCAGGTATTGCCCACCATTTTAAGCCGTTGCCAGTTAGTGAAAATAAACCAGCTATCATCAGGTGAAATTGCTGCTGCATTAATCAGCCGTGGCAATATTGAACCCGGCAAAGCTCAACAGGTTGCAGCGCTTGCACAGGGCAATTACCATGAAGCATTGCAACTGTTGCAAAATGCTTCGGAAGACTGGCAAAGCCTTTTGCGTGCATGGCTTAATGCAACGTTAAAAAACGGACCTGATGCACAGTTAAAATGGATTGCTGAAATCAATGAACTGGGCCGCGAAAAACAAAAACAATTGTTATTATATTTTATTCATTTGTTGCAGCAGTGCATCCGCCTCGGCATCATGGGCAACAATATTTCTATTGCAGAATCGGAGATGGATTTTGCCAAAAGGCTCAATAAGATTTCTACCATCGGCCAGCAACAGGCGCTTGTGGAAGTGCTTAATGATGCAGTATATTTTATTGAACGCAATGCCAATGCTAAAATGCTTTTTCATGCCCTCACCATCAAAATGTATCATATCATTAGAAACAATGCCTTAATTTTGATTAATTAACGCTGTAAAAAATTACAGCATGTGAAGAAGGATTTTTATGGGGCCGGCAGTAGTTTTTGTGGCATCGTCCCTTGCGTCGCACACTTGTACTGTAAAATCAATGGCAGCAGGTGTTTCCAATGCAAAGAGCATTTCAAAATATAAACGTGATTAAAGTTTGAAAACGTTATTTGAATATATACTCTCCCGTTCAACAGCATATCAACTGTTGAAGTGTTGCGACGCAACGGCAGTTTAATGCCTGACCAAAAGCCGGTAACCCAAATCTTCTTCCATATTATTTGAAAAATAAAATGATTAATAGCGATGGGCTGTGGTGGATGTAGTACGGGAAAACCTAATGGTTGTAAAAGTAACGGCGGGTGCAATACCGGTAGTTGTAACCGCATGAATGTACACGACTGGCTGCTGAATATGCCCATCAGCGATGCCGGTGATGACTGTAAAGTGGTGGAAGTAAGTTTCAACCAGGGCAGCCGCAAAGATTATTTCCGAAATGTTACGCTTCATTATTTTGAGAAAGGCGAAATGGTTACGGTGGAAGGTGTGAATGGTTTTGATGTGGGTGAAGTGAGCCTCACTGGTGAACTGGTGCGCCTGCAACTCAAGAAAAAAAATATCAGCGAATATGGCGTGGATATGAAAAAAATATTGCGCCCCAGCAACGCTAAAGACCTTGAACTGTTTGAAAAAAATAAAGCCCGTGAACGTGGTGCACTCACCACCAGCCGTGTGATTGCAAGGAGCCTCAACCTCGACATGAAACTGATAGAAGTGGAGATACAGGCAGACGGGAAAAAAGCTACATTTTTTTATACGGCTGATGACCGCGTTGATTTCAGGGAGTTGATAAAATTATATGCCGGTGAATTTAAACTGAAAATAGAAATGCGGCAGGTGGGCATAAGGCAGGGCGCTGCTAAAGTGGGTGGCATCGGTAGTTGTGGCCGTGAACTTTGTTGCAGCACCTGGCTCAACGATTTTAAAAGTGTTACCACCACTGCTGCACGTTATCAGAATCTTTCTATCAATCAAACAAAACTCAGCGGCCAGTGCGGCAGGTTGAAATGTTGTTTGAATTATGAACTGGATACATACTTAGATGCGTTGCAGGAATTTCCTGATAATGCAGATACACTTGAAACAACAAAAGGGCTGGCTGTATTAATCAAGAAAGATATTTTCAAAAACCTGATGTGGTATGTGATACAGGGCGGCGCTAAACATTATCCATTGACCATCCGACGCGTAAAAGAAATAAAACAACAAAACTTAAAAGGCATTAAAGTAGAAGACCTGCAACCTGTTGAGCTCACAACATCAAGGGAAGTTGAACATAGTTTTGTAGATGTGGTTGGCCACCTTACGCTTGGTAACCTGGAAAAAACTTCTCAACGCAACCGCGATAAACAAAGACAGGAAAAGAAAAAAGAAAATCAAAAACAAAGGCCGCCTCAACAACAAAACCGGCCACCACAAAATAAACCTGGCCAGCAAAAACCACCGCAACAGAAATCTAACCGGCCACAGCAAGGTAATAACCGCCCCCCGCAAAATCAGAATAATAACAGGGGGAACAAACCACCGCAGAAAGGATAGAGAAGAAATTTTTTTTTGAAGATGGAGCAATGAGTGCTTTGGATTGATTCATGTTTTATGATGATGGGATGGATTTTATAATCCACTACAAGCTGTTCTGTAAAATTCAAATGATTTTGTTTTTGCATTGAATGTATAACTTACAATACATGTCCCTGTATTAAATAAAACGATTCCATTATTCTCCATACGAACAACGAATGGGATAATGTTGACATAGAAATAACCATTATCAAAGTTTAATGGAAGTATCCTGTTTGCAACAAAAGAGGTTTTAGCATGAAGCCTGCATGATATTTCTGCTGAATCTGCAAATACAATTTTTGAATTTAGGATTACTGATTGCAGGCTGTCAGTTATCATATCGTCTTTAAACAAAATCAATGTGTCATAAATAGACTTGTCACTCTTTGATGTAAAGGATATAAAGCGTTTGATTGCATCATTGTAAATGTTGCTATCACCACTGTGGGTTGTTGAGTTTATCTTTTGACTAAAACAGTATGTTGGCAAAAAAAGAATTAAGAAAATTATTTTTTTCATGTATCAGAGATGCGTTTTTAAGTTGAATCCATACAAAGGTTGTGATGAATATGTAGTAATTATTATTATTGGAAACAGAAGATTTATAAAAATAAATTTCCTTGAAAAAGATTTACGATTTGCAAGAAAGTCTATTAATACATTTGAATCTAAAAAAATATGCTTCATGATTTATATTTCTTCAACAAACCTTTGGTTAATCCTTTTTTATTTTCATAATTGTCAGACAATATAATTGAGCCCATTAATTTTAAGATTCTATGCGATATGTTTTCAGTCTTATGCTTTTTTTTGGCAAATTTTTTTGCAATTGAAATTACTGAACCATCAATTGTCAGGGTGAGCTTGGTTTTCATAATACTTGTATCATTAATTACAAAAATGTGTGCAATATTTTAATTTTCAAATGCTGGGTGGAATAGTGTTTTGATGAGTTACTATTTTTTTCAAAATGCTTTTTATCCCTTGTCTAATGTTGAATCTTTTTATCAGTTGAAAGAAGAAAACCGGAATTTTTTTATGAATGACAAATAACAAGTTGTTTATTTTCATTCCAAACAATGATATTCCTTCATGCAAAACACCCGGTATTATCTCTTTGTAAAGGATGATACCGGGCGTTGAATGTGTTGCTGTTTTTACTAAAAGTTCCAGCCTAAACGCAAACCAAGTTTACCAACAGAACCATCAGTCACTTTAGTATTTTCATAACTAATCCCTAACTCAAATACGCCAAAGTTGGCGCCGATTGTAGGAGCAAAACAAAGTCCGCCTGATGTGCTTTTTGTTACATCCTCGCTGTTATTATTTGCATTGTAAATTGTGTATGAACCATACCCCACTTCACCCATCACAAACATCTTTTTCAGGAAAATATATTTATACCCTGCTTTAACGAAGTAATGTGTGCCAACACTGATATCTTCATCATCTTCATTAAACGATTTCGGTATCACCACGCTCCCTCCTGGAGTTAGTGTTATCCAGCCAGGCCCTGCTTTAAATTCAAACCTTCCAGAAAGACCGAATTCCGAACTGAATACTGATTTAAATGCTTCGTCACCACTTATTAATCCAGCTTCAATACCAAAACCCCCGCTAAAAGTCTTGCCTGGTTTTTCTTTTTGCGCTTTTACCTGTTGTGCAAATAAAATTGCAATAGCGAATGCCAACGATGTGATTGTTTTTCTCATTTGTATTTGTTTTTGGTTATAAAAAAACTTCAATAATTTATTTTTAAAAACATTTGTTTAGTTGCATGAAATGATGGGTAGCCTTTATTCTTTGTTGCATATTTATATTAAAGGAAATTTTATCAAACAAGTTTTCATTACTTCAGATAGAGATGTTTGTGTTAGCTTATACAAAAAACACTTATCCATAAATTACCTCGTTCCGGTTTTTAAAAATCTGGCATCTTTCAACATTAAGGTTCAAAGCGATTCAACAGTGTTTTGATATAAATTTCAGAATTATTAAATTCTTATCATAGAATCAATACAAATATAAATTTTTTTCTTTTATTGAAAAATATTCTTTGAATGTGTGGCAGTGTTTTATGTTGGGTATTATCATAATAGATGAATTGAAGTAGTTATCCTAAAATTTGTTTTCATCCTCTAATATTTTATCAACTGTTTTATTACTGATAAAAGTTTTGCCCATACTTCTATCTTTACACAAACGACATATTGTTGTTTTAAGGAAAAAGAGCAGCATCTTTTTGTTTTGTTATGAAGATTATAACCTGCTTGCTATTACATCAAAACCATTTTTAAGATGAAAGTTTTTAAACTTAATGATGACAGGGAGAAAATTAATTTCAGGAGCAGGTTCGCATTCTGGGTTGGATTTTTATCTGTTTCAATTGGAGTAGCGCTTCAGCTTCCAATGTATATTAATGCTGCGGGCATGGGTTACAGGTTGGTGGGTATGCCCATGAACACAAGCATGAATATCGGTATGGCGCTTGTTGTGGCTGGCCTTGCCATTACATTATACAGCCTTATACCACCAAAAACATTAAAGGATAATCCCGGTTATAATCTTAAAGTCCGTGCACTGGATGATGCACCTATTAATAAAACACATATTGGTCTTTTATTTGTGATGGCGCTGGCAGTTACGTTAGATGTGATGAAGCCAACCATCCTGTCGTTTGTGGTGCCGGGGGTGGCAAGAGAATATGGTCTTAAATCACCCGTAAATCCGGGCGGCACTATTCCTGTTGCGTTACTGCCATTATCAGGAATAACCGGAACAGTTTTAGGCTCTTTCTTATGGGGCTGGTTAGGCGACAGGATTGGGAGAAGGTCATCAATCCTGATGGCAGGTATTACATTTATTGCGACAAGCTCATGCGGTTCTATGCCTGAATTCTGGATGAACTGTGTGATGTGCCTGGTGATGGGTTATGGTGTTGGTGGTATGTTGCCCATCCTTTTTACGATTATGGCTGAAAGCATTCCTGCAAGGCACAGGGGTTGGCTGATGGTATTAATCGGTGGAGATATTGCAGGCGCTTATATTATTTCAAGTGCATTAGCTTCATGGCTGGTGCCGCATTACTCGTGGAGGGTACTTTGGCTGATTGGTTTTCCGACTGGCTTTATGCTGATTTTTTTAAACCGTTGGATTCCTGAATCACCGCGGTATTTGCTTAACAACGGAAGAATTAAAGAAGCACAAAAAGTAATGAAGCGGTATGGCGCTGTTGCCATCAAAGAAAAAATTTTACCAAACAATATCGAAGTAAAAATTAAAGACCAGTTTAAGCAATTGTTCCGTCCACCATTTTTAGGTATTACAGCAACAGTTGCATTACTGGCGCTTGGCGGTGGTTTTGTTGAATTTGGATTTGAATTGTGGATACCTTCCAACCTGCAGCATCTTGGTTTTACAAGCGCTGATTCATTTGCCATACTCCGCAATGCAGCAATCATCGGCTTTCCGCTTAATTTACTTGTAGCCTGGTCTTATGGTGTATGGAGCAGTAAAAAAACAATTATCCTGCTTACACTATTAACTGCTGTTGCAATGCTTGGTTTTTTATTTACCGGTAATGAAATTGTGCAACATAAATTTTGGCTGTATGTATTGCTGGTAGTTCCTATCTGGGGTATCAGTTCTGTTATATCAATTCTTTCTGCTTATGCTGCAGAAATTTATCCGACAAGCGTACGTTCCCGCGGAAGCGGACTGGTTGCGGGTTTCAGCAAATTTGGCGGTGTGCTGGTTATTGCACTTGTTGTATTTGCAGTAGCGCCACCATCTATTGCAGCAACAGCAATTGCCGGCGCCATTCCATTAATCCTGGCAGCGCTTGCAATTATTTTTTTCGGTGTAGAAACAAGAAAGCGGCAGTTGGAAGAAATTACTGCAGAACAACTTTCACATGTTGCAGTGTATGATGAGCAAACCATCAGCACAAAAGAAAATTAATGGCATCAATAAGGTTTGGTGGTTGTGGATTCAATACAAAGAATATTGCATTCATTTTATCTTTATTAATGCAGATAAAATAATGTACAACTCTTCAATTTTATTATGATGATGTATGGCATTTAATCACATTTTTCACATCTGAACCTTTATTGTTTTTCTAAGATTAAATTTTAAAACTTCATCCATTCATCTCCAACATTCACTAATCATTGATTACAATTATTTATAGAAATCAGATACATTTGTTGCCATAGTAAAACAAGAAATATGAACCAGTATGTAACAGATTTTGTGAGCCTGATTGATAACAGCAGCAATATCATTTTTAATATGACGCAGGAAGAAGCATCTGCTGCAATCGTTTCAGGCGATGCATCTGCAGTTCGTAAAATTGACGGACAGTTTGCCATTGTTGAAAAAGTTGGCCAACAGGTTTTCATGGCACGCTCACTTGGCAGGCCGATGCGTTATTTTCTTGCCAAACAGGTTTCAGGACCTTTGCTGATTGTAGCAGAACGCATGGATGAAATTTATGCGTTTTTAAAAGAAAGAAATTTACATCACCAGTTTCATCCTTCATATACAAGAATGGTTCCTGCACATCATGTAGTTAAACTTGAAGTGATAGGTTGCCCCGACCCCAATCCTGTTTACACAAGGTTTTTTGAACCCGAAAGAAATGTACTTCCCACTGACCTTGATGCTATCGGGAAAAAATATATTGAGACATTGGCAAATGAATGCACGAAATGGTTGTTATCCATTCCTGAAAAAGAACCTATCGGTGTTTTGTTTTCAGGTGGTATTGATAGTGGTTCTGTATTCCTGGTTTTGTATCATCTAATGCTGAAGATGGGTATGTCGCCACAACGCTTGAAAGCTTTTACACTTTCAGTAAATGGTGGTGCAGATGCGGAACAATCGCACCGGTTTATGGATAAACTTGGTCTATCACTTTTTCTTGAAGTAGTTGATGTGCCACTATCAGAGATTAATTATAAAGATGCAATAAAACTGATTGAAGATTATAAATCACTCGACCTCGAATCTGCAACTATGGCTATGGCGCTGTGTAAAAAAATCAGGGAACTTTATCCTGAATGGAAATACCTGGCAGATGGTGATGGCGGAGATGAAAATTTAAAAGACTATCCAATCAAAGCGAATCCTGAACTTACCATCCGCAGTGTGTTAAACAACATGATGCTTTACCAGGAAGGTTGGGGCGTTGATAAAATAAAACATTCATTAACTTATTCAGGCGGGCAAAGCCGCGGCCATGTACGTTCTTATGCGCCTGCAAAAAAATACGGCTTTAAAAGTTTTAGCCCTTATGCTTTACCCAATGTGATTGAAGTAGCAGAAGGCATACCATTTATTGCGCTTACCGATTGGAAAGAAGAAGCATTGTATGCATTAAAAGGAGAAATAGTAAGCCGTGGTATAAAAGCTGTAACTGGTTTTGACATGCCTGTGTTTGAAAAGCGCAGGTTCCAGTCAGGTGCAGTATCTGAAGATGGTTTTTCAAAACTATTTGGCGGCAACGAAACAGAATACAGGATGTACTTTCATTCATTATATGCACGATAAGTACGATAGCCGTACAATCGTTGGGCTCCGCCCACAAAAAAACAAAGTAAGCCCTTTTGTTCCTTATCATTTTTTGCACGAGGAAGAACCTGGTTTATCTGGTAGTATTGAAACTGTAAATACAATTTTTCTTGCAGGTAAAGAATGTGCTTTTAAATGCCTGATGTGTGATTTATGGAAGAACACATTGGATGAAGCTGCACCATTCGGGGCAACTGTTCAACAGTTAGATTATGCATTGCAAAGGTTGCCGCAGGCTGATGTGATTAAATTATACAACAGCAGTAATTTTTTTGATACAAAAAACATTTCACCAAAAGAATATCCCGCAATAGCAGAACGGCTTGTGCAGTATAAAAGAGTTGTTGTGGAAAATCATCCGAAGCTATGCAATAAATATTGTCTTGAGTTTAATGATATGATTGATGGAAAGCTTGAAGTGGCAATGGGTTTGGAAACGATTCATCCCGGTGTATTACCAAAACTAAACAAGCAACTTACAACTGAAGATTTTAAGCAAGCAACAGAATTTTTAAATGAGCATGATATTGATGTGCGTGCATTTATCCTGTTGAACCCGCCTTACATAACTGATGCAAATGAAAATATTGCCTGGACTTTTCAATCTGTACAATTTGCTTTCGAATGTGGTGTTGCAAGGTGTACAATTATTCCTGTAAGGCCGGGTAATGGTGTAATGGAAATTCTGCAACAAGAAAATTTTTATCAGCCACCTACGCTTGCAATGCTGGAAGAAGTTTTTGAAAAAGCATTATCATTAAAACAGGGGCAGGTTTTTGCCGATACCTGGGAAATAGGTTTCTTATCTGAATGTCCCGTTTGTTTTGATGCAAGAAAAAAGCGGTTGGAGAAGATGAACCTTGAACAAAAAATATTGGCGAA
>CAYNTP010000032.1:17097-44603 GCA_964400415.1 uncultured Parafilimonas sp.
AGGCAAACATCCCCGCTTTGCAATTGGCGAATCTTCCACACCAATTGCAGATATGATTCTCCGTTCTCTTTCATCAAAATATAATTTGCCCTGGCTGTATGATTTTTCAAGATACGGGAGCTGGCAAAAATCACATCCTGGAATTGTGTGTGGCATCAAACGCGGTTTCAGTTATTATAAACATTATCCCGGCAAAACATTTTCAACAGATGAAAATCATATCAACGAATTATTGGTTGCTGCAAGTGTGAGTGATGAACTTTCAGATACCAATTGGCTGCGTTCAGATTTTGATGCATTTCTTGTAACAAAAGTGAAAGAAGCCTGTATTGATTATTTTGAAGAAACAGAAATAACAACAGCAACCAGGGAAAATAAAAAATGGTTGCTGAATGTTAATCATAACAATAATGCTTTTGTTATTCATTCAACATTTTTTATTGATGCAACAGGAAGCGGAATTTTAGCAGACAAATTATTCTCGGTGAAATCTTCTGCAGATAATTTTCTTACCAACTCTTTTGCTTTGTTCTCCCACTTTGAAAACCTGCAGCGATGGATGGATATTTTGCATAAAAAAAATATTGCAACAAATGATTATCCTTATGATGCTGACAACTCTGCTTTGCACCATATATTGGATGAAGGATGGATATGGCAACTACGTTTCAATAATGGCCGCGCAAGTTTTGGTTTTGCTTTGAATGGAAATGACAAATGGCTTCAACAAATGCAGGCTACAGCGTTATGGGATGAGTTGCGGAAAAAATATCCTGATATAAATTTTATACTAAAAGATGCAAAGCTTTCAATGCAGCCCGGTAAAATTATCCGCACTGCAAGGTTGCAGAGAAAAATGCATACCTGCTTTGGTGAAGGTTGGGTTGCCATGCCACACACTATTGGTTTTGTTGACCCGCTTTTCAGCACAGGTATTGCTTATTCATTGTCAGGCATTGAAAGAATTGTTGAAATATTATCTGCAAATAAAAATTTTCAACAACCACTATACGAACCATTAAAAGAATATGAGAATATAATTTTTGAAGAACTGAAATTAATTGACCTGCTTGTTGCAGGTTGTTATTTAACCATGCAGCATTTCCGGTTGTTTAATGCTTGGTCAATGTTGTATTTTATTTTTACAATCATGTATGAACAGAAGCGGCTGAAAAATATGCCTGTAAAATATTTTCTTGAAGCAGGTAATGATGACCTGAAAAAAATTGCAACCCTTTCATACAATGAATTACTGTTGATAACACAACAGGAAACAATTTTACGAACTGATGTTGACAGGTTTACCAATACAATCCGAGAAAGAATAAAACCATACAATACTGCAGGGTTATTGGAACCATCTTTTAAAAACATGTATCACCATACTGTGGCGAAGTTGTGAAATCACTATTCCATTTTAGCCGGTGGTGAAAAAATATCCTTATACTAATAATTTTAAATATTCAGCAGGGGTATAACAAGGAAGTTTCTTATTCTGATGTTTAAGAAAATCTTTTTTATTATATGTAATAAAAACGTTACATTTTCCAAGGGCGGAATAATATTGAAAACCGTTTTCTATATCAGTAAAAGAAGAATTGACGGCAGCATGAAGGTCATCATCGTGTGTTGATACCACGTTAATGAAAGAGAAATAAGTTTTAAAAATTTGTTTGATTTGTTTTTCTTTCCTGAGGAAAAAGGCAAGTGTAAAAAAAGTCGCAGCTGATGTATAACATTCTATGATACCTGACTCTGCAAGATGGAATAATTCAACTACATCCGGATAGTTGCCCCGCTGCATAGCGTGTACCAGGATAACATTTGTATCCAGGTACACCTTACGCATTATGTTTGTTTTTCATGTATAATGACTTTATTTCTTCATCGGTCATGCCCTTATATTTTTTCAGGATACCGATAAGATTATCTGAAGCAAACTTTTTTTTCTTTTCCTCTGAGGTAAGTTTTTTCAGGTATGTTTCTACAATTTCAGAAAGGCTTACCTGCCTTTTTGAAGCATATTTTTTGGCATCTTCTATTATATCTTTATCAAACCTGAGGTTAAGCGTTGTTTTCATTTATGCGCATATTTTTACAAATATACGCATAAATGTCTCCATGTTTAAATAAACTATACCGGATTTTTATTTCCCTGTTTTCCTATCGGTTGGTGAGACACCAACCGAAACATTAACTATAGCGATGGAAGTACAATGGACTTCAATTTTTCTTTTTTCTCAGCAAAGTCTCCCCACAAGCCCCGTGTGAAAGTAGGGACGTTGCGCCTGGTTATCCATTGTTTTCATTTTTTACAAACACTATATCCTGAACAATCACACAATGTCCCTGCTGGCGAACATATCCAGAGAGGAGGTGTTGCTGGGAATAAAAATAATCTGTACCATTCCGGTAAAATATTTCTATTGATTACTGTTATTGTATAAAGATTTCGCAGTGAAACCCATCGCAATAAAACCGGCAGATGGAGCAGTTCGGATTTTTTAGTGAATTTTTTTAATGAGGGTAAATGAGAAGATTTATAAAAACAATAGAATGGTGATAAATATTGCGGTGGTTTTTGTTGAAGAGAAGAAAGCTAACTGGGTTGTATTTGCACTATAAAATATTTTCCGCTTTTTATTTAAAAGAGGTTTTATATGCAAGCAATTAAAAATATTGTTTTGCTGAAAGTGATAGCGTATTTTAGCGGAAATGATAAAATTATCGGCAATTTTATTATGACACTTATTGACATAAACTTTAGCTCATATATTCCAACGACTTTATTAGGACTTTTAGGTCTTATATCGGGATATTTATTCTTTTACTTTAAAAACAAAAGTGACAATAAATTAAAAGAAATTCAAAGTGTTAATTCTAAAGACAGAATTAGGGCGATTGAAATGTCACTAAATGAATTAGGTGTAACTATAGATACATCTACACTTAGCCCAGAACAAAAATTTATATTAATAAAAAATCTTCTCAAAGCTAAATTCAATCGTTACCTAATAATTTCATTAACTCTTATAATCATTTCTCTATTTGTAACTTTTTTGATTTGGAGAAACAACAGTAGTTCTGTCACAACTCCTGTAAATACTAATGACACAATCAATACCATTAGAAATATCATTACTCAAGAAGTTTTGAAAGCACCACCAGATATTGAAGAACCTGATAGTACATATCCTGAATTATATGATGGAGCATTAGTGACTGAAATTAAAAACGGCGGTTCAGGTTGTGAATTATTTGAGGAAGATGATACTGTAATCTTGGTTCGTGTTATTCAACCTAATGATGCAGATGCAACAAGCTTTGGAGATTACGTGCTTCAGGACAAAAAAGGAGTTCAGGAAAAGTATGACCTTAATGATTTTGACTTATCTGAGGCAGAAAAAAGTTGGATAAATACGATTATGGTTGTAGGAAGAAGACTATTAATTAATTATGCCATTTGTGGTCATGGAGGATATCGCTCCTTAACATACGTAAAACCGTTAAGGTCTTATGGCAAATAATTAATTGCAAATTAATAAAAAACTATCGCTAATAACTAAACTATCGTTGTGTTCGCAGAACAAACAACAAAAGCGTTGTTGAACGATATCCGCCACGGCGGGCAGGCACTACGGTTGCCGGTGTTGCATTATGGAGTTCCCGTTGTAAGATTTTAATGTATTCAGCAAACTGTGATGTTTGCTTTTTTATAAAAGGCCGATTGAAGGTTTTTGGTTTGTTTCACTTTCCCGCAAAATTCCTTTTTAACGTTCATGGCTTTGCGAATATGGTATTTGATAAAATGAAGGTAAAGATGCAACGTGATATAAAAATTACTATGCATAATAACTTAGAAGCATTTTAAAAATATTGTTTTGCTGAAAATGATAGCGTATTTTAGCGGGAATGATAACGTAAGCAGTAACTTTAAAGACAGACTTCTAAATGGACGTTTCAAAACTTCTTCGGAAAACAATCAAAGACACAACGTGGGTTGACATGCAGCATGTTGAATATGTTGTTTCTCCAGACAAAAAATATAAAATTGCATTTTCTCATTTTCAGGAAATTAGAATGTCAACTTATGAGGGACTTTTTACTTTACTTGACGACAATGACACGATTATTGAAAAATTTGAACCATTAACTGCAATAAGTAATGGACTTTGCTGTTGGACAAGAGACTCAAACTATTTTGCAGTTGCTGTTGGATATTCACCATCGGGGTATCTTATTGTACGACTTCCTGAAATAGATTTTGCATTCATCAAAATGGTCAATCCCAATCTTCATATTTCTTTTAATGGTGACAAATTTTTAGTTGGTTACAGTGACGAACAAGTTGCATTGGCAAACTCAACGCAAACATTTGGTGGCGGTATTTTGGAAATACCAACAAAGACAATGATAAAACCAAATGAACTGACTTTTGATTTATTTGATTTATCTTTTTATCCAAGAAAACAACTTAACGACTTTACAAACATTATTAAATCCTGTAAAGAGTATAATCTTCAATTAATTGACAGAGGTTATAATGATTTTAAAGGTGAGTTTCCGCAAAATACAGAACAAGTTTACAACACACGACAACTTGAAATATATCAACTTGAAGCATTTGCAGAATATGGTGATAAAAAATCTGAGGAATGGTTGGAAATGATAAAACAGAAGACAAGAAATAACTACAATAGATGGACGAAGGTTTCAGATTATCTTGGTTTCTTAAAGCGTTGACAGACAAAGCTACTGCCAACATTGGGTTTGCTTCTATCTCTGGCAGAAGGAATAATCATCAGCTTTTGTCTGTCTGCCGGTAAGCAGGGTTCGCTACTGTTCTGCCGTTCCGGCGAAAGATACGTGAAAGGCTGACTCAGCAGAGGTTCAAAATCAAAAATGATATGCTTTCCGAAGGCAAAACAAAACTGCTTGCTGAAATTGGATTGAATAAGAGTTAGGCCTGAGATTTATAAAATAATACAAAGAAAAATATTGCGTAAAGTACCGAAAAGTGGTATCTTTCGCAAAAAATATCTCACGTGGTTTCTGCAAGTAATTACAAACGCTTAGAGTATTGGATTGAAGAATGCCAGTCAAAAGGCAAGTTGGCATTTAGCTTAACAGAACTCAAACAGAGCTTTAAAAACGACAGTGATACTTCTTTGAAACGAGTTCTTGACAGGTTATCCGAAAAAGAAAAAGTGGTTTCTGTTTTCAAAAGTTATTATGTAATCATTCCACCACAATATTCATCAAAAGGAATTTTGCCCCCTTCAATGTTTATTGACGGGTTGATGAAATTTCTTGAACGCAAATACTATGTAGCGCTGTTAAATGCCGCAGCACTTCATGGAGCATCGCATCAACAGCCACAAGAATATTTTGTGATAACAGAATATCCCGTATTAAGAGCAACTAATAAGAAAGGTCTTAAAATAAATTACATCAGCACAAGACAACTTCCACCTGAAACACTGACTGAAAAAAAGAAAACCGAAACAGGATATATCAGTATTTCAACCCCCTTGCTGACAGCAGTTGACCTGATAAATTATGAAAAAAAAATAGGTGGGCTAAACAGGGCAACTACGATAATTAGTGAGTTGGCAGAATCTATACAACCAAGGGATATAAATGAAGAACTCATAAATTATGCGAGTGTTTCATCATTGCAAAGGCTGGGCTACATATTAGAAGAGATGTTGAATAGAAATGACCTTGCGGAGAAAATAAATAAGCAATGTAAAAAAGCAGGAATAAAGTTTTATTTAATTCCATTAAAAGCTTCAGGCAAGAAAAGCAAAAAAACCCTGAATGAAAAATGGAAGTTGATGATTAACACCGCAATTGAAATTGACTAATGATACCGCAAGCATACATAACTGAATGGAGCAATAATGTTCCTTGGCAAACTAACGAACAAGTAGAACAAGACCTTGTGATTTGCAGGTCATTAGTTGAAATTTTCAAAGATGAATTTCTTGCCAATAGCCTGACTTTAAAGTGGAACTGCACTTCACAAATTATATCTGCAACCACAGACAAGATATTCGGAAGATATTGATTTGGTGCAGGTTCGTGCAGAACCTGTTAAAGAGACAATTCAACACTTACAAAAAGCTCTTTCATTTCTTGGAAAATCAAATGTTACACCACGAAAAGACAATAACACCATATACTACAGATTTGAATCTGAGTTTCCTCCGGTTCAAAAACTGAAACTGAAAGTTGAAACTAATTGCAGAGAGCATTTTTCAATTTTAGGATGGGAGAGAAAACCGTTTTCTGTTAACTCGGAATGGTTTAAAGGCAATTGCAATTTAACCACGTATTCACTTGAAGAGTTATTAGGTACAAAACTTAGAGCATTATACCAGAGACGAAAAGGAAGAGATTTGTTCGACTTATGGAAATCGCTCATTACAGCTAACGTTAATCCCGGATTAGTTATCAAATGCTATAAAGAGTTTATGAGTTTCTCTTTGAAAAAAGCAATCCCAACTAAGAAGCAGTTCATATTGAATCTTGAAGCCAAAAGAAATGATGCGGAATTTTTGGGTGATACAGTTGCTTTGTTACGACCAGAAGAAAAGTATAATCAGGACGAAGCCTTTGAATTAGTATTAAAGAATCTTGTGGAACTAATGTAGTATGAATGAATACCTCAAAAATCAAATCCAAATTTTCAAAGCTGTTTTCAAGGGCAGAGAAGATGTGTTTGCGATTCATTGAGAGAAGGGGAACAGAAGCGGCTGAAAAACCTGCCTGTAAAATATTTTCTTGAAGCAGGTAATGATGACTTGTAAAAATCGCAACCCTTACATACAATGAATTACTGTTGATAACACAACAGGAAACAATTTCACAGGCTGATGTTGACAGGTTTACCAATATAATCCGCGAAAAAATAAAGCCTTACAAAACTGCTGGGTTATTGGAACCATCATCTGAAAACATGTATCACCATACTGTGGCGAAGTTGTGATGAGGATGTTGTATGAAGATAAGGATTGAGGATACCATCATCTGAATGCTCCAGCTATTTAATGATAAAAGCAATGCAAATACAGAAACGGGAACACAAAAAATAATCATTACCATTCCGGTAAAATCTTTCTATTGATTACTGTTATTGCATAAAGATTTCGCAGTGAAACCCATCGCATAAAACAGACAGGTGGAGCCGTTCGGATTTTTTAGTGAATCTTTTTAATGGTGGAAAATGAGCAGGTCTATAAAAACAATAGAATGGTGATAAATATTGCGGTGGTTTTTGTTGAAGAGAAGAAAGCTAACCTGGGTTGTATTTGCGCTATAAAATATTTTCCGCGCTTTTTGTAAAAAGGGTTTGATATGCAAGCAATTTGAAAATATTGTTCTGCTTAAAATGATAGCGTATTTTAGCGGAAATGATAACGTTGTATGTCACCCTAAACAGCATCCTACTTAAATTCAAACAACCATGACACTGCCACCCGACCCCACGCAATTTTTAGCACATTGCAAGGCTCACAAAGCCGACACACAAAGGCCAACCTTGCAAAGAGCTAAAAATGCCAACGCCCCATGCCCGCCCACCACCAGGCAGACGGAATTCTATTCATCTTGACATTAAAACATCAGCAAATCACAATACTGAGCTGGCAAAATCAAATATATCTAACACTATATTTTGCTAAATGTAGTGAAACATATAGATTCGCATTTCTTTAAAAGAGTCCAAAATGGCAAAAAGAAACCAAACTTTAAAGCGGGACAGATTCACTAATGTCGCTGGCAGACGAGTTCAAAAAGTATTAGACAGTATTGACAGTCTTTCAAAATGTGCCAATAGAAATAACTACGATTTCACGAATGAAGATGTAACCAAAATGATAAAAGTAATAAAAGAGAAAGTACGACTACTTGAATCTTCATATACCAGTAATACCAAGACAACTAAAAACTCATTCCAATTCTAAACCAGCCATTGATGAAAAAAATATTTGAACAATTACTTAATGCAAATACAGCACGGGAAATCACAGACATTCTTGAAGTTCTGACAGAGGATTTTGAAATTAAATGGTTGCCAGTTGGCGGTAGAGGGAATAATCAATCAACAATAAATATGGGAACAGACCCTGCTGCAGGTCTGGTTGAAAGAATTACAAATTCCATTGATGCAGTTCTTGATTTGGAGTGGTATGAGCAAGGTTGCCCGACTGACATTGACAGCCCAAGATTAGCTGCTCAAAAGTGGTTTGGTATTCAAGAGGGGAAATTGCGAAATATAAAAGATGCTTCAGGAAAAAGTATTCAAGAGTTGGGGAAAAGAATTTCTGTTACCCTGAAAGATTCCGAGAGAGAAGATTTTCCAACTGTTGAAATTAGAGATTACGGGACTGGAATTAAAGGAGAAGATTTTTCAAAAACTATTTTGAGTTTAAACGACAACAATAAAATAGACAAACTGCATCAGATGGGGGCATATGGACAAGGAGGTTCAACAGCTCTTTCATTTAATACATTTACAATTATTATTTCCAGACCGCATAAGATTTTGAAAAAAGGGAACGGGGTTTCATTTACGATTGTGCGTTTCAATGATGGAGGGGTTGGTCAAAAAAAATTAGGGTGGTACGAATACTGTGTAAGCGATAAACATCAAACACTTTCAATTGATTTACCGGAAGACAAGTTTAAATCGGGAACACTTGTTCGCCATATAGGAATGGATATTGGGAAATATAAAGCAAAAATTACTGGACCAACTTCTTCACTTTGGTATTTAGCACATCACTTCATGTTTGACACAGTATTGCCTTTCACGATTACTGGTGAAAGAGAATCCGACCTGACAAAAGGAAAAAAGGAAAATCGAATTGTTTTAGGAAACAACAGGCGTTTGACACTTGGCGGCGGTGATGAAAGAGAATTGACACAATATAAAAATGATGCTTCTCTTACATTCAAGGATGGCAAGGTTACAATTTACTGGTGGGTTCTGACTATTGAAGGTGAAAAGCCGTGGGACAGAATCAAAAACTATACACAAGCATCGCAACCAATCATCATCACCTTTAACGGTCAGAAGCAAGGACATCTATTAAACTCAATCATTAAAACCGAATTGAAGCTACCGTTCCTTGAAAAATATTTGGTTGTTCAAATTGAGTGTGACCAAATGGATAATGAATCTAAGCGACAACTTTTTAGCAGCACAAGAGAAAATACAAGAGATACATCAATAAAAAAAGAACTTGAACGATTAGTAATTGATACTCTTGAAGCTGATGACGAGTTGAAACGACTTGACAAAGAACGAAGAGACCGCTACTTACAGAAAGATGAAACTGAAGCAATGGACAAATTGAAAAAACGCCTTGCATCAAGAATCAATCATTATCTAAAAGCAACAGGTGGGGGTACTGGGGTGAAAGCTTCTGAAACAAGTCAAACTGTAAAAACCAAAAAGCAACCTCCAATTCCAATTAACGACCCGCCGACATTTTTAGAAATTACAACACCTGATGACAAAGAAGTTTTTATAGGGAAAACTTTCAGTGTAAAATTTAAAACAGATGCTCATCCAAATTTATTTTCCAACCCTGATTGGTTCTTTGCAGTAATAGAGCCACATTCATTTGGCAGCTTCACTGGCTCAGCCAGAGTGGTTGACGGTTATGGAATTGCTTACTTTAAAACAAGCGATGCGGTTGGGGAAGGAGCAGAAGCAAAAATTACTTTAGAGCTAAGACCTCCAAGGCAGAAAACAATTACCGACACTGTCTCTGTTATTGCTGCTCCTCTTCCTGAAGGCTCTGACGACAAAAACCCTGGAAACAAAAATGCCCCTAAGATTGAAATTATCAATGTAAACGAAAACCATCAATATTACAAAGACCATAATTGGAACAAGACGAATGTTGCTTCTGTTGAAGATGACCAAGATACCGTTTACATATATATTAATGATTCAAATCAACACTTAACAAAATTACTTGAAAGAGCACAGCAATACAGCACCCAAGCTGTTGATTCAATTAAGAACAGATACAGAGAGCATGTTGGTTTTTGTGCCTTTATGATAGACAAAAACAAAATTGAGGAACGCTTACAAACTGAAGATGGAAAGGCAATAACCCCAGAAATTATTGAGCAGATAAAAACAGCAGACCTTGAAAATGGTTGTGAAACCGTCTGCGGAATGATAAGCGATTTTTTTGAATATATAAGAACCGAAACAGAAGAAACAGTAGCATAATGCCATCAGCAACACTTGAAAATTTTGTAACGCCTTGGGCAAACGCAAGTGCAAGAGAACATGACTCATGGCATTCCATGTGTTCATACTTAGGTGCGTTTCCGCCACCATTGGCAGATTATTTTATTCGTTACTTTACAAAGAAAGGTGACATAGTTTTTGACCCATTTGCGGGGCGAGGAACAACTCCATTGCAAGCAAGAATTTTAAATCGTAAATCTATTGCAACAGACTTAAATCCTATTGCACTTGCTTTGTGTGAAGCAAAGAATGCCAACTTATCAAAAGATGAAATCTATTTGCGAATAGAAGAACTGGAAAGAAAGTATGACACTTCTCTGTACCAGCAAGAGGCCAAAGCACAGGCAGAAGAAGTTCACTTGATTTTTCACCCAAGAACATTAGCTCAACTTTGTTATTTGCGAAGAAAACTATTGAAATCTGAAAATCAAATCGATAAGTACTTAATCGGAATCACATTGGGAATATTACATGGAGGTGAAAGAGCAAACGGGACATCGGGCTACGCTTCTATTGATATGCCTAACACATTTAGTATGTCACCAGATTATGTTAGAAGGTTTGTTCAAACAAATGAGTTGAACCGAACTTTTCATGATGTGTTTAAACTTTTGAAAGAGAAGACAGACCGGCTTTATAAAAAACATTCAGGAATAAAGCAGTCAGGGGTTGTTGTAAAAGCCAATGCAAGAAAACTTTCACAGGTCGAAGAACTAAAACCGTTTCAAAAAAAGGTGTCACTTATCTTGACTTCACCGCCCTATTTGGGAATTGTTAACTATGCAAAACAAAATTGGATTCGTTCATGGTTTCTTAATCAAAAGCCTGAAACAGTTTCAGCAGAACTTGATGATGATTTGACTCTTGAAGAATGGATAAGGTTTTCAAAGGAAACTATAATTGAACTCAAATCATTTCTGAAAAAAGATGGAGTTGCAGTTTTTGTAATTGGTGATGTTGCCAAATCAAGGACTAGTGTAATACCGCTTGCAAGAGAATTTGCGAGAATGGTAAAAGAGCAAAAGATTTTTAAAAATGTTTGGTGTATCAACGATGCAATTTCTGATACAGACAAGACAACCAGAATTTGGGCTGATACGAAAGGAAATGCTACAGCAACAGACAGAGTTGTCTTTCTTTCAGACGGCAATCCGTTTGAGAAGTTCTCTGAAACTACTGAAGTAGAAAAACTAAACTTTAAGTTTGTTGAAAAAAGTACCAAATATTTTATTGGCTAAAATTTTGAGTTAGCATATGTCAAAAGTAATCGACAACAATGATGTGTGGTACCACGAAGTGGCACCACGGTCTTATTATCTTGAAGAAGATTTAGAACGAAGTATAATACAAAACTTAGAAATAATTTTCCCAGCTTACAAAGCTTTTCTATTTAAAAAAACTCTTATAGACGCTACCAACCCTAATCAAAAAAACAAGCCAGATTTGGCTATGGTTAAAGATGACTATTCCGAGTGGTACATTATCGAAGTTGAGTTAGGAAAACATCAAAAATCGCATGTAGTTGACCAACTACGTACATTTTACAACTGCAATTATAATAATGACCACGCTGACTATATGTTTACGCAAAGGCCAGATTTAAATTTGCAAAGACTGAAACAAATGGTAGCAGCTAATCCTCCTGAATTAATGGTTATTGTTAATGAACCTAAGCCTGATTGGGAAACTGATTTAAAGGCATTGAATTGCAAAGCTTGTGTCTATCAAATATATCATGATTTCAATGGTAATACAATTCACAGACTAAACGGCGAACATCCTTATATTAAAATTGATTTTTGTCATTGTCGCTATCAGAAAACCGCCCCTTATACAATTGAGGTTTTGGATAATTTAGGAATGCTTGATAGTCACGGAATAAGTAACGGTAGTTCATTCGATATAGAGTATAATGGAAAGATATTTAAATGGACAAGGCAAGATTCAAATTCAGGAAGAATTTTCCTTCAAAGTAAAAACCCCAGACCACCTCTCGACCCATTAAGGACAAGTTATAGACTGAACTATAATAGGACAGTGTTTGACAAAGCATCTAAAAGAGGAGTGATTAAAAGGTATCTCTACAAATGGGGAATACTGACGCCAGAGCCTTCAATTTTAATAACCTTCAACTTTACAAAAGACTAATATGAAATTCGGAATCGAAAATACAGTCATTTCCTCATACAAGAGACTTTCTTATGAGGCATGGTATGCGTTTGCAGAATTTGTAGATAATTCAACGCAGGCATATTTTGACAATAAAAAAGAATTAGATAAATATTTCAATGCGACTGGAAGAAAGTTGGAAATTCACATAACATATAATAGAGATGAAGATTTTATAGAAATTAAGGATAATTCAATTGGAATGGATGAAATCGGACTTGATAGAGCTTTGAAGGTTGGTCTTCCACCAGACAATCCTACTCAAAGGTCAAAGTATGGTCTTGGAATGAAAACGGCTGCCTGTTGGTTCGGAAACAAATGGTCGATTAAAACGAAAAAGTTAGGTGAAGTTAAAGGGTATGAAGTTAATATTGATGTTGATTCGATTTCAAAGCAAGAAGGTGAAGTAGACATTGTACCCACCGAATTTGATGCTCCAAAAGAAGACCATTTTACAATAATAACCATTAAAGATTTGAATCGAAAGTTTATAGGAAGAACAATAACTAAAATTAAAGAATACCTTGGTTCAATTTACCGCTTTGACTTAGAAGAAGGTATCGAGATTTACTGGAATGGTTCAAAACTCTTTTACAAAAGATTTGAAGATGAATTATATGTTAACGAGAAAGGTGAACTTGCAAAAGAAAAATTTGATTTTACAATTAATGATAAAGTTGTAAAAGGCTGGGTTGGTGTTTTGGGCAAAGGCTATGGTAGTAGAAAAAAAGCTGGATTTTCAATTATACAAAACAAACGAGTTATTCAAGGTTGGCCAAATGGGTTCAAACCGTCATCAATTTTTGGAGAGCAGGAAGACGGAAGTAATGACCTAGTTAACCAAAGAGTTGTTGGAGAATTATTCTTAGATGGATTCTCGGTAAGCCATACAAAAGATAAAATTGTTTGGGAGGATGATGAAGAAGAACAGCTTGATAAAAAGCTAGGCGAAATATGTGAAAGTGCAAGAAACCTTGCACTGACACTTAGGTTTTATCAAGACGAACAAAAGGATAGAATAAAAAACTTTAAAGAGGAAGCGATTGCAATTTTCTTAAAAGAACTTGCTTCTAAAGAATTAAACGAATTTCTAACAAGCGTTGAGCCGTTACCGGAAGAAATATTAAAAACTTCATTCGAAAATATTGCACATACAATTCAAAATGAATCTACGCCAAAGTTTGAGACGCAAATAGGGAACTCAATTAAAGTAATCGTATATTTTAATGAGGTGTCTGAGCTAGAACCATATGTTTTATTTATTCAATCGTTTCAACAGGATAGAGTCTCAGTAATAATAAATAATTTACATCCTGTAATTCAAGACTTACAAAGTACAGATTCATTAGTTGACTTTTTTAGAAATTATATCTACGACGGAGTTGCAGAGTGGAAGTCATACAAATTAACGGATTCTATTCAGCCCAATACCGTGAAATTCGTCAAAGACGGACTATTAAGAATACATTCGGAAATCAGGACAAATAAAACAGTCTAATAACAATAATCTAACGCACCAAGTCAGGCACATTTGCAAGGCACACAAAGCCGATGCTCAAAAGCTACCCTTGCAAAAGAGCCTGCCTTGTCCCTACGCTTCCGGGACACACCCTACTTCGTGGGACACAGACTTTCAATTCTAATCACTAAGACGAAGGGCGAACATACAACAGGGGGTTTTATGCTATGCTGGCAGACGTAGTAACAATGAGCTGCATATCGCTATCAGCTAATATCCGGCTGACGAATTACTATTTAGCTTTTTGTTGTTAACTTCAACTTCAGTTTTTCAAATTATCAGTGGTACCGGGCTGGACATTCAATGAATATCAGCACAGCATAGAGCCCTGTCCGTTAGAGGCAATTTTACCAAACCCTTTACCTCGACAAAAATTGAAAATCAAACGTGAATAAGTTAACAAACCAATTTGCATATTTACCAATTTTTGGTAACTTTGAAGGAAGTTTATAGTAATGAAAAATACATCAATATCACTTGGAGATTATTTTGACAATTTCGTAAGTAGTCAAGTATCAGCAGGACGCTACAAAAACGTAAGTGAAGTTATTCGTGCCGGACTTCGCCTATTGGAAGACGAAGAAAGCAAAGTGATAGCACTGAGAGCCGCAATTCAGAAAGGATTAGATAGCCCAAGAGTTGAGAACTTCAACTTTAAAGAAAATTTAAAAAGACTAAAAGAAGAAAAAGCTAAAAATGGCTAAAGTTATCTTAAGACAAAAAGCCATTGATGACTTGAATGATATTTGGGCTTACACTTATGAAAAATGGTCGGAAAAGCAAGCGGACAAATATTATGCAACTTTGAAATTTGCCTGTACTCAAATTGGGAAAAATCCAGAACTCGGGAAAGAATATGAAGGTATTAACAGTAACTTACTTGGGTTGAGAACAGGCAAACACATTATTTTCTATCAAGTCATAAACAAAAAGGAAATTGAGATAATTAGAATTTTGCACGAACGAATGGACTTGAAAAACAGAATTAATGAATAAAAAACTGCCACCAATAACTAAGTTATCGTTGCTTTCTCAGAATGAACAATGAAAGCGTTGTTGAACGAAACCAGCCACAGCGAACAGGCTCTACTGTTGCCAGTGTTGTATTATGGAGTTCCCGTTGTAAGATTTTATGGCATTCAGCAAACTGTGATGTTCGCATTTTTTAATTTAGGGCCGATTGAAGGTTTTTGGTTTGTTTCACTTTCCCGCAAAATTATTTTTTAACGTTCATGGCTTTGCGAATATGGTATTTGATAAAATGAAGTGACAGATGTAACATGATACAAAAATTACTTTGCATAATAACTTAGAGGCATTTTAAAAATATTGCTCTGCTGAAAATGATAGCGTATTTTAGCGGGAATGATAACGGTTGTATGTCACCCTAAAGCAGCATCCTGCTAAAATTCAATCTAACATGACTTTGCCAAGCTGACCCCACATAATTTTTAACACATTGCAAGGCAAACAAAGCTGACGCACAAAAGCCAACCTTGCAAAGAGCTAAAAATGCCAACACACTGCCCACCCACCCCGGCTGAAGAATATCTATCAACATTTGTTCAACACATCAGCAATAAATCTTTACTCAGCACCATGCCCACCCACCACCCCAAAAGCAGACACATTCCTTCCTAACCCATTTATAGAACAAACCGATAATAAAACTTAAATTAGTGGCTTAAGCAATGAAAGACATTGATTAAAAAAAGTAATGCCCGAATCACAAAACATAGAAAATAAAAGCAATTGGAGAGACGAATACTTAAAATGGATATGCGGTTTTGCTAATGCCAATGGCGGCAGTATTTTCATAGGCAAAGACGATGCAGGAAATATTGTTGGCGTAACAGATGCTAATAAATTATTGGAAGAAATCCCCAATAAAGTGAGAGACACTTTGGGCATTTTAGTGGATGTGAATTTGCATACAACAGTACAAGGCGATTTTATTGAAATAATAGTTGAAGGTTATCCTTACCCTGTAAATTACAAGGGGCAATATCATTACCGAAGTGGCAGCACAAAACAAGAATTAAAAGGAGCAGCGTTAGATAAATTTCTTTTACAGAAAAAAGGCAAGCGTTGGGATGGAGTTCCCATTCCAAATATTTCTATCAATGATTTAAAGCAAGAAACATTTGATTTTTTCCGTAAACGGGCAATCAAAAGCCAACGAATTGAAGAAGATACCTTAACCGACACAAACGACCACCTTATTGAAAACCTGCAACTCAAAGAAAATGATTTCGTAAAACGAGCAGCTATTCTTCTTTTTCATTCAAATCCAGAAAAATTTGTAACAGGAGCATACGTCAAAATCGGTTATTTTGAAACAGACGATGACCTCAAATTCCAAGACGTGATCCACGGAAACCTATTTGAACAAATTGAAAGAACAATGGGTTTGTTGTTTACCAAATACATAAAATCGGAAATTAGCTACGAAGGCATCAATCGAATAGAAAAATATGAATACCCAAGAGATGCAGTTAGAGAAGCACTACTCAATGCCATTGCACATAAGGATTACTCCGGCGGTGTTCCTATTCAAATTAGTGTATATAAAGACAAAATTATTTTTTGGAACGAAGGGCAATTGCCTGAAAACTGGACAATTGAAAATCTATTAATCAAGCATCCGTCCAAACCATACAATCCAGATATTGCCAACACACTTTTCAGAAGCGGCTATATTGAATCGTGGGGACGGGGAACTTTAAAGATGATAAGAGAATGCGATTTGGCAAGACTTCCAAAGCCAATTTATTTTTATGATATGTCAGGCTTTTTTGTGGAGTTTAGAAAGGATATTTATAATGAGCAGTACCTCAAATCTCTTGACCTTAGCAACAGACAATTAAAAGCTGTTTTGTATTTAAAAGAGAAAGGAAAAATCACTAATAGCGATTATCAAACACTAAATGCTGTTTCCAAAGCTACTGCAACAAGAGACTTGACAGAACTTGTTGAAAAATTCAAAATCTTAAAAAGGACTGGCGACATTGGAGCAGGAACGAACTATATTTTAATTGGCTCATAATTGGCTCAATTGGCTCATGATGGGTTCAGACATAGAGCTAATTAAAAAACCGCATCCGCTTTTGAGCATAAATAAGAATAAAAAAGGCATCGTCAAAGCATGACAGACTTATTTTCAAAATATAGAACACGACAAAAAAGTCAATAGGCTGCGACAAAAATATTTTAACGACATAAACAAAAAGAAATGAAGACTTATAGTTTAGAAGAATTAACCGACAAGTACATCGGTAAAAAAGGAACAAAAAAGTGGGACGATTTTGAAAACGAACTTCGTCTTGACTTGTTGGGACAAGCCATAAAGCAAGCCAGGCAAGAACGTAATTTGACGCAAGAGCAATTAGGCGAACTTGTCGGCGTGAAGAAAGCACAAATTTCAAAGATTGAAAACAGTGCGACAGACGCAAGATTTGCAACCATAATTAAAGTATTTAAAGCTTTGGACGCAAAAGTGAGCTTTAACGTAGAACTGAACAGGAGAAAAATGGCATACTGAAAATGTCGAACACACAATATTGGGTTTGCTGCCATCGCTGGTTGAAGGAATAAACATCAGTTTTTGCCTGCCTGCCGGGAGGCAGGGTTCGTTATTCATCGGTAGTCCCGGCTGAAAATTCATTGTTCGGCTTTTGTACTTATCTTGGGCTACAGGTTCGCTATTTTCTATCGGTTGGTGTCTCACCAACCGAAACATTAACTATGGCGATGGAAGTACAATGGACTTCAATTTTTCTTTTTTCTCAGCAAAGTCTCCCCACAAGCCCCGTGTGAAAGTAGGGACGTTGCGCCTGGTTATCCATTGTTTTCATTTTTTACAAACACTATATCCTGAACAATCACGCAACGTTCCTGCTGGCGCATATATCCGGAGATGAGACGTTGCTGGGAATAAAAATAATCATTACCATTCCGGTAAAATATTTCTATTGATTATTGTTATTGCATATAGATTTCGCAGTGAAACCCATCGCATAAAACAGACAGATGGAGCAGTTCGGATTTTTTAGTGAATTTTTTTAATGAGGTTAAATGAGAAGATTTATAAAAACAATAGAATGGTGATAAATATTGCGGGTGGTTTTTGTTGAAGAGAAGAAAGCTAACCTGGGTTGTATTTGCGCTATAAAATGCTTTCCGCGTTTTTTTTAAAAAGGGTTTGATATGCAAGTAATTTTAAAATATTGTTCTGTTGAAAATGATAGCGTATTTTAGCGGGAATGATAATGTTGGCAGATATTTTAAATGGACACTTCACAAATCATAAAATTTCTTTTATCAGCATCAGGTATAACCGCTGTACTGATATTTATAGCCAAATTTGCGATTAACAAATTTGGAGAAGTTCAAATTCTGAAATATAAACAGTCGCTTGAAAACGATACAGAAGAATTCAAACATAAATTGAATTTTGAGACTGAAAAATTTAAACAAGAACTCAATAAAACGACAATTGAACATCAGATTAGGTATGCCAAACTCTATGAAGAACGTGGACAAATTATTAAACAGACATACAATTTACTTTATAAGTTAGAAAGCTCTCTTGCAAATCTTACATCAATGCTTCAGGGACCTGAGTGGACAAAAGAAACAGAAAGAGATAAACAAACTACTGAAGTAATTGCAAACCTAAAGACACAACTTGAACAAAATAGAATTTTCTTTTCGGCAGAACTTTGTAATAAAATTGAAGCTATATTGACAGATGCTCATAAAATTACAGTAGATATATATGGAGCAAAAAAAGACCAAGAATACAATGACTATTCAAATAAAACAGGACAAATTAGGACAACTGAAGAATTGCTTCAACCAACTCAAACTTGGCGACACTTAGACCAAAAAGTACATAAAGATATAAAAGCAGCAAGATTAGACTTAGCACAAGAATTTAGAATATTAATTGGCGTTGATTAATAAAAACATCTGCCAATAACTAAGATTCGTTGCGTCCGCAGAGCGAACAATGAAAGCGTTGTTGAACGAAACCAGCCAAGGCGCACAGATACTACGGTTGCCGGTGTTGCATTATGGAGTTCCCGTTGTAAGATTTTAAGGCATTCAGCAAACTGTGATGTTTGCATTTTTTAATTTAAGGCCGATTGAAGGTTTTTGGTTTGTTTCACTTTCCCGCAAAATTATTTTTTAACGTTCATGGCTTTGCGAATACGGTATTTGATAAAATGAAGTGACTGATGTAACATGATACAAAAATTACTTTGCATAATATCTTAGAAGCATTTTAAAAATATTGTTCTGTTGAAAATGATAGCTTATTTTAGCGGGAATGATAACGTAGTATGCTACCCCAACCGACACGCACTATTAAAAAGAAATGAGACTATATCTAAGCGACCAAACGAAAAAATTTCCACAACATCTTGAGTTTTTACAAAGACAGAAAGTGAAGTTGTATGACAAAGAGAAGCTAACAGAGAAGACATCAATTATTCCGCTTGACACAACCAAGAAACTTCATGAGCTACCGGTAGACATTCTTTTTGATTATAAGATTTTCCCGGACAACATTATGAGTTATTTCACACAGTGGACTTTTGAGAATAGACAAATTCATATCGGAGACACTATTGTTCAACAAGTCTATATTCCACCTTTTCGGCATTTATCACAGAAAATTATTTTTGGCGTAAGAATAAACAACATAATAAACGAACCGGGAAAAATTGGGTTCAGTTATGAGACATTGGAAGGACACATAGAGAAAGGAATTTCCATCTTTACCATTGAAACGGCAGACCAAAAGACGGTATTTAAGATTCATACATTTTCTCAACCAGGGACATTACTGACAAAACTTATCGGACCCGTTTTATCCGTTCCTTACCAAACATTTTGTACAAGACAAGGATTATTGAACGTCAAACGACAATTGGAAAATTCTTAGCCACAAATTGAACTGGGCAAGCATACAACATTGGGTTTGCTTCTATCTCTGACAGAAGGAATAAACATCAGCTTTTGCCTGCCTGCCGGTAGGCAGGGTTCGCTATTCATCGGTAGTCCCGGCTGAGAATTGTTTGTTCAACTTTTGTTGTTATCTTCTGCTACAAGTTAGATTCAGGCCTGATGTTCCGGCAAATGATACTTTGAATGCAAGCGCAGCAGCAAGCCCTGTTCGTTAGCTGCACCTTTCAGACTTTTCACAATTGAACAAATCTCCTTAAATTTGACTTTATGCAACAACAAGTGGACATTGAGTTTAAGGATTTGATAAAACTGGTAAGAAACTTACCTACTGGAAAGCTTCGGCAACTTAAGGCTGAAATTGAAAAACATCCCTCAAAAGAAAAGCAGAAAGTGGACCTGAAAACACTTCTTTTAAATGGCCCGGTAGCAACTTCAAAGCAACTGGAGGTCATTGAAAATAACAGAAAAGCTATCAATCAATGGCGGACAAAATAGTATTGCTCGACACTTCTATCCTCATTGACTATTACCGAAAGACAGATAAGAGAAATTCAGTTTGGATGAAGTTAATTGATGAAGGTTGTGAATTTGCTATTTCTGTTATTACCAAATATGAGCTCTATTCAGGAGCAAATCAGATTCAAAATGATTTTTGGAACAGTATATTACAGACAATTACTGTTTTCCCTTTTAATGAAAATTGTGTTGACACAGCAATACAATTACAACATTCTCTCAAACGAAAAAGGAAACAGTTAGATATTGCTGATTTATTTATAGCCGCCACAACCATTACTTATAATTTACCTGTTGCTACATTAAACAAAAAACATTTTGACCGGGTTGATAACCTAACTATGATAGACTAAGGCTAACGCCCGACATGAAGACTTTCCTATCGGTTGGTGTCTCACCAACCGAAACATTAACTATGGCGATGGAAGTACAATGGACTTCAATTTTTCTTTTTTCTCAGCAAAGTCTCCCCACAAGCCCCGTTGTCTTAGCCCCTTATAAACTGGACATTTTTCTTAAAATAGTTTAGACCGGTTTTCTGTTTTCTTGTTTGAGTTTTTTCAGGTATGTTTCTACAATTTCAGAAAGGCTCCACTGACTTTTTGAATCATATTTTTTTGCATCTTCAATTATTTCTTTGTCAAGCCTGAGGTTAAGCGTTGTTTTCATTGATGCGCATATTTTTTCAAATGTGCGCATCAATGCTGTAATACTAAATAATCTACTCCTTGCTTTTTATTTTCCTGTTATATTTTTTTGTGCTTTCGGTTTTAAAGCATTTATGAAATTATCCGTTGACACTTTGCGTGTGTTATACTGCTGCATGTAAGCTTTATGCTTATCATACGGGTATGCAGTCCTGCCTGTGTATGGATAAGAAGGCATGTTATGAAAAGGCAATGGCGCTACAGTCTGTCCATAAGCTGTATTTAAGTCGCCATCCTTTACCCAGCCTTCACTGTAAATAAGAAAATCACGTTTCCATCCTTTAGGCAATACAGGCAAATTTGTTGCATCAAAATCAATTGAAATTTCATCACCTGAATTACAGATAATATATTCATCATCTGCCTGCTGCAATAAAGGCAACACATTTCCATAACGTGTATAGTTGCCGGTAAGGTCCCTCCATTTCTGTCCTTTGGTGATGCTATAATAATCACACCAATGCGGCCCGAAAGGCCCTCCCTTTGTGTATGTTGACGAGTAACCCCTGTATCCAAGGTTTGCATCTGTCATGGTGAGGTTGTGCATATTCACCGGCGCTTTTGATAAGCCATTTGAGAAGAAAATCTCATCCCAGTAAATCTGCATGTTGGTCCTTATCCTTACACGATGGTCATTCTTTGTAAGGAATTTACCGGACAAATCAACAATAACCATTTTGTCTTTTCCCATCGGGAAACCAATATTGGGAATTACAGTTTTCCAGTTTCCGTTTTTATCAATAACCTGCAATGAAGGTGCATGTTGCCTGTACATATCAGCCTGCTCCATTGATGTGTTGATGCTTGCATCACTTGGGAAAATCCATCCCCTCAGGAATAAATAAAGATTTTTATCTGATACTTTATCACCGAGGTCAAGCACCAGGTCATGGTCTTGTGCAAGCCCCTGGAATTTACCAATACTGAAGTTGGAGATATATTGAAAATCGTAAGCTTTTATTTTATCCAGGACATTATCGTTATTGCCATCAACTGCTTTCACCGGGTAATGTTTATCAGCAACGCTGTATAATTTTTTCCCGGGGAAAGGCGGTGCAACAAAACGTTCATCAGCAAACACATCAACTGAGTCCGGATGGTCAACAGCTATTAATTCTGCCTTATCAAAATAAACAGCTTCCCAAAGTTCTTCCGTTATTTTAATGGAGTATTTATTATTTTTTGGTTTCAGGTTTTCACCCGGTATCAGCAGGTATTCTTTTGACGGGTCAGAGAAAGCATACGTTGTATCTTTTCCATGAATCGCTAATGGCATGCCCAGCACACTTCGCCACATCATGTCTTTTAAAAATTTGTATTGTTTGCCATCCCATGCAAATAAGTAAGGACAGGAACCTTTTAATTTTTCCTGTTCAATAAATTTCTGCCGGCGCGATGGGTCGCCAATATATTGCGGCCAACCATTTGGCCAGATTACCCTTACTGCATCAAAAGAATCACGCACACCGACACCAAAGTTGGTAAGCGCCCTCCTGATTGTTTTTAATTGATATAAATCACCTGACTTCAGTTCCACCTGTGCGCCAATGCCCAAACGGTTGTTCTTGCTGTTGCCATAAGTAAGGCCTGTTAACTGCACCTGCATATAATGGTTCAGGCTGCCGCCATCATTCCTCAACAGGTAAAGCCCTGCAGGCCCTGTCATAAATACATCATCATCGCCATCTAAATTCAAGTCTGCAATAGCAACACGTTGCCCTTGCGTTGCTGTTCCTGGCAGCAGGTCGGAAACATTGCTGAAACCTTTTGTTGTATCATTATGAAATAACTGTAAACCTTTTGAGCCATCACTTGTTGTTCCTGCAACCAGGATATCTTCATGGCCATCATTATCAAAATCAATAAACGCCACTGCAGAAATATTTACATTTTTAAGAGCAGTGGTAAACACCTGTGATGCAGGGTCAACAACAAAACCATTATTGCCTGTGTTTTTCAGCAGGTAAGAATTGCCGCCTTTCATGCCACCTAAAAACAAATCTGGTAAACCATCATTATTATAATCTGCAAATGCAACTGCATTGCCTTTGTAAGCTGATAATTTAAGTGAGTCAGTATAGTTTGTAAATTTTGAATGCCTGTCATTATTCATTAACAATAATGAACCATTCATTGCTACTGATGCTATATCAAGGTCGCCATCTGCATCCCAATCACCAAAGTCCATATCTTTTGCCCCGGCAGGTAATGCAAGGTTCATTGCCTTTGCCTGTTCAGTAAAACTGCCATCACCATTATTTCGGAAAAATTTATTGGCGCCGTTACAACCAACATATAAATCAAGGTCGCCATCCTGGTCAAAATCTGCAATTAATATTTTATTGCCATCGGCGATATTATTTAAACCAATATCTTTTTTTATCCTTGAAAAATTTCCATCGCCTTTATTCTTAAATACAACTATTCCATTTGTTGTCAACACAAATAAATCCTGGTAACCATCATTATCATAATCTGCAAATGCTGCATCAGTTTCCTGTGCTTTAAAATCAATTCCTGCAGCAGATGTTACTTCATTAAAATTCCCGATGTCCCTCCTGAAAAGATAATGAATGGAATTTGAACCGGGCACTTCAAAACTGCAATACACATACATGTTGCCAGTGCCATCATCATCTGCCATTGCTAAAGCGGAATGAGTGGTATTAACAGCAGTGGGTAAAGTCAAACCTAAGCTTTGTGCAACCTCGGTAAATTTTATATCCTGCAATGTTGCATGTATATTTTTATAATCATCCTGTGTAAACCTGCTGTCATTAAACTCTGCATTTACTTCTGGCAATTTTAATGAAGCCATCGTTATCATATCACTGGCATAAAGCCTTGTTACCTGCATTATCTTATGAAACTGCTGCATGTAATAAGCAGCTTTTGCAGGTTGATTTTTTTGTAAAAAACCAATTGCTTTTTTGTATGTGCTATCTGCGAGCCCTGAAAATTCAGGGGCTATTTTTTTTACACTTTGTAAATAAAAAAGAGAAGAATCTGTTTTGCCACCTGCAGAAAGTAGTTCTGCTAACTGTAACCTCACAACTATATTGGATGGGTTTACATTCAGTATTTTCAAGAGATAAAATTTCTGTGCATCATTATCTGAGTTGTCTTTTGCCAGTTCAGACAACATATAATATGCAGGGATGTTTTTATCATCAACAGACAGTATCTGTTCCAATTCTTTTTTAGCAGCAGGCTTGTTATTTTGTTTGATAAAACTTGCTGCCAGTATCTGCATAAGGTCTGTATTACGCGGTTGAATTTTCAGGCCTGCATTTATTTGTTTTTCCACTTCATCAAACTTGTCTTTGTTCAGGCAAATCAATGCGAGGTCAATATAATTCAGGATATTATTGGGCTCAGCTTTTATTGCTTTCTTAAAAGCTATTTCTGCTTCATCATATTTGCCATCATGCAACAACGATGTTGCTTTAAACCTTGGAGAGGTTGCGTTTTCTGTATCATCTGCATCATCAGTTTTTGTGTTACAGGCAGCAATCATCAACGTAAATGTTGCACCAAACAGTGCAATGCGGAAGTAAGTAATAAACCTGGATGGCATAACAAATAATTTATACAATGCGGGTGAAGATAGTAATATTCAATTTTAATTTTCCTGCAAAATCTTTGATTGCAAATATCTCTATATTTACCACCGCAATTTTTTCAAAAATTGAAATCTAATTTTTTTTATAATGAAAAGAAGTGCTGCCAGGATTGGGGCTACAATAATTTTCTTCGGCCTGCTTGTTACAACTTATGTTATCTCACGGAATGAACCTGCTGCACCGGGTAATAATGTTGATAGTAACCAGGAAGCAACTGCTTTAAAAAAATATGGGTTTTACCTGGAGCCGGTAAATAAATCTGCAGGTATCACCTTCAAACATTTTTGCCAGGAGCTTGACCCCAAATTAGATAATATCAAAATGCAGGTGGCATCAATGGGTGCGTCGGTTTCAATCTGTGATTTTGATAATGACGGATGGAATGATATTTATTTTACCAACAGCAAAACAGGCAGCCTGAATGCGTTATACCACAATCTTCACAATGGTAAGTTTGAAGATGTTGCAGCATCAGTGGGATTGGCAGATGTAAATACAAAAGGCACCGGGGTTTCAATGGGCGCTGTGTGGGGCGATTATGATAATGATGGTTTTAAAGATTTGCTTTTATACAAATGGGGCAGGCCTGAATTGTTTAAAAATATTGATGGAAAAAAATTCCGGGATGTTACTGAAGGCAGTGGGTTGCCTGCATGGGTTAATGCCAATTGTGCAATCTGGTTTGATTTTAATAATGATGGTTTGCTTGATATTTTTATCGGCGGATATTTTAAGGAAGACCTTCATTTAGACAGCCTGAATACAACTAAAATTATGCCCGAGAGTTTTCGTTATGCCAACAATGGTGGCAGGAAATACCTGTTGATGAATATGGGCAATGGTAAGTTTAAAGATGTAACTGAACAATACGGAATCACTTCTACCAAATGGGTGCTTGCTGCAGCAGCTGCAGATTTTACAGGCGATGGTTATCCTGAATTATATGTTGCCAACGATTACAATGTGGATGAATTTTATTTAAATGAAGGTGGTAAAAAATTTGAAGAAGTAGGTAATGCTGCAGGTGTGGGCAGGATTCCTAAAAGCGGTATGAGCGCTTCATTTGGCGATATAAATAATGATGGCAATATTGGAATTTATACAACAAATATTACTGAAAAAGGGATACTGATACAAGGCAATAATTACTGGCTGCCCAACAGTGATAATATGAAAGACAATCCAAAATTTGTAAACCTTGCACAATTATCAGGTATTGAAAATGCAGGCTGGGCTTATGGTTCACAGTTTGGCGACCTGAACAATGACGGGTATATGGATCTGTATGTTGCGAATGGTTTTATCTCTGCGAAAAAAAATACTTCTTACTGGTATGATTATTCAAAAGTAACAGGAGGCAACAGCAGCATCATTGGTGATGCAAAAAACTGGCCCGATATGCAGGGCAAAAGCCAGTCGGGTTATGAAGAAGACAAGATATGGTTGAATGACAGTGATGGTTTGTTTGAAGATGTATCAGGTAAGGTTTGCCCGCCTGCAACTTATGATGGAAGAGCAGTGGCAATGGCAGACCTTTGGAACCGTGGTGTATTGGATGTGATAGTTGCCAATCAGAATAATATCCCGCTTGTTTATAAAAATGAACCCGGCAATAATAACCACTGGATTGATTTTGACCTGAAGGGCACTGTCTCCAATGCAGATGCTGTTGGTGCAAAAGTGGAAGTGGAATGGGACGGTGGAAAAAAACAGGTGCAGGTGGTAACAGCAGGCATGGGCTTCTCATCACAAAACCAGCACAGGCTTCATTTCGGATTAGGAGAAACAAATAAAGTTGACAGGGTAATTATTTACTGGCCATCAGGGCGTATTGATAAAATTGAAAACCCTGAAACAGATAAACTGCACATCATAAAAGAAACCAGGTAAAGAATGGAACAGGAATATAAATTGACGCCGGATTATAAAGTAGAAAGCATACCAGTGAAGAAAGGTTTTTCTGAATGGATAAAAAATAATTTTGTTTACATACCACCTGCATTTATTACACTTATTTTATTGGTGGGCCAGTTTACGTATGGCATCCTGGATAGTTATGCAAGCCTTGTTGCAGCTATTGGCACTTCAGTGATTTCAGAAATAATCCTGGCAAGGACAGTGTTGGGTGCAAAGAAAAATCTTGCAAGCGCATATATTACAGGTATCAGTGTCGGGATTTTAATACGGTCGAATGTCATCTGGCCTTATGTTGTTACTTCGTTGCTTTCCATCCTTTCAAAATATGTACTGCGCTATAAAGGAAAACATATCTGGAACCCATCCAACTTTGGTGTTTCGTGGATGCTTTTCCTGAACAGCATGAGTGTTGCAGGATTAAGTATCCAGTGGGGTAGCAACCTTGCAGCAATGGCAGTGATATGGGTGTTGGGATTGTTGATTGTAAACAGGGCAAAGCGTTTGCATGTAACAGTTACTTATGTTATAAGTTTTGCCGTGCTTGCTTATATACGGAGCCTCATTACCGGCGATACTTTTCTTGCTGAATTATCACCGCTTACCGGGCCGATGTACCAGTTGTTTATTTTCTTCATGGTAACAGAACCGCAGACATCAGTATCTACAAAAAAAGGAAGGATAATAGTTGTGATAATAGTAGCATTGGCAGAGTTTGTTTTAAGGTTGTATCATTACATCTATGCACCTTTCTTTGCACTTGCCATTGTAGGGCCGATTGCGAAGTTTATAGATTTAAAAAGAAATAGCGC
>CAYNTP010000033.1:0-41487 GCA_964400415.1 uncultured Parafilimonas sp.
TGACACAGCTAAGTTGTCTGATATTTTCAACCGTGTTATGTTTTCAAAATTTTTCCTGTTGCTGATAGGGCTTGTGGTTATGTTGTCAGTAGTTTTTTATTTTGATAAATTTTCTGCTGATAAGGCTTTATATATTTTAAGCTTCGGTATGGTGTTGGGCAGTGTGTTGTTCCCGGTCTGGTTTTTTATGGGTATGGAAAAAATGAAATTCATCACTATCATCACCATCATCACCAGGTCGCTTGCACTCATCCCGATTTTTGTTTTTGTTAAAAAGAGCGATGATTATTTATTGGTTCCTTTAATCAATTCTGTCGGCGCCATCTTATCTGGTATCATTGGAATAGTGGTTGTGAAAAAAGTTTTCAAATTAAAATATGCTGTCCCCACTTTTAAAGAAATGATGCATTCATTAAAAGACAGTTCACAGTTTTTTCTTTCACGTGTTTCAGTTTCGGTTTATACCATCAGCAATGTGTTTACACTCGGATTGTTCAGCAACACAACTATGGTAGGTTATTACAGCGCTGCTGAAAAATTGTTCCTCGCTCTGCAGAATGCTTATGTGCCTGTCAACAACAGCCTCTATCCCTACATGACCAAGACAAAAAATGTAACTGTATATAAAAAAATATTTTCCTTCTTAACCATCGCCAACACCCTGCTGATTATCGGCATGCTCTTTTATACAAAAGATATCATTTACATTATCTACAAAATCACGGATAAAGAAAGTATCATTGTTTTGCAGTTGTTACTTGTCGCCTGTTTGTTAATCATTCCTTCAATACTGTTGGGTTACCCTTTTTTAGGGGCAATGGGTTATTCAAAATATACCAACAAATCCGTTATCACTTCATCCATCTTTCATTTGTGCGGGTTATTTTTCCTTGTTCTTACCAATCAACTCAGCATTTATACAGTTGCGGGCATGCTCATCATAACAGAAGGCGTTGTTTGTGGTATCCGTGCCCGGGGTGCTTATAAATTCAAATTGTTTAAACCGCTCAAAACCTCCTGAATTTTTTGGCAGCAATAAGGTCATTGCTCACTTATATTTTTTATTACATCGCTTTCCTGTTGCCGCGCAATAAAAAGTTGTGGTTATACAGCAGCCTGAACGGAAAATTCATTGATAACTCAAAATATTTTTTCCTGTTTGCACAGGAACATTGTAAAGATGTTCGTCATGTCTGGATTTCTGATTCTGAAGACACGATTAAATTTCTTCGTCAAAAAGGTTTTGAAGCCTATCATCTTGATTCAACAAAAGCTAAAATACTTTCACTGCGTGCAGGCGCATTTATTTATAGCAGCCATATCACTTCCATTTGTAATGCAGCTTTTGCCGGTGGCGCTTTCAGGTTTAATTTATGGCATGGTATCCCTTTGAAAAAAATTGAATACGATATTCGTAAAGGCCCGCTACGTTATTTATATAATCCTGCAGGATTTAAAGAATGGTGGAAACGATTCTGCACTTCACCTGACCTGATACGCCGCAATGATGCAGTGCTTACCACATCACAAGAGCTGGTGGAAATATTCAGCAACGCATTTAAACTCCCCCCTTCGAAAATTTTTATTGGCCAATACCCGCGGTTGATGCCTTTTAGCTGGGACAAACATCAATTGCAACAACACATTGAACAAATGGAAAATCCTGCCATGCAGGATGCCATCAGCCAGTTTAAAAATTTTTCATCAGTAATAATTTATATGCCCACCTGGAGGGATGATAATCCTGCTTTCATCAATGAAGCTATCCCTGATTTTAAAATGCTGGATGAAACATGCAGGCAAAAAAATTTTTTATTCGTATTGAAGCTGCACGTGAACACGATTTTCAATTCAGACATCAGCGGTTATAAAAATATCCTGTTGCTCAACAACAACCTTGACATGTATCCTTTGCTGCCATTCACTACAACGCTGCTGACTGATTATTCTTCCATATTTTTTGATTACGCTGTTTTAAACAGGAGAATTATTTTTTATCCTTTTGACCTGGCTCAATATCAATCAAAAAGCAGGGAGTTGTATTTTGATTTTGCAACAATAACAAAAGGTGAAACAGTCGTAAATACTTTTGATGAACTATTAAAAACAATTACTGGTGATGACGCAAAACCTGTTGAAACACCTGGCTACAAAAAATTTGTGAACGAAGGTTTTGATTATGTTGCTGAAATAAATTTTGTAAGGCATAAACTGGGTTTAAAAGAAAATGACTGATTCGCTTAATCCATTGGTATCTGTAATCATTCCTTGTTTTAATGCAGAAAGATTTTTGGAAAAAGCAGTTCAGTCTGTCATGCAACAGACTTATTCAAATCTTGAAATAATTATTGTAAATGACTGCTCAACCGATAACTGTGCTTCGATAATTGAACAACTGCAAAAAAAGGATGACAGGATTATTGTTTTGAATAATATTGAAAACCTCGGCATTTCAAAAACACTGAATAAAGCAATTGAAAACAGTACAGGAAAATATATTGCCCGCATGGATGCAGATGATATATGTTTTCCTGACCGGATAAAAAAACAGGTGGATTTTCTTGAACAAAATCCGGGCATTGCAATTTGTGGCGGCAGTTTTATAAAAATTAATGAGGATGGCAACAAAACAGGTGAGGTAAAATTTCCGCGTGGTAATGATAATCTGAAAGCGGAGTTATTGTTTTATTGCCCATTTGCACATCCGACTATGATGATGCGTAAACAAGTCTTGAAAGATGTTGGCTTATACAAGGATATGGCGCCTGCCGAAGATTATGAAATGTGGTTAAATATCGCAGAAAAATTTAATGTAGATAACCTGCCTGATTACCTGATTTATTATCGCATGCATGGCAACAGTATCTCTGCCAACCGCGGTGATAAGCTGATAAACAAGTTGCAAAAGATAACCAGGATGCACCTGCAATCATCAGGTTTCGCTGAAAATTTTCTTTTATATCATTTGAAATTTTTAGAAGGTACATGGTACAGGAAATCTTCAGTAGAGGAATTGAGCAATATTAAAAACTGGAAAAAGGAATTATTGCAAATTCACAATAACAGTCATGTTATTGAAAAAGTTTTTGATAAATATATTTCGCTGGCTATGCTGAGCATTTTAAAAAGCAAAACAAATTCACTCCGGGTGAAATTAAAAGCGGCAGCAAAACTTTTAACCATCAATCCCTTTATCACTATCAAACATTTTAACAGATAAATGAAAATAATACTGGTGGCTGATATGCTGGGTTATGGTGGCAGGGAGAAAGTGGTTATTGACCTTGCCAATGGTTTATCTGATAAAGGGCACAAGGTTTTGATGGTCACTTTATCAGATGATGAAAACCACCAGGCAAAAATTTTAAATCCAGGAATTAAATTTTTTGCATTACCTGCATCATATGCCGGTCTTGGTGGCATGGCAGCAATAGGTTATTGGCGTCGTTGTTTGCCAGTATTGATAAAAATATTGAAAGCAGAACAGCCGGATATTGTGCATACACATTTATTTTTTCAACGTTTATTGTTTGCTGCTGTTGCAATAAAATCATCTGGTATCAATGCAAGGCATTTTCAAACCATGCATACTTCTGGTTTGTATTATAAAGAAGGTGGGATAAAAAATGCTGCCCGTTTAAGAACAGAAAAAATTGCAATAAAACTAAACCGTGCTTTTCTGATTGCTATTTCTGCAGAAGTGCATAAGAACACTGTAAAACATTTTGAGAATATCGCATCGGGCATTGCTTTAATTTATAATGGCGTCAACGAAAAACAATTTGATTATACATTAAAGAATAAAAATAGCAAAGCAGGTTTTGCTTTAAATGATAATGATATTGTTGTTACCTACGTTGCCAGGATTACAGATGGTAAAGACCATCTTACTTTATTAAAAGCATGGAAACAGGTGGTGGTGCATTCACCCAATGCAAGACTCATTCTTGCAGGTGATGGTGAATTAAAAAATCAAATGCTGGACTTTTGTAAGCAGGAAAAAATAGATAACAGCGTGTTCTTTCCCGGAATGGTTACAAATGTGCCGGCGCTTTTGGCAATAACTGACATCGGTGTATTTTCTTCATTATTTGAAGGTTTTAGTGTTGCTGTTCTTGAACAAATGTTCATGAAAGTACCTGTTATTGCAACGAATATCCCTCCGTTCGATAAACTGCTGGATAATTCAAAGAATGGTTTTCTTTTTCAGCCTGGAGATGTAGATATGCTGGCAACGTTAATAACCAATTTAATCAATAATGCTACACTTCGAACAAAGATTGGTGAAGCAGGCTATTTAACTGCACAGCAATTCTCAATGGAAGCAATGATTAATAAGCACGAAGAAGTGTATGGGTATCATTAAGCCGATAAAAATTATTGAGAAGTGCCTGCTGTTTGCCTGCTTCTTTTTTTATCTCTATCCTGTACAGTTTTTATACATGCCTGCATCTACCAGGATAATTCTTTCAATGGCAGGTATGGTGGTGTTGGTTTTTTCCATTACCAAACAAGCCACTGATAAGAAAAATATTTACATCAGTAGAAATTTGATACGCTACTTTGTTGCATTTGCTGCTATCATTTTTATTTCTGTTGTTACAATTGCAATCAATGGCACATCTGACTTTGAGTTTATCAAATATCCCCTCTCGCTGATTTTTATTTTGTTTGCCGGTTACCTTTTGCATTTTTTAACCAGGAAAATTTATGGCAGGATAAATTATGTGCTTATACTTGATTTTGTTGTTGCGGCAGTTTTGTTACAGGTATTAATTTCCTTGCTTGCATTTCTTATCCCCCCTTTCAGTGATGCGTTGCAAAGTATCCAGAATTTCAGCGACCTGGATGTTTCAAAACTTGAAGAAACAGCCGGCTTCCGGTTGAATGGTTTTGGTTCTACTTTTTTTGGTGCCGGTGTGATCAACGGGTTTGCATTGCTGAGCATCGCGGTTTTAGTGAAACAAAAAAACATACAAGGAAAGCGGATTGCTTATTTGTCGTTTGCTTTTGTAACAATACTTGCATTAGGTGCAATGATGGCACGCACCACTCTTGTAGGCGGTGTTCTTGCGATTTTGTATCTTTTAATCCCTTCTGTAAAAATCAGCAGGCAACTTATAAAAAGCAAAACGAAATTTTTCACCTATATCATCGCAATCCCGGTAGCGTTAGTTGTAGCGGTAATTTTTTTATTCCCGGGTTTTGCAAAAAGCATGCAAACTGCTGTTTCATTCGGGTTTGAAATGTTTGTGAACTATTCAGAGACCGGGGAGTTTAGCACTGCTTCGACCAATGTGCTGGAGAAAATGTATGTGTGGCCAGACAACTTAAAAACTTATGTGATTGGTGATGGGAAATATTATAATAAACCCGGCGACCCATCTTTCGGCTATTATAAAAGTACTGATGTGGGCTATCTCAGGTTGATTTATTATTTCGGGATTATTGGTTCACTTATTTATTTTATGTTACAATATACTGCAGTCATCAATGCTGTAAAGAGCAACCCTAACGATAAAGTTTTCCTGGTGTATATCCTGTTTGTTTTTGTTTTCCTGCTCATCAATAATTTTAAAGGTTTTACTGATTTATTTTATTTAATCAACCTGTTTGCATTTACTGCATACAAAAACAGTAGCAGTGAAAGCAAAATAAGTTTATCGGTTTAATAGAAAATCTCCATTTAAAAAAGGTTGAAGAATAGTAAAGGAAATATACTGGTAGTAACTGCTTATCCCGTCAATAATCTCACTGCAGGCCAGGGGAATATTAATATTATTACAGATGAATTTTTAAAGAGAGGATATTCAATCAGCCTTGTTTGTTTTTCCTATCCCAATCATTCTATTGAAAGACCAGAGCGGTTTGAAGAAATTTTATATATCAATCAAAACAGGCCGCAGCGCTTTTTATATGCAATTCTATTTTTCTTCTTTTTCCCTTTATATACAGTAAGGTTTTCTTTTCGTGCTTTGAGATTTATTAAAAAAAGAGCAGATAAAGCAAGCCTTATTTATCTTGACTACAGCCAGGTATTTCTTTATGCTTTGTTCATGCAAAAAGTAAGACAAAAAATTTGCATGGTTGCACATGATGTTATTTATCAGAAATACAAGAGGGTCTTTGATAAAAAATGGTATGGACATTTCATAATCCAAAATATCAGGTTTACTGAAAAAAAAATGTTTCAGAAAAGTGATAAAATCAGTGTCCTGTCTTTTAAAGATAAATCGCTTATATCTGAATTATATGGAATTACCCCTGCAGTAAGTATTTTAAAACAGAGATTTGAAATAACACCTTCAATAAAAACAAAAACTAACCTTTCCCACTTTGTTTTTCTTGGTGCCTGGAACAGGGATGAAAACCTTGATGGATTGCAATGGTTCATTGAAAATGTTTATCCTGTTTTAGATAAGTACATTTCATTTACAATAATTGGACCAGGCATCCAGGATGATTTTAAAAAAAATCTACCTCCTGCTTTTAAAGCTGTGGGTTTTGTAGAAGACCTGGATTTTATTTTGCAATCTTCTTCTGCATTAATCTCACCATTATTTTTAGGTGCTGGCATAAAATTTAAAATCTTAGACGCTTTTAAAAACGGGTGCCGGGTTATAGGTACTGACATTTCATTTGAAGGGATAGATATTGATTCAGGAAATGCAATGATAGTTGCAAATTCATCTGATGAATTTGTTCATCAAATTCAATATTGTTCACAAACTTTATTTGACCCGGGAGAAATCAGAGATGCGTTTAGAAACTATATCAAAAAGTTTGATGATACGCTTGAATGGTTATTGCGTCAAATTGCATGAATTTAATTTTTGCTGCGCAGAAAAATGGAATTTTAAATGATGATGAATTGCTGTGAAAATGTTAGATTAAAAGCAAAAATCTTTTTTTAAAAAATTACTTTATAACCTTTTTTGCCTTTTTTAATGAAACATTAATAAATAAAATAAACCATCTGTTTAGTGCATTTTATTTCGAGAAGTTTAAAATGAGTTCTTTAATTTTTTGTCGCTTCAACTTTTCAAAACAAATTACAAACATGATAATAGTGGCTTCAAAAAGCCCTCATTAATTCCAGGTGTGAATTATATATACTTTAAAATTTGCTAAAAATAAACTGAGGTATAAACTGGTTTTATTTTTGATGTACAGCTTCAATTTAATAAACGAGTATAAATTTTTATGCAACCCAGTTTTGTAAAAAGAATCCCTGCTATTTTTTTTATCCTGCTTATTGCATTTTGCAATTCCTGCAAAGCACAAAAACTTTATATCACTTCTGATGGTTCAACCAATTATTCCATCGTTACCAATAATGAAAACGAGGAAATGCAGGCAGCAAAAATTTTGCAGGTAAACCTGGATAAAATTACAAGCGCTGATTTTAAAATCACCCAGTCTGCACAGGGAAATTCTATTTATGTGTTATCAGTTGCAGATGCACAAAAATTAACATTGCCATCTTTGGAATTACCGGATGAAGAAGGTGTTGCTATCAAAGTTTCAGGTAAAAATATTTATATCATTGGCGGTGCAGGCAATGGGCTTAAGAATGCTGTGTATGAATTTCTTGAAAAATATCTTGGCTGCCGTTATTATGCTGCAGATGCAGTATTCATTCCACAAAACAGGAATATCTCTATTCCACAAAACACTAATTATTCTTATACGCCTGTTATAAAATACAGGTATGTATTTTTTGGCCCCGCATTTAAAGGTGATTATGCAGCATGGAACAAACTGCAGAATGTACCGGGCATGGTTAAGACACCATCAATATTTGGTTTGTGGGTACATTCGATGTTTACTCTGGTGCCACCGGAAAAATATTTTGCAACTCATCCTGAATATTATGCACTGAGAAATGGTAAGCGCTCAAAAACACAACTGGATTTAACCAATCCTGATGTGTTGCGCATTGCAAAACAATCGTTGGATTCTATCATTAAAAAAAATCCGCAGGCAACTATTTTTTCAGTAAGCCAGATGGATAATAACGGTTATTGTGAATGTGATAACTGTAAAAGAAAAGCTGCAGAAACAGGTAGCCAGAGTGGGGTTATTATAAATTTCGTAAACCAGTTGGCAGCAGCATTTCCCGGAAAAATAATTTCAACGCTGGCGTATAATTACAGCCGTTCAGCTCCAACCAATATTCAACCGGTAAAGAATGTAAATATTATGTTTTGCGCTTCAGGCGCTAATCACAGTATGCCATATAATGTTGATAAATCCGCAGGCTCTGTTTATTCAGATTTGAATGCCTGGAGTAAGCTCACCAATAATATTTTTTTCTGGGATTACCTTGTTGACTTCCGTCACTTGTTTTTACCATTTCCGGTTTATCATGTATTGCAACCCAATATACAATTGCTTGCTGCCAATAAAGTGAACTATACATTTCAGCAGGGATGGCCATATAACGGTAGCGACATGCCTGAATTAAAAACATATCTTTTATCACAACTATTATGGAACCCTGATATTGATATTAAAGCAACACAAAATGAATTCATCAATTTTTATTATGGTAACGCTGCATCCTATATTTCAAAATATATAGATGCTTTAACCGGTTATGTGCAATCGCATACAATAAAACTAAAAACCGATGATGCTCCGCTCGATCATGTGAATGATTATTTGTCGCCTGCGCAATTAAAAATTTACCAGCAATATTTTGCGGATGCAAAAAAGGCTGTTGCAGGTAATGAAGTTTATCTGCAACGTGTACAAAAAGCAGAACAATCTATCCGTTATGCAATCTTAGATGGCATCAGTAAAACAGACTCCAGTGTGTCGAATATTTCAATGTATAAAAATATGTTGAATGAATTTAAGGGTATTGCCAATGCTACAGGTGCAGACAGGGTGGAAGAAAGTAATACCACTTTAAATGATTTTGTTGCAGACCAGGAAAATTACCAGGAAAACAAACTGGTGAAAAATTTAGCTGCGAAGGCAACTGCGGTTATTACCAACCCCGGATCTTACAAGGTAAATAACCTGAATTCCTTATTTGATAAAGTGAAAGGCAATAAAACCATTGATGAAAAATGGGTGAGGTTTCAGCAGAATTATATTGAATTGGTAATTGATTTAAAACAGCAGGTTAAAATTGATTCTCTTGCAGCTACATTTATGCATAATCCTGCGTTTAAAATACAGCTACCCGAATCAGTAAAGTTTGCTGTGTCAGATGATGGAAATAATTTTACAGAAATTGGAATCGCAAAAAATATTTGGCCGGGGCTAGGTGTAAAGGAAGAATTGAAAACTTTCAGGATACAGGTTTCCAATACCACTGCACGTTACATAAGACTCAGTTTTAAAATGGTAAATGCACCGAATATTACAGGTGATGGGTTACCACAATCCATGTTGTGTGATGAAATAGTTGTGCAATAAAAAACTTATTAAGTGTTTGATTTTTCTGTTTCAGTAGTATTGTATAAAAATGACGAAAAGGAAATCCAGGGTTTACTGGATTGTTTCAACTCAACACCATTGTCATACCAGTTTTTCCTGGTTGATAACTCTCCTACTGATGATTTGAAATCACTGGCGGAAAAAAATAATGTTCAATATATTTTCAACAATAAAAATATAGGTTACGGCAGTGCGCATAATATTGCTTTGAGAAAATCAATCAATCAATCTCTTTATCACCTTGTATTAAACCCGGATGTTGGGTTTGCACCAGGGACGATAGATGATATTTTTATTTTCATGGAACAAAACAGGGATGTTGGCCAGCTTTTGCCGAAGGTGTTTTACAAAAATGGTGAATTACAAAAACTTTGTAACCCTTTACCGGAGCCGGTCAATTTAATAGGCAGGCGGTTTTTTAAAAGTTCAAACTGGGCCAAAGAGATAAATGATAAATATGAGTTGAAAGGTTTTAATTACGACCATATTTTAAATGTACCCAATCTTTCCGGTTGTTTTATGTTTTTGCGTTGTGCAACTTTACAACAAAGCGGTTTGTTTGATGAACGTTATTTCATGTATATGGAAGATATAGACCTGTGCAGGAGGATACATGCTGTAGCTAAAACAATATTTTATCCTGATGTAAGCATTGTGCATGGATTTGAAAAAGAATCTTATTCAAATAATAAATTGCTATGGCATCATGTTATGTCGGCTATCAGGTATTTCAATAAATGGGGATGGGTTTTGGATAAACAAAGAGGTGAATTTAACAGGCAGCTTTTTGATGAGCTTCAAAATGTTCACCTGCAAATCCAGGCAGGTAAATGATGGTTTCATTCGCAGAAAAAAAAGCAGCGTTGGCTATAGCTTCGATTTTCTATTCAATAAAAAAATTAGGTTTGCAAACAGGCTTTTTTAGAAAAACTTCAATTGATACATGAATAAAAATATTTTAATAACCGGTGGTGCAGGATTTATCGGTTCGCATGTAGTGCGGTTGTTTGTGAACAAATACCCGGATTATAAAATCATTAACCTGGATGCACTCACTTATGCAGGCAACCTGGAAAATTTAAAAGATATTGAGGATGCGCCTAACTACAATTTTGAACACGTCAATATTTTAGAACTTGAAACATTGATAGGTGTTTTTGAGCAACATGATATTACTGATGTTATCCATCTTGCTGCTGAAAGCCACGTTGACCGTTCCATTCTTTCGCCGATGGATTTTATTTACACAAATATTGTAGGCACAGTCAATCTTTTAACTGCTGCAAGAAATTACTGGACAGATGATTTGAGTAAACACCGTTTTCATCATGTGTCCACTGATGAAGTGTATGGCACATTGGGTGATGAAGGATTGTTTACAGAGTCAACTGCTTATGCACCCAATTCGCCTTATTCAGCCAGCAAAGCATCATCAGATCATTTTGTACGTGCTTATGGTGAAACATTTCACCTGCCTTACGTGATCACCAATTGTTCGAATAATTACGGCCCCAACCATTTTCCTGAAAAATTAATTCCACTTTTTATCAATAACATCATTCATAAAAAAACTTTGCCTGTTTATGGAAAGGGCGAGAATACCAGGGATTGGTTGTATGTGATTGATCATGCACGTGCAATAGATTTGGTTTTTCATGAAGGAAGAAATGGTGAACATTATAATGTAGGCGGATTTAATGAATGGAAAAATATTGATCTTGTAAAATTGTTGTGCAAACTGATGGATGAAAAATTACATCGTGCAACAGGAGAGAGCGAAAAACTGATCACTTATGTGAAAGACAGGCCAGGCCACGATTTGCGCTATGCTATTGATGCAACTAAAATCAATAAAGAACTGGGTTGGAAACCATCTGTAACTTTTGAAGAAGGTTTAAGTGCAACAATAGATTGGTATCTGCAAAATGAAGAATGGCTGAAACATGTAACAAGCGGCCAATATCAAAATTATTATACAGAACAATACGGGAACAGGTAATGAAAATTGAACAGACTCCACTGCAAGGTTGTTATATCATTCATGATACAGTCTTTGAAGATAGCCGTGGATATTTTTTTGAGAGTTTTAATGCAAAAAAATTTGAAACACTAACTGGTATCGCTATCCCATTTGTGCAGGACAACCAATCTGCATCAACCAAAGGTGTATTGCGCGGGTTGCATATGCAGACAGGTGTACATGCACAGGCTAAACTGGTGCGGGTTTTAGAAGGAAGTGTTTTAGATGTTGCTGTTGACCTCAGGAAAAATTCTACCACTTTTGGTAAAAGTTTTTCAATAGAACTTACAGGTGATAACCACAAACAGTTTTATATCCCCCGTGGCTTTGCGCATGGCTTTATTGTGTTGAGTGATATAGCTGTTTTCTTTTATAAATGTGATAATTTGTATAACAAAGAATCAGAGCTTGGGATAATGTATAATGATCCTGAGCTGAATATTGACTGGCAAATGCCGGAAACATCATTGATTCTTTCTGATAAAGACAAAAATAATTTTCATCTTGCGGATGTTTTACATCGCTTATAAATTCAACAGATGAAGGGAATCATTTTAGCAGGCGGTTCGGGCACGCGGTTGTATCCAATCACCAAAGGCATCAGCAAACAAATAATGCCTGTGTATGATAAACCGATGATCTATTACCCGCTATCGGTTTTGATGCTTGCAGGCATCAACGAAATATTAATCATCACTACACCTGATGATGCTGCACAGTTTAAACGGCTGTTGGGAACGGGTGAAGAATTGGGCTGTGTTTTTTCTTACGCTGTGCAGGAAAAACCTAATGGCCTTGCACAGGCATTTGTTATTGGTGAAGATTTTATCGGTAAAGAAAAAGTAGCATTGATTTTAGGTGATAATATATTTTACGGATCAGGTTTCAGTAAGCTGGTACAGTCATTCAATGATGTAAATGGCGCTGCAATTTTTGCTTATGAAGTCAACGATCCGGAAAGATATGGTGTAGTGGAATTTGACAGCAATTTTAAAGCATTATCTATAGAAGAAAAACCCAAACAACCCAAATCAAATTATGCAGTACCGGGTTTATATTTTTACGATAATGAAGTCATCAGCATTGCAAAAAATATTCAGCCTTCAACACGTGGTGAATATGAAATTACAGATGTAAACAGGGTTTATTTGGAAAGGGGAAAACTAAAAGTTGGTGTAATGAACCGCGGTGTTGCATGGCTGGATACAGGCACATTTGATTCTTTGGCTGATGCAAGTGAATTTGTAAAAGTGATTGAAAAAAGACAGTCTCAAAAAATAGGATGTATTGAAGAAGTAGCATTCAGGATGGGCTTCATCAATCATGCTCAGTTATTAAAATTAGCTGATTATTATTCCAAGAGTGGCTATGGTGAATACCTGAAAAAAATTAAGCCTTAGAGAAAAAATAAATTTTATATACACAAAAAAATCCCGCTTTTCAGCGGGATTTTTTTATTAAGAATTTCCATTTTCATTTTCAGGAGCTGCAGGTTCACTCTGCATTGGTGCAGGTTGTGGTTCCGGTGCTGGCGCTGCAACAGGAGTTGGAGCAGGTGCTGCTTTCTTTGGTGCAGCCGCTTTTTTAGGAGCCGCTTTTTTTGCAGCCTTTTTAGGAGCCGCTTTTTTCACTGCCTTTTTAGGTGCTGCTTTTTTTGCTTTCTTTTTTGGAGCAGCCTTTTTAACTGCCTTTTTAGGTGCTGCTTTTTTTATAACTTTTTTTGCAGCTTTCTTTACCGCTTTCTTAGCTGCTTTTTTGGGCGCTGCTTTTTTTGCAGCCTTTTTAGGAGAAGCTTTTTTTACTGCTTTTTTCGCAGCCTTTTTAGGTGCAGCTTTTTTGATTGCTTTTTTTGCTGCGGCTTTTTTATTTGCCTTTGCCATGGTTTGAAGTTTTCTTTTTTGAAAAATGAGTTGTTAAGTTAAATATGTTTTATAAATATCAAACATAAGTCAAAGAAATTTTTTTAAAAAAAATTTTGAACGGTTAATCAGACAAAAAAAATCTAAGGTTTTAACAGGCCTGTGATTTGAGCAGATACCGGAATTTTTAATGGTACATTTTGACCACCGATCATTGCAGGTTTCTTTGGTAGTATTTAATAAATCTTATTCTAATTATCCTGGCTGATACCAGAGAAGAAATCATCCACTTTTTTATTGAATTCATCTTTATGTTCCTGCAGAGTAGCATGGCCTGAATTGGGTACTATCCATAATTTGGCACCGGGAATATTCCTGGCTATTAAAGTGGTGTGGGCTACAGGTATCAGGTCGTGGTCGCCACCAATAATCAAAGCAGGGCAATGAATGGTATGTAAAGAATTTAAAGAAATATGTGGCTGGGTGTAATCAAGAAGGAACATTTTCCAATCGTTCTTTTCTTTGGTTGTTGTGAAATGTTTATTGACAGAAGTATCATAGGTATGTTGCATGTCATTCCATAATGATGGAATCAATGCGGTTGAATCCGGCCAGAGATTGGCACCTGTTGAGGCAAATTTTTTCACTTTATCAGGGTGACGGATAGCTAATAAAATAGCGTTGATGCCCCCATCACTCCAACCTAAAACATAAGCTGAAGGAATATGAAGGCTATCCATCAAAACAGCAAAATCATCGGCCATCATTTCAAAACTTAATGAATCATTTGTGTCAACTGATTTCCCCTGGCTGCGGCTGTCAACAGCAATGACCTTATATTTTTTTGAGAAATAAGGAATGTTTTCTTTAAAGGCGCTGATGTTGCCGCCATTGCCATGGATCATTAGCAATGGTTCGCCTTTACCATAGGTTTCGCAATATATTTTTATGCCCCTGATTGAATAATATTTACCTGCAGCAGCATTGTTGCCGTAATCAATTTCATCCTGGTTACTTGCAGTGGAAATAAATAGAAGGCTTGAAAAAATGTAAATTAAAAAGGAGCGCATGATGCAATTTAGATGAAGAAATTGTCAATTCAAATGAAATGAGGTTCCGGATTCAATTATTTTTACAACCGGTAATTATGCAACTCAATAAAAGACCAACTGATCCTGATATTATCAATGAAGTGCTGGAAGCCTGCATCCTGGCTTACCCTGTTTCATCATTTGTTATCAGTCTATACCAGCAATACCAGAAGCGCGGCAGCCTGAGTAAAAAACAATTGCAGGGCTTATTGGGTAAGGCTTCTAAGATACAAGACTTACCTCATGCAAAACTGGCAACCCTTGAAGCTGTCATCATGAAAATGCCTAACAGGTTTAAATCAGAATTGCCGGAGAATAAACCGCTTTATGAAAAGGATGCAGTTGCCGCCGATTTGATAGACACTATTCTTGCCAAATATCCTCAGCATAAAAGGGTATTGTTTCTGCAATCAAAGTATAATAACAACCAGCCATTATCGCCACAAGAGTTAGATGAACTCAAAAAATTTAAACAAGTATTGAAACTGTAATAATAAACTGATTCATCATTTTTAAATAATTTCTTACCCGCAAAAGAGAATTTTATCAATAAGCTGGTTATTTTGCCTTATGGCTTTGTTTACAGCATCATTAAATTCAGGGAGCAACGGTAATTGTTATTATGTGGGTAATCATGATGAAGCAGTGTTCATTGATGCCGGAATATCCTGCAGGGAAACTGAGAAAAGGATGTTGCGTCTTGGGCTGTCAATAAAAAAAGTAAAGGCAATTTTCATTACTCATGAACACGATGACCATATCAATGGGGTTGAAGTGTTATCAAGGAAACATCAAATACCAGTTTATATCACGAACGAAACCTTGCAGCAATGCAGGTTTAAATTACCAAAAGAAATAGTACATCATTTTTCGGCAAATGATAAAATAAATATTGGCAACCTTACCATAACTGCTTTATCAAAATTACATGATGCCAGTGACCCGCATAGCTTTACTGTTACAAATAATGATGGTGTTTGTGTTGGAGTTTTTACTGATATTGGGAAAGCCTGTGAGCAGGTTAGTTTTCATTTTAAACAATGCCATGCAGCTTATCTCGAAGCTAATTATGATACAGCAATGCTTGAAAAAGGCAATTATCCCTATCATTTAAAAAGAAGGATTAGTGGTGGAAATGGCCATCTCTCCAATGATCAGGCGGTCGAACTATTTTGTATGCACCGTTCGGGAAACCTGACTCATTTAATCCTGTCACATCTTTCAAAAAATAACAATACAACTGAATTGGTTGAAAATGCTTTTGCTGATTGTGCAGGCAAAACAAAAATTATTGTTGCGAGCCGTTTTAAAGAAACTGAAGTTTTCCAGATAGAAGGTGTATCAGATACTCCGGAAAAGATTTTATACAAACCTGCTAAAGAACAATTAAGCCTCTTTAAATAATCATTTATCCGGTTTGAAATTGTTATTTAAAAACAAGCTTCAATTTAATTAAATTAAAATTACATAACACACAATCCACACGGAGTATATAATGCCATCGAAGAGATTGCACAGAAAAAAGTAATTAGAAAAAGAAGGTATAGTGGCAGAAATATTTCTATAAATCAATTCACCACCTTCGCAATCCTTCCATCTCTTCCTGCCAAAAAAACAGCAGTTCCTTTTTTTGCTTTTGCACAAACATGAAAGCTTTCATTTGAAATTAATTTCCAGTTCAACCCGCCATCCATTGAAACATCCACTCCACTGGTACCGCAGACGATTAAAACAGTTGGTGATAAAAATGCAACACAACTCCTGTAACCATGTGGTGGTGTTTGCACAGGCGCTTTCAACAATCTCTGTCCATCAATAGTAAAAATTTCAATATTATTTTTTGTAAGGGTATCATTAGTGAAATCACCACCCACGATTGCAATTTTTTTTATCGTCGGGTCCACATCCACTGAGTTAGCACCTTCAGAAGATTTGCCGTGGATAATATCTAAACCTGCAGGAGAACCATTTACAAACAACCTGGAATCAGTGCCACCTGTAACAAAACATATAAATGGATTTGACCTGTTTCCGGCAATTTTGATATTTGTTCCGCTTGCAGCAAAAAATGCTTCACCTGTTGCTGCTGAATATTGATTGTCATTTTCCTTCAGCTTTAACCAGCTATCACCATAGTTGGAAGTTGTGGCTATAAATAATTTCCCATCAATCGGGTCGCCTACAACCATCCCGTTTCCATTATCATCAAAATCCATTGCATCTAAAAACATACCCGGCCTGTTATCCCGGAAAACCTGGCTCCATGTTTTACCACCATCTTTAGTTTTTAAAATAACAGCAGGGGTGTCAACAGCCATAATCAATGCTGTGTTTGCATCAAAAGCTTCAATATCACGGAAGTCCCGGTCTTCAAAACCTTTTACAGTGAGCCATTCAAAATGCTTCCCTCCATCAATGCTCCTGGCCACTTGGCCTTTAGTTCCACTGGCCCAGATAATATTATCGCTCACCACACTTAAACCGCGAAGAGAAATTTTTTCTTTACTTGTCAGTAAAGAAATTTTTTGTGCATCCGAATAATAAAAAAGGATTAAAAATGTAATACCTAAAAAATATTTTTTCATGCTGTTGTTTCTTAAACAAAAATAAAGCCTGGTTGATTCTATTGGCTATCCATGATTTTTTTGTTGAGAAAAAATGGTGTTACAGTAGAGTTATAAACAATGGGTGCAAAAAAAAACTCAGAAATCAAAAGTCAAAAAATGATATTTTGCGGCGGTTGAAAGAGTGATATTAATTTTTTTATTGAAAGTTTTGAGAAATTATGGTGGACAATAAAGTGATGGATTATAATGAAGAGAGCATCCGCAGCCTCGACTGGCGTGAACATATCCGTTTAAGGCCGGGTATGTATATCGGTAAATTAGGCGATGGCTCATCACCTGATGATGGCATTTATGTATTGTTGAAAGAAGTGATTGACAACTGTATTGATGAACATACAATGGGTTATGGCAGGCATGTGGATATTACCATTGAAGGCAAAAAAGTTACGGTACGAGATTATGGCCGTGGCATACCATTAGGTAAGGTAGTGGATGTGGTAAGTAAGATAAATACAGGCGCTAAATATGACAGCAAAGCTTTTCAGAAAAGTGTCGGGCTGAACGGTGTGGGAACAAAAGCAGTGAATGCTTTGAGCAATTATTTTAAAGTGGATAGTTTCAGGGAAGGCAAAGTGAAGACAGCAGAATTTGAAAGAGGTGTTTTAATCAAGGAGCATAAAGAAACCAAAACCACTGAAGACAATGGCACACTCATCACTTTCATTCCCGATGAACTGGTGTTTAAAAATTTTCATTACATCTTCGAATATTTAGATAACCAACTCTGGAATTATTGTTACCTCAATGCAGGGCTTGTTATCAATCTGAATAACAAACGTTACGTCAGCAAAAACGGTTTGCTTGATTTGCTGGAGCGTAAAACCAATGCTGAAGAATTGCGCTATCCTGTTATTCATTTAAAAGGTGAGGATATAGAAGTTGCTTTATCACACAATAATGATTATGGTGAAGACCTTTTTTCTTTTGTAAACGGGCAATACACAACACAGGGTGGCACACATCAACAAGCCTTCCGTGAAGCTTATGTAAAAACCATCCGTGATTTTTTCAAGAAAGATTATGATGCTGCAGACATTCGCCAAAGTATTGTAGCAGCTATTTCAGTGCGTGTGCAGGAACCTGTTTTTGAAAGCCAGACAAAAACAAAACTGGGTTCTCAAACAGTGTATGAAGGTGGACCAAGCATGAAAAATTTTGTGCAGGATTTTCTTTCAAGGGAACTTGATAATTTTCTGCACCGTAATACTCAGATTGCAGAGGCTTTAAAGAAAAGAATTGAGCAAAGCGAAAGGGAACGTAAAGAACTGGCAGGTATAAAAAAATTAGCCAACGAAAGGGCGAAGAAAGCCAACCTGCACAATAAAAAATTACGTGATTGCCACATTCATCTGAATGATGACCCTCCATCAAAAAATAAAGATGAATTTATTGAGCTGCAAAATAATTCCACCATATTTATTACTGAAGGAGACAGTGCCAGCGGTTCAATAACAAAAGCCCGCAATGTGGAAACACAGGCAGTATTCAGTTTGCGCGGAAAACCTTTGAATAGTTTCGGGCTGACAAAAAAAATTGTGTATGAAAATGAAGAGTTCAATTTGTTGCAACATGCATTGAATATTGAAGACGGGCTGGAAGGTTTGCGTTACAACAATGTTGTTATCGCAACCGATGCTGATGTGGATGGCATGCATATCCGTTTATTGATAATGACTTTCTTTCTGCAGTTTTTCCCTGACCTTGTAAAGCGTGGACATGTGCATATTTTGGAAACACCATTGTTTCGTGTACGCGATAAGAAAGAAACAATTTATTGTTATGATGAAACTGAAAAACAGGCGGCAATAAAAAAGATTGGTGGCAAACCGGAGATTACACGTTTTAAAGGTTTGGGTGAAATATCACCTGAAGAATTTGAAAGATTCATTGCTGCTGATATGCGTTTGCAACCTGTCATACTGGAACAGGGTGAACACATTCAGCAACTGCTCGAATATTACATGGGTAAAAACACGCAACAAAGACAGGAATTTATTATTGATAATTTAAGGGTAGAATTGGATTTGGTGGAAGAGATGGCTGCCGGCTAATATTTAAAAATTAAAAAACAAACTAAACCGTTTCGGATTAAGAATAATATTTATGATACACATAGTTTTCCAGGAAGCAGATATTGATACATTACAAAAAGCAATGGCTTTAGATGAAAAGTTGCAGGGTGAAATCATTCATATAAAAGATGATTTTGCTGTTGGCCCCATTGCTGATATTTATGAAACAGAAGGCTACCAGGCAAGAAGGGATTGGTGGAAAAAATTACTGGAAGGTTCACCATATACAGAGCAAATAAATATTGTGGATGATAAACTGACAGTGCACCAGTTAAAAGAAAAACTAAATGATGAAAATGAACAGGCCTGGATATGGATGGCTCCTAACCAACATGATGTGTGTGGTTATTACTGGCTCATCAATCAATTAAAAGAATATGAAGGCCGCATCTTTATTTTATCATTAAACAACCTTCCATTTATTAATGATAAAGGCGGCATCTTTTATCCTGTTGATTTATTTGAAATTCCGCCTAAAGAATTTTTAAAAGCAAAAAAATTAGCAAGGCCTGTTACTATCAGTGAGTTTGAACTGGATGGTGATGAATGGAAAAAATTATGCAGTGAAAATGGCATGGTGAGAATTTTGGAAGGAGGGAAAAAAATTCTTAGTAAAGAAGCTTCTTTTTATGATGATAAAATCATTGCTGCTGTTTCAAAGGAACCACAAAAACTCAATAAAATTTTTCAGACATTGTTTGGAAAAATGAAAGTGCATACCGGCGATGTATTTCTTGCATGGCGCATGAAAGAGTTGGTGAGTGAAGGCAGGATAGAATTGATTGGCGATTGGAATAATGGCTGGAAAGAACTCAGTTTGAAATTGCCCGGTACAGAAGAACCGGTAACCTCAGAGGAAGAAAATATTTCAGCATAACAAACAAAATATTATGGTTGGGCAAATTTAATTTACCCTCCTGCCCTTCCATTTATATTTTCCAAACTTACCCAGCCAACCAGAGATAATTGTATAAATAATATGCAAAGGTTGCATGATAACAAACCATATCATCAACTTTTGTAATGAGAAAAACTTTGCAGCGCGGTACATGAAAGGGATTTCAAGCAAAGCTTTTACAAGAAGTAATATTATCCATACAATAAAAAATTGTGGTTGAAAAAATGATGCAATAAAAAGCAACAGCAAACTGAGGTTTGTGAAATAAACAAGCATCAATACCCAGAACACTTTTTTATCCTTATAGCTTGTTGCTTTGCTGGCCCACCGGATTCTTTGATTAAAAAAACTTTTCCAGTCAGGCATTGGCGCAGTTTGCACCACCATTTCATTGCTAAATAAATAACCTGTTTTTTCAGGGTAATGCATTTTTATCTTATGCATCAGCAACATATCATCACCGCTTGCAATGTGGTCTGCATTTTTAAAACCATCCACTTCATAAAAAACAGATTTTTTATATGCAAGGTTAGCTCCATTGCACATGCTGTGTGCGCCTGCATACACAGAAGCTGCTGTGATTCCCTGCAGGCTGATAAAATCAAGGCACTGAAAAATATTGAGAAAAGAATTATCGCAGGTAAACATTACAGGTGCAGCAATAAACACCCTTTCATTCTGTTGAATATATGCATCAAAATACTGCAACCAATTTTTAGGCACAATACAATCTGCATCCGTTGTAATAATCCAGTCAGACTTACTCCTGTCAATTGATAATTCAATTGCCTTTTTTTTATAAGAGTTGATAGTTTCAGCAATCAGGTTTTTCATGCTGACAACTTCAATATTTGAAAACTCTTTTTGCAACCGTTGCAGGACTTCCGGCGTGGTATCAGTTGAAAAATCATCTGCCACAATTATTTCAAATAAATGTTTTGGATAATTATTCTCTATAATAGAACGAATACAGTTTTCAATATTTTTTTCTTCATTTCTTGCAGGTATGATGATTGAAAATGTAGTGATTGGCTGAAGGTTAGCTGGCTTAAAAATTTTCATCTTACCCAACCAATAGAAATAGGTATTGATAAGCAATAAATAAATCAAAAGCAAAGCTGAGGTGAAATAAACAAGATAGTTAAGCCATTGCATACACAGCAAAGAAAACTACATTCGGTGATTCAGCAATGCAATGATGCTTTTTGAATATTTTTCCCTCAACAACTGGTGCCCTGCTTCAATAACATTTATCGTAATATTTTTTGAATCCCGGAATATAGCAGCACGCTTGCTTAAAATAATCCTGTCATATTCACCAAATAAAAAATTGAGGTGGATATTTTTTTCAGTACAATTATTTTTTATGAAAACAAGGTTAGGCCTCATCCGCCTCATGCATGTCCATCGTTTATACAACAACAATCTTTGTTCTTTCTCATCTAAATGATAATGCACAAACTTGATGATGCTTTTATTAAGCAAACCGAGTTTACCACCTAAATTGATCATTGCAAAAAACCATGCAGGGTTTTTCATTGTGAAATCAAATAATTTATTACCCAACCATGTTTGAGTAGTAATCCAATACCAGATGTTCTGGTGCAATCCATCAGGTGCTACAAGGCCAACCTGTTCAATATTGTCCGGAAATTTCTCCAGCAAATCCAATGCAGCCCTGCCACCCATGCTATATGCAAGCAATGAAAATTTTTTATTATCATCATTTATTATCAACCTTGCAATAGCAAAAAGGTCATCGGTAGTAAAAGGTTCTTTTTCATTCCATACAGTATTGCCATGAATAGGAAAATCTATCGCATATAAAGTGTAGTTATTGCCGATATAAGGTTCAAGAAATTGAAACGACTCTCCATTTTCCCCATATCCATGAAGGCAAAACAAAGAATTCTTTCCTTTACCAAAAACATAATAATGAATAAATGATGACTTATATGCCTGTACCTGTTGTTGCATGAAATATACTACAACATTAAGAAGTTTTCATTTTTAAACAGGAATAATAAAGGATGGCCGTTCTAATAAAAACAGAAAAAATGTTGAAGCATTGCCTTAAACTATCTCCCAAACTTCTTTCCCTCTTAATAATTTATCGAGGTTGCCTGCGCCTTTAGTTGCAATTGCATCATCCACCTGCATCTGTAAAATATCTTCATAACAAGGTCTGCTTGTTTCATAAAACACACCGAATGGCCTGGGTAAATGACCTTGCAATTGCGGATCATCAAACATCCGGATTAATATTTGTGCTTTATAAAAATCAGACTCATCATGGATCCACAAATCATCAACACTTACATCTGCACCGAGTTCAGCTACAACTGGCTTATAACCGTCTAACCTGATACCTTTATTTTTTGCAGCGCCAAACAATAACGGTTTGCCATTTTCAAGAAACAAAGTTTCATCTGCTTTGTAAGATTTATCAGTAAACACTTCAAATGCACCATCATTAAAGATGTTGCAGTTCTGATAGATTTCAAGAAATGAAGAACCCTTATGTTGATGAGAGCGGGTGAGCATTTCCTGCAAATGTTTTGGGTCGCGGTCCATGGAACGAGCAATGAATGTTGCATCAGCCCCCATCGCAAGAGCCAATGGGTTAAAAGGATGATCAATGCTTCCGAATGGCGTGCTCTTGGTCACTTTTTTTGCTTCTGATGTTGGCGAGTATTGTCCTTTTGTTAAACCATAAATCTGGTTGTTGAATAATAAAATATTCAGATCAAAATTCCTGCGCAACACATGAATGATGTGGTTACCACCGATACTTAAACTGTCACCATCGCCTGTGATAACCCATATACTCAATTCAGGCCTTGTTGCTTTTAAACCACTTGCAATTGCAGTTGCGCGGCCATGAATAGAATGCATGCCATAAGTATTCATGTAATAAGGGAAACGGCTGCTGCAGCCGATACCGCTGATAAAAACTATATTTTCCCTGGGGACACCGATGGTGGGCATTACTTTCTGCACTTGCGCCAGGATGGAATAATCACCACATCCAGGGCACCAACGCACTTCCTGGTCAGTAGCAAAATCTTTTGCTGTTAAAACCGGTGCGCCGTTCGTTGCTACACTTGTCATATCAATAAAATTGGAACGCAAAGTTAGGGATTGTATGCGGATACCTCATCATTAACAATGAACAGTAAGCTGTTTTATATAACTTGCAGCTCTGAAAAAATTTTTGATATGGAAAATACGGCATATGATTTTGGAATGATTGGCCTTGGTGTGATGGGAAGTAATTTTTTGTTGAATATGGCCGACAAAGGTTATAAAGTAATTGGTTTTGATCTTGATGCAGCCAAAGCAAAAAAGCTGGAAGATGAAGCTACACCAGGCACAACAGTAAAAGGTGTAACAACACTTGAAGCAATGGTTCAGCAGTTAGATAAACCAAGAAGGATAATGATGCTGGTGCCGGCCGGCAAACCAGTTGATAGTGTTATTCAAAGTTTATTGCCATTGATTGAAAAAAATGATGTGATTATTGATGGCGGTAATTCACATTATACAGATACACTGCGCAGGGTGAAAGAACTGGAACCAAATGGAATTCATTTTATGGGGATGGGAGTGAGTGGTGGTGAAGAAGGCGCAAGACGTGGCCCAAGTATTATGCCCGGTGGTGATTTAGCAGCGTGGAAACGGGTGCAACCTATGCTGGAAGCTGTTTCTGCAAAAGTTGATGGCGCACCTTGTGTGGCATATATGGGCAAAGATGCAGCGGGACATTATGTGAAGATGGTGCACAATGGAATTGAATATGCTATCATGCAACTGATCAGTGAAGCTTATGATGTGATGAAACGGGTATTAGGCCTCAACAATGATGAGCTTGCTTCAACATTTAAAACCTGGAATGAAGCAGAGCTACAATCATATTTAATTGAAATCACTGCATCAATATTTTTGAAAAATGATGATGTAACAGGCAAACGTCTTGTTGATGTTATCTCTGATAAAGCAGGCTCAAAAGGCACAGGCAAATGGACTTCACAGGATGCAATGGAATTACCTGTTGCTGTACCTACAATTGATACTGCTGTTGCATTGAGGACGCTTTCAGGTTATAAAGATGAAAGGGTTTCTGCATCTGAATTATACCAACCTGCAATAAAAGAAATAAAAAAAGGTACCGAAGCTGATATCAAAAAAATTAAAGACGCTTTATATTTTTCAACCATCATTTGCTATGCACAAGGGTTGGCAATGTTGCATAAAGCATCTGCAGAATTAAATATGGATATCCCGCTTTCTGATGTAGTGAAAATATGGAGAGGCGGTTGTATCATCCGTTCTTCATTACTTGAAATATTTTATAAGGCATTTAAAAAAGATAAAACACTATCCAATATTTTACTCAATAAAAATATTGCAAGACTGATTAAGAAGACAGAGAAAAATGCACGTGCTGCAACAAAGCTGGCGCTTCAAAACAAAATACCAGTTACTGCATTCAGCAGCGCTATCGGGTATTTTGATGCATTCTGTTCCGCCAATATGCCCACGAATTTAATACAGGCACAACGCGATTTTTTTGGAGCACACACTTACCAAAGAATTGATAAGGAAGGAATTTTCCATACACAATGGGAATAAAAAAATATTGCAACATTCACAACAGGAAAATAATTATTGAGCATCTGTTGCACAACATTTAATTAAAAGAAATTAAAAATACAATTTGAGAAATGAGCGATAACAATAGTAAAAGACCACCTGCATCCATAATATTTATTTTTGGTGGCAGTGGTGATCTGACACAGAGAAAACTTACACCTGCTTTATATAATTTATTTATTGACGGATGGATGCCTGATCAGTTTTCAATTGTTGGAATAGGCAGGTCAACATACAGTGATGATAAATTCCGTGAACATCTTTTGGATGGCATCAAACAATTCAGCCGCAGGAAAGATGAACAAAATGGAAAATGGAAAGACTTTTCAGAACGCATTTCATATTTGCAAATGGATGTGGATGATGATGCTGCTTATAAAGGCCTGGCTGAAAAAGTAAAAACTTATGAAACGCAATGGGGCTTTCATCCAAATGTAATTTTCTATCTCGCCGTAGCGCCGCAACTGGTACCTGATATTGCAAAAAGGTTAAACACGCTTCAGCTTTGCAGTGAAAAACATTCAACAAGGATTGTTGTGGAAAAACCCTTTGGCCATGACCTGGATAGTGCAAAAAAATTAAACAGTTTATTGGGTGAATTATTTTCAGAAGACCAGATCTATCGTATAGATCATTATCTCGGGAAAGAAACAGTACAAAATATACTGGCTCTGCGTTTTGCCAATGCATTGTTTGAACCTATCTGGAACCGTAATTATATTGATCATGTCCAGATCACTGTTGCAGAAACAGTAGGCGTTGAAGATCGTGGAGGTTATTATGAACAAAGCGGTGCATTAAGGGATATGGTGCAGAACCACATCCTTCAATTGTTATGCATGGTTGCAATGGAACCACCTGTAAATTTTGAACCCAATGAAATACGCAACAAGAAAGTAGCGATATTAAATGCCATCAGGAAAATATCAAAAGAAGAAGTTCATAACTATGCAGTGCGTGGACAATACAGTGATGGCTGGATGAAAGGCGAAAGAGTAAAAGCATACCGGCAGGAAGAAAAAGTTAGCCGGGTTTCCAATGTTGAAACCTTTGCTGCTGTTAAGTTTTATGTTGACAACTGGCGCTGGCACCGCATCCCGTTTTATGTACGAACAGGAAAGTATATGCACCAGAAAACTTCTGTTATCAATATTGTTTTCAGGCCTGCACCCAATTATGCATTTCCTCCTGAAGCTGCAGAAACATGGAGGCCCAACCGGCTTACTATCAGCATACAACCTGAGATGGATATACGTTTGCGTTTCCAGGCAAAACAACCCGGGCAAAGTATGATTCTGACACCTGTTGATATGGTGTTTAACTATAAAGATGCTTATCCTGAAGAACATGAACCTGAAGCTTATGAAACGCTTTTGTTAGATGTGATGGAAGGCGACCCATCCCACTTTATGCGTGCTGACCAGGTGGAAGCTGCATGGCAGGTTGTGATGCCAATCATAGAAGCATGGGAACAAAGGCAACCCGGGGATTTTCCTAACTATGCACCTGATAGCTGGGGCCCGGAAGATGCAGAGGCACTGATAGCAAAAGATGGTCATACATGGATTACATTACCACCAAAGTAGAGTAATAGATGAAGAAATAGTTTAGAGCTTTTTTCGGATAATATTTTGTTGATTGGAATGTAATAAAACACATCATCTCCGAATGACAATAAAAATTAAAAACACATTACTGCTTGCATTTTTTCTTCAATTGGCATTCCTTGTTTTTGGGCAAAGCGACAAAATCAAACTACCAAATTATGATGATAAGTATTCAAGGTATGTAGGGCAACTTGAAGCAGGCAACTTAGACATTGACTATACTGATTTCAGAAACAGTTTTTTAGAAAGTAAACAAATTGACAATAAAGGAACAAACTATGACGAAATGAAGAAACAAGTGATTATTGCAATTAAAAATAAAAATTACCAGGACGTTATTCAACTGACAAAGTCAATGCTGGGTATTGATTATACGAGCATGTTTGCCCACAAATATTTACAACAGACTTATAAAATAACAGGCGATACGGCAAATCAGCATAAATACCACGATATAGAATTCGGCCTGCTCAACTCAATCATAAAAAGTGGAGATGGTAAAAGTTGCAAAACCGGTTGGCATGTTACACAAATCGAAGAAGAATATTTTATCCTCAGTATGATTGGAGCGAAATTACAGAGGCAAAGTATCAGCAGTGAAGGAAATAATACCTGCGACAAGATGATTGTAAAGACGGAAAACGGCGATACACAAACTTATTTTTTTGAAGCAAACAAAATATTTGAAAGGGAGCGAAAATTATTCGGAGAATAACATCAACCTGTAAAAGGAAGCGACAACCAAATTATTGATAAGATAGTTGCAATGCAGCGTTTTCCCTTTAAAAATTTCTACTGGTAATAATTTAATAATGAACCCTCAAGCCACTTCCCCTTCCAGATAATCAAGGTCCTTATGATAGGTTTCTTCAGAAATAAAAACTGCAATTAATCCGATCACGATAACAAAAATCCCGGTTATCCATCCGGCCTGTACATAATTTACATGGGTTTGCAACCAGACAAATAAAGGTGATACAATTACTGCCAAAGATCCGCGAACCATATTCGGCACTGTAGTGGCAACTGTTGCCCTGATGTTTGTGCCAAATTGTTCTGCAGCCATAGTAACAAAAATTGTCCAGAATCCTGCGCCAATGCCCAAAACGATAGTTACCATGTAAAAACTGAAAAGGCTGGCTCCTTGTAAATTGAAAAACCACCAGATCCCTATAGCCATGATAACATAATAGAGGTACAAAACTTTTTTTCGGCTCTTCAACCACATACTTAATATACCTGCAAATAAACTGCTGATCGAAATGGCTGCATAAGAATACATCACTGCCTTGCCAGGGTCAATTGTTCCCTGAATCCCCATCCTGTTTCCAAATTCTTTTGAGAAAGAAATCAGTATGCCGATAAGATACCATGCAGGCAAACCGATAAGGATGGAACTTAAATATTTTTTTAAACGTTTGCCGTTATTAAACAGCATGAAAAAATTTCCTTTCTCTACATTCCTGTTTTGAATCGTCTTAAACATACCTGATTCCAAAACGCCGGTACGGAGTAACAACAACACAAGGCCTAATCCGCCACCAATAAAATAACATACACGCCAGCTAAATTCTTCATTCACAAAAAATGCAACTACTGCACCTGCAATGCCAACGCCTGCAATAATTGAAGTACCCAACCCTCTTTTTTCCTTAGGTAATAATTCTGTAACAAGTGTAACTCCAGCACCCAGTTCACCTGCTAATCCAAGGCCTGTAATAAATCGTATCAATGCATACATTTCAACAGATTTCACAAAACCATTGGCAATGTTTCCAACAGAATATAAAATGATGGATGCAAAAAGTATTTTGAGCCTTCCTTTTTTATCACCTAAAACTCCCCATAAAATACCACCGATTAATAAACCCAACATCTGCACATTTAAAATAAACAACCCTTGCTTTGCAATCTCAGCATCATTCAATCCAAGAGAACGCAAAGAAGGAATGCGGATAATACTGAACAGCAGCAAATCATAGATATCAACAAAATAACCCAACGCTGCTACAATCACAGCGAGGCTGAATACAGATTGTTGTTTTGGTTGCATTGTTATGATTTTTGAGAATTTGGTTTTTCCTTACCAAAAATAAACTTGAATACAATCGGCACAGTTGAAATTATCACTATGATGATAATGATGGTTTCAAGATGTTCTTTCAAATCAATCCCAAAATTATTTGACACCCATTTGTATAAAAAATGCCCTGCAAACAACATTGCGCCTACCCATGCTACACAACCGATAATATTAAAATAGGTAAATTTCTTTTTATCCATTTTAACCACACCCGCAACAATGGGTGCAAACGTGCGGATGATGGGAACAAAACGTGCCGCAACAATAGCCCATCCGCCATAGCGGTGATAAAACTCTGTGGCACGTACAAGGTATTTTTTCTTGAAGAAAAAACTGTCTTTTCTTTCATATAAAAAATTGCCGCTCTTCAGTCCGAACCAATAACCGACATAGTTGCCCAACACACCGGCAGCAGTAATAATTATCCATAACAATAACAGGTCAATATATTCATTTGAAGCAGGTATTAACTGTGAAGCAAGGTCGCGGCTGTAAATGCCTGCAACAAATAATAAGCTGTCACCCGGCAGGAAGAAACCTGCAAACAAACCAGTCTCTGCAAAAATGATAAATAACAAAAGCCACAAACCTCCTATTTGTATATAAAATTCAGGGTTGATAAGATCGTGCCATTGAAAATCTAAAAGATGAATCATTGTAATAGTTTAATAAAATTTAATCGAGTGCTTTCTCCCATTTGCTGACAGCGCTTGTTGCCAATCCATTGCCCAATACATTGGTTGCCGTCCTGAACATATCGCAGAAATGATCAATCGGCAAAATCAAAGCTACTCCTTCAGGTGGTATTTTAAACATAGCACAGGTAGCAGTTACTACCACCAATGATGCACGAGGCACACCTGCAATGCCTTTACTTGTCAGCATCAATACCAGCAACATGGTTAGCTGTGTACCAAAATCAAGATGGACACCATAAGCCTGGGCAATAGCCATACTGGCAAAAGTCATATACATCATACTGCCATCAAGATTAAATGAATATCCTAATGGTAATACAAAAGATACAATCCTTGAATCACATCCGAACCTCTCCAACTCTTCAGTGAGTTTTGGAAAAACTGCTTCGCTGCTTGTTGTGCTGAATGCAATAATCAATGGCTGGATAATATGTTTTAAAAGATTGGGCAACCTTTTGTTTAAAATAATAAACCCAACAAAAATCAGCAATGCCCATAGCAACAAAATACCAATTACGAAGTATAAAAAGTAATGCGCATAAAATGCAAAAATATGTGGTCCCTGTACAGCCATAACACCAGCAATAGCTCCGAATACGCCGAGTGGTGCTGTTGCCATCACATAGCCTACCATCTTTAAGATAACATGTGATACTGCATCAAGGCCTTTGATAACAATTTTACCTTTCTCACCAATGGCTGCAGTGGCAATACCAAACATAACAGAGAAAACAACTATCTGCAGTATCTGGTTTTCTGCCATAGAATCTATCACACTGACAGGGAAAACATGCTCCACAAAATTGAGCAGGCTAAATTGTTGTGTTTTGCCGATGAGGTCTTTTGCACCGGATACATCTGCATTGCTTAAATCAATGACAGCACCCGGTTGAAAAATATTTACCAGGAACATCCCAAGCAACAGGCTAGCGAGTGATGCAGTGATAAACCACAAAAGCGCTTTACCACCGACCCTGCCAACAGTTTTTACATCGCCTAATTTTGCAATACCCACCACCAATGTTGAAAACACCAACGGTGCAATGATCATTTGCACCAAACGAAGAAATATGGTGGACAACAATTTTACATTAGAAGAAAACGCATTTCTTGTTGATTCAGGGTAATAAATAAAAACAATGTAGCCTGCAATTGCGCCCACAATCATTGCAATGAAAATATAGAGCGTAAGTTTATTGCCTTTTCCCATCAGCATAAATTGGGTTGCAATATAAGATTAATACCGGCTTACAAAAATCAATCTTAACAACGGCAAGTTTAATTGTTGAAACAGTAATTATTTTAACGTATTGACAATACTGTCATAATATTTTTTCTCTTGTATGACTGATGATACATTTCCTCCAGGCGCTATTGAATCGCGTTCAATATAAATATGCCCATTGAAATGTTGTTTCTTCAATTCAGCAAGTATGGCAGGGAAATTAACAACACCAGTACCTGCAACCACATCTTTTAACTTAGGATCATTATATGCTGCGATATCTTTAAAATGTATGCCGATGATATGACCATCGAGTTTTTTTATTGCATCAAGTGGTTTGATACCACTCTTTGGCCAATGGCCGAGGTCAGGACAAGCATAAAAGTTAGGATGATTTTTTATTGCCATTAAAGTGGTATCCGGGTTCCAGTAATGGCTTACACCTTTCCAGTGATTGTGAATGGCAACTTTAATTCCATACACACCTGCGAGGCTATCAATACTATCCCACATCTTCATCGGTGGTTCTGTTGTTACATATTCAACACCCAACTCTTTTGCAATATCAAATTGTTTTTTCCAGGATGCGATTGTAGAATCACCAACGATATACAGGCTCTCTACTTTTAAACCTTTTTGTGCAATCATTGATTTTAATTTATCAATACTTGCCATTGACAACTGGCCGATAACCGAGTCTTTAAATTCAGGGCCCGCATCATGAAAGGTATTGGGTTCAACATAGATGAGCCCTGCACTGTCTGCACGATTTAAAGATGTTGGAAAATCCACATCATGAAATGTCCAGAGCGCCACACCGAATTTCCAGTTCATCGGATTATTGACACCATCAGCTTTTGCAAGCGAATCCATGGAACCGGCTTTTTGTGAAATATTATTACATGCAGAAAAAATTAAAATTAACAGCAGCGCTTTACTTATTTTTTCCATTTGCTTTTTTGTTTTGAAGTGGATACAACATTATATCAAAACCGCAATGTAAGAAAATGTGCAATCAGTTGCATCATCCTTAACTATATCTAAACTTTATCCTTCTTATGAAAGAGTTATTTCAAATAAATTCATGTCAGTAATGAACCATCAATAATTACTTTAAAGAAATGTGCAGTTTCTATTTAACATCAATTTTTATTTTCTTTAATGTGTGCTTCCAATGCTTCCAAAACATCTGCAAGAAAATGTGCATCTGTGGGCTTTCCTTCAATCACTTTCCATTTCACCGGCGGCTTTTTATTGGGCGGCGCAATTCTTACAAGCGGGTAATCGTTTTGCAGAGTGAAATATTTTTTACCAAGTGAAATCTTTATTCTTTGCACCTGTTCACTTTCATAAATCATATCACAATTCAGATTTAGATTTTTTCCATTCCAGGCAACATATATTTTAAAATTCTTTCCCATCTATTTTAATTCAGGCAACTCTTTATACAAAAAATATTCTGTTGGGTCTGATGCTGCTTTAAACAGTTTTGATATTGTGTGTGCCTGCATCATCCCGGAAGGTAATTGATATGTTGCCAGCTCTTTTATTTTTTCTTCATCAGGATTTCCAAACAACCACTCTGCTGCTTTATCTTCCGGCAATATTGTTGGCTGTCGTTTCTTTTTATTGTGTATTTGTTCCATCAGTGAATTGGCAGCAGTAGTTACGAGTGCAACTGTTTCTAAAACTTCACCGGTTGTTTTATCGGTCCAGGGTTGCCAGATAGCAGCGATATAAAAATATTCCTGGCCTTTTACATCAATTGAATATGGATAAGCAATTTCTTTTTTTTCGCCTTCGGGTTTAAAACTCCTCCACTCATAAAAATTTGAAACCGGCACAAGGCACCTTCTTTTAAGGGCTGCATCCCTGAACATTTTACTCTCTAATAATGTTTCACCTTTTGCATTCAGAAATGGTATTCCTTTCTTTCTTGTTGCCATCAATTCATCCATGCTTTTTGTCCAGTATGGGATAAACTCCCAATGCATTTCCACTACATCAAAATCATTTCCATTCCTGTTTTTGATGACGATGATATTACCATATTTAAAGCCATCATTCAAAACCTGTAATGCAGCCAAAGTGCCTAACTGCTTTTCAATATTTTTCAATTTTATCAAAGTGCTTTTGCTCACACGCTGGCTCATAAAATAACACATAAAAACATATTTTTTTTACAATATAAACCTAAAAGAATATAACGCACAATTGCTGCAATACAACATCAGTCACATTGCAATAGTGTTGTATGGTTCAACACCTTGTTATCAGCTTTGTGTTTGTTGCTTTTCAGTTTTTACAACTTCAAAAACATGAAAGGTATTTTCATTAATCCGTTTCTACCTGGAGAGGATAATCAGCAGCTTCGCCATCTATTTCTTCTACATTAATATCAAGTGTTTTTTGGTTTTGAGAATACCCTCCAACAGCATCAATGTTAACATCAACTGTTTCGCCATTAATAAATTTCACATTGATAGAACCATCAGGGTTCACCGGTATGGTTGCAAAATGTGATGCAGAAGTATTTGCATTTGCAGCCGGTATAAAACCTAAAATATTAAAAGTTATTACCAGAAGGCAACATGCAATTAATGAGAGAACAAAATTCAGGTACTTCATAATAAATAATTTTAAATGAGACTGGAAGATAATGATTCTGAAAAACAAAAAAGGCTGCTCCAGGTGAAACAGCCTCATTTATTAAATTCATTATTATCAGTGATTGGCACTGGTAAATTCCAGTTTGTCCACTGCTATTTCATCGCCATTAGCGCCACCATTTAATATCACAAAATATCTCAATGCAAAGCGGCCTGAATCAGGTTGGTTTAATCCTGAAATTGTTGCAACATATTGTGTCCATGTAGATGGATAATCACCGGGAGGAGAAACTTTATACAATGGATTGATATCAATCAAAGGCGTAGTAAAATTACCAACGTCAGAAGATGTTTCACCAATGCTGTCTGAGGTATTAAAAATATTCAACCTGAGTTGCAATCTATCGCCATAAGAACCAGCTGCACCATATCCTATAGACCCATGTGACATGGTGTAAAAACTTATTTTATCACCATTCTGAAAATATATCTTAGGAGAAATCAACCAGTCGCTGATAATACCTGTTGCACTACCTGGATCATTGGTGGCAGCATAGCTATCATACAACAATTTTGAACCATCATAGGGCGTTTCGCCATTTGATGTGCTGGATTCAATTGACCAACCTGTGCCAGGATCATCACTTAAGTTTTGAAATACCCATCCCTGTTTCAGTAGATCTCCCATATTTTCAAAGCTGGTAGAAAAAGACTGATCAGTAGGCTCAGGTATTTTTGTAGGCGTTGTTTCATCTTTTTTACAAGATACCTGGAGCAAACAAACAACTGCGATACCAAATATTATTCTTTTCATTTTAATAAATTAAATTATGATAATGGTTTTAAAAATTATTATCGCGGCCCGACATAAGTGAGAGTATCAGTTGACAACCTTGATGCAGGCCCTGCACCCCACGTATATGAAATATAAAATGTTTTTGTATCAGGGTCATAACGGCTATTATAACCCGGATCATTATATGCACCGCCATCACTGGTAATAGTTACCGGGTATGGAGGCCCTGATGTAAGGTCAAGGCTCAAAACCGGGAAACCAATAGCAATACCGCTAGCGCCATCGCCCCACAATGCATACCCGCCAAAGCCTACAGATGAGGCACCTTTTGTAATCAATGCCATTTGCTTGCCTGAGAAATATCCTGTGAGAGTATTATCGCCTGCTCTCAAGGTGAACCCCTTATAACTATAGATACCATCCCATTCATTTTTCACACCGATGGCAAGGATACCTGTATTAAAATTAGAACTGATTAAATAGCCTTTTGAAACACTGACAATCTTCATCCCTATTGCATAATCAAATCCTAAGAAATCATTTGGTTTTAATTTAATCTGCAGGTAACCTGTGCTTGAGCCTTTAGGAATTGTTACAACATAACCATTGATTGAATCACCTGGATTAATAACTGTATAAAGGCTGGTAGGTGCTTCTTCATGCGTTGTACCATTGGCAGTATTATAATCACCTAATATAGCCGGATCATATGCTAAAGTAACCTGAATGTCTTCCTTTGCTTCACCACCTGCTATCAGGACAGGTATTGCATCAAACGTGGTGTCAACATCGGATTTTTCAAAAGCCAACTGCAAATGATTGGAGTTGGAAGTTGCTGTCAAACCGATATACACAGCGTTCTGTGCGCCATCGGGAGCCACTGATTGTATTTCATGGTTATCAAAAGCATCATCCTTTAAACAACCTGAAAAAACAACAGTGAGCAATGCAACTGTAACCGATAAGAATTTAATATTTTTTAATTTCATAATTGTTCGATTTTATTTATGGTTCCCAGAATAATTTAGATGAATAAGCATCAATGGTACCTTCTGCATTTACACTAGCTGAATTGGTAGTGTATTCACTTTGCGGATACAATAAACGCAATGGTAATGTATTGGCCACCCTTGATGGATTGGTTGATATATAACCATCAGGAAGAAAATTCAACCTTCTCTGATCTGAATAAGATTCAAGCGGGTCAACTCCTGTATTGGCAATGTATTTTTGAAATGCAATAAATTTTACCCTGTCAGTAACTGAAGAACCTGCATAATCCCAGTTTCCATTTGTATTATCCGGGTCTGATAAATATGCCTCTGCTGCAGCCTGTGCATCTGTTACACCCAGCCAGATGAATGATTGTGTTACCGCATCTTCATACGCTGCTTTAGGATCACCCGTCATCCATCCCCTCGCTATTGCTTCTGCTTTCAGAAACAATGCTTCAAAAGCAGGATAAATCCATTGGCTTTGTGAAGCGCCGAGTGTGTAAGTGCCATCATCGTTCGGGTTACCAATCAGACCAGGCCCGAAATAAGATGTGCTGGCGCCATTATATAATAAACCAGGTTGATCACCATAAATATTTGCATTAAAATTGCCATTTACAGATTGGAAAAATCTTTCCAGACGAGGATCAGCAGAACTGGATAAGATAGAAACTATATAATTATTGGCGCCGGTAGATGTATTGGCTTTCACACCTGTAGGATCAAACCCGAAACTGGCAAAGAACGGATTCTGTTTATTTACATCGTTCAGGTAACCAGGATTTTCAGTTATATTTTCACCATCACTCAAAACACCACCGGAACTTTCAATTTTACTGATGATATCAGACGGATTAAATCCTGAAACCTGTGATTGACGAAGCGCAATTCTCAATCTCAAAGTATTGGCGAAATGAATCCATTTATTCTGATCACCAGCTGCAATTATATCAGCTTTAGCAAATGACGAAGGGCCAGCTGTTTGCATATATGTAACCGCGCTATCAAGTGTTGCAAGCAAACCGGTATAAATTGTTTGAGCATCATCATAAGTCGGAGTGGAATATGTTTCACTTTGAAATGCCTGTGAATAAGGGATATTACCATACAAGTCAACCAATTCCTGGAAAATTTTTGCAGATAGTATCATATTTGCTGCAGCCAAAACTGTATTGCCTTCTGCTAGTGCTTTAGTTTTTGACTGATGCAGATCAAATAAGACATTGTAAGATCCTTGCCAGAGCGGATCTCCAAATCCGAAATCAATTTTATAAGTCTGCTCTGTTTGATTAGGTGCAAAATCACCATTGGGTGCAAAATAACCCATCCAGTTTTGCAGGAAAGCATACCCATTAACAGGTAAAGCGCCAACAGCCTGTTCTGCCTGTGTGAAAATAAGTTCAGGCGTAACATTATCATCTGTCACCCTATTTGGATCGCTGTTTATATCAAGATAATCTTTGCTGCACCCGGCAAACACCAATGCAGCAACCGAAATACCTGCAATTATTTTTTTATTGATAAATCGTTTCATGTATATCAGGTTTTATTAATTAAAATTGAACAGTTAATGAACCACCATATAACCTTGATGCTGGTGACTGGAATGAACTTGCTATACCAAATGTGTTACCAGTAGTTGAGTAGTTAAACTCAGGATCACCCCATTGATTTGATTTAGGAACAAAAAGGAAAAGGTTTTTTGCTACTGCTGAAACTGTAATTCCTTTAATGATATTACTATGTCCAAACCATTTGGCCGGCATGTTATAAGATATATTCACTTCTCTTAATCTCCAGGCAGCTGCGCTTGAAAAATAATTCGTAGCAATAGCTGTATTGGTATTTCCATTTGCCCAGAAATTATAGTTACCATCCTGAACGAGGATGCTGGTATTATTTACATATTTGCTTCCATCCCAATACACTGAATTCGGGAATACAAAACGCTGTCTGTTATATGCTGCACTGCGTGCAGAAATACCTGCAAAATCTTCATCAGAACCTAAGCCTGAAAAGAAGTCATTACCGCCTTTGTAATCCCATGTCATGGTGAATGAGAAATTACCAATAGAGAAAGAAGGTGTCATACCTACAATCCATAAAGGCAATGACCTGCCTTTTATAACCTGGCCTGCTGCTTCAGATGGATAACCAGTAACAGGATCAACAATAACTTTTCCTGTCGCAGGATCCCTGTTGTAATCTGTAAGCTGGAACTGGAATGCAGGTCCTCCAACAACTGCGATGTTAGCTGCTGTAGGGGAACTTACTGAGTTTTGAATGAATCCACCAGTACCCACTAATACCACTGGCACATTACCTAATGTATGTGTAACCTCGTTATCATTATAAGTAGCATTTACCCTGAAATCAATGCGGCCTTTACCAATGTTTATAACAGGTGTAAGGTTCAATTCCATTTCCACACCATAGTTTTTAAAGTCTGCTGCATTAGCCAGCTTTGTTGTATAACCTGTGGTAGAAGATTGTGCAATGGCCAATACCTGGTTGGTATTTTTCTGATTGAAATATGTTGCATTGAAATTAATGTGGTTCCTATTAAAACCTAATTCTATACCAGCTTCCACTGTATTCACAAATTCAGGTTTCATGTTTGGATCAGGCACTGTATTGTTTGCAGTAAAGCCGGCAGTATTTCCATAAGGGAAACCGGCAGTTGTGGAATAAGTAGCCTGCAATGCATAAGGATTAAGATTTACATTTCCTGATTTTGAAACAGCGCCCCTTACTTTCAGGTAACTAATCAACGAACTGTTTTTCAAAGCAGGAATGGCATCTGATAAAACCAATGAAACATTGGCTGCAGGATAGAAGAATGAGCGGTTAGCTTTTGACAACCTGGAATCCCAGTCATTTCTTCCAGTAAACTCAGCATAAACCCAACCAGCATAATTAAGGCTGACTGTACCATAAGCAGAGAGCAATCTTGATTCAATATTATAGTTGTTACTTCCTGTGCTGCCATTAAAGACAGGTACAGAAGCATCACCACTGCGTACAGCAACATTATAGAGATAAGGTACTACGAGGTTATTACCACCCACTGCCACATCCTTCCAACGGCTGTCCCTGAATGAACCACCTGCTATATAGCTTAGTGTAATATCTTTTACAACATCAGTTTTACCACTCAGGAAATAATCAAGGTTTATCCTGGCTGCATTGTTTTCATCATCAAACACACTACCTGGCCTGTTTGAATATTGTGTAGCATTCCTGTTGGCAGCTGCCCAGTCTGTAACAAAAACCGGTGCATTGGTATTTTTAAAATTTGCAAATGCAAGGCTGGAACTCAGGCGGGCAGTAGCTTTCAGCCAGGGGAAAAATGTATAATTTACATCAACATTACCAAGGATATCATCTTCTCTTCCTTTTTGCCTGATATTACCAATCAACCAATATGGGTTAACAGCATATTCATTATAATAATTTGAAAATTGTGCAAACTTGCTGTTCTTCCAATCCTTATAATCCAATAACGGAACATTATTAGCTGTTTGCATTACCAGGAAAAACAAACCCCCGTCATAAGCATTCGGGAAAGAATTCTGGAAGCCTGCTTCATTCACTACATCATAGTTTTGAAGCACATAGTTGATCCCATAATTAATAGAAAATTTGCCATAAGTTTTCCCGCCGTTAAACCTCAGACTCGTACGGTGGTTAACATCATCCGGTACAAGGCCTTTTATTTTTGCATCATCAATACTTACATAAAAATCTTCACCTGCAATTGATGCGGAATTCTGCCAGGTCAAACCTGTATTCCAGAATTTTATTTTATCCCTGTAATGATCATCAGAGTAAGGTACCATCTGAATTGAACCATCTTCAAGCGTAACACCTAATGGCCTTACAACACCATCAAACTTTGGCCCATATTGCTGGTTTTCATAAGGCACATAGCCATAGTTGCCATACTGGTCAACTACTTCTCCGGCACCTTGCCCGAATTCCCGTTGCAGCTTAGGGAAAAACGAAACATTAGTTGCCTGCACAGTTGTATTGAGCGTAACGGTAGGTTTTTTACCTCCACGTTTTGTTGTAATTACAATTACACCATTTACAGCATCCGGTCCATAAATAGCAGCAGATGCAGCGCTTTTCAAAACTGTCAGTGATGCAACATCACTGGGCGGTATGGATGACAAATAACCCAAAGGTGTAGGCGCACCATCCACCACCAACATAGGTTGGTTATTGCCGGTTAATGAACGGATGCCGCGGATATTGATCTTTGCATTTTCAAATACACCACTGTTTACAGTAGAAATATTCAGGCCTGCCACTTTTCCATTCAATGCCTGTTGGATGTTAACTGATTTCCCTTCAGTAAGATCTTTGTTATTAATAGTGGTGGTGGCATAACCCAGCGATTTAGCCTGGCGTTGTACACCTAAAGCTGTTGTTACAACCACATCGGCGATATTGCCTGCAGATGTAGTAACAACAACATTAATTACGGGATCATTTCCTACGGTAACCTCTTTGTTTTCAATACCAATGGCAGTAATCGTCAGCACATCGCCGGCTTTAGCAGCAATGCTGAATTTTCCGTTGGCATCAGCCGCAACAGTAGTCGGGGAGCCTTTTACATTGACCGTCGCAAATGGGACAGCGTTACCATTCTGGTCTTTAATGGTACCGCTTACTTTGCCCTGCGCAAATGCCATACTGTTAATAAGTAGGAGCAAAGCAAGTACACTTACAATTTTTCTCATTTTTAAATGTTTAAAAATTAATAACTAATGGACATAATATCCATTATAAATAAAAATAAATAGCACGCAGGGAGATAAACATCAATATAGAAACCCTATTAAAACAAACGGTGTGTTAAGCAATAAAGAAGACATTCACATTTTTCATTGTGCTGCACATAAAATTTACCACTCATCACAAAATTTCAAAAACGTTAACATACAATTACACAAGTCTTGCGAAACAATTAACATATAAAAAATAACATGAATTTCCCCAGACGTTGAAACTAACAATTTTGAAATTACTTTTGCGCCATGATTCTTTTAGATGGCAAAGTGGCATCAGCAGAAACAAGAAAACAACTCGCTGAAAAAGTTTCGATACTAACTGAAAAAGGGTTCCCCTCTCCTCACCTTGTTGCTATTTTAATTGGTAACAACGGTGCAAGTGAAACTTATGTAGCCAGCAAAATAAAGAACTGTGCTGAAGTAGGGTTTCAATCATCTTTGATTCGTTTTTCAGATGATATTGAAGAGACAGAACTGCTGAAGAAAATTAAAGAGCTGAATGAAGAAGCAAACGTGGATGGGATTTTAGTGCAGCTTCCTTTGCCCAAACATATTGATGAACAAAAAGTGATCAATGCGATTGCTCCAGGAAAAGATGTGGATGGCTTCCACCCGGTTAATATCGGTAACCTGGTGCAGGGATCACCTACATTTATTCCTGCAACACCTTATGGTATTATTTTAATGTTGCAACAATATAATATCAGTGCAAAAGGTAAACATGCAGTGGTCATCGGTCGTAGTAATATTGTTGGAAGGCCTATCAGTATTTTATTAAGCAGCAACCAACCTTATGGAAATGCTACTGTAACAATTTGCCATTCGCATACGCATAATTTAAAAGAGCTTTGTCTGCAGGCAGATATTATTGTGGCAGCTTTGGGCAAACCAGGATTTGTAACTGCAGACATGGTGAAGGAAGGAGCCATCGTGATTGATGTTGGCATAACAAGAGTGCAAGATGCAACAGCAAAAAAAGGGTTCAGGATTAAAGGTGATGTAAGCTTTGATGAAGTTGCGCCAAAGACATCTTATATCACACCGGTGCCGGGTGGTGTAGGCCTGATGACGATAGCAGCTTTATTATCTAATACACTACGGGCATATTTGTTACGCAACAATTTGAATGAAGATATTTTTACCAGATGACAGAACAATCAAAAAATAATTTTCAAACAACAACTGTCAACGGCAGGATAAAAACATTGCCAGTGATGGAATCTTTTTATACCCTCCAGGGTGAAGGTTCACACATGGGCAGGGCTGCATATTTTATCAGGTTAGGTGGTTGTGATGTTGGTTGTTTCTGGTGTGATGTAAAAGACAGTTGGGATGCAGACAGGCACCCGCAGAAAACAATTGAAAATATTGTTGATGAAGCACTGTCGTTTTCAAAAAACATTGTTTCAGGCGACAAACCAATAATTGTTATTACAGGTGGTGAGCCATTGTTGCATAACCTTGATGAACTCACTATTTCATTACAATCACAGGGATTCAAAACACATATTGAAACTTCAGGTTCTTCAAGCCTTTCAGGTTTTTGGGATTGGATTTGCCTATCTCCGAAAAAATTTAAAAAACCACTTCCGGAAGTTTTGAAAGTTGCAGATGAATTAAAAGTTGTTGTCTATAACAAATCTGATTTTAAGTGGGCTGAAGAAAACGCAGTGCTAGTTTCACCAGGATGCAGATTATTTCTACAACCGGAATGGAGCAGGATAAATATTGTCACGCCATTGATTATTGAATACATCAAAGCGCATCCAAAATGGCAGTTGAGTTTGCAGGCGCATAAATACATTCATATCCCATAGTAAAAAGATCTTCATACAAGAATTTCAAACCCAAAAAGAATTTTTATACCTCCAACATTTCATCATTTATTAAGTAACACTTATTTTTTCCAGCCAAACCCCGTAGGGGTGACATTATTATAAAACATCAATCATCATAAATCAGTTAACCCCGTAGGGGTGACATTATTATAAAACATCAATCATCATAA
>CAYNTP010000034.1:0-2297 GCA_964400415.1 uncultured Parafilimonas sp.
TTTTGATGGTTCAATCAGATTTTAAACTTGGGGCTTTTTCAATCCGCTTAATGTTTCGCAAATAGCTGTTTCGCAACCGGAAGGTTATGTAGCCGACAACACAGACTGTGATGACACCAAATTGTTATACGCAGATAATGATGGCGATGGTTTTGGTGCCGGTTCACCGGTAGCATGCGGTGTTGACAATAATACAGATTGCAACGATAACGATGCCAATGTTCATTCATCACAAACCTACTATGCAGACAATGACGGCGATGGTTTTGGTGATGCAGCCAATACAACAAGCGCCTGTTCTTCCACACCACCGTCAGGTTATGTAACCGATAATACCGATTGTGATGACAACGACAACACGATTTATCCCGGCGCTCCCGAACTGCCTGATGGAAAGGACAATGATTGTGATGGCAAAACAGATGAGGGCACAGGAACTACCTGGTATGAAGATGCAGATGGGGATGGTTTTGGCAATCCTGATGTTTCGCAAATAGCTGTTTCGCAACCGGAAGGTTATGTAGCCGACAACACAGACTGTGATGACACCAAATTGTTATACGCAGATAATGATGGCGATGGTTTTGGTGCCGGTTCACCGGTAGCATGCGGTGTTGACAATAATACAGATTGCAACGATAACGATGCCAATGTTCATTCATCACAAACCTACTATGCAGACAATGACGGCGATGGTTTTGGTGATGCGAATAATTCAATCAACCTATGTTCATCTACTCCGCCATCGGGTTATGTATCTGATCATTCAGACTGTGATGACACCAAATTGTTATACGCAGATAATGATAGCGATGGTTACGGCGCTGGCTCACCGGTAGCATGCGGTGTTGACAATAACTTAGATTGTAATGATAATAATGTTTCTGTTCACCCGGGTGCTGTTGAAATCTGCGGTAATGGAGTTGATGATAATTGCAATGGCCAGGTGGACGAAGGATGCACCGGAAATAATACTATTGGCATTTCCATCAATGATAAATCCATAAAAGAAGGAAACGCGGGAAGCAGGTTAATGATATTTTATGTGAAGCTTAGCAAAGCAAGCCGTAGGGTTATCAGGGCACAATACGCCACACAAAACGGTACTGCTGAAGCAGGAAGCGACTATCAGGCTTCATCAGGCCAGCTAACATTCCTGCCAGGTGTAAAAAGGATGCCGGTAATCGTCTTAATCAGGGGAGATAAGATACCTGAAGCGGATGAAACCATTACAGTAGTATTATCCAACCCGGTAAATGCAGAAATCACAGATGGCACGGGCGTGGGTACCATCAGGAATGACGATATTGCCCCGGCCGCTTCTGCAACACAGGGATCAGTAAAGACTGCGGCCGCAATAAAATATGCCCGCATTATGCCTAATCCTGCACAAACATTTGTAAAGGTAGAACTCACCGGGTATTCGGGTTCAGTAGTACTGGAACTAAGTGATTTGTATGGAAGAAAACTACAGCAACAAAAAATTCAGGTAGGAAAAGCAAAAGTGTATAACCAGCAAATAGAACTTACCAACTATGCCAATGGTAATTACCTGATCAGGGTCATAGATGAAAAAGGTAAATTCCAAACACTCCAACTTGTTATAGCAAGGTAACATTCAACAAAAAAGCCGCAATGAAATTTCACTGCGGCTTTTTTGTTCACACATTTATTTAAACAAGGTCTTTATTGAATCTTTCATAGAGCTATAAAATATTTTTTATTTCACCCCATTATTATCATCCCACCAGCCTTTCATTTTTCTTATATATAAAATCTGTCCAGTGTGATAAGCATTGTGTGTACCGATGTGCGCAACAGTGGATGCCACAGATTCCAATGTTTTCTCATCAGCATTTTTTACAAAATTTTCAAGCGCATTCATAATGCTATCGAGCCGTTGAATAGTCGCAGGCCATGATTTATCATCAACAGGTGAAAATGTTTCTTTGTTATCACCATTAAATGCATCGGGTTTAATACCCATAAACTTATCCAGCACCTGTTTATTCCAGAATATAAGATGTGTTGTTAATTGGGCGATGGAATGGTTTTCTGTTTCATCTTTCCAGTTCGCTTGTTCAGGTGTTAACCCTGCAATAGCAATTGATGGTGGAACAAACCAGTCTTTTACATTATGTGTTGTTTGCAGTTGTTCCAACAAGATAGACCTCAATGTAACTGGCGAGCCTGTTTGTGCATTAGCTGTAAACACAAAAAATGAAAAGGCAGCAACAATTAAATATTTCATATAACAAGATTTAATGAGCTATAAACTTAGATGAACTCATCAAAAC
>CAYNTP010000034.1:2397-40626 GCA_964400415.1 uncultured Parafilimonas sp.
TCGCCGCTTAATGTAATTGTATTCGCACTTAAAGTCAGGCTGTCTTCAGGAAAATAAACTTTACCGGAAGGCAAAATAATTTCATTCTTACCTGTTGAACCGGGCATTGTATCAACTGCATCTCCTTTGTTATTCCCATTCAAATTATCATTGGAATGATTCGCATACATAGCAACTCCCTGCAGAATATTCCTTGCCATCAACTCAATTTTTGAATCATCTTTTAAATTATCTGCATCATTCACATCAGTTATAAAACCACATTCAATAAGCGCTGCAGGTATGATACTGTTTTTTAAAACCCAGATACCAGCTTCTCTTGTGCTCAATGCATCCGGCGTTTTAAAATCATTGCCCAAATTCTGGAGAATGGCAGAGCCCAACAACCTGCTCTCTGTTGTTAGGTTTTTATTATCGTCAGAAACATATACTTCCATCCCTGATTTTTTTTTATTATCACCTGTCTTTGATGCAGCATCCAGGTGGATTGAAATAAATGCATTTGCATCCCGGGTATTGGCGAATTCTGATTTTTGTCTCGGGTCCATAAATATATCAGTGCTGCGGGTAAGGATTACGTCAATGCCGTATTGTTGTGAAATATCTTTTATTTTCTCAGCAATTTTTAAAGCAACATTTTTTTCATACAACCCATTTCCCCTTGAACCAAAATCTTTACCACCATGACCTGCGTCAACCACTAATACAAAATGCTTTGCTGCCGGCACAATCGCATTTACATTACCGGTTTTATCAGAAATATTACTGATTAGAGATTTGATATCTTCATCCTGTTGATTTGCTTTTATGGTAAATGCAAACAAACAAATAACAGATACAAGCAATGGGAGCACCAGCAGTCGGCGCAGATAATGAAACTGTGTTTTTTTTGAAACGGTAAGCATGGTTAATCTTCTTTTAATTGATGAATAAAAAATGGATTGTGCAGGCAGGAACTCAAACTTTCCAAAGCGTGCGGTTAACAACATCCTGGCAAATGCATCGGCATCGGCATGTTTTACTGCATGTTCATCTGCAATAAATTCATGAATCAGATAAAGCTCTTTTTTGATTAAATAAAAGATGGGGTTCATCCAGAAAAAACACAAAACAATCTGGATGAAAATTTTATCCCAGCTATGTTTTTGTTGAATATGTGTTATCTCGTGCTGCAGTATTTGTTTACCTGTTTCTTCCTGCAGGTTGATGTCATTTCTCCAGAAAATATTTCTCAAAAAAGAAAACGGCGCTGAGCTGATATCGGTATTTATAAAATCAAAGTCAACCAATTTCTGAACTGGATAAACTTTTTTCAGGCGATTGATTTTAAAAACCCTTCTTGCAAAAATGATGATGCCTGAAATGGGAACAATTGCAAAAACATATAAAACAATATCCTGCCAGTTGATAGCTGCAGAGCCATTTACAACCACATCTTCTTCTCCCCCGCCATAAATGATATTGTATAAATGAATGGTCTGCGTAGACCCACTGAAAAACGTAAACCATTCAAGTTGTACAAAGGGTAAAAAAATACTAATGACAACCGCCATCAGCAGATAGAAACGGTTGTAATAATGAAACTTCTTATTACGGAGCGCAACAAAATAATACAGGAAAAGCAAAGCGCTGATGCAGGTCACTTTCAATAAGTAAACCATTAATTGCTGTAGCATATTATTTCTTTTTTAATTGTTGAAGCAATAGTTCAAGTTCTTCGATACTCAATTTATTTTCTTCCACTAAGAATGAAACTGCCTTACTGAATGAACCGCCAAAATATCCTTTCACCAGGCTGTTCATAGAATTTTTAGAATATGCCTGCTTGTTGATGAGCGGCGAATATTCATTCATTCGTCCAAAAGTTTCAGTGGTTACAAATTTCTTTTCCACTAAAATTTTCAGGAGTGTAGCCACTGTGTTGGGATGTGGTTTTGGTGCAGGCATCTCTTCTACAATATCTTTTAAAAAACCTTTGCCTATTTTCCATAATGACTGCATCACCTGTTCTTCTGCTTTCGTTAATGTTTTCATGCCTATGATTTTTTGTATAACTAAATTCTTAGTCAAACGTAAAACTAAATTTTTAGTTATACAACTATTTTTTTAGTTAATGTTTTTATAATGATGTATAATTCATAAGGGCAAGGCGTTTGAATTATTTTTACATTTGAGGCTTTAAAAAAATTGCAATCATGTTTGAACCAGTAGTAACGGTAAAAAACGCCAACATATACCAGGGTGGTAACCTTATTTTGAGTGATGTAAATTTTACAGTCGAACGCGGTGAGTTTGTATATCTCGTTGGAAAAACTGGAACAGGTAAAAGCAGCCTGCTGAAAACGCTTTATGGTGAACTGACATTAACAGAAGGTGATGCAACTGTAGCAGGTTATAACCTGAGAGAAATGAACTGGAAAAAAGTCCCTTTCCTCAGGCGAACAATGGGTGTGGTATTCCAGGATTTTCAATTGCTCACCGACAGGAATGTAAATGAAAACCTCCGCTTTGTTTTAAAAGCAACAGGATGGAAAGAAGAGAAACTGATTGATGAAAAAATTGCAGATGTGCTGGACAAAGTAGGTTTGAAAAGCAAGGGTTTCAAAATGGTTTATGAACTGAGTGGCGGTGAACAACAACGTATTGATATTGCCCGTGCATTATTGAATTCACCAAAAGTGATTTTAGCAGATGAACCTACCGGTAACCTTGACCCGGAAACCAGTGATGAAATCATGCAGTTGTTGTTTAACATCTGCAAAGATTACGGCACAGCTATCATTATGGCTACGCATGATTTTATTGTAATCAGCAAATACCCTTCCCGCATGTTGAAGACTGAAAGGGGTAAAGTGTATGACAGTGCAGTAGCAGAAGTTTAATTCATTATAATTGTACTTCAATACTTCAGGGTTAATTTTTTGTGTCAGGGGTTTAAACGATGGTGTAGTTTATTTGCTTCATTACAAATTTGAATGTGCAACCTGCAAACCATCAAACCCTTTTTCCCAAATCCATTTCACTAACTGTATGGCATTTGCGTAGTTATTAAATTCCTTCATTAAAATACTTTTCCTGTAAGCTTTTTCATCTGCGGTAAAAGGCTGGTGGTACAGCAACTGTATCCGCTCCCTGAACTCACCCGCATCATTCACAATATGGCATAAGGCATCAAGATGCGTGCCTTCAATCATGGCATCATTTACAACGCAATGCCTGCCGTTAAACAACGCATTCAACAGTTTTATTTTGATGCCGGTGTTATTAAAAGAAGGCAAAACATGGATGTGTGCTTTTGCAATAATGTCATTCATCTCTTCATCAGAAGGGTCGGCGATAATCGTTATGTTCTTATATTTTTTTATTAACTGCATTATTTTCTTTCCAGGGCTCTTGCCCGCAATCACCAATGGAATGTTGATGTTGCGGAAAACATTTTTCACCAACCATTCTGCAGCATAATCATTTTCTTCCACGTTGAGTTTTGCATGATACAAACAATATGCGCCCATACCTTCCTGCGATTTCACCTGCCACCCGGGAATAAATAAAGGCAGGTATTCTATGTTACCGCAATTAAATTCTTTCCTGTAATAATCTGCATCCTGGTGTGCCACTGCAAAAAAAGCTGTAACATTTTTGACAAGCTTTCTTTCATAGTTGTACAACTTTTTTGCTTCAAGAAAATAAAACATCTCATGCCGCATGTTATGTGAAAATTTATACAGGTGCCGGTAATATTCATTTTCTACATTATACAACCGCACAAAAAGTTGCCTGTTCTTAAACCTTTCATCAGTTGTAATATATGTGCAATGAACACCTTCCATCAAAATAGGATAATCATCCTGTAACAGGCGCCGGTGAAGGGTTTCATCCATCCGGCTGGCAACAATATATGGCAGCCTCGACATTAATTTGCCCTTACTTATGTCGCGCTGATAATAATAAACTGCTTCGCAATATTTATTCAGTTCAGGTTGTTCGCCACGGTCTTTGGTAAAACAATGCAGGTAAATTTTTACTCCTAATTCCTGTAAGACCGGGAGTTTATAAAAAAGGTCGAACACACCACCGTAATCAACAGGGTAAGGAACATCAAGACAAATTATGTGCAGCCGTTTTTCCAAATTTTAAACAAACAAATTATCGAAATCTCTTTTCTTTATTTCATGAATAGTATGTTCAAACACTTCACGCCAGCCCTTCCATCCATTGCGGTCATACAAGGTGGAATTATGCCACAACGGAATAAAAATACCATCATATCTATATACAACTTCAACCAATTTTGAAATTACAACTTTTGCCTGTTCGATGTTCATTTTTAATACATCATTTAAAGTGCCATCCATGTATGCAAAAGGAAACAGCCGCAACGATGTGGATTCATTTTTCACAAGGTCAAAAAATAAAAATGAATGACAAGTGCCTGCCCTGAAACCGTAAGTATAATAATAACCGGTGGTATAGTCTTCCATTATATTATTTTTTATAAGGTTGCTGTAAGTTTCCGGCAATTTTAATTTTAAATAATGCTGCCTGCTTTTTGTAACCGGCAAACCTGTAATTTTTTCAAGCCTGTCTTTTTCAACAACCACTTTTTCTGGTTGCATATTTGAAGTGTATGATGGATGAAGCCCTACAACAGCATGTTGTACAACATATCGAATTAAACTTTGAAATTTTTTATTCTTCCAGGAAGGGTTTTTATCAAACTCCCCATGATTGCCCATGTTAAAAAAATAAACAGGCTTATTATCCTTCAAGACATTGAAAACATAATTGTATGTATCATACATATCATGCCGCTTACCGAAATATGTAGCCAGTTGATTATAGGTTTCGGTAAAATTCAAATGCAATATTTTTTTTGCAATACCTCCTGCTGTGCGCAACAATCCTTTTCCTTTATAAGCATAAGCCACATCCACATCAAAACTGTATCCAACTTTTGGTCTATGTTTTTTAAATTGAACTGAAGGAAAATTTTTCTGCAGATTTTTTTTCAGGAGTTCTAACCATTGCTCTGCAACCGGTATATCCAAAATATCCAATGCATACAATACACTGTTTTTATAATCATAATTACCATGTTGTATAGTTGGCTTACCCAGGTATTCTTCATAACGGCTCAATAAATAAAACAAAGCCGCAAACACATCAAAACATAAAGCAGACTGGCGCTGAAGAGAAAAAATAATTTTTACATCATTAGTATTAGCTGGTTGCAAGTTGGTTTCTTTTATATCATTCTCAAACAATAAATCAACAGCATAAAAAAATAAACCGGATTGAATATCTTCTTTTGAGTAATTAATTTTAAAAGCATTATCACTGTTGACAAATTCATCCGCATCATCAGTTAGTCTGAATGCACAACCCAATCTTTCTTCAAATACATATTGAAAAATATATTTGATGCGGTTAGTAATATGTGGAGTAAAAATCAAAAACATCAAGCTTCAAAAAAACTTTTATAAAAAGATAATAACCTTAGTTCTTCCTGCTGCCAGTTATAAAAGATGGCAGCATCAAAACAATTTCCTTTCATCAAATCATATTTTTCTTTATCAGCCAGCAGGCCATTGATAGCATCAGCAATAACATCGGGGTCAACAGTATCAATTAACACAGCTACTTCATAATCTTCATTCACATTTTTATATTCAGGGAAATTCATGGTAACCTGCGGCACACCTGCCTGGATATAATCAAAAAATTTATTCGCAAGTGAATATACCTGGTTCAAGCCAACAGGTTCAACAAGATTAATACCGATATAAGCCAGTTTGGTTACTTCAAATAAAGTTTCAGGCTCGAGTTTTTTCATCAAAAATATTTTGTACTGAAGGTTATTCTGTTCAATAAGTGTTGTTATCTTATCCAATAAATTTCCATCACCAAACATGTACAAATTACAATCAACCTGCTTCATTGCCTCAATTAAATTTTCAAGCCCCCTTGCTTGATTGATGGCACCCTGGTATAAAATAAATTTTTCATTATCCTGCGGTGGAAATGAATAGTTGCCTGCGATGATAATTTTATCACTGTATGATGGCTCCATCATTTCAGGATTCATATTTCTCATCAACGGCACATTCCTGATTACATGATACAAAACATTATATCGCTTTTTAAATTCTTCAGCGATAGATGTGCTCACTGTATAACCTGACTGAAACTTTGGTACTGCAAACTTTTCAATTCTCATCCACTGCTTTTGAACGGAAGGCCTTGTAACCACTTCTTTCATTTCAGTAAACAATTCATGTGCATCATAAATTCTTTTTTTTCCCCTGGTAAGAGAAACAAAATAACAGGGTAAAATAGTGTCAAGGTCAATCGCACACACAGCATCCATATTTTGCCATAACAAAAAGAAGAAAAGACGGATATTATATTCAGCATAAAACAAAGCGCCCTTATTAAAAAGACATTTTAATCTTTTTTGTTTGAAGGAACGGGATTGCAAAGCCACTGAATTTTGCATTACTCTTCCAACGAGTAAAACATCATACCCGTTATTGGCCAATGACGAACAAATGCGTTGCATCCGCTGGTCATAACTCAGGTCGTTGGTTACAGTAAATACAATCCTTTTCAATCAATAGAATTAATCCGGCAATTTATCTTTTCTTTTTGTACTTTATTTCAACAGGCACAACTCCTGCATTAATCATATCAATCCTGCGGGCAGCTTTCTTGCTCAGGTCAATTATCCTGCCTGCCACAAACGGGCCACGGTCTGTAATATGCACTTTCACTCTTTGATGGTTTACAAGATTAATAACAATAACTTTTGTACCAAATGGCAAAGTCTTATGCGCTGCTGTCAACCGGTGCTGGCTGAAGCGTTTACCATTAGCCATCGGTCTGCCAGAAAACTCATCGCCATAATAAGATGCCTTGCCGGTTTGAACAAGATATTTTCCACAGGAGCTCAATGAGAAAACAATAATCAATAAAAAAATAAAATTCAGGAACGAAGTATTTTTCATGAAATGGATTTAAATTTTTATTTCATTCATGTTGAAACTTAATTTTAACTGAACAGGTAAAATATTAAAACTCTTCCGATGATACCTGCACAACCCATTTTCGTTAATGGCTTTGCGATGTTCTGCTGTGCCATAACCTTTATTTTTTGCCCAGTTGTATTGTGGAAATTTTTCATGCAGGCTGTACATATATTTATCCCTGTACGTCTTTGCAAGAATACTGGCTGCAGCTATGCTGGCATAAATTCCATCACCCTTGATGATGCAATGATGCAGTGTATTTTTCCATGCAATAAAACGGTTACCATCAACTAAAATCAAACCAGGTTTCACCGGCAACTTATCCAATGCAAGGTGCATTGCTTTTATAGAGGCCTTCAAAATATTTATAGAATCAATCTCTTCATTGTCCACCATTGCCACTGCATAATGCAAAGCGTTTTTCTCAATGAAAACACGCAGCTTTTCTCTTTGTGCAGCATTCAGTTGTTTACTGTCATTGAGTTCAGGGTGATTGAAATTTTCGGGTAAAATAACTGTGGCAGCAAATACAGGGCCTGCATAACATCCCCTGCCTGCTTCATCACAGCCGGCTTCAATTGAACCTTTATTATAAAATGGTTTCAGCAAAACTGATATACAATTTTGGGCAAAATACCACATTCATTTTTTCAAGATTACAGTTTTAAACCTTTGTTGATAAGTTTTCATCCACCCGTGCAGGCAATAAAAAATCATATTGAATGCATCACAAAAATTTTGTTACTTAAAATTTTTAAACAATGCATTTAAGATGTTCAAATTGATATTGTGTAATTTCATTTTTTTAATCTTGCATAATGGCATTATCAACGAAAAGTTTTAATAAGCTGATTCCCGTTCTTCTCCCGGGAAAAACGAAGAGGGAACAACATATTTATAACCCCATCCAGGCAAAACGTACTGAACCGCAGTCAATAAAAGTTGAAGTATATGATTATGATAAAGACGAACTGGAGCGCTATGAATTTGACAGTGTTTTCGATTGTAAGAAATTTAAAAATAACGGGCGCATTACCTGGATAAATATTGATGGCCTGAGAAAAAATGATGTTGAGTTTATTTGTAATGAATTCAATGTTCATCAGTTGTTGATAGAAGATATTTTAAGCATAGGCCAGCGGCCAAAGATGGATGAAATGGACAATGTAATGTATTGCCTGATGAATATGTTGTACTATAATCCTAATGATAAATGTGTAGAACAGGAACAGGTAAGCATAGTGCTGGGAGAAGATTTTGTTTTGAGTTTCCAGGAAGATGCAGAACGTGATGTCTTTAGCCCTGTGCGTGAAAAATTAAAAGCGAAAGGAAGTAAGCTACGGCTATCAGATGCTGGTTATTTATGTTATTCACTGATTGATATTATTGTTGATAATTATTATTCAGTGCTTGAAGACCTCGGTGAACATATTGAAACATTGGAAGAAGATATTATTGCACGCGGTGATGCCCGTTCCCTCAACCTGATTAATAATTTAAGAAAAGAAATCATTGTGTTGAAGCGGAACATGAACCCAGTGCGTGATATTGTCAACAGTTTTATGCGCAGCGATAGTGATTTGTTGGATGAACGGGTCATCAAGTATTTTAAAGATGTGTATGACCATATTGTGCAGGCAAATGACCTTGTAGAAAACTACCGTGATATGATGATGAGCCTGCAGGACCTTTATCTCAATAAAGTAAACCTCCGGTTGAATGAAGTGATGAAAGTGATGGCAATAGTAACCTGCTTACTCGCACCTGCAACAGTAATAGGCGGCATATTCGGAATGAATTTCGAAACCATTCCTTATCTGCACAACAAATATGGATTTTATGCTGCAGTAGGTGTGATGCTTTTAATACCAGTGTGGATGATATTTGTTTTTAAAAGAAGAGGTTGGTTCAAAAGTTAGTTATAGCAACCCATCATCCAAAAATATTTTTTCTTCATTGAAATTTTTTTTCAAAAAAGGTAAAGCCCTTGCATCAGATGCAAAAGCCTTACCCAACGAAAAACCAAAATTTTCAAAGGTTAATGCTTCAATAGAAGAGTTGTACCACCTGTAGTAGTATCCGGTTTTGTAGTGTCAGTGGGAACCGTATCCTTTATAAAATGAGATTGATTGTCTAACGGTGCGGCATTTGCTTTGTTGGTTAAATTAGCCACACAGATTGCTGCTACACCCATCAATACGATTGCTGACAAAAGGAACTTTTTCATAACGAATTGTTTTTAATAATGAATAGATTAATAGTTAAGTTGGGGAGAGAAAACCAACAACCTTGCCATTTTTTATCCAGAAAAAATATTTATGCTTTCAATTTTTTTCACCCTTTTTCATCTTATAAATTTTAATAGCAATATCACATATATAAATTGTTGACTGCACGCATAAAACATATTTACATTTTACTCCTGTATTATTCGTATATAAAAAATAAAAATTCCATTTACTTATTACCTTAGCAAAATGCCTTTTAGTTTATCAGCGCCATACAAGCCAAGCGGGGACCAACCTGATGCAATAGCACAGTTGACAGATGGAATTAATTCAGGTGAACATTATCAAACATTACTGGGTGTAACAGGTAGTGGAAAAACATTCACTATGGCCAATGTAATTGCAAATGTGCAGAGGCCGACATTGGTGCTGACACACAATAAAACTTTGGTAGCTCAATTGTATGGTGAGTTCAAACAATTTTTTCCTGACAATGCTGTAGGATATTTTGTAAGCTATTATGACTATTATCAACCTGAAGCTTACATGCCGGTGAGTGATGTGTATATTGAAAAAGACCTGAGTATAAATGAAGAGCTTGATAAACTTCGCTTACAGGCAACGAGTGAATTATTAACTGGCCGAAGGGATATTATTGTAGTTGCCAGTGTGAGTTGTATTTATGGTATCGGTAACCCGACAGATTTTGAAAACGGCATCGTGCGTATTGCAAGAGGCCAGGTGATTTCAAGACAGGGATTTTTACATGCATTGGTGAATAGTTTATACAACAGGACACAGATAGATTTCAAACGCGGCACATTCAGGGTAAAAGGAGATACCGTTGATATCAACCTACCTTATGTTGATTATGGTTACCGCATCACTTTTTTTGGTGATGAAATTGAAGACATTGAAATGATAGATGTGCATTCCAATAAACGCATTTCAAAAGTGGAGAATGCTGCAATTTTTCCTGCCAATTTATACCTCGCTCCAAAAGATATGATGCAGACTATTTTGTATGAGATACAGGATGAAATGCGTTTGCAGACAGAATATTTTAAAAGCACAGGTAAACTCATAGAGGCGCAACGATTGAAAGAAAGAGTGGAGTATGATCTTGAAATGATCCGCGAATTAGGTTTCTGTAATGGTATTGAAAATTATTCAAGGTTTTTCGACAGGAGGCAACCGGGAACAAGACCGTTCTGCCTGCTTGATTATTTTCCAAAAGACTTCCTTACCATCATTGATGAAAGCCATCAAACCATTCCACAGATTGCGGGTATGTATGGTGGCGACAGGAGCAGGAAATTAATATTGGTGGAATATGGTTTTCGTTTACCATCTGCTTTGGATAACCGGCCTTTAAATTTTCATGAGTTTGAAAACATGACTGGCCAGACAGTTTTTGTAAGTGCAACACCAGGAGAATATGAACTGGAGCAATGCGGTGGCGTTGTTGTAGAACAAGTAGTGCGCCCAACAGGACTACTTGAACCACCGATTGATGTTCGTCCTTCGGTGAACCAGATTGATGACTTATTGGATGAAATTGATAAACGTGTTGCAAAAGGTGGCCGTGTGCTGGTAACCACACTAACAAAACGAATGGCAGAAGAAATGGATAAATATTTACAACGCATCAACATCAAATCAAAATATATTCATAGTGATGTGGATACGCTGGAAAGGATTGAAATTTTAAGGCAACTCAGGTTGGGTGAAATTGATGTGTTGGTGGGTGTGAACCTTTTACGTGAGGGCCTTGACCTGCCTGAAGTTTCTCTTGTTGCAATACTTGATGCAGACAAAGAAGGGTTTTTAAGAAATGAAAGATCATTGACACAGACCGCAGGCCGTGCAGCAAGAAATGCTGAAGGGCTGGTAATTTTTTATGCCGATACAATGACAGAAAGCATGCAGAAAACTATTGATGAAACCAATCGTAGAAGGGAAAAACAAATTGCATATAACACAGAACATAACATTATACCTAAAACAATTACTAAAACAAAAGAAAATGTTTTTGCACAGACATCAGTACTGGATATTAAAGGATACGATCCCAAGAATCCTTATGCCATCCAGGGTGATGAAGATATTATTAAAACCTCTGCAGCAGAAGAACAGGTTCAATACAAAACCATTCCACAGGTAGAGAAGGCAATCAACACAATAAAAAAACAAATGGAGAAAGCAGCAAGGGACCTGGATTTTATTGAAGCAGCGAAACTGCGTGACGAAATGTTCAGGATGCAAAAAGAATTGGAAGCAATGAAATAACTTTTCTCTTTTTATGGGAACATGAATAAAGAATGGAACACATCTTCATTTTTGTATTGCTGAATCGTTCATCAAAATACAGGAATGCATTAATAACTATCTATGATTTACTTCTCATTCAGTCAAACAAAACCCTGAAAAAAATTATCCATAAAAAAATAAGCAACTCAACAAGAAAAAAGTTTTGCAGTTAAAAAAATAAGTTAAGGAAAATCCTGCAACAAAATAAAATCTGAAAAGATAAAAACTGCATCCCAGGCTTGAAAGCAGTTTTATTTAAGAAAACTTTACCCAGCTAAATTGCAGATGCCTTATTAGATTATTACTTTTGTTGCCATTTTAAATTTTTAATATGGGATGGATAATATTTATACTCGGAACAATCGGATGGCATATTGGTGTATATGGCATGTTTAAAAAAGCCGGCATTGCAACATGGAAAGCCTTTGTTCCATTTTACAATACCTGGTGCATGGTAGAAATTACCGGGACTAAAAAAATATGGTTTTGGTTACAGTTCATCCCCATACTTGGACAATTTATTACCATCTGGATCACGATTATTTTTATAATGCATTTCGGGCAGTTTAATTTATTACAACATACTGCTGCAGTTTTACTACCATTTTTATACCTGCCTTATGTTGGCTTTTCGAAAGACGTGCGCTGGGGTGGCAAAGAAGTGGTAAAGCGATATAAAAAATCAGCATCAAGGGAATGGATTGACGCTGCAGTGTTTGCTATTGTTGCAGCCACATTAATACGCACATTTATTTTTGAAGCATATACAATTCCTACTGAAAGCATGGAAAAAACTTTGCTCATCAATGATTTTTTATTTGTGAGCAAAATGAGTTACGGTGCAAGGATTCCATCAACACCATTAAGTTTTCCATTTGTACACAACACAATGCCAGGTTCACAAACTACACCCTCTTATCTAACATGGATTGAATTACCCTATAAAAGGTTGCCAGGCTTTTCTTCCATAAAAAGAAATGATGTGGTAGTGTTTAATGTACCTGCCGGTGATACCATCATCAACGACCCTGATTTTGGAAGTAAAATTCTATATTATGATGTATTGAGGAACCAGTTTCATGGAGATAGAGAAGCATTAATGGCTAATTACCCAATTCTGGTGCATCCTTATGATAAAACTGATAATTATATAAAACGCTGCGTGGGCTTACCTGGTGATAAGATACAGGTAAAAGCAGGAGTATTATATGTCAATGATCAGCCTGCATATGTCTCGCCTACATCACAGATTGATTATAACGTACCAACCAATAATAAACCTATATCCTCAAACTTATTAAACCAACAACTCGGCATTAATGTAAGTGATGGCCTTGGCGACATACAGCCTGACAGTGGTTGCATCATTTTAAATATGACACCGGTTGAAAAGGAAAAAGTTGATCAATACCTTGGGGTAAAAAGTACTATAGCAGTTTATAAAATTACAGGCGATCCTAATAATGATATGATGCAACATACATTTCCTTATGACAGTGCATCCAGTGGTTGGTCAAGGGATTTTTTCGGGCCAATCACTATTCCCAAAAAAGGAGTGACAGTAACATTAACACCTGAAAACTTTGCATTGTATGAAAGGCTCATCACTACGTATGAGCATAATAAGTTAGATGGTTACTCTAATGGCAAATACATCATCAATGGCACCCCTACCAATACTTATACTTTTAAAAACAATTATTACTGGATGATGGGTGACAACAGGCACAGGAGCCAGGACAGCAGGTTCTGGGGTTATGTACCTGAACAATATATCGTGGGCAAAGCATCATTGATTTGGTTTAGCTGGAGTAATGGCCCGCGCTGGAGCAGGATATTTAAAACCATTCATTAAATACAATAAAAAAATTGCAAAACATCATTGGGGCTTACTCGATAATGCTTTGCAATTTTAAATTTACGTCAAAGCGGTTTTTTATTGAATCAACTCAAAGTCTGTTGAGTTAAAACATCTAAAACGCTAGGCAGAACTTGAATCGGTTCTGGTGTTACACAGGTGCCATTTGTATCCATACTGTAAATAAACGAAACACAAGATTAAGAAGTTTTCAATAAAATGTTAACGTGAAAATTCCCCTTTAGTTATGCACAGGATTTGCACAATTACCATGCTTTCATCATAACCCATTCATTTTATTTTATATAAACTTCATAAAAACACAAACCGTAATTCGTAATTCTTAATTCCTAATTTTTAACCTGCCTGCCTGCAGGTTATTGATTTTAAAAAAATGATGAAATTCAATTTAAATAATAATGAATAGTATTTGGCGGGGTTTTATAAACATTATAAATTCAAAAAAAATGCTGGCATAAAGTCAATAAGAATCTAAACAAAACAGCCAATCAAAACATTCATCGAAAAATTTATCATACAGGATTAACTTAGCTCCGATGAAAGAAGACTTAACCCAGGCTTCAATTGAACCGCTGCTGAATTATTTCAAAAGAATTATTGCTTTAAATAATGAGGAGAAGCAATTGGTTAAAGAGAAGTTTCAGCCGCGGCTCTATCGCAAACGGCAGTATATTTTGCAGGAAGGCGATGTTTGTAAACAAATGAATTTCGTGGTACGTGGTTGCCTTCGAATGTTTGCAATAGATGATAAAGGGAACACGCATATTCTTCAGTTTGCTGCTGAAAACTGGTGGATAACCGACATCAGTAGTTTTTATGAAAGAAAAAATTCAAAACTGAATATTGATGCACTGGAAGATACAATGGTATTACAAATCAGTTTTGAAAACCTGACATCACTTTACAACCAGGCACCAAAATTCAACCGCATCTTCAGGGTGTTGATAGAAAACAGCCATGTTGCTTTGCAAAAAAGGCTATTGCAAAATATCAGCTCTACTGCTGAAGAACGCTATTTATCTTTTATTCAAACTTATCCTCAATTATCCAACAGGCTACCACAAACGCAGATTGCATCTTATCTTGGAATTACACCTGAGTTTATAAGCAGGATAAGAAATAATCAACTCAAAAAATCTTAAACTACATCAATACTATTTCTTGATGCAGTTCATTGGCACAGGGCAATGGGCTGACGCAACTTTGCAGTATCAAATTAATAAATAATCAAAAAAAGAAATAGTTATGAAAACAAATTCAAAAGTTGCCGTTATCGGTTTAGGAAACATCGGAAAAGTAGTAGCCACAAATCTTGTAAAAGGCAATCGCCCTGTAATAATTGCCAGCAGAAAATTGGAAGATGCACAGGTATTGGCACAAAAATTAGGTAGCCTTGCTACTGCTGCTGAAACGGTGGATGCCATCAAACAAGCTGATATAGTTGTATTGTCTGTTTGGTTTAACACCATTAAGGAGTTTATGACAAAATATGCATCTGAATTGAAAGGCAAAATCATTATTGACCCATCTAACCCGATTGCTCCGGATGAAAACGGCGGCTTCAAAAAAATCATTGGTGAAAATGAATCAGCAGGAGAAATCATTTCAGCATTAGTTCCTGATGGTGCAAAATTTGCAAAAGCATTAGGTACATTGGGTGCAGCTTCATTAAAAAGTGCAGCTTTTCAAACACCTGAAAAAGCAGTCCTGTTTTATGCAACAGATGATACAAGCATCAATGATGAAGTGGAACAACTCATCCGCGATAATGGTTTTGAACCGGTACGGGTTGGTGGCATTGACCAATCAATCCGGATTGAAGTTTTTGGTGACTTACATGAATTTGGTGCATTGGGTAAAACCGTTACTGCAGCAGAAGCAAATACAAAACTTCACGCATTTTCTCTTTAAACAAATTTTTTTCAAACAAAAACAAGAATCATCATGACTACCAAAAACATTATCGCCACACTTTGTTTTATTTTTCTTTCTGCATCATTTGTACAGGCTCAAACTTCAAAAGATTACCTCGTAAAAAAATGGGAAAGAGCAAAGGACTATACAAAGGAATATTTAGATGCAATGCCCGATTCCAGCTATGGTTTTAAGCCAACTCCTGAGATGCGTTCGTTTGCAGAACAAATGCTTCATATAACTGATGCCAATTATGGCTTTGGCTCTGCAGCAACAGGAGAAAAAAATCCATATAACATGGGTGAGTTGGAAAAATCTGCTGATAAATCAAAAGCAAATGTCACAAAGCTGGTGATGGCCGGTTATGACTTTGTCATTGATGGTTTAAAGAAAATGACAGACCAGCAATTGAATGAGCAAATAAAATTGTTTGGCAGGTTTGATTTAACAAGGGCACAGGTGCTGGACAAAGATTTTGAACACCAGACACATCAAAGAGGGCAAACAACAGTTTACCTGAGATTGGAAGGAATAAAACCTCCTGCAGAAAAATTGTTTTAGAAATATTTATTTCTAACTTAAAAGTAAATAAAGAACAGGGTTAATCTTTATCTAATCATTTACAACAGTAATCTTTCTAAGACCAGGGCAGCAATAATTGTTTTATCACACGGATAATTAAAAATAAAAATCATGGAATACAAAAAAATCAATCACACATTTTATATCCGGATTGATAAAGGTGAAAGCCTTACAGATTCTATCAAAGATGTTTGCAAACGTGAAAAAATCAAGGCAGGTTATTTCCAGGGAATTGGAGCCTGTGATGTTGCTGTCCTGGCTACATTTATCCCTGAAAAAAATGATTTTACCAACCATACAATTTCAGGAATGTTGGAAATGGTTTCACTGATGGGAAATGTAACAACTGATAAAAACAATGAACCATATCTTCATGCACATGCTTCATTTTCTTACTTAGATAAAAATAGAAATGTAATATTAACCGGCGGTCACCTGAAAGAAGCTCATATCAGTTATACGGGAGAAATTGTTTTAACTCCTGCTGATGAAATGATTGGAAGAATGATTGATTCAAAAACCGGTATTGAAATATGGAAGTTATCTTAAACAATTTATCGTTATCAAAAAATAAATCAAAATGAAACTCAGCAAAATAATATTCATGCTCTTTATTCTCCTCAGTTCATCTAAAGCAATGCATGCACAGGATATTCAATTTGAAGGCAAAACTTTCGAACCGGTTAACGTACATGCATCAGTAGTGAAATTCCAGGAGCAAGATGTTTTAAAAGTAGAACGTGATTTACAAAAAATGCCTTTTGATACTGCAAGGTTAGAATCAACTGTTGATGAACCCACGTTTGTCAGATTAAAAGATTTGGATTTTGAAAACGGAACGATTGAAGTGAAAATGTACAGCGACATTCAAAACCCAAGTCCGTTCAAAGGAGCAGCAGGGTTTATTGGTGTTGCTTTCAGGATCGATGATAATAACACAGCTTATGAATCCATTTATCTGAGACCGAAAGTAGGAAGGGCAAACAACCAGGCGTTCAGGAACCACACTGTTCAATATTATGCATATCCCGCTCCAAAATTTGACACGCTGAGAAAAACTGCGCCGGGAAAATATGAAGGCGCTGCACCGGTTGCATTGAAAGAATGGATTACCATGCGCATAGAAGTAAATGGTGAAACAGCAGAAATGTTTATCAATGATGCTAAGTATTCAACATTCATTGTTGACAAGATGTTAGGTAAAACAAAACATGGTTCAATTGGTTTATGGGTTGACATCGGAACGATTGGTTATTTCAAAGATTTAAAAGTCATCAAAAAATAAATTACGTTTTGAAGAAGAGTTAATGAATTGAATAAATGAATAAGGTAATAATGTAATAAAGTTTGATTTACTATAAACTGTTTTTACTAAGGTAATAAGGTCACAGGTTATTGGAACAAAACCTTATTACCCTAGTAACAAGTGCAACTTTATAGAACATAACCTTATTACCTTATTTTATCAGCAATTCGGTTTTTTTAAGAAAGTTTTTTCAGCACGTTATAACTGCATCAGCAGTAAGTCATATCAAACTCTCAATAAACAATTTCATTAATTCAAACAACATTCATATCAAACTATAAAATTTTTCAGATGAAAAAAATAGCGCTTATTATCTGCATGTTTTTTATACCTGGTATAACAAAAACATTTTCTCAGAATATTGACAAGAATAAAAATCATTTTTTTACCACATCAGATGGTGTTCGGTTACATTACCGTGTTGAAGGCAGCGGACCTGCACTCGTAATTTTTCCGGGATACGGACAGGCCGCATCTACTTTCGATATGGTTTATGATGGTTTGAAACAATACTTTACAATTTATACTTTGGATTACAGGTGGCTTGGAGAATCAGAAAGCCCTGCTTATGGTGCACAAATTTCCCGGTTTGCCATGGATGCAAAAGAGATGATTGATGATGCAGGTATTGATTCATTTTATTTGTTTGCACACTCAATGGGCAATACGGTGGCATGGAATTATTTCTCATTATTCGGACAGGATAAAATTAAAAAATACATACTCGGCGATGAAGCGCCTTGTCTCATCACAGACCCTTCATGGACTGCTGTAGAAAAAGAAACATATACCGGAAGCGCAACTGACAAAGATATATGGACAGCATTCAGGATGCCATCCATTGTCGGGCAACCAAAAAAAGATAAAACAATAAGAGATGTAATGATGGAAAGATTGTTGACCGAACATTTAGGCAATGATTGGCGCGACATCATTCCATCAATAAAAATTCCAACACTGATTCTTATGGGCGGCAAAAGTCATTTTGCTTCACAGTTATTATGGAATTGGTTGCATGAAAATATTAAAGGCTCAAAACTTGAAATCATCAAAGAAGGTGGCCATGGTTATTACAGCACGCAACCCCAGGTTTTTAATAAAATAGTGAAGGAATATTTTTCAGGTAATTGAGATGGAAAAAATAAAATAAGTAGTTATTCAAATATTGAAACTGGTTGGGAAATATATACAGCTTATTTACAAACTTAAAATACAAATCGTAGGTTTTTAAAATTACTGAATATCATCCTGATTTTGATTGCTGTTTTTATAGGCTTTAAACAAGGTTATGCTATGGTTACATCTAAACCTCAAATGCTGGAAATGTTTAGCAAATGGAAATTTAGTTCTGTTGGTGTGATGATTTTTGGTGCAATATCTATTCTCTGCTATATTGATTTTGTTTTCAAAAAAAAATTTATTTGCAGCAACTTCCTGATGGCTACTACTATTTTGCTTATTATATGTTTTCATCTTTCAGACAGGGATTTAAAAGGTGCGGCAATTAAACCCCCGTTTTCAGTATAAGCACTAATCCTATGGCTGATAAGTTGGTCTCCACCAGAGCTTATTTCCTATTCGGATTAGTAGCGGCATTATAACAAATTTTCGCCAGAAAACCACCAACCATTTTTCAGTACATTACCAAAAATTTCAAACACAACAGTAAAAGCAGCAATAGAAGCCAGAGGTGTAACAAGTATTGCTTCAGGCATTTTATACTCAGTCATATTTCATGTTAAAGCAAGAATTGTATTAAATAACTATTATTATTATTATTGTCCGACTAAAATTTTTCAAAATATCTGAAACCCTTTACCAGTAAGGGTTTCATGCCCCCTCTCTTTTGGAGAGGGGGTTGGGGGTGAGGTCTTGAAAAGCAAAGAGTTATTATCTTTTATCGGACAATAGTGTATTATCATTCAATTCAGCAATAATGGAAAGCAAGCACGTTCTTTTGCAGGATAATCTAATCATTCTTCATTACAACTACTTTAGCAATAAATGTATCAACATAATTTTCCAATGCTTTTTTGGCTGCCGTTTTGTATTTTTCTTTTGTAGTGGAAATAATCACCGGGGCGCTTTCCATCTTTTTAGAAAATGATACATGAAATAACTTACTCTGTTTTTCTACACGGCTCGGATCTTCTGTTAACCCTGTGGCGAAATCTATTTCAGCTGGTATATGGTTTGCAACGGTAACATTTTCCGCCTGTAGTTTATCATTCATCAACGTACTGTATAAAGGTGCTTCCTGGGAACCTGACACCTTCATAAATGCAGAAACATTTGTTTTTGATTTCATGGTAGTGGTTTGACTTGCATTAGGAGTCCAGGTAGATTTATAACCAGATCTTACATCAACATCCACATCAATTGCGGCAAAATCAACAGTAGTATAAATAAATGCAACTGGTGCATTAAACTCTTTACATGTTCGTCCAATTGCTTTTTGTTTACCAAAACCAAATGCCGGATACCCATTAGATATTTCATTACCACTGTTGGCTGTATAACTCACCCATGCATTGGATTTATCATTTTCTATTTCGTTATTGGTCTTTGCCGCTTCTTTATAAATGTCAGTTGCAGTTATTTTATCCCAACCAACTGTATCAACACCGCTTTCTTTTAATTTTTGTTGAAAGTAATGGTAGAAATGATTCACGATCTCCTGGTAATCATTTGCACCCAGTTCGCCATCAGTTGTTTCTAAATAAGCAGTAACTGTAGCAGTAGCTGCTTTACCTGGTGTTTTTCCGAAAATTGTCATTTTCTTTTCTTGTTTAGTAACGGCCTTTGTACTCATTGTCTTAAAATCTACGGTTACCTGAGCCAAAGCAAGGCTGGTAAGATTGGGCATTATCCGGGGTTTAAAAAAAGTACCACCCCCGGTAATTTTTATGTTTTCAGCCATAGCTTTCTGTTGATCAGTTACCTGTGCATTAACGGCTGAAATAAGAAAAGAGCATACGATAAAAAGGTTGTGTTTCTTAAGCATAGTTTGATTTTTTTTGACATCTCAAAATTTGCTTTGTTGTGGCAGAAAAAAAATACAGCATCTGCTGTATTATTAACTGAAATGATTTTAATGAAAAAACAATAGTGGTTTAGTTCCAGGAACAAAAGAATGGTTATGCCCACTTAAATTTATAAGCGATTTGTATAGCTTGTGCTTTTGAGTTGACATGTAGTTTCTCATAAATTTTGCTGGTGTGTGTGCGTATTGTATAAGGACTTAAAAAAAGCCGCTCTGCAATTTTTTTGTAGTCAAGGCCATCAACCATCAGTTTCAGTATTTCAATTTCTCTTTCACTGAGTATATCATTTGTATCTGCCCGGCCGGTTGAAAGGGGTTTGGGCAATTGTTTGAGCCATGTCAAAGTTTTCCTGGCAATTGCCGGGCTCATAGGTGCAGCATTATATTCCAATGTTTGAGTAATTGCTTCTGTTAGTTGTATGGCACTATCATCTTTTAATAAATAACCACTGGCGCCTGCCTGAATAGCTTTAAATATTTTTTCATCATCATCAAATATTGTCAATACCAAAAACCTGGTTTCAGGATACCTGATAGATCCTACAGCTATAGCTTCAATACCACTCATTACCGGCATATCAATATCCATAAGAACCACCTGCGGCAATCTTTCTGGTGGCAGGGCATTCATTTTTTCCAGGAACTCTTCACCATTTCCAGCTTCCAACACAACTTCCATTTCTTTACTGGTAGCAATGTTGGAACACACTGTTCTGCGGTTTACCTGCTTGTCATCTACTATTGCCAATCTTATCATCAAACAAAGTTGTATAATTCTATTTCTGAATTCAATGCTGCATATGCACTATTTTATTTCATACTAAACAACTATTAATGCTTAGTATTATGATATTTCATTTAATATTACTTCAGTTCCCTTTCCATTATCAGAAAGAATCTTTATATCAAATCCTGATTCATTTGCTCTTGCCTGCATATTTCTTAGTCCATAGCTGTCTTGCCTGGCCTCATCGGTAATGCCAGTACCATTATCTGAAATAAAAAGACGCATCCTTGTTTCACTATTGATTCCAATTTCAACTTCTGTTGCATCTGCATGTTTACATGCATTTTGTAATGCTTCCTGAACAATCCTGAATAAATTTAGTGATACCTGTGGATGTAGTTGTCTTTCGTTGAGAATATCTATTGCAAATGAAACAGAAAGTTGAGGGTAATTTTTTACAATGCGGGTGGCATAATTTTTTATGCGATCAGAAAATGCAGTCAGCGTAAGTTGTTCATGACTTAACAACCAAATTGTTTCTCTCAGGTAGCTCACAATATTAGTTGCATATTCATTGAGCTCAGCAAACTGTTGTTCCTTATTTTCATCAGTTGTTTTCAGATGGTTTAATCCGGCTATAAGCGCTGAAGTATATGCGCCGATATTATCATGCAAATCACGGCTGATACGATTTCTTTCCTGTTGTAATTCTTTTTGTGTTTGCAAAGCCTGTAACTGTTTTCTGTTTTTCCTTTTATAATAAAAGCTTAATGCAAGTGCTATACCCGCAATTATCAATATTGACATTATAACCCGAAAACCTACAGTTTGGGTAAATGGTGGTTTTATATCAATATTGTATATCCCAACAGGAGCCGATGCTATATCCGGTAATGCATACGCAGCTCTTATTTCCATTATCAATTTACCATAAGGTAGCCTGCTGAATGTTATTCCTGAAATACCCATGTTGAGTGTTGTCCATTTATCATCAACACCTCTTAACCGGTATTGGTAATAAATATTCATAGGTTGCAATGCTTCCATTACTGCAAATTCAAAACTGATCGTTTTATAGTTGGGTACTACAACAAAAGAATTGCCTAACTCATCAATACTCTTACCGTCAATTATTAAATCACTAATTCTTGCAGCTATTACTTTAGTTTCAGGAGTGATGTTGTTAGCAGCAATAGTTATCAGGCCCTTGGAACAGCCTGCCAACAGTTCTCCTTTTTCGTTTTTAAAAAAAGCTCCAAGCAAAAATTCACTGGAGGGTAGCCCGTCTTTAACTGCGATCTGGTAAAACTTTTTTTCTGCAGGTTCATAAACATTGATACCTAAAGTGGTAGTAGCCCAAATTCTCCCACTATCATCTGTTAACAAACCAAAAATCACATTACTGGATAACCCTGTAGCAGTAGTAAACCGGCTTATTTTTTTCCCATTATATACGTATATACCATTACTCAGCGTCCCTATCCACATATTGCCATTCTTATCCTGGGTGCATGCAGTTATGATTGTACGGTCAATTGGCGAACTACTGGTTGCGCTTTGTATTTCATTTATTTTGTTCAGGTTGGAATCCAGTACTTCTACTCCTAAATTCTTCGATAACCAGATGTTTTTTTCTTTGTCTTCATAGGCATGAAGAACATATTTACCTGTACCAATATGCTTTTGATCCTTTTGATCAAAAACATGCCATTTATTTCTGGAAGTAAAAATAAAATATCCATTTTCGGTACAGACAAATATCCTGTTCCTGCTGTCACAAAAAAGATATAACACTCTTTTGGTTCTCAGCAATGAATCATCACGCTTATAGGATTGAATAATTGCACCCTGATTATTCAATATATACAACCCATCATTTTGTACTGCTACCCAGAGACAATTTTGGCCATCTTTGGCAAGGCCTGTAATCCGTTTCCCGGTAAAGAATTTTTTTTGTATAGAAAATTCCTGATTGTCATTTTGAGTTAGCATTAAAAGTCCGTTTACTGTACCTACCCATCTTTTATTGTTTCCAACAGAAACAACAGTTGAAATAGCATCACTTAACAGGCCAGTTTGGAATAACCTGTAATTTTCAAATGAAGGGTTATAATAAGCAAATCCTGAATTAGCACTGCCAATCCAGATATTTTGCCTGTTATCTTCAAATAAACTGAGAATACTTCCAGAAGGAAGCGTATTACTATTTGTAGTAACGCCTGCAATTTTTTTTGCAAATGCATACTCTTTAATTATATAAATACCATCCTGTGCAGCAACCCATCCAATACCGTTTTTTGTAATTAAAATATCATTGATTGCTGATGGGATCTCTTTATTAAGTTTATGCCAGGTGTTACTGTTTATTTTATAAAAATAGAGGCTTCCTTTCGCTTTTGTTGGATAAAACCAGATGCAGTTGTTGTTATCAATTTTTAATTTATATGATTTATCATCATTGAAAATTTCAACAGGTATTCCTTTCACTGAACTTAATTTTGATTTACCTGTAATATTCTCTGCTTTAACAAACTCATGAGTTGCTTTTCTGATGCCCCAGAAATTACCTGCAGTATCAAATCCAGCACAGAAAATTGAACAAAATATTTTATCCAGTTCTTTCAGGCTCCCGTTTTTATCTACAACCATCGGTCTGCTTCTATGACCAATAAAAATTTCTGCAGAATTATTTTTAATAATAAGCGGATAATTACTACTAATTCGGTCTTGCTCTGTAGGGTCAAAATAATATCGTTGTACCTTACCTGTCCTACGATTAATGCGGTTTAAACCATTACCTGTTCCCACCCATAAGTAACCAATGTTGTCATCCGCCATTGATAGTATAAACTGGTCACTGATCGTATTCGTGTCTGTATGGTTATGCCAGTAAGTTTTAAAATTGTGGCCATCAAAACTATTGAGGCCATCCTGTGTTCCAATCCATAAAACACCATCGCTGTCCTGGTAAATACAATGCACACTATTTTGCGACAAACCATCACTTACAGAATAATTGATAAACCTGTACTGCTGTGCTTTTACAGACAATTGTACAAAACAGAAAAATATGCAAATGAATCTTTTCAAATTTTAAAATGGATAACAGGATTTTTAATAAGCATCGGGTTAAAGATGCAAAATAAATTTTAATCAAATGCCACTTTTTTTGCCAATGCAGAGGGAAGTGAAGATGCTTAATTATCGTTTATAAAAACAAGATAAGCCTCTGCATTCAATAACTTTTGCATTCGTAACTTGTTCATTAATTCATAACAACCTTTAATGGATTACATTTGACCAAAAAAAAATGAGTTTACAGGATAAGCTGAAAGCAATGCTTCAATCAAAATCAGAAGAACAAAAAAAATTTTTAGAAGATAATGCATCAAAGGAAGGCGTTATCACTTTGCCATCCGGTTTGCAATATCTCGTATTGCAGGAAGGCAACGGACAGCAACCGGGGCCAACAACAATGGTCACTGTTCATTATGAAGGTAGCCTCATCAATGGAAAAGTTTTCGACAGTTCATATAAACGAGGGCAGCCTGCCACTTTTGGTGTACACCAGGTTATAAAAGGCTGGACAGAAGCGCTTCAGTTAATGCCCACAGGTAGTAAATGGCGTTTATTCATTCCTTCTGAATTAGGTTATGGTGCAAGAGGTGCAGGTAGTTCTATTCCACCTCATTCAACATTAATTTTTGATGTGGAATTATTAAGCATGAGATGAGCACTTCATGTTTTTATAAATCAAAATTCATTTTTACTTTTCAGCTAACCTGTTCATTTATTTTTAAACAGCATCATCTGTCATAACCTGTACCGGTTCGGGTTTAATAATCAAAACTGTTTTCTACCTTTATGGTTATGATGAGACACACTTCAAAAGCTGATGTTGTCCTGATAGGTGCAGGCATCATGAGTGCAACACTTGGCATGTTGCTGAAACAACTGGAACCTTCACTTCGCATAAAAATTATTGAAAAGCTGGATACGGTAGCAGCAGAAAGTTCTGATGCCTGGAACAATGCCGGCACCGGCCATTCAGCATTTTGCGAACTGAATTATACACCTGAAAAAGCTGATGGCAAAATTGATATTTCTAAAGCATTGAAGATTGCTGAATCGTTTGAAGTCAGCAAACAATTCTGGAGCTTTCTTGTCAAAAATAATTTCATCAAAAACCCTGGTAATTTTATTCACTCCATACCACACATCAGTTTTGTCTGGGGCGATGCAAATGTTGCCTTCCTGCATAAACGTTATGATGCACTGCAACAAAATGGCTTATTTAAACAAATGCAGTTTTCAGATGATGCAGCAACCATTAAAAAATGGATACCATTGGTGATGGATGGCAGGACTGATGATACAAAAGTTGCTGCAACAAAAATGAACCTCGGCACTGATGTCAACTTTGGTGCACTGACAAGGGACCTCTTTGAACAACTTTCTCAAATGCCTGATGTGGAAATGCATTTTGGTTTTGAAGTTAGCAATATCCATAAACATGATAACTACTGGCAGATAGAAGTAAAAGATGAAACAACTGATGAAAAAAATTATATCGTTACAAAATTTGTCTTCATTGGCGCTGGTGGCGGCGCTTTGCCTTTGCTCATTAAATCAGGCATACCTGAAGCTGAAGGTTATGGTGGTTTCCCGGTGAGTGGACAATGGCTGCGTTGTAATAATGAAGCAGTGATTGAACAACATTTTGCAAAAGTATATGGCCTTGCTAAAGTAGGCTCGCCACCCATGTCAGTACCGCATCTTGATACAAGATGGATAAAGGGAAAAAGAGAATTATTGTTTGGCCCTTATGCAGGTTTCACTACAAAATTCCTGAAACATGGTTCTTCAATGGACCTGTTCAAATCAGTAAAGTTTTCCAACCTCAAACCTTTGGTGAGTGCAGGGATACATAACATTCCACTTACAAAATACCTGATTGAACAGGTGATGCAATCCCCTGAAGAAAGGCTGGATGCATTAAAAGAATATTACCCAGAAGCAACCATGCAGGATTGGGAATTGAATGAAGCAGGTTATCGTGTACAGGTTATAAAAAAAGATGAAGAAGAAGGTGGCATCCTTGAATTTGGAACAGAAGTAGTACATTCTGCTGATGGAAGCATTGCTGCTTTGCTCGGCGCTTCACCCGGTGCATCCACTGCAGTTTCCATCATGCTGGAACTGATAAAAAAATGTTTCCCTGAAAAATCTGCATCAACAGGTTGGATAGAAAAATTAACCCAGATAATTCCTTCTTATGGAAAACGATTGGGTGATGATGAAGCGATGCTGCAAAAAATAAGAAGTGAAACCCATAAGCAGTTGGGATTAGCTTTAATTTAAAAATCATTTTTTAATACAGGCATTGTTATTGCGAGTGTTGAGAAAATATTTATTTTTAAATTTATTTTTTTGATTTTAAAAAACTAAACAATGAAAAAATTTCTTGCCATTGCAGTGATTTTATTTTTAGCAATAAATACACAGGCTCAATCTGAAAAAGACCTCATCGGGAAATGGAAACTTGTAAGCTGGAATATGAGTGGAGATGATATGAATATTAAAGACTTTTTCAAAACAGATGAAATTTACCAGGTTTTCAACCAAGATAAAAGTTTTGAAAGCATTGTAGGTGATAATATCAATAAGGGCACCTGGAAATTATCTGATGATGGAAAATCATTGATTATAAAAGTTGACGGACAGAAAAAAGCTGTCTTTAAAGTTGACCATCTCGATGCTAATAAAAGAGTTATCTCTGAAGAAAAATATGGCACGTTGACATACCAGAAGCAATAAATTTTCCCGAAAATTTTTTCACAAAAAAAAGCGAAGCATGGCTTCGCTTTTTTTATATCAATACGATAAAATAATCTTTATTTCTTCAACACTTCTGCCATTGTTTTACCGATGTTGGCAGGGCTTTCCACCACATGCACACCGCATTCACGTAAGATTTTCATCTTAGCAGCAGCAGTATCTTCTGCTCCGCCGATGATAGCACCGGCATGTCCCATCCTGCGGCCGGGAGGCGCTGTCTGACCAGCAATAAAACCTACTACAGGTTTGCGGCTATTTTCTTTTATCCAACGGGCTGCTTCTGCTTCCATGCCACCACCAATTTCACCAATCATAATGATACCATCAGTGGCATCATCATTCATAAATAATTCAACAGCTTCTATGGTAGTTGTTCCTATTATCGGGTCGCCGCCAATACCAATTGCAGTGCTGATACCCAAACCTGCTTTCACTACCTGGTCTGCTGCTTCATAAGTCAGCGTACCTGATTTTGACACAACCCCTATCCTTCCTTTCTTAAAAATAAATCCCGGCATGATACCCACCTTAGCTTCTTCAGCAGTGATAACACCGGGGCAGTTAGGCCCTATCAATCTTGAAGATTTTCCCTGCAGGTAATTTTTTACTTTCACCATATCCTGCACCGGTATGCCTTCAGTGATACAAACTATCAGTTCAACACCTGCATCAGCGCTTTCCATGATAGCATCTGCTGCAAATGCAGGCGGAACAAAGATGATGCTCACATTGGCGCCTGTATTTTTTGCTGCTTCAGCAACGGTATTAAAAACAGGCCTGTCAAGATGTGATGTGCCACCTTTGCCAGGTGTTACACCACCCACAACCTGTGTTCCGTATTCTATCATCTGTGTTGCATGGAAGCTGCCTTCCGTACCAGTAAATCCCTGTACAATTACTTTTGAATCCTTATTCAATAATACACTCATTGAAAATTATTTTTAAGTGAAGAAGCGCAAAAATAATAGTTTTCGGGGTTGATGCAACTGTTTTGTATCCTAAGTTTTGAGTTGTGGTTTTCAATTCAACCATTCTTTGCAGCATCCATCATTCTTCCAGCTTATCCATTTCAGCCTTACCATTAAAAATCCCTTCCATTTCTTTTGCCTGGTAAATAGCGCCGTTTTCTTTATTGCCCAACACAATGATTGTGGCTGTATCCTGCACCAACCTGATGAATGAAGTGTTTGTACCATGCCATTTTCCATTATGATAAATCACTGTATCCTGACCTTTGATAAACATCCTCCAGGCTAAACCGTAGTTGTGCATTGACTTTCGTTCATGGCTCGTAGGTGTGAATGCCATATCAAGTGTTGATTTCTTCAGGAAACTACATTCGTATAATGATTTATCCCATGCAAGTAAGTCACGCACTGTGCTATACACATTCTTATCACCATAAGTACAATCAAATTCATCCATAGGATATGGACGTGATACAGACCAGGTGGGGTTATAATTCGCTGAATCTTTTTTTGAGAAAATATAAGTGTCGTGCATTCCCAAAGGTTCAAACAAATTTGCTTTCATGTATTCAGGAAAAGGCTGTCCTGTAATTTTCTCAACAATCAATGCGAGCAATAAAAAATTGGTATTGCAATATTGAAAATGTTTATCTGGCAGCGCCTGCACTGCAGGATGATGTACAATCATCGCATTCAGTACATCCTGGTTGGTCATCTCTTTGTGCCTGTCCCAGAAGCTATCCATAAAATAAAGATAGTTGGGCAACCCGCTGCGGTGGCTCAGCAACATCCTTATCGTAATACCATGATAAGGAAGTTTCGGAAAATATTTTTGCAGTGTATCATCTAAAGAAAGTTTGCCTTCTTCCCACAATTTCAACACCATCATCCCTGTAAATGTTTTTGAAATAGATGCAAGGTGAAATGGCGAATGTTCTGTAATGGTATCTTTTGTCCTGAAATCACTGTAACCCCTGTATTTTTCAAAAATGATATGGCCGTTTTTTGCTACGAGTATGGCGCCGTTAAAACCTGTCCTCACTAAATGTGTATCATAAAACTCATTCACTTTGGCTGCATACTCTGCAACCTGTTGCGGGGTCAGCGAATCAAACACAAACCCAGTATCATTTTTTAATTTGTTTTTATTAATGAGCTGGTCTTTGATGCTCCCTGACGAACACCTCGTAAAAGCAAAACAAAAAACTACAGCTAATCCTAAAGAGATAACGAAAATTTTTTTCGGTTGCATGAACGGTTGCTTTTGGCAATTATGGTTTCGCGGTAAATGTAGCGCGAATTATGCCAGAAAAAATTTTGATGATGATTTTAACAACCTTATAAAATTTTTTGTGCAACTGCAGGTGAATAAAAAATACAATCGAAAACAAAACATAAATTTCAAAATCCTATTTTGTACAATAATATCTTTACAACTATGGTGATAGTATTATTCGATGGAAAACAGGCACAAAATTTATATCCGCTCACTGCAACAAAAGCAGTAGCTGATTTGCGTTATGGTATTTTCACAATAAAAGAAAGATGGCAGGCAATTACAGGGTTACCGGTTTATGTGTTGTCACAAAAATATTTATCCGGTTTATATGAAACCCCGCCACAGGATGAATTTTTATTGATTGATGCATCATTAAAAGATGAAGATGGTTTGCGTGCAGAGATACTTTCATTACAAAATGATGAATGCATCATTGATGACAAAGGTCTGATAGCAGGCCGCACCACGACGGATATTTTTTCATTTAACAATGAAACACCGAACGCTTATTTCAGTAAAAAAAATGTTGCGGAAAATATCAGCCGCATACAGTATCCCTGGCAACTCATCAGTTGGAATGATGAACAGTTGCGCCGTGATTTCCTGCTGATGTTTACACGCACAACAACTCAAACTATTTCAGCAACAAACAAAACTATTCAACCAGAAAATATTATTATTGAAACAGGCGCTGTTGTCGAACATTGTATCATCAATGCTTCAACCGGGCCGGTATATATAGGTAAAAATGCAACTATCATGGAAGGCTCAATGTTGCGCGGGCCTGTATCAATAGGCGACAATGCAACAGTAAAGATGGGAGCAAAAATTTATGGAGCAACAACAGTTGGCCCATATTGCATTGCAGGTGGTGAAATAAAAAATTCGATACTGCAATCTTACAGCAACAAAGCCCATGATGGTTATCTCGGCGATGCTGTTATCGGTAGTTGGTGCAACCTAGGTGCCGGCACCAGCAACAGCAATGTAAAAAATTCTGCTGCTGAAATTTTTATGTTTGATAAAATGCAGGATACAAAAATATCTGCCGGCAGAAAACTCGGTGTTTTCATGGGTGATTATTCACGCACTGCCATCAACACTTCAATCAACTCCGGTACTGTCATCGGTATCTGTTGCAATATTTTTGGTGAAGGGTTGACACCAAAAGTTATCAGCAACTTTACGTGGGGCATGAATAACAACAGCAACTATAGATTTGAAAAAGCGATTGAACATATCAGCAACTGGAAAAAACTCAAAGGCCTCACACTCCCCGATGCTGAAATCTCTGTCTTAAAACATATTTTTGACCGCGATAAAAATTGAAAACATTAATTTCAGGCGAAGGGTTTCAAACAATAAATAATCTTTTAAATAAAACCACATCATGAGAAAACAAATTGCAGCGGCTAACTGGAAAATGAACTCATGATAAACATTAAATTCTTTTTTGAAGTTTCATTCATTTAATACTCCTTCCCTGCAATAGGATTCCTGCAAAAGCGCTGGTAAAAAAATCAGAATACTTTTCCCTCCTTTATTTTTTTACAATTTTATTTTGGGTTACATTTATCTCTCATTCCATTTTATTACAAACAATAAAATGGTTGAATGAAATCAGTTATTCATATTGTTTTATTTAAAAAATCTAACAACAAGTTAGCCCATGAAATTTCAGTTGACCCTTATTCCAAATACCCGGATAAGTATTTTACCTGCCAATTATCAATACCCGTTATCAGCAGCTATTTATAAAATCATTCAACAGGCTGATGAAAAATATGCAGACTTCCTGCATAATAATGGATACAAACTTGATAGCGGTAAAAGTTTCAAGCTCTTCAGCTTTTCAGAATTAAAAGTGCCATACAAAATTCAGCAGGACCGTTTCCTGATCAATGGCAGTCCTGCAATGCTGACTATTGGTTTTTTTATGGATGATGCAGCAACAAATTTTATCAAAGGGCTTTTCAAAAATCAGCAGGTAGAAATAGCAGACAAAATCAGTAGTGCAGGTTTCACCATCCGGGAAGTGCAGTTGTTACCTGATATGCTTTCATCGCTAAATGATGGCATCGCTGAAATGATCATTCAACCTTTATCACCATTAGTGGTAGGCCGGAAAAATGAAAAAGGCAATTATGATTTTCTCAGTCCTGCAGATGCAGATTTTACAAAATGGCTTATGTATAACTGGATTGAAAAATATAAAGCCATAAATAATAATGCAGATACGGCAGCTTTGAAAAACAATATCACTTTTGAATTAATAACTCCAAATGAGGAAATAAAAAGCAGGTTGATTACCATAAAAGCATTCACACCTCAGCAGACTAAGGTCAGGGGGTTTAAAAATTTCCGTCTCAAAGTAAAAGCGCCCAAACCCTTGCTGGAACTGGCTTTGAATGCAGGCATGGGATTATATAACGCAATGGGTTTTGGGTGTGTGGAAGTTGGTTGAAGAAATAAAAAAAATGAAATGAATTCAGTAACTTTAAAAATTTAAGATATGACCGATTACCAGAAATATATAACTATAGAACCAGGCAAACGAAGTGGCAAGCCTTGCATCCGGGGTATGCGTATTACTGTTTATGATGTTTTAAGTTATTTAGCTGCCGGAATGAGTATTCAACAAATTATTCAGGACTTTCCAGAATTAACTGAAGAAGACATATTAGCATGCCTGGCTTATGCTGCTGATATGGAAAAGAAAACAAAAATTGCGGTTTAGTATTAGTGTTTATGCACAGCCTTTATTAAGTTATTAACAAATATATTTTACCATTATTATTTGTATTTCACATCCAAATATATTTTATTGTATTTTTGGAAAATGAAAAATCATTATAAAATCTTAATTGATGAAAATTTATCTGACCGGCTAACACCCGTTCTGAATGATAATTTTCCCGGAAGCAGCCACATAAAAAGTGAGCATCTTATGAAAAATGATGATATCATTATTTGGAATTGGGCCAAGGATAAAGGTTATTGTATATTAACCAAAGACTGGGACTTCAAATTTATGAGTTCAACTTTTGGTTGTCCTCCAAAAGTAATCCGTTTGAATTGTGGTAATAAAACCACCAACTATATCATTGATTTGCTGAAGCAAAAGGTTAGTATAATCCAGGAATTTTTAGCGGATAATGATATTTGCTATATGCAAATTCAATAATAATTTAATCGCACCGTTGAGGAATTGAAATTTATTTTTTGTTTTTCAAATCACTTTTAGATGTTTTACTTATCGCACCATTGAGGAATTGAAATGATTAAAATTAAAATGAATAAAACTGTAAGGTTAGTATAATATTAAAAATTACAACTTACCATAGAAGATTATGAGCTATAGGAAAAATAGATTAATAAGATTATCTATTTATAAAAAAGTAAAAGCGCCCAAACTCTTGCTGGAACTGGCTTTGAATGCAGGTATGGGATTATATAATGTAATGGGTTTTGGGTGTGTGGAGGGGGAAATTTAAAAAATTGTTACTTATGAGTTTAGATACAGTTTTAAAAATAGGGAGTGCATTAAGAAATGCAAAAGACAGTTTGAAATATTTCAAGTATGTTTCACCATGTCCGAAAGATAAAGATGGAAATTTTCCTCTGTGTGTTTCAATACCTGTATCAGAGGATTTTCAGTTTGATTGGAATAATATTAAGGAAGTTCCAGAAAATCAAAAAAATAAACTGTATTATCTGAGATTTAAAACATCTGATAGTGATGGTTTAATGAAATACATTTTTGGGGACATCTATTATTCTAAAACTGCCACAATTAATAAAAAAAATGGAAACATAGAAACTTCGGAAAATGGAGGTTATCGTTTGGCAGATCCTAATCATAGCAATGCAGCATATCGCCCAGGTTCATTTATAAGAGGCAATATGGATTTTCAACATATCATTAATGGGATAGATAATAATAAATCCATTCTTTTAAAATTCAGAAACGCTTTATCAAAAGATTTACCCATTTTAGAAACAATCTTAGCTAGTATTTCCTCAGTAGAATACTTTCTGCAAAATCCATTAGAAATAGATTTTTGCACTTTTATTAAAGATCAAAATCTAATAAAAGAATATACAATCAAACAATTGATTGAAAAGACAAATAAAACAACTTTAAAAAAATTAGGTATTGATCCAGATAATTCACTAAATGAAAATCAAAGAAAGAAACTAATTGAGTATGATAATGGAGTAATTTTCATACATTTTGAATTTCCTGAAGGAAAAAATTGGTACGATTTCAGTGAAGACTTCAATCTGATTAATCAGAAAATACTATCTGACTTTGTTGATAAATCATCTAATGGCCTGGTATTAAAGAAAACACTTTACAAAACACTTTGCTCTGGGGATAAGAAAAACGATATTCAATTCCCTAATTTTAGATTAGACGCAAAATATAAATCCAAAACTTTCAGTGATGAATCAATTCAGGATTTATTTTACTCAGTTGATTATTCAAAAAAAGGAACTCTAATCCCAGGTACTGATATAAAGATTATCATCTTACCTCGTGGTGAAAATCTTACATCCGAAGACTATATCAATTTTCAATTGAGTGGAGATGAAGAACAAATACTGCATGCAAATTCAGATGAGCAGAAAAATAAAGGAGAACCATTGTTTGACATTTTTGAAGAATTCAAAAATGATAATATCACTAGCTTCGATGTTATATTTTCAAAGAAAGGTGGAGCTACTTCTCCTGATGTGGATTTATCAGAAATATCTGGGCTTGAAAAAAGTAATATCAGAAAAACAAAACAAAGAATTGCTGATATAGCCAATTATATTTATCAAAATAGAAAAAAATATTTTCGAAACACAACAAAAGATTTTTATGGATTTACAATAAGTTCCTCTTTTAGAAATATTCTTGGCAGTCCTCAATCTGATACAAAGACAGGGAAAGTTAGCTTTAAGTCTAACCCCACATACCAGTCACATTTATTAAAAGTTTTGCCTTTAATTTACACAGACAACTATTATTTTGACCCCGATCTTTTGGATTCTTTTATTCAGAATATCGAATTTTCTATTCGTTCAGGTGATTCGAAATTCATATTTCTCAAATTTGATTTAGAATTCCTTTTTTCTATTCAAAACAATAAAAACAATAAGTATATGGATATTATCAATTCAGAAAGCTATCAGTTGGGCAACTTACTAGGTACCCTTGCTAAAAATTTTGCAGGTGAAAACTCGCCAATAAAATCTTTTGAAAAAAATTATGTAGGAAATCTATCCAGAAGGATAACTACGCTCGATGATTTTGTAAAGCTCAAAAATGATATTGAGCAAAAACTTATTATGCATGAAAAGACCAATTTTACATTTAAGACCTCTTATGAGCTTTCCCAAAAAGTGAAAGAATTCAACGGTATTTATGATAAAGAAGAATGTGCATTTGGCTTTTTAGAAGCATATTTCAAACCAATCTCTAAAAAAGAAAATTCTAACATAGAAACTGAATCATAATTTTTATACTCACAATAAAATTTCAATAATATGGCAAACGATACAATCAATCACAAATCAGAAATTCTGTTTTTGTATGATACAACTTACAATATTCCAAATGGCGACCCCTTTACTGGAGAACAACGCTATGATGAAGAAACAAAAAAAATCTTAGTAAGTGACGTAAGAATAAAAAGGTATGCCAGAACATACTTTGAAGAAAAAAATTTACCCATATATGTATCAGAAAAAACAGGGGCAGGTAAAACTGATTCAAAAAATGTTCTTGAATGGATTGCTAAAAATAGAAATCCTGATAAAAAAACTAATATCGCTGATTTATTAAAAGATCAAATTGATGTTCGATTATTTGGAGGAATTTCAACACTTGGAGACGATGCAAAAAAAATAAAAGTTGATGGGAAAGAATGCACAAATGGACATGTACAATTTACAGGTCCTGTACAGTTTGCATTACTTAATCCATCACTAAATAGTGTAAATTTAAGAATGCATCAAAACACAACACATTTTACCTCGAAGGCAGAAAATACTCAAGGTTCAATTGGCACAACAACTGTAGTCCCATATTCTGTTGTTCAAATTCATGGCTGGATAAATCCTAAAGTTGCTGAGGAAACCGGAATGACAGACAATGATTTAAAGCATCTTTTTGAAGCGCTATGGTATGGCACAAGTGGTGATGGCAGTTCACATTCACGAACAAAATCAGGTCAGAATTCTATTCTGCTTTTAGAGATTATTTATACATCAGCAAATAAAAAAGTTTATGGCATTGATCAACTAATTAAATTAAAAAATAAAAACGACAAGAAAGATGAGCAACTTCGTTCATTAGATGATTTTGAATTTGATTTTAGTAATCTCTTTTCAATTGTTGCATCCGATAAAATTGAAAAAATTAGATATTATTCAGAAATAAATGACATTACAAATCAATTTAGTGGTAAAGAAAATTTCGAAGAAATAAAATTCTAAAAATATAGTGATGAAAGCTTTCCAACTTACAATTTTAGGTAACTGGGGACATTTCAAGAAACCTGAAACGAACAATAATCCTCTAACACATGATTTGATTACTAAGACAGCTTTAATTGGGCTTATTGGTTCTGTTTTAGGAATTGACAGACAAAACATGAGGGTGCTGTTCCCAAAACTGTCTGAAGATCTTTTATATGGTGTACAGTTGCAAAGTCAGGTTAAAAAAGTTTCATGGGGATTTACAAGCAGAAATGCCATTAATCCAACTCAGTCTGGGTCACCTAAATATTTTGAATTTTTAAAAAACCCCTCTTTCAGAGTAACAATTGCACTAAAGGGACAACAATCAAAAAAAGAATTTGAAGAATTTTTAAACGCGGTAAAAAACGAGGAAAGCATTTTTACTCCTGTTCTAGGTTGGCATAATTGTCCTGCCTGTTTGATATTTTTATCAGAAGGCATCGTTTCAGAAATGCAAGAAGGTGAATTCGAAACATCGTCCTTTGTCTCATCTGACCACAAACCAAAAATAAAAGAAACATTCAGAGTGGGATTTGATAAGTTACCTACTTATCAGAATGATGATTTTTGGAATTTACCTGATAAATATATGCAAGTTATTTATCCTGATTTTCCTCATAAAATAACAGTCGAAGGAAAATATTTTGAATACCAAAGCAATGAAAATACAACTGAAAAACTATGGCTGATGTAAGTAAATTAAAATCCCATCCTGACAAGTTATTGTTTTGTCACATTAATGGGGTAATTGACAAGGTAAAGAAACTTACACAAGGATTAGCGGTAACTAAATTAGCTGAGTTAGCAGCAATCTTTCACGATCTCGGAAAAATTAATCCAAACTTTCAGGATAAAATCAATAAGAAAAAAACAACTAAGTATAGTCATCATGCTTATTTATCGGCATATGCCTTTTTTGTTTTTTGTAGCGATAAATCAAATGTGGAATTAGTTAAGACTTTTTTGAGTGATAAGAATTACCGAATGGAAGCAATTGCAGCCACTATTATCATTGCAAAACATCATGGACATTTACCGGATTTTTGTCCAAAATCAGATTTAGAAACTGATCCATATATCCTAAATAAAAATGAAATTAAAAATCTTTATAGTTTTTTAGAACAAGAAACAAATCACCTACCTGTAAATGAATTTATTTCAGATAGTTTTAAACATGATAAAAAATCAGAAGAATACAATGCAATTTTTAATGATCTCACTGTAAAAAAATTCTTCCTGGATAAGTTATATTTTAATTCAAAAGATATAAAGGATTATTTGGATTTTTTTCTTAATACACAATTTTCATTTGCTGCACTTATTCAAGCGGATAAATCTGATGCAATGGGCTCCTCAATTATTGATGAAGATAAATTTAAGATTAGAGAATTCTGTAAAATCTATCCGTCAACACTTGAACAATATACCTCAAAATTTACACAGGACAGTAGTCTGAATAAACTTAGAACACAAATTAGAAAAGAGTGTACAAATTCCATAAAAGCTTTATTGTCAAAAGGGGAAAGAGTATTTGAATTAACTGCTCCAACCGGTTCAGGGAAAACAATAATTTTACTTTCTCTAGCTTCTGAAATTATTCAATCGAGATGTGACCTTCGCATTATCTATGCATTGCCATTTTTGTCAATAACAGAACAAGTTGAAAATGAAGTTTTAGAAATATTCAAAGAATTTAAAGAAGAAAATTTTATTCAGCGAATTGATACCAAATCAAGTAATCATCAATTTGAAAAAATTCAAAGCCTGCTAGATGCAGACACAAGTCCAGAAAAAATACAGGAGTTAGATTTTTTAGCATTCATGGAACGAATATTTGCTTACCCTTTTGTTATAACTACTTTTGTTCGATTTTTTGAAACTTTACTAAGCAATCATAATGCGACACTTTTAAAACTACCTAATTTTTCAAAATCCATTTTCCTGTTAGATGAAATTCAATCTTTGCCACCAAGATTATACACCTTTCTTGTAGCTTTTCTATCAAAGTTCTGTAATAAATTTGACTGTTATGCGATTGTATCAACTGCAACTCAACCAAATTTTGACTTACCCGATGATAAAAGAATAAGAGACTTTTTTTATAGTTATGAAAGGCCTTCATCCTTGCTTAAACATGAAAAATATTTTGAGAATGATGTCTTTAATCGTTATCAAATTGATTATCGTAAAGAACCAATTAATATTGAAGAATTAAAAAATAGCATTTTAAAGGAAAAGGATTCAGTGTTGATTATTTTAAATACAATTGATGACAGTAAGGATTTATTTAATACAATAGAAGGCTCTCAAATATATAACGATGATGAATTATACTTACTAAATTCTCACTTTACACCAAATCACAGGAAAGAAAAGATACACATAATAAAAGAGCGCCTAAAAAATAATCGTAAGACAATTTTAATCTCAACACAATTAATTGAAGCCGGTGTTGATATTGACTTCCCTGTATTGTATCGGGATTTTGCATTAATTTCAAGTATCGTTCAATCAGCTGGTCGTTGCAATAGAAATGGCAGATTAGGTAGAATGGGAAAGGTGGTACTTTTTAACCTAATAAAAGAAGGAAAATCAAGAGCTAACATTATTTATGGCAAGG
>CAYNTP010000035.1:0-39015 GCA_964400415.1 uncultured Parafilimonas sp.
CGGTCTGAATTTGATAGACAAAATGAGTAGAAAGCAATTACAAGTTCAGTAATTTCTTTCGGTGTGAAGCGTCCGCAGAGTAGCCGCTAACGCGCTAATTTATGTTATAATATGCAACTCATAAAAAAATTCTACTACTGAAAATCATTTATTTAGTATTATACTTTTTTCATTGTAGTTGTAACAATCCGATTTTTATTTTTTTATAATATGTTTCCATTTTACCAATTCACTTTTCCTTTTTCCCATAAATCATCAAATTGTTATGCTTTAAGTGTAGTAATGACAAAATGATGTATAGATTTCTCCTATCGTCGAAATGACGATGAACAGATTTCTCCTGTCGTCGAAATGACGGGGAACAGATTTCTCCTGTCGTCGAAATGACGACGTGCATTAAGGAGAGTTTTATACTGAAGTCGAAATGTCGCACGATGAACGTCACCTCGATGAAAGGAGAGGTCTCTTGAATTATCAGAGTGATTGAAAATAGTAATGAGATTTCTCCTGTCGTCGAAATGACGACGAACAGATTTCTCCTCTCGTCGAAATGACGGTAAATGCTACTGCTGAAGGGCTGCCGGATTGAAGCGGAAAGCCCGCAACGCAGTGAGGACTTGCAGCGCAAAGCCGGTACCGTTGTTGATATTTATTCTGCAGATGACAGCCCCAAATATTAAGTTTGTAAAAAAAATTTATCTCATGAGTTTATTATTAGGCCGCGATGTGTTTGGTGATGTTGCTGATGCCGGCAATGTTTTATCAAGAGAAGAAGCAAATAATTTGTTACACGATTGGGTGAAAAACCCGCGGTTGCAACTGCACATGAAACAAGTGGCTGCATTGATGTTTGCATGGGCTAAAGAAAAAGAAAATCTTGATGATGCGGATGCGTGGCGATGGGAGATGGCGGGTTTGCTGCATGATGCTGACTGGGACCAATGGCCTGAAACGCATTGCAAAAAAATTATTGAAGAGTTGGAGCGCAGGCATATTGACCCTGAAATCATTCATGCGATTGCAAGTCATGGGCACCTGCATTTTGGAGTGGTGCCGCAATCAAAAATGGATAAGATGTTGTATGCTTTTGATGAACTGAGCGGATTGATTCATGCTTATTCTCTGATGCGACCGAATGGTTATGAAGGGATGGATGTAAAAGGTGTGAAGAAAAGACTGAAAGAAAAATCTTTTGCTGCAAATGTTTCGCGTGAAGATATTCATGATGCATGCGAAAGGGCAGATATTTTGTTGGATGAACTGGTTGCATTTATCATACCGGTGCAGTCGAAAGTTGTTTGATTTTTTTTGAATAAATATTCAGCTTATTTATTTGATAAATGCTTTCCTGTAGCTCAGCGGACTGTGATGTGTGCGTTGCCTGAATGTTTTATAAAAATTTGAAATATCATTGAACCCGCTGTTGAACCCGATTGATGTAATTGCTTCATCAGTATGTACCAGTTGTTTGGTAGCAAAATCAATCCTGTAATCATTCACTGCTTCAATAAAAGTTTTCCGTGTGATTTTCTTGAAATATTTGCAAAAAGCATGTGTGCTCATATTGATTAATGCTGCTGCTTTATTCAAAGAAATTTCTTTCTGAAAATTTTCTACGATATATGCCATCACAATATTGATGCGTTCTTTTTCACCAGGCGAAAGTTCCTTGTATGAAGTTTCCTTGCTGAGTAAAGAATAATTTTTTATCAGTGTCAGTTCATATAAAACTTCTAACAACAATATCATCTTCCGGCAAGAGTTTTTTTCAGATGATAAGATTTCCATCTGCTGTTTTACTTTTTCTGTTTTTGATTTGAAATGGATGCCATGGCTGCTTTTAATTAACAGTTGGTTGATGCGGTTGAGTTCCGGTGCATCAAAAAATGTTTCGCCGAAACAATCTTTACGAAATTGTATGACAATGGATTCAGATTTTTTTGATGTTGGTTTTTCAGTTTTCCAGCAGTGTGGCAAATTGGAACCAAGTAAGACCAAATCTCCTGATGCATAGTCCTGCATGTTTGCGCCGACATATCTTTTACCGAAACCATAAACAATCAATGTAAGTTCATATTCTGGATGAAAATGAAAAGGGGCTGAAAACCTTTTTTCTTCAAACCTTCTTACGAGGAATGATTGTGAACCTGTATTCAATGCTTCAAAAGCTGCTTTCATTCATTGATAATTTTGACTGAAAAATTATAAAATTATCATGTTTAAGACAAAATAATCCATAAAACGGGCAATATGCGCATTTTATGTTTTTCTAACCTGTTATTTCTTTGCACTATAAAAAACTTATAATGGAAACTGTACAATTACCTTCATTGAACAACACTATTATTATCCCTGAAACACAGAAAGAAGCATTCAGGCGTGATGGGCACACATTAGTCAGGGGTGTATTAAACGATACAGAAGTGGCTGCATACCGTGATGTAATTAATAATGCTGCTTATGCATATAATACTGAAAAAAGAAAACTTGAAGATAGGGATACTTATGGAAAAGCATTCTTGCAAATCATGAATCTCTGGGTGGTGGATAATGGAGTAAAAGAATTTACGCTTGCCAAAAGGTTTGCAAAGATTGCAGCAGATTTACTCGGTGTTGAAAATGTACGGTTATATCATGACCAGGCTTTGTATAAAGAACCCGGAGGTGGTTTTACACCCTGGCACCAGGATGAGTATTACTGGCCTTTGAGTACCAATAATACAATTACAATGTGGATGCCGTTGGTTGATATTGATGTTGAAATGGGCATGCTCACATTTGCGTCAGGTTCGCATAAAAACGGTTCAGTAAAAAATATTGAAATCTCTGATGAAAGTGAAGCAGAACTTGATGCTTATGTGAAAGAGAAAGGTTATGCTGTTACACGTGCAGACACGATGAAAGCCGGCGATGCTACATTCCATTATGGCTGGACATTGCATAGTGCACCAGGCAATAATTCAGGAACGACAAGAGAAGTGATGACAATAATTTATTTTGCTGATGGTGCAAATGTTACCACACCTGTGAATGAACACCAGGAGGCAGACAGGCACCGTTGGTTAGGAGGTATTCAACCGGGAGAGCCTGCTGCATCTGTGTTGAACCCAATATTATTATAAAAAATCATTGTACTAATAGGTATGCTGAAATCCTTGCTACAAAAGGGTTTCAGCATATTTTATTTTTGGCAGTTAACCTTTCGTTGCATTAATTAAAAAAGGTTTCAACTCCTGCCTTCAGAGAGTTATTACTGATTGATGTTTTTAACAGGCTTAAATGAACTTAAGATATCGCCTGCGATGATGGCATAAGGGTCTTTAATACCAGCTTCGCCAATATAATTAATTGTATAGGCAACATTATTGTATAAACAATACACTTGTTTTACATAAATATATTTTCCATCGAGCAGCCCGTTTGCAACAACGAGATATTCAGGGATACCATTATGAGAAATATCTTTTGTAACCATCATCCTGCAATCTTTCAAAAGTTTTCTGAATTCACCAAATGCAGTTTCTGCAAATTGTCTCACTGTTAACTTCGGTTTTGAATGAGGAACTTCAAAAGCATCTACAGAAATATTAGCCCTGTATTTGGCTTCTGAATATACAGGTGCTAATATCTGGCATTTCATATTTTTTCCGCCATCATGAAACTCCCAGTTTGACGGGTATTTTATAGAGAAAAGAAATTCCTTATCATAATAAATTTTCCAACCGTTTTCATCTGTTAACTGTCCCTTTGCATTGATAAGCATAAAAATGAATAAAAAGGTCAATAAGTTTTTCATCAATTAAAAATAATGCTTTTTAAAATAGTAAAGTAAGGAATGAGATGGTCATTTGATTAACTGAAATAAGTGAATTACACAGAGAATCTTTTTTCAGCTCTTACTATTTCTCTTTTACCGGGTGGCCCTATTAATTTTTCAACAATGAAACCTGCTGACTGCATGGCCCTGCGCACCAATCCCTTGCTGCTGTAAGTAACCAGGATGCCACCAGGAAATAGTAAATCATACATTTTTTGAAAAATATTTTCAGACCATAATCCGGGTTGTGCAACAGGATCAAAAGCATCAAAATATATGATATGGAATTGCTGATCTGTGTTAAAGTCTTGCAGGTACCCTTGAATTTTTTTAAATGAAAATAATTCATGGATGAAGATGCTTACATCCCATTTGCATTGGTGCATTTTTTTATAACTGTCACTAAGTTTTTCGTTTATTAAACTTGTATAGTTGAGCTGCTGAAATTCTTCAGTGGAAAGCGGAAAGGGTTCAACAGTTTCATATAAAATATCCTGTTGCTTTTCTAAAGCGAATTGGAGAGTTAGCAAGGCATTTAAGCCTGTACCAAAACCGACTTCAAAAATATTGATTGTTGATTTGTTTGTTTTTATTCTTTCATAAAAATATTCCAGGCCTTCTTGTATAAAAATGTGTTTGCTTTCCCTGATAGCCCCATGCATACTGTGATAAGAAATATTTGAGCCTTGGATGAAGAGAGAATGAGAGCCGTCTTCTGTCATAATTATTTGCCGGATATCCATTAGTTATTTTTTTTAATAATAAGCATAAAAATATATATGAGATAAAAGGAAATATTTTTTTGTTGTGTTTTACTAATAATTGTTAGTTTAGCCTCCTCTAATAATTTCTTAAAAACAAAATTTCAACGATGAAAAAAAGGTTACTCTCGTTTGCAATGCTTGGCCTGGCATTGCATGGGTACGCGCAGAACGATTTAAAAAGTTCAATTGAAGGCAATGGTGGAATAACTAAACAATTTGTAAAGCTTGCCAAAGAAAAACAGGTTTCATTTTCCCCTGCTTTAGCAAACAAAATTTTGGGTTTAGACAATCAAAGCGCTTTGGTTTTGAAATCTACATTTAAAGATAACCTGGGCTATACCCATTATCGTTTTTACCAGACATATAGGGGTATCCCGGTTAACCGTTCAATGTATATTGTAAATGTAAAAGATGGAAAAGTTGTTTCAATGTCCGGTTCAATTATTACTGATTTTAGCAACAATACATCTGCAATAACTACGTCAAAAATCAGCGCTAAGCAGGCTATAGAAAATGCTATTGCCAATGTAGGCGCTACTAAATATGTTTGGCAGGAACCTGGTATGGAAAAAAGTATTAAAGCACAATTGAAAAATCCAAATGCCAGCTATTATCCTGTAGCAGAAAAGTGCTGGTATTATACAGGTGATCAAATTGACCCACAGAATTTAATACTGGCTTATAAGGTTGATGTTTTTGCCGAAGAACCATTCAGCCGTGCTTATTATTTTATTGATGCTTCTACCGGTAAAGTAATAGGTCGTGAAGAAAGGGTACATACCAGCGATGCTGTGGGTACTGCCAATACTTTATACAGTGGCACCCAGACAATCCATTCAGAACAAACCGGCACCAATGCCTATAGGTTACATGACCTTTCCAGGGGTAATGGAGTGATTACATTGCATGGAAACAGTGGACAGAATGGTGATGATTATACCAACACATCCGCAAACTGGAATTTGTCATTGCCAGATCAAAATGCATTGGATGCACATTGGGGTGTAGAAAAGACTTATGATTTTTATAAAGAAGTCTTCAATAGGAACAGTATTGATGGCAATGGATATGCATTATATAGTTATGTAAACCGTGGTGGATTCCTGTATAATAATAATGCAAGCTGGGATGGTACCGCTATGAATTATGGAAAACGCACTAATGCTGGTTCACAAACCGGATATGGTGTTACTGCTATTGATGTTACAGGTCATGAATTGACACATGGTGTTACTCAAAATACAAGCCAGTTAAATTATTCAGGAGAAAGTGGCGGTATGAATGAAAGCATGAGTGATATCATGGGCAAATCAGTTCAGTTTTACACAAAACCAAACGATATAGACTGGCGCCTGAGTAATGATATGAATTGGATTATCCGTGATATGAGTAACCCGAATGCATATCAGCAACCAGACACATATGGTGGAAAATATTGGAAAGCTAATGCAGATGTTCATATCTTAAGTGGTGTTGGAAATTTTATGTTTTATCTTTTAGTTACTGGTGGCAGTGGCACCAATGATTTGGGAAATGCATATTCTGTGCAAGGCCTGGGTTTATCTGTTGCTGATCAGATTATTTATCGCACAGAAACTGTGTATTTGTCTCCAAATTCAAAATATGCCGATTGGAGAGATGCATGCATCAGTGCAGCAACTGATTTGTATGGCGCTTCATCTAATGAAGTAATACAGGTGAAAAATGCATGGTATGCTGTTGGTGTTGGAAGCGCAGGTGGCGGAATTACATATTGTTCTTCTATGGGTCAGAGTACAGCTAATGAATATATCAAACGTATTGTTTTCAATACAATTGATAACACCAGTGGCGATAACGGTGGTTATGGTGATTTCACATCAATGAGTACAAACGTAACAGCAGGCCAGACATATACTATAAAAGTACAGGCAGGCTTTACAGGTGCTACACGCAAAGAAGGATGGACATTGTACATAGATTATAATGGTGATGGAGACTTCAATGATGCCAATGAAAAGTTAGGACCTGCAGTTATCAATACAGCCAATCTTGTAGGCAAATCATTCAAGATACCGGCAACTGCTAAAAACGGGACTACACGAATGAGGATTCAGATGCATTATAATACCGGCATCACAGATCCTTGCGCTACATTTGATAAAGGAGAAGTAGAAGATTATACATTGAATATTTCTGGTGGCAGCGGACTGGCATCAACAAATGAAAGTTTACTGAGTGCTGTATCTGTTTCTCCCAATCCTGTGGTTTCATCTTCAATGCGTTTAAATTATACACTTGCCAAAGGCGGGAATATTACATTGAGGATGACTGATGCCAATGGTACTTCACAGGGTAGTTACAAAGTAGGTATCCAGAATAAAGGCGCGAACAGTTATACTATTAATAACCTGTCTTCATTGCATAACGGATATTATTATGTTGCAGTAGAACAGGATGGTGTTGCAATAGGTAAGATCACTGTTTTGGTTGCACATTAATCACATTTCCCTTTTGAATTTTTACAAGGCCACCTTCGGGTGGCTTTGTTGTTTTGTGATAGTCGGAATTTTTTTAAAAGATTTATATTTAACCCTTGTTACAAAATAATGGGAGCATCATATCACGATTTTTATGTGATTTATAAAAAAAATAATATCTTGCTATAACCAAATAATTACTGCTTATGAAAAAAATCACTTTACTAATTGCTGGGTTCTTGTTTATACTGTATAATCATCAACTACACGCACAAACTCTTGATAAGAAATTTGCAAGTATTGGTATTAATACTAATGGGACTGTTTCTTCAATAGTACAAAAAGATAACATCGTTTATGTTGGTGGTGATTTTACGCAGGTAGGTATTGGTAAAAAAAATCTTGTCCGATTTAATCATGGTTCAGATAAACCTTTTCAGAATTTTCCCGAGTTGGGAGGTGATGACTATGTTAATGCAATGGAACCTGATGGAAATAGCGGTTTTTATCTTGCAGGTTATTTTAATAGTTTTAATGGTAATCCTATAACCGAAACGAATATTGTTCATGTTAAAAACGATTGCACCCTGGATAAAGATTTTGGTGTTGTAACAATAGGTGAGTATTGGCTTAATATACTTGCTCTAAAAAAAGTAAATAACAGGTTGTATGTTGGTGGTTCTTTTCAAAGTATTCAAAATACGAGCAGGCCATATCTTGCAGCAATAAATGCTGTAAATGGCAAATTGTTGAATTGGATACCAGATACACCGGAAAATTGGGTATTGCAGATTGATGCAAATTCTTCTTGGGTGTTTATAAATGTAAGTAATGAAATTTTCGGGCGGCATGTACCAAATTACTGTAAGGCATTGAATGCTTCAACTGGTGTAACATCTTCAAATTTTCCTGAAAGAGATAGTGTTACAGCATTTAAAATTGATGGTTCAACTCTATATATGGGTGGAAATTTTAATCAAATAGGGACTCAAGACAGGGACAAGTTTGCTGCTATTGATATTAGTAATAATTCATTTAATATTAAAAGTTGGCATCCTGCAACTTCAAATTATCTTGTATCTGATTGGTCAGATAATACTATTAACTGTTTTTATCGTTACAAAAATTGCTTATTTGTTGGAGGAAATTTTACTTATGATGATGGTAGTTCATACAGTAAGAACATAATAGCATTTGATACTTCAACAGGTAATGTAAAATATAATTTCAATGGACAATATCCGGCTTATGGAGCGCCTGGTGATGGAGATGTTGAGGGAATTACATCTAATAATGACACCTTAGTTATAATGGGCAATTTTCAGAACATTTACAATACTGGAAATGTAATTGAAATAAGGAATTATATGGCTGCATATAAATTAACTGATTCAAATGCAACTATAACAACAGATGAGTTTAATCTCAATAATTTGCCAACTGGTATGTTTTCTGATGTTTCCGGAAATTTAATTGTCTGTGGAGCTTTTGATCTTGTAAATTTTCTTGAAAGGAAATCAATTGCAGCTATCAATTTGGATACTGGACTCCCAACATCTTTTAGTCCTAATCCTTACGTTTCTTCAAGTGGAGACGGTTATGTGAATGCCCTAGTTATTAAAGACTCAATCCTTTTTGCAGGTGGATATTTTACCAATATTGGTAATACCAAAAGAGCTAACCTTGCAGCAATTAATATAAATAATGGTAATCCTGTATATTCATGGGTTGCAAATACTGATTATGAAGTAAAAACTCTCGCCATAAAGGATAGTGTATTGTATGTAGGTGGAAATTTTAGTAAAGTAAAAAACAAAACACGCAATTATGCTGCTGCTGTACTTACTGACACAGCAGTAGTTCTCACATGGGATCCAAATCTGAATAATACTGTTAATATAATTCTACCGATAGACAATCAGGTATATCTTGGTGGGAGCTTTACAACAGTTAATCAAACTACAAAATATAAATACCTGGCAAAGTTCAATAACACGAATGGAGATGCTGACACATGGAAACCAAATCCTAACGGAATTATCAACACTTTAATTGCAATAGGTGATACTATTTATGTTGGTGGTAATTTTTCAAAAATAGCTGATAGTAACAGGCACTCATTAGCTGCTTTTAATAATGGAACAAATACCATCACTAAATTTAATGCAAAGATCGCAGGGAATAATGTTAATGTAAATGCACTTGCCAACTGGGGTAGCACTTTGTTTATTGGTGCTAGTAATGTATCTAAAATTAATGGTGTATCGAGAGGAAATCTGTCAGGTGTAGATATAGCAACAGGAAAGGCTACTTTGTTTAACCCAAAGCCTGGGAATTCAGTTGCCTGCATGTATGTGGGAGCAAATAAATTATTTGCAGGTGGCGCATGGAAATATGTTGGTTCTAATCCATCTCCTTCAGGGATTGCTGTGTTTACTTTAGAGCCTCAAACTCAGGCATCTGAAATTACTTTTACCAAACTAAAAACAACATCAGTTAAGATTAGTTTTACCCCAGGCTCTGGTGAAAATAGGATTGTTGTAATAAAGCAAGGCTCAATACCTAGCTCTCCGATAGATGATAAAGGATATACGGCGAATAATGTTTTCGGCAACGGTGATAAAACAGGTGAGAATAGTTATGTTGTTTATAGTGGAAGCGGAGACAATGTTTCTGTAACTGGTCTCCTCCCTAATCATTTATATTTTGTAAGTGTTTATGAATTCAATGGTAATGGTATTGGTTGTGATTACCTGACAACTACTTTTGAAACCAATAGTTTTACTACTCTTTGTCCATCATATAATAATCTGCAAATTTCGAATTCAGGTTCTTTAATTTTTTGTTCTGGAGACAGTGTTATATTATCTGCTCCTGCTGGTTTTACTCAATATTTATGGAGCAATAACAAAAAATCAAAAAAAATAACGGTAAAAAATAGTGGTATTTATTTTGTAACAGTAACAGATAGTAATGGATGCCAGGGTACAACATCATCGGATACAGTTACAGTAATGCCTAAGATAGGATCTATAGGAACTATCAAAGGTCAGAAAGGTAATTTGTGCGGGGGGGCTACCAATGTGAAATATTCTATAGATTCAGTTGAAAATGCAACTTCATATACATGGAAAGTACCCGGAAACTGTACTTTGGTATCAGGGCAAAATTCACTTTCAATAAAAATAAATGTTCCATCTGATTTTACTTCAGGCAATATTATTGTAAAAGCTAAAAATAATTGTGGTAGTGTTTCTGATACCTTAAGGATAACTGCAAAGCCATCTGCAACTTCTTCAATAAAAGGGCCTAAGACTGTTACTGCAAATGAAATTGGTTTGAACTATAGTGTCACAAAGGTTGAAGGTTTGAATTATTCCTGGTCCATTCCTGATGATGCAGTAATTACTTCTGGTATTGGAACTAACAGTATAATTGTTACTTGGGGTTTAGTTGCTGGTACTGTAACAGTTTTTGCTGAAAATAGTTGCGGTGTATCATCAACTAAATCATTGAATGTAAAATTGATTTCAGACCTTTATAATGGAAATAAAGTAGAAGATGCTTTCAATAAAGCATTATTAAAATTTCCAGAAGTATATCCCAATCCTACGCATGAAAAGTGTACTGTAGTTTTTTATTCAAAACAACATGCAAAATATACTTTGTTTCTCAGTGATGTGACAGGTAAAAAATTAATCAGCAAAGAGTCAAACGGCATAACAGGAATTAATTCGATAGATTTTGATTTACAAAATCTGGCAAATGGTCTTTATTTGATTTCTATAATTGATGAACAAAGTAACAGGCAAAACATTAAATTAGTAAAAGAATAATATATCAAAAAAAAAGGGTTATAAAGCTTAACTTATTACTCCGCATTTTGATGAAAAAATGTATTGGCTACAGGTTAATTTATTTTGTTATGTTAGAATCTTCAGGGATAATAGCAAAAGAGATTGTAAATTTGCCGCGATTCTATTTTCTCAACCTCATTTCTTATCGGGTAAAATGATGTCAACTGTAATCAGTAATGAAAGGAAACATATCCATCCTCATAAGTTTATTTTATGGGTGGCAATGGGTAGCATTGTAATGATGTTTGCAGGTTTAACCAGTGCATACATAGTGCGCAGGGCTGGTGCCAACTGGCTCGATTTTGAATTGCCACCTGTGTTTTGGGCATCTACTTTTGTGATATTGTTCAGCAGCCTTACCATGTATCTTGCTTTAAAATCATTCAGGGCAAGACAAATGAAACAGTATCGTTACCTGATTACAATAACTGCTGTGTTAGGTATAACCTTTGCTGTTTTGCAATTTTCCGGGTTTAAATATTTACTTGATCATGGAGTGCAGATAATCGGGCAAGGTAGCAACCCATCTGCTTCTTTTCTTGGTGTGATAGTAGGGTTACATGCTTTGCATATCCTTGGTGGTGTGATTGCATTGCTGATTGTTTTCTTTAAAGCTTATAGCAGGAAAGTAAAAAGTTATAACACTACTGCAGTAGAAATAGTGAGTACATACTGGCATTTTGTGGATATAATCTGGATATATCTCTTTATATTCTTTAAATGGATGTAAAAAAAAATTTAACGATTTTCTTTTTTTTAAAGCGCAGCGAATAACTTTGCTGCATTACAAGTTATTAAATCAACATGGATACAACTGTTACAACAACCGGCATGTGGAAGGGAGGCCGAAGCCCTTTCAACGTTGAGTATGGCAAGTTAATGATGTGGTATTTTTTGATGAGTGATACTTTTACTTTCGGCGCTCTACTGATTGCTTACGGCACCACTCGTTTTGCAACAAACGGATGGCCTGACCCATACATAGTTTTTGATAAATACCCTCTATCAGATGTTTTAGGCAAACCAATGCCTTTGGTCTTTGTTAGTATCATGACTTTTATCCTGATCATCAGTTCTGTTACAATGGTATTGGCGGTGCATGAAGGACATAAGATGAACAGGAAAGGTGTAGCAAAATATTTAGTGTTGACTATAATTGGCGGGCTTGCTTTCCTAAGCTGCCAGGCATGGGAATGGACACATCTTTATCATGAAGGCGCATGGTGGGGAAGAAACCCTTTTCCAAACGCTGACGGAACAATAAGCACTACTAACTTTTCAAATTTCTTTTTTACGATTACCGGATTTCACGGCTTTCACGTTTTCTCGGGAGTCTGTATCAATATCATCATGTTGATAATGGTTTTGCGCGGTGTCTTTGACAGGAGAGGTCATTACCTGATGATTGAAAAAGCTGGTTTATACTGGCACTTCGTGGACCTGGTTTGGGTTTTCGTTTTCACTTGCTTTTATCTTATTTAAATAAACTATAATTAACTGACAGATGGATCATAGCATTGCATCAATAGCAGACGAACAACATGTAGGTGGTGGTAGAAAAGAAATCTGGAGAGTCACTATCATACTTACTGTATTAACTCTTATTGAATTGATTTTGGGCTTTACTTTATTTGAAATGAACGAAGGCCTTGGCCGTCATTTCGTAAAAGGCGTTATTATTATTTTAATGCTGGCAAAAGCATTTTATATAGTGGCTTATTTCATGCACCTGAAACATGAATTAAGAAGCATGATTTTAACCATTATTGTACCACTAACATTATTTGTATGGTTTATTCTTGCTTTCCTTGGTGACGGCGATTCTTTCAGGAATTACAAAAACAAATGGGATCGCGGTCATGTGGAACGCAGTATGGAAAAAATGCCTGTTAATACTGAAAATACACATCATCTCGAATAAAAGTTTTGTGAAAGAGGATAGATAAAACTATTAACCATCGCACCTTTGCGGTGGTTTTTTTTGCGTGGATTAAAATCTGATAAATGAACAAAAAGGCTTTATTAGCGGTAGGTCTTGCTTTATTGGTTCCACTTGTTGGTTACTGGTGGGTGAAACAGGCAAGCGAAAATGCTATTATTATTCCAAATCATTACCTGCCTGATACAGTTGTTAATCGTGTTGAGAATGGTAAATTAATCAATGATACTATCTGGCATAAAGTAGCCAACTTTCATTTGATAAATCAACTCGGTGATACTGTAAGTTTGTATGACCTGAAAGGCAAGTTGATAGTAATGGATTATTTTTTTACTTCATGCCGTTCCACTTGCCCTATGTTGACAAAGAACATGCGTGCCATGCAGAAATCTTTTGTCAAAGGAAGCGACCCAATGGATCCACCAGATTCTTCAATTGTTCAATTTATTTCTTTCAGTGTAGATCCGGAAACAGATTCCGTTGCAAGATTGAAAAAATATGCAGATCATTTTGGTGTTGATCCTGGCAACTGGTGGATGCTGACAGGCAACCGGGATTCAATTTATAATTATGCTTTCCAGGAACTGAAGGTGGACAAGTTTGATACTGTTCCAATCAATCCTGATTTTGTGCATACTACAAGGTTTGTTTTGGTTGATAAAAATTTTAATGTCAGGGGTTATTATAATGGACTTGATTCAGCTTCGCTTGATAAATTATCAAAAGATATAGGAATACTAATGCTTGCTTCAGATGATAACCCTGAAGAGTTGCCATTTGATCCTGTTCAATTAGTAATATTCCTTGGCATAGGTATCCTCGCCACATTTATAGTTGTATCTATCATCTTCCGAAAAAAGAAATCGCATGGGTCAATTGCCTCAACCGGCACTCCGCAAAAATGATAAAAAAGCAATTGTATTAATTCTCTTTTTTTCTGCAATTGCTTTTGCTGCCATCAGTTTATTATCACAGGTAAAAATCAAACCAAATGTCGGATTTGATGTACACATCTTCGCATTGATAAATGCTGTAATCAATTCAATCGTTTCCTTATTGTTATTGATTGCATTAGTAGCTGTAAAAAAACAAAACTATTTTTTGCATAAGCGCATCATGCTTACAGCGCTGATTTTATCTGTTATTTTCCTGGTGTCTTATATTGCGCATCACCTGCTTGCTGGTGAAGCAATTTATGGTGATGCCAATCATGATGGTATTTTATCAGGTGCAGAAAAGTTAGCTGTTGGCGGATCAAGAAATATTTATTTAATAATATTACTCACACATATTTTTCTTTCCGGTATTATGTTGCCTTTTATTTTATTTACTGCTTATCGCGCTCTGATTGGTGAATATTCCCGTCATAAGAAACTGGCAAGGATTACATGGCCTTTATGGTTGTATATTGCTGTAACAGGCCCGATTATTTATTGGATGATACATCCTTATTACAGGTAATTAATTTCGAATTACGAACCTGCCTGCCGGCGGGCAGGTTACGAATTAAAAATTGCGAATTACGAACCTGCATTGCAGGCAGGTTAAAAGTTTTTAAAATGCAAACCTGCAGCTTTTATTAAAGCCTGCAGGTTTGCATAGATGTTTTTCCTATTCCATGCCATTTCAAAATATCTTTTTCTGTGTATCCTGAAAGTTGTTTCAAAGTTTTGATGACATGATTATTCAATAATTCTGTGCAGGCGCACTTTATGTATCTCTGAAATGATTAGCTGTTTTTTGCTGCAATTTTTTCATCATTTTTCAACCTGTATAGAACAATCCTTTTTATCAGTTCAACAGGCAATGGTTTGTCCAATGGAAATTGAACTGCACCTTTAGAATATTTATAACCTGTAAATTCATCTTTAAATTTTTCAATGCCAGCAGGTGTTGGATAAAAACCAATATGTTTTTCATAACCTGCAAAATAAACCAGCACGTTATTGGTTTTATATGCCGGCATCTGGTAACTGATTATCTCAATTGCTTTGGGTACGGCTTTTTTAATAACAGTACGTATCTGTTGTAATTTTTTTGTGTTGCAACAGGAAAGCTTTTAATATAATTGTCAACATCTGTTACTTTATCTTTTGTCATATTTTTACATTATTCAATTGTTACCGAATTTAAAATAATATTGAATTGGATAATCAATTGTAAGGATATTTATATTGCATAGTGAATGCTTTAAATAAATAAAGCGGCAATAATAAATTGCAATCAAAAAACCTTTATATCACGAAATGAATTGTTATGCCAAAAAGTATTATTGCAGGAGTAGGAATGTATGTTCCTGATAATGTTTATACCAACAATGACTTAACAAAATTTATGGACACCAGTGATGAATGGATACAGGAGCGCACAGGTATCAAAGAAAGAAGGTTTGCACATCGCACCAAAGAAACAACAACAACAATGGGTGTTGAAGCTGCAAAGATGGCAATAGAAAGGGCGGGTATCACTGCGAACGATATTGACTTTATCATTTTTGCAACCCTGTCACCTGATTATTATTTTCCGGGTTGTGCAGTGTTGGTGCAAAGAGCAATGAAGATGAATGAAGTGGGCGCTTTGGATGTTCGTAATCAATGTAGCGGTTTTGTTTATGCATTGAGTGTAGGCGACCAGTTTATACGCAGTGGCATGTATAAAAATATCCTGGTGATAGGAAGTGAAAAACATTCTTTCGTTCTCGACTTTAATACTAAGAGCCGCCATATCTCTGTCATCTTTGGTGATGGCGCAGGCGCCGTGGTTTTGCAGCCTACCGAAGAAGATGGACGTGGAATATTAAGCACTCATTTGCATAGTGATGGTAACGATGCTGAAATGCTTGCTATGTATAATCCCGGTTCTCATGCCAATTTCTGGCAAAAGGACCTTGCAGATTTTGAAGATGCAGAACTTGGTGATATGTTTGAAAGTCATGCCATGATTGATAAATTTCAGAACCTCCCGGTGATGGATGGACAAGCTGTATTTAAAAAAGCAGTTTTAAAATTTCCTGAAGTTATTATGGAAGCTTTGAATAAAAATGGATATCAACCTTCAGACCTTGGTTTATTGATACCACACCAGGCTAATATCAGGATCAGCAGGTATGTGCAACAAAAGTTGCGTTTAAGAGATGACCAGGTTTATAACAATATCCAGAAATATGGTAATACCACAGCAGCATCAATACCCATAGCGTTGTGTGAGGCATGGCAGGAGGGTAGGATAAAAAAAGGCGACCTTGTTTGCATGGCTGCATTTGGCAGTGGTTTTACGTGGGCAAGCGCTTTGATGAAATGGTAACAGATTTATTTATACTGGAAAAAAATTTCAGTAGCGCCATAACCAAAACTGGGATGATATTGGTTCACAAAATTTTTTACTTCCTTTTTTGTTTTCAGGATTTCATGGATTTCATCTCTTAGTTTTCCTGAACCAACACCATGCACAACAATAAAACCCGGCAGGTGATGTGCAATGGCAAGGTCATACCATTTTTCAAATTCTTTTAATTGAAGTGTAAGGATTTCAAAATTGCTGAGATGTTGCCAGTCATCAGTAAGCTTTTCAATATGCAGGTCAACAACACTGCGTGCAGGTTCTAAATGTTCACGGATTTTTTCTGCCTTATATGCTTTATTTCGTTGTAGCAGGTTAGGGGAGAGCCCCGGTTTTTCTTCTTCCTTTTTTTCAGGATATTTTTCAAATAACCTGAACATAACAGAAGGTTCATTTTTTTCTTTTATTTCTTCGATGCGTTGAAAGAGTTGTCTGGGTTTTAGTTTTACTGAAGCTTCAAAATATTCTACCATTTTTTTATCGGGTGTAACCAAACTGAATTCAAAACTGAAGGAAGGGTTGTCATTAAAATCACTGAATGGTATATCATGTAAATAAAAATCACGGTGAGCTAACACTTCTCCTTTTAATTCAAATTCCTGCACACCAAAAAAGTCCTGGTAATAAATAAATTTATATCCGATATTGTTTTTATTGATGAGATAAAGTTTGAACAATTCCACTACGTCATCACCAAATTCATCCATTGAAAATTTTGGTATCATGGATAACCATACACCTTCTTCATTTGGTTGTGGATGATGTGTTTTTTTCTCTTGTGGGATATTATCAATATAAGTCTTTTTAGCAGGCCCTTTTTTTTGTGTTGATTGTTTATTGGTAAAACGATGGTAATATGGAAAATCAACCTGGTCTATATATGCCGGGAAACGCACACCCCTCACTTCTACCAACAACATTTTATTGTTGATTATCTCAACTACTTTTCCTTCTTCCTTTGTTTGTAAAATAATTATTTCGTCTCCAACCTGGTATTTCACTTCATGGGTCTTTTATCAAAAATTTGCCAACACATCTGCGAGGTGTAAAACTTTAATATTGCTTTTTTTATTTTTTGCCACACCATCAATATGCATGAGGCAACTCATGTCTGTGCTGATGATATATTCTGCTTTTGTATCCACTGCATTATTAACTTTCTGGTCTCCCATTGCAATACTGATGGCTTCAAATTTTACTGCAAATGTGCCGCCAAAACCGCAACAGGTTTCCACATCATTCATCTCTACTAATTGCAGGCCTTTTACATTGTTTAAAAGGATGCGTGGTTCCTGTTTCAGATTACATTCCCTCAATGCGGCACAACTATCATGATAAGTAGCAACAGCATTGAACTCAGCATTAAAATCAGTGAAGTGCAAAACGTTTACCAAAAAATCACTCAGCTCATAAATGCGGTCATGCACCTGGTTCACATCATTTATCTGCACACTGTTATCAAAAAGTTTCTGATAATAATTCCTGACAAAGCCAACACAACTTGCACTGGGTGCAACGATGAATTCTTCACCACTGAAATCTTTCAAAAATTTTTTTGCAACATCTTTTGATTCGCCCCAGAACCCGGCATTAAATGCAGGTTGGCCACAACAGGTCTGATTGGTATTATATGAAACATTGCAGCCTGCCTTCTCCAATACCTTCACCATATTAAATGCAACGGAAGGATAAAGCTGGTCAATAAAACATGGTATAAAAATCTGAATGTTCATGCCCAATCACGAAGGAAGTTTTATTTTTTTAGTCTCCGGTTCAGTGCAATCATTTTGATAGCAGTGATGGCAGCTTCTGCACCTTTATTACCATGTGCGCCGCCTGCCCTTTCTATAGCCTGCTCTTCATTATCCACTGTGAGTACGCCGAAAATTACAGGCACATCCAAAACCAGGTTTAATGAAAGTATGCCATCAGTAACAGACCTGCACACATACTCAAAATGTGGCGTGCCACCACGGATTACTGTGCCTAAAGTTATAAATGCATCTGCTTCCGGCAATGAACTTTCTGAATATGCTTTTACTGCAAAAGGGATTTCAACTGCGCCGGGCACTGTTATTGTTTTGAAGTTAATATTATTATTTTTTAAAACTGCAATAACACCTTTTTCAAGCTTATCAACAATGTGGCTGTTCCATTCTGTTTTCACAATAACTACAAAGGCATCCTTTAGTTTTGGGATGCCTTTGCCAACTGATTTATTTCCTTTAGTGGCCATTACTTTGTACTGAAATCGTTTGGAACAATACTTAAACGGTAAATATATTTATCAGCAGAAAAGCCTCTTTCTGTGTTGGGATATTTGTCTTTTAATTCCTGGTATAAACTTAAAGCTTCACTGTTTTTACCAAGCACTTCCAGTTTCAACGCAGCACGGAAAAGATATTCGCTGCTCATGTTGGCATCATCAGTAAATTCATTGGCAGCTTTCTTATAATAATTAACTGCATCATCATTTTTATTGAGCTCACTGTAGGCATCGCCTAATGCACCATAAGCCATCATCTGGATTTGTTTGGCAGAAGTGCTGAAGTCTTTCAGGTTTTCAACTGCTTTATTGAAATTGCCTAATCTTAAATAGCTTACACCTGCATAATATCTTGCCAGGTTACCTGCTTTAGTTGAACCATAATTACTGATGACATAATTAAAGCCCCGGCTGAATTTATCACCATCCAGAGCAAGCTTTAATGAATCTTCACGGAAATATTGTTCAGCTTTCCAGATTGCATTTTCAGCTTCTTTTTCTTTTGGTGCAACAATAAAATTCTGATAGGCCAACCATCCACCAACAACAACAATTATTGCAATAGCAGCAGTAAGTAAGGGCTTTTCATATTTTAGAAAAAACCTCTTTGCTTTTACAATAACATCTTCATCATGTTTTGATTTATGCTCATGAGTTACCGACATAAAAATTCTTGTATTAATATTTAAAATGTAAAATCTTAGTCAACAATAAAAGGATAATTCTTGTCAACATAAATATCGCGGATTACTTCAGCATCATCCGGCCATGGGCTTTCTTCAGCAAATTTTACTGAAGCTTCCACAACAGATGCAATGCGGTCATCAATAGCTTTTATTTCTTCATCAGAAGCAAATTTGTTGTCCCTGATAGTATGTAGAACACCTAAGATTGGGTCTTTGCCTTTATAGTCTTCCAATTCTTCTTTAGTCCTGTATTTCCCGGGGTCTGAAATGGAATGGCCTTTGTACCTGTATGTTTTCATTTCCAGTAATGTGGGGCCACCTTTTTCCCTGGCTCTTTTTACTGCTCTTGCAATGGCTTCATGTACAGCTTCAGGTTTCATACCATCCACCATATCACCCGGCATATCATAAGAATCTGCCAGTTTATAAATGTCAATTACGTTTGAGGTACGTTCCACTGAAGTACCCATTGCATAATTGTTATTTTCACAAATAAAAACAACTGGAATTTTCCAAAGCATGGCAAGGTTGAATGTTTCATGAAGAACACCCTGCCTGGCAGCGCCATCACCAAAGAAACATAACACCACATTGTCTGTGCCTTTGTAATCTTCTGCAAAAGCGATACCTGCACCCACACCAATTTGTCCACCTACAATGCCGTGTCCACCATAAAAGAAATGCTCTTTGCTGAAGAAGTGCATGCTGCCGCCTTTACCTTTTGACAAGCCGGTAGCTTTTCCATAAAGTTCAGCCATGCATGCATTGGCGCTTACACCTTTTGCAAGTGCAAGGCCATGGTCGCGGTATGCTGTTATAAAAATATCTTCCTGTTTGGTAGCTGTCATACACCCGGCAGCAATGGCTTCCTGGCCAACATAAGCATGAAAAAATCCACGGATTTTTCCTGCCATCTTATACATTTCTTCTGCCTTTAATTCAAACTGGCGGATGAGTTGCATCAACTCATACCAGTATAAATATGTTTCTTTTGTAAATTTTACCGGCACAGCTAAAAATTTGAGCCGCAAATATAAGCCCAAAGCATAAATATGCCAACTTAGAAAGGAGAACCTTAAACAAACATTTGCAGAATATATTTGCACCTGTGAACAACTCTTCATTAAAACAGGTTACAGCATTGATAAAGAAAGATGTATTACTGGAAATACGCCAGCAATATACTTTTTATGGGGTACTTCTTTATGTGGCATCCACAGTTTTTGTAGTATATTTTACAGCAGGCCGTCCTGAAGATGTTACATGGAATGCCTTATTCTGGATAGTGCAATTATTTGTATCTGTAAATGCAGTGGCTAAAAGTTTTTTACAGGATAGCAAAGGCAGGATGTTGTATTATTACACCACCTCTGGCGCTGTTAATTATGTTGTAGCAAAAATAATTTTCAATGTGGTATTGATGCTTTTGATGAGCCTGCTTACTTTATTGATTTTTGCTTTGTTGTTGGGCAACCCGGTAATTTATTTTGGAAAATTTATTTTGATTAGTTTCCTGGGTGGCACAGGGCTGGCGCTCGTTTTTACATTTCTCGCAGCTATTGCTGCAAAAGCACAACAACAGGCAGCATTGATGGCTATAATGGGTTTCCCTGTTATTATTCCACAACTATTATTACTTGGAAAAATTTCAACCAAAGCATTCAGTGATGCTTTACAATCCGGCTGGTGGCAAATGGTTTTATTACTGGTGAGCCTTGATATTTTAATAATTGTTTTATCTCTTATCCTTTTTCCTTTTTTGTGGAGGGATTAGATTTTTTCCCAGGGAAATTTATTTAATCATTATAAATCCTTTCCAGTTTTACCAAAGGTGTTGATGAAACAATAAGCGGGAATTTTTCGACAGTTACTGAGCTTGGGTCAAGACCAAAACCTCTTTCTTCACTCAGGCTGATATCCTTCAACCATAAATGCATCTTCATAATGATTTGTTCAATAAAAGGCAACTCATTGTCATTGCTTAAGAATTTTTCCATAACCACAAATTGAAAATCACCTGCTATGTTATTTCGTTCAAGGCTTTCATAACGGCTGGTGATATTGACTTCATTATTTTTTACCAGTTCTTCCACCACTTTCCTGAACATCAGGTTTATCCTTTGCTGCACCCTGAAACCAAGACGGAATTCAACACGGATTATATCATTTGGAATGATGTGCTCCACAAAATATTCGCAGGTATATGGGTCATCTAAAGTATCAATATGAACAAACCAATAAATATCTGCCCGCTTTGGTTTTTTATTCAGTATGGAATAGATGATTTTATGTTCAATTTCTTTCGGGTTATCAGCGCTTGTCAAATACACAAGGTGAGTTGAATATTTCTGCACCGTTTTGTCATTGCTCAATTCCTGGATCATGGGTAAATAATGTTCCAGTTTTACAAATTCAACATAACGGTTTTTGATTTTTCTGCTCCTGAACCAGATATACATTACGAGGAATAAAGCGCCACCTGCCATTAACGTTACAAATCCACCATGTGGAAATTTCTGAAGATTAGCAATCAAAAAAGAAATTTCTATAGAAAAATAAACGACCAGGTAACAATAAATCCAAAGTGAATTTATCCTTTGTGTTATCATATAATTTGCAAACAAAATAGAAGTGCTGATCATGCACATGGTAATTGCCAAACCATAAGCCGCTTCCATATTGCTGCTTCGCTGAAAAAATAATATTATTCCAGAACATCCAATAAACAACATCGTATTTACGCCGGGAATAAACAACTGCCCTTTTTCTTCAGTAGGGTATTTGATTTTCATCTTTGGCCAGAGATTTAACCTTTGCGCTTCTGATATCAGTGTGAATGAACCAGAAATCAAAGCCTGACTGGCAATAATAGCTGCTACAGTCGCAATGATGATACCAATCAGTTTGAACCATTGAGGCATAATGCCAAAGAATGAATTGAAAGATTCAGCAACATCGCCGGTAATTACAGTGCCTTTATGATTTGCCAGCAACCATGCGCCTTGTCCCAGGTAATTTAAAATAAGACAGGTTTTTACAAAAATCCAGGAGACACGGATGTTGGCCTTGCCGCAGTGTCCAAGGTCGGAATACAATGCTTCTGCACCGGTTGTACAAAGAAAAACAGAACCTAAAATCCAAAAGCCTTTTGGGTATTGTATTAATAATTCAATAGCATAATGTGGGCTCAAAGCTTTGAAAATATATACATCATCAGCCAGGTGATATAATCCCAATATGGCCAGCATCAAAAACCATATTGTCATTATCGGTCCGAAAAGTTTGCCAATAGATGCAGTGCCAAATTGCTGCAGGAAAAAAAGAAGGCTTAAAATGATTAATACAATTACAACAATATCTTTTGTGGTAATACCTGAAAAAAAAGGAATTTGTCTTAACCCTTCAATAGCAGAAGTTATTGAAATTGGTGGTGTAATTATCCCATCTGCCAATAATGCTGCGCCACCAAGCATTGCAGGTAATACCAGCCACTTTTTTTGCCTTCTTACCAGGGCATATAAACTGAAAATACCTCCTTCTCCATTGTTATCTGCTCTTAAAGTAAGAATAACATATTTCACAGTGGTTTGTAAAGTCAATGTCCAGATGATGCAGGAGAGAGAACCCAGGATAAGCGCTTCGGAAATTTCCCTGTTGCTGACTATTGAATTTAAAACATACAGGGGAGATGTGCCAATATCTCCATAAATAATTCCTAATGCTATTAGTAATCCTGCAGTAGTAGCCCGATCTGTTTGCTTGCTCACAAAATTGATTTATTATGAAGGACAAATTTGTATTTTAGAAATCATGTTCATCCGAAATTCTGCGCAAAGATATTTTTGGAACTTGTGAAACCATCAAAGGAAATTTTTCAATGGTTACAAAACTTGGGTCTAAACCAAAACCTCGTTCTTCACTCAGGCTGGCTTCTTTTATCCAGAAATGCAGTTGCATAATTATTCTTTCAAGAAAGGGGAGTTCATTATCCTGCGATAAAAATTTTTCCATTACCACAAACTGGAAATCTCCCACAACATTATTTTTTTCAAGGCTCTCATAACGGCTGGTTATATTCACCTCATTGTTATTCACCAGGTCTTCCACTACTTTCCTGAACATCAAACCAATCCTTTGCTGCACCCTGAACCCAAGGCGGAAATCAATTCTTACAATATCATTTGGGATAATGTGCTGCACACTATATTGGCTTGTATAAGGTTCATCAATTGTTTCAACATGTACAAACCAGTAAATATCTGCACGCTTTGGTTTTTTGTTGAGAATGGAATAAATGATTTTATGTTCCAGTTCTTTTGGATTGGCAGAACTGGTTAAATATATCAGATGGGTAGCATATTTGGTTACAGTTTTATCATTACTCAATTCTTCGATCATCGGTATATAATTTTCAAGCCGCACAAATTCAATATACCGGTTTTTGATTTTCCTGCTTCTATACCAGATATACATTATACAAAAGTTGACTGTAGCCAGTAAAATTGAAATATAACCACCCTCCATGAACTTATGCGCTAATGCAGCGAGGAATGTAATTTCTATAGCAAGGTAAACGATGAGGAAAAAATATATCCAGATTGCTTTAACACGGTGCAACACCATAAAATTAGCAAAAAGGATTGTGGTTGCAATCATGGTGATGATAATAGCAAGCCCGTAAGCGGCCTCCATTCTATTAGATTCCTTAAAATAAATAACCACACCCGTACATCCGATAAACATCAAAATATTCAATGCGGGTATAAACAATTGCCCTTTGGCTTCTGACGGATATTTCACTTTGAGTTTTGGCCAAAGATTTAATCGAAGAGCTTCACCTATTAATGTAAATGAGCCGGCAATCATTGCCTGGCTTGCAATTATTGCAGCACTTGTTGCTACAATTACTCCAATGGGTACAAACCAGTCAGGCATTAAGTCATAAAAAGTGTTTAAGTGTAAAAGCGCCCTTGATTCAGGGGTCACTAATAAACCGGAACGATGTCCCAGTAAATATGCACCCTGCCCGATATAATTCAACAAGAGACAAATCTTAACATAAGTCCATGAAACCCTGATGTTGCCTCTTCCGCAATGACCCAGGTCGCTGTATAATGCTTCTGCACCAGTTGTACATAAGAATACTGCACCTAATAATATAAATGACCCTTTGTAATGAGTAAGAAAATGAATGGCATAATATGGATTAAATGCCCTGAAGATGGTGAGATCATCCAACAAATGAATACATCCCAACACTGCAATCATTGTGAACCATATAAACATTATAGGTCCAAAAAGCCTGCCAATAGAACCTGTTCCGAATTGTTGTAAAAAGAAAAATATACACAAAATAATCAGCACGATATACATGATAGTGTCCACCGATATATCGTTCAATACTGAAATATTTCTAAGCCCCTCAATAGCAGAAGTAATTGAAATAGGAGGTGTGATGATACCATCTGCCAAAAGGGAGGCACCACCTATCATTGCAGGTACCACCAGCCATTTTCTGCGCCGCCTGACGAGGGCATATAAAGCAAAAGTGCCACCTTCGCCCTTGTTATCGGCACGTAAAATTAACAGCACATATTTAAGCGTGGTCTGAAATGTGATAGTCCAGATGATGCAGGATAAACTGCCTATAATCAAAGCCTCATCCACCAGCCTGTTATTGACAATAGAATTAAATACATACAGGGGTGAAGTACCAATATCTCCGTAAATTATTCCTAAGGCGACAAGCAGCCCCCCGGCTGAAACTTTGTTGATAGTTTTGTTCACTAAGATTTGTCTCTGGTAAAGGCACAAATGTATAATGAAATAATTTCTTGAACGTTGTATAATTGTTGGCTTTTTATTCAATGCTTTTATTTGATGAAAAGTTTTTTTAACCCTTACATTTGTTTTGAATTGAATTTTTGATGATGAAGAAACATTTTCCTTTTATTGCAATGGTAATTTTTTTCCCGCTTTTTTTACATGCACAGAAAATAACTTATTCTGAACCTGACAGGGATGATGTGCGCAATACTGATTTTGAAATTATTGGTAAACTGAATAACCATTACCTGGTATATAAACATTATCGGACAAATTATACGGTCAGTATTTTTAACAGTGATATGGAATTGCTGGATAAATCTGACATGGATTTTCTCCCCCGGAATGAAAAATTAATCAATACTGATATCATTGCATATCGTGATTTTTTTTATTTCATTTACCAGTATCAAAGAAGAAATGTTGTGTATTGCACTGCAGCAAAAATTGACGGTAATGGAAAAATTATTGGTGAACCTATGGTTTTGGATACAACTGAAATCAACTTTTTTGCCAATAATAAAGTTTATAATGTTTTATACAGTGAAAACAAACAGCGCATTGGCATATATAAGATCAACAGTAAAAATGAAACCAGGTATGTATTTACCAATTGTTTATTTGATGATTCATTAAAATTGATTTCAAAATATTCCAGGATCATCCCCATGCAGCCGCGTGCTGATTTCCTTACAGAATTTTCACTTGATAATGAAGGATGGATGAGTTTTGCAAAAGCTTCAGGAAATAACAATAACTCCGGTACAATTGAACAATTATACTTATTGGTAAGTGGTCCAGGATTAGATACTATTAATTATTATCCTATTCAAATGCCTAAAATATACCTGGATGATATAAGGCTTAAGGTGGACAATGTTAACAGGCATATTCTTATAACCAGTTTCTATGCCAACCAGAAAAGGGGGAATATTGATGGTATATATTGTGTGCTATGGGATAAGGATTCAAGGTCATTTATAAGCGCAAAACAATTTGTATTTAATGATCAATTGAAAAGTAATGCCAAAAGCCAGGGTTCGAGCAGGTCAGCTTTTAATGATTATTTTCTGCAAAAAATTGTGATGCGTAAAGACGGTGGATTCGTTATTATGTCAGAGTCTGCTTATACTTCCAATCGCGGGGTTTACAGCAACAGGTGGGATTATATGTATGGCAGCCCTTATTGGTATAATTCTAATTCATTTCTCTATGGCAGCCCTTTTGGTTATACTTATTATCCCTGGATAGGTCCTTATAGTTATGGTTATCAAAACCAGATGACAAGGTACTATGCAGATAATGTTGCTATCATGTCTTTTGATTCCACATCATCTGTGGAGTGGACTGCTATCATCCCTAAATCTCAATATGATGATAACTCTGATAATTTTATTGGCTATGGCACATTTGTAACTCCCGGTAAAATTGACTTCCTGTTTAATCAGATTGAAAAAAGGACTCTGATATTACAATCAGAAACTGTAACACCAGATGGTAAAAAAGTTGAAGCGCCAACGCTACCCAATCTTGACAAGGGTTACCAGTTTATGCCTCGTTATACAAAGCAGGTAAGCAGCCATGAAGTATTAGTGCCTTGTCAATACAGGAATTATCTTTGCTTCGCTAAAATTGAATTTTAAGCAAATCAAGTGGTATCATTATTCAAAGAAAAATCCCCGGCAGCAATATTCTGGCTGATTGTTGTTTGTTTTGGTTTACATTTTTTTTCATTGATAGAACCACCATCTGTTTTGATTAAACCAGGTGATGGTTTTTTTTATTACATCCTGGAACCATTGCTCAATGTGCAGGCTTACAGTATTTCCTTAATCTATGTATTAATTATTTTTTTACTGGCATTGCAGTTAAATTTCATGATGAACATCTTAAGGATGATGCCTAAGCAATCTTATACGCCTGCGCTTGCATTCTTATTGTTTACTGCATTGATGCCACAGTTGAATGCGGTTACTCCGGCATTATTTGCATGCAATTTATTTATCTGGATATTGTTTGGTGCAGCCAGGTTATATGCTGCTCCAAATCCTAAAACATCAATTTATAATTTTGGTTTACTTGTAGGTTTAAGCATTGTGCTATATTTCCCTTCTTTGCCTCTGGTCATCATTGCTTTTATTGCTTTAGCTATCATCAGGCCGTTTAATATTGCAGAATGGTTTGTTTTGTTGTTCGGCATACTGACACCTGCATACTTCTTGACAGGATATTTGTTTTTAACAAACCAATTTGCATTGCTTCCACCAGTTCAATCATTATTTAATGCAACATCACTACCGCTGTTGCCAAAGCTTATAATTGTGTCATTTGTTGTAGCAGGTTTGTCTGTATGTTGGGGAATTATTGCAGTGCAGGGTTCAGGTAAAAGTGTGCTGATACATGTAAGAAAAAGCTGGTCTGTTTTTTTAATTGCTTTAATATTTCTTTTGCCGGCATTGTTTTTTATTGTTGGTGCTTTCCCGATGTTATTATACTTATTGATGGTGCCGGCAGCTTGTTATACAGGCTTTGCATTTGCCAATAACCGTAATATTTTTCCGGCTGTATTTTTCTGGTTATTACTGGCATTGGATATTTATAATAACTGGCTGGCAAAGTATTAAGTAAATCTTAATAGAAGTTCTTGCTATTTTTGTAGCGTTGATGGCTTTTCAAAAATTTACTCTTTATTTAATTTGAATCAATCAATGAAATTCGGAATTGTTGTTTTCCCCGGTTCCAACTGTGACAGGGATATGAAGGATGCCCTTGAACATGACCTGAAAAAAGAAGTGATAATGTTGTGGCATAAGGATAAAGACCTCAGTATGTTTTCAACTGATGATTGTATTGTATTGCCAGGCGGGTTTTCTTTTGGAGATTACCTGCGCTGCGGTGCAATTGCACAGTTAAGCCCGATGATGCAAAGCGTGATAGCTTTTGCCAACAAAGGCGGTAAAGTGCTGGGGGTTTGCAACGGCTTCCAGATATTATGCGAAAGTGGTTTATTGCCGGGTACATTATTACCCAACGGGAACCAGCAATTTGTTTGCAAAAACATCCATTTGAAAAATAAAGCAGGTGATGTTTATAAAATACCCGTAGCGCATGGCGATGGCAGGTATTTTGCAGATGAAAAAACATTGGATGAATTGGAAAATAATAACCAGGTATTGTATTACTATTGTGATGAAAATGGAAAGGTAGATAAACTTTCTAACCCTAATCATGCAGTAAGAAATATTGCAGGCATCCGTAATAAACAAGGTAATGTTTTTGGTATGATGCCACACCCTGAAAGGGCTTCATCTGCAACATTAGGTAATACTGATGGTGTAAAAATATTTAGTGAATTAGGATTAAATTAAAAAACAGATAATGAAAAAAATCTTTGTAGCAGTTGCTTGTATTTTTATGGCAAACATTCTTCTTGCACAGGTGCAGGATCCTGTTAAATGGAATTACAATGCAGTTAAAAAGAATGATAAAGAATATACTGTAAATATTTCTGCCACTTTACCTCCTGAATGGCATATTTATTCAATGAACACACCCGGCGGCGGCCCGGTTCCTACTTCATTTGATTTTAAAAGAAACCCATTGCTTGTTTTGGAAGGCAATACAGTTGAAAAAGGTAAACTCTATACAGAGAAGGATGATATTTTTGGTGTTGATGTAAAATATTATTCTAACTCAGTAACATTTACTCAAACAGTAAAATTAAAATCTCCTGTAAAGACAAATTTATCCGGTACAATTAAATATATGGTTTGTAATGATAAGATGTGCCTTCCACCAAAGACCATTCCTTTCACTGTACAACTGAATTAATACATTTAATCTTGGATAAAATTTTTTCAGGTTCTTTTTGTAGCACCCAAAATTTGTGGGAATGAAAAAAATTATACCCTTTCTGCTTTTCCTGGTTGCAGGTAATTTTTCTTTTGCACAAAATGGTCGGGTAAAGCTTTCCTTTTCATCTGAAAGAAAAAATGATTCGCTTGTTTATCTTGTTGTAAAAGCAAAAGTGGATACAGGGTTTTTTCTATTTTCTGCAAAACCAACAAGTGCAGATGATGCTTTTATTTCAATATTAAATTTAGATAGTGGCTCTGTAAAACAATTGCATGATAGCAGCCTGGTTGAATCATCCAATATCAAAACAATTGATGATGCAGCATTAGGCACTACTTTACATGGCTATACTGATTCTGCAACATTTTCTTACCCTTTCCAAATCAACAGCAGCGATAGCGCAGTTATCAAAGGTTCGTTTGCATGGCTTGGAAAACAGGGTGATGAATTTCCAAGTGGTGAAGAGAAATTTGATGTTACAGTTCATCCGGATAAAACTTCAGTGGCTGAGGCAACAAACAATGAACATGAATCAAAAGGGTTGTGGGGTTTTTTCCTGATAGGATTAGTAACAGGTATCATTGCAGCATTTACACCCTGCCTGTATCCTTTGTTCCCTGTTACCATCACATATTTCATGCATCACTTTGGGAGTAGGAAACAGGGTATCAAAAACGCATTGGTTTATTCGCTTTGTATCATCCTGATTTATGGCATACCTACCACTTTACTCACAATGTTTTTTGGTGATACTATACTGTACAGGATTTCAGTGCACCCTGTAACCAACCTGCTCTTCTTTGCAATATTTGTAATTTTTGCTATTTCATTTTTTGGTTTGTTTGAAATAACCTTGCCTTCATCATGGGCAACTAAAACAGATAAGCTTGCAGGTAAAAAAGGATATACAGGTATTTTTTTTATGGCGCTTACTTTGGTGATTGTTTCATTCAGTTGCACCGGCATTTTTGCTGGACAGCTGTTGAGTTATTTATCTTCAGAAGGAATTTCGTCCGGGCCGATAGGAGGCATGTTTGGATTTGGAACAGGTCTTGCTTTGCCTTTTACATTGCTGGCTTTATTTCCTTCATTAATACACTCGATGCCAAAGAGTGGTGGATGGTTGAATACTGTAAAGGTGAGTTTCGCATTTATTGAATTAGGATTAGCATTAAAATTTTTGAGCAATGTTGACCTCATTTACAAATGGCGCTTACTGGACCGTGAAATATTTATTGCATTATGGATTGTATTGGCAGTATTGTTAGGATTATATCTTTTGGGAAAAATTAAATTCTATCATGATAGTGAATTAAAACATATAACCATTACAAGGTTGTTCTTTGTAATTGCATCTTTCACCTTTGCATTATACCTGGTTCCCGGTTTATGGGGAGCGCCTTTAAAAGCTTTGAGTGGATGGCTGCCACCTGAATATACACAGGATTTTAATTTGTATAATATTCAATCAAACGGTGTAACAACTTCCGGACAGAAAACACTAAATAATGCAGCGCAACCTCCGAAATTATTTGCTGATAAAATTTCGGCGCCTCATGGGCTTACAGCTTATTTTGATTTGGATGAGGGCATTGCTGCTGCAAAAGCTCTGCATAAACCAATGATGCTTGACTTTACCGGTTACTCTTGTGCCAACTGCCGCAAGATGGAAGCAGAAGTGTGGAGCGACCCACAGGTATTGCAACGCATCAGGGATAATTTTGTATTGGTGAGTTTATATGTTGATGAACCAACAGAACTTCCTGCTGATAAAAAATATACCAACAAGAAAGGTGAAGCCATCAACACTTATGGTGATAAAAACCTGGATTATGAAATAACGAAATTCGGTTTTAATGCACAGCCTTTATACATGTTTACCGATGCAGAGCAAAATCCACTTAGCGACATTAAATATGGTTATGATAAGGATATACAAAAATTCATCAACCACCTTGATGCAGTGAAAGCAAAGTTTGATGCTGAGAATAAATAGTTGTTATTGTCCTAAATAATAGGGTGGTATATCATGCCCTGTTTTTTCTACCTGCCAGATGATACTTGAAACTTTCCAGCCTTGTGGAGTCTTTATTAACTGGAAACTGTTTACACCTCTTTCCTTCACAAAATCAGGACTGTTTACATAAGATTTATATGAGCTTATCCTTTGTGCAATATTCCCATACTGGTCTGTCCTTCCATAAATTTCTACTTCTCTGAATGTCTGGATATTGGTTGTTTTAATATAGTTCTTAAAAGCTTTTACAAAATCACTGATTGATAAAATCTGTGCAGTATCACCAATAAAGTTTATCAATGTTGCCTGCGGTATAAAGTATTGGCTGATGCTATCCAGTTTTGCATCATTACCCTTTTTATAAGTGAGGGAAGCATAAGCATCATCAACTGCTTTTTTAATAGCTGCATCATCTGGAGCAGTATATGTGTTGTTGTTATTGACTGTTTGTTGGGTATTGGAGCTGCAGGAAAATAAAACGATTGAACATACGACCATTGAAACAATAACTTTCTTCATATTTATTCTGATTTTGCATAAAAGTATATTGTTTTGAGAAATTACAAACAACATACTGGTAATCTTAGATTCATTCACCTATTATTTTCCATAATTTACCTACTGCTGCGATGAATAAGCCTACTTACACTTTACTTGTATTTATTACAAACATAGTTTTGTTGTATTAAGATTAAAATAATGGAAAACGATAATTACAGGAGAAATCCTTCAAAAAATAAAGCCATCCTCGGGTTAGTCCTCATTGCAGGTGGCATCCTTTTATTTGCTGATAAAGCTGGCCTGAGTTTTTTACCATCATGGTTTTTTACCTGGCCTGTCCTGATAATTGGTATTGGCCTGGCAATAGGTATCCAACATGATTTCAGGGGTTTTGCATGGGTATTCCTTATGGGTTGGGGTATTTATTCTTTGCTAAACCAGCAAATGCCTTCATTAAATCTTGACAGATATACTGCTCCTTTTGTTTTGGTTTTTATCGGTTTATTTTTTTTGCTTCATCGCAAAAAACATGGTCAATGGAAAAGGGAACAATGGAGAGAATTTGAGAGAAATAAAAATTCTGAATATATCGGGAACAAAGCACAGAACGTTAATGAGCAGGCACAGCAGGTGGATGGTGAGTTTATTGATATGACTTCTGTTTTCAGTGGTTCAAAAAAAGTTGTATTATCAAAAAATTTTAAAGGTGGTGATATCACCAGTTTTATGGGTGGTTCAGAATTAGACCTCACACAGGCAGACATACAAGGCAGGGCTATTATTGATGCTACAGCAGTATTTGGTGGCATTAAAATTATTGTGCCTTCACACTGGGATATAAAATTTGAAAATACAGCTGCATTTGGCAGCGTTGAAGATAAAAGAAGGGTACAGAATTTTACAACAGACCCTTCAAAAGTGCTGGTGATACAAGGCACAGCAGTTTTTGGTGGTATTGATATTACAAATTATTAGTCGTTATTTCTAACTTATAAAAATTCCTTTTTATGAAATGGTACTTAGCTAAAATTGTTTATCGCATCATTTGCGGCGATGGGCAGCATACACCACAGTTTGATGAACAATTGCGCCTCATAAAGGCAGATGATTCTTTCCAGGCTTTTCAAAAAGCAAGGTTGTTAGGCCACCGCGAACAGGATAATTTCCTGAATATCCAGGATAAACCTGTTCATTGGAAATTCCTTGATGTTACTGAATTGCTTGAAGTGAATAATTTCAATGATGGTCTTGAAATATATTCACAGATTAAAGAAGAAGATGATGCAAAATTGTATATGAATAATGTAAAACAAAAAGCAAACCTGCTGCAACAACACAGTCTTGAACAGGCAGCCTATTTAAACTAAAATGCAATTATTAACTGCTGACATAAAATTCAGGGTTGCGTTTGGCGCATGGTTGTTTATATGGATAGAATTGCAAACTATTATTTTGAACAAATATGGTTTGCCCTTTTCCATCGCATTGACTGATGGCATCACCAGTAATATTCTTTTAGCGGCATGTTGTTTATTAATTACAATGAACATGAAATATTACCTGCCTAAAAAAGATAAATTATGGTATGTTTTAATTGTTGCATCTTCACTTAGTACAATATGGTTGTTGCTCAGCAAACTGGTTTTGAAACTCGTTATCACAGAAAATACAGCTTACTTTGAAATGCTGGAACATTCTGAGTTGCTCCGTTTTACCAATGCGTTTCTTGTTATAACATGTATGACACTTATAAGTATGTTGTGGTACACACAAAAAGAACAAGAGGAAACAGAGGCAAGGAAACTGGATACTGAGAGGTTTTTAAAAGATGCTGAATTGTTTAAGTTGAGACAACAATTGCAACCACATTTTTTATTTAACAGCCTTAATTCCATCAGCGCTTTAACCGGTATGCAACCTGAAAAAGCAAGGCACATGATTAACCAGTTGAGCGAATTTTTAAGGGGCACATTAAAAAAAGATGAAAAACAAATGAACAGTTTCAATGAAGAAATGCAATACCTGCAGCTTTATCTTGAAATTGAAAAAGTTCGTTTTGGGCATAGGCTGCAGACAAATATTTCTTTTGATGATGATACATTGGAATTATTATTGCCTGCCATGTTGTTGCAACCTGTTGTTGAAAATGCCATTAAGTTTGGCTTGTATGATACAACCGGTGATGTAACCATTAGTATCATTGCAAAAAAGAAAAATGATATGCTCGAAATTGCAGTGCGAAACCCGTTTGATGCTGCAACTGCACCGCCATTAAAAGGTACGGGTTTCGGGCTTGCTTCCATAAAAAGAAGGTTATTTTTATTGTTTGCAAGAAATGACCTTCTGACAACAGAAAAGGTGGATGATTGTTTTGTAACAACAATCATCATTCCGCAAGTTGTCAATAAAGATGTTGCTACACCATAAATTATTTTAAAGAGTATGAATGTAATTATTATTGATGATGAACCATTGGCTAGGAGTATTGTGAAGGAATACCTGCAGCAATATCCTGATATAAATATTGCAGCAGAATGTGGTGATGGTTTTGAAGGTTTGAAAGCCATTCAGCAATTCCAGCCTGATGTTATTTTCCTCGATATACAAATGCCAAAGATTAATGGTTTTGAAATGCTTGAATTAATTGATAACCCACCTTCAGTTATATTCACAACTGCTTTTGATGAATATGCCATCAGGGCATTTGAAAGTAATGCAGTTGATTATTTATTAAAACCATTTAGCAAAAACAGGTTTGATAAAGCTGTTCAGAAATTTCTTGGCCAGAAAAAAACATTTTCACCTAATACAGATGCGGTGTTGGAAACCGCAGCGCAATCACCTGTTCAGCAAAACAGGGTAGTAGTTAAAGATGGAAGTAAAATAAAAATTATTCCTGTTTCGCAGGTCCAGTATCTTGAAGCAGCAGACGACTATGTAAAAATTTTTACTGCAGAAGGTTCATTCCTGAAAAAGAAAACTATGGGCTATTTCGAACAAACTTTACAATCATTGCAGTTTGTACGCATCCATCGTTCTTACATTGTAAATACCCAACTGATAACACGCATTGATGCTTATGACAAAGACAATCATATTGTGTTGTTGAGTACCGGCTCCAAATTACCTGCCAGCAAAGCCGGATATAGCAGGTTGAAAGAAGTGTTGGGGATTTGATACCTATGTTTTATTTCGTTTTATAAAAACTATTGCAGAAAATTAAATGTTGGATTTTTCCAAATAAAGTTTGCTTTGTAATAAAATTAAAACTGCAATATAAATGCTGTGCCTTCGCCCTTCACACTTTGCACATGGATATTGCCTTTATGCAGCATCATAATTTGTTTGCATAAACTTAAGCCAATGCCGCTACCACTTTTTTTAGTACTGAAAAACGGGATGAAAATTTTATCGAGCACCTCATCGTCAATACCGCTACCGTTATCAACTACTTTTATGATTGCCTTGCCATTCGCGTTCTGTGCTGCAGTTAAAATGATTTTGGGATGCGGGCTTTCTTTCACTGCTTCCATAGCATTCAACATAAGATTAATCAGCACCTGTTCTATCAGGTTAATGTCTGCTTCTATTTTCAGTTCAGGGTCTTTTAATATTATTTCCAGTTCAATATTTTTTTGTTGTAAAGTCGGCATCATTAATCTTTCCTGTGTTTTGAAAAGGTCGCGGACATAAAATTGCTGCAGGTTGGGTGCGGTTATCATATTCAGGTTACGATAAGTTTGAGCAAATTTCAGCAAGCCTTCACTTCTGCGTTTTATTGTCTCCATCCCGAGAGAAAGGTCTTCAAGTGTTCCACTATCGTCATTGAACAGTTCAGAAGTATGTTGCAGCCTGTTTTTTAAAGTATCTGCAAGGGAAGAAATTGGCGCCACTGAATTCATAATCTCATGCGTCATTACGCGCAGCAGTTTCTGCCAGGCTTTGCTTTCTGTTTCATCCAATGCTTCATTTACATTTTGAAATGCTATGAGTTTAAACCTTTTATTATTGGTTTGAAAAGCTGTCGCTGCTATCAGTATTTTGAGTGTGTTCCTGTCAATATGTATATCTGAAATTGTACTTTCACCAGGCTTGAGGTTCACCACCTTTGTGCATAAAGCAGCATCACGTTTATCTAAAGATTGTATGGTTTTTAAATAAGGGATTTTTAAAAGTTTTTTCAATGATTCATTCATCCAGACTATATTACCTGTTTCAATTTCATAAGAAAGGATGCCTGTATCCACCAACTCTAAAATCTTTTGAAGATACTGGTATTGTGTTTCCCTTTCGAGGCTTATCACTTTAAAAGCTGAATTAATATCGTTAAAGCCTTTGCGAAGTGATTGTACTTCTGCAGGTGCATGGTTTACATCATAATGCCTGGAAAAATCCCGGTATTGCACGCCTTCAACAAACTGTGTTACTTCTGCCTGAGCTTTCCTCAGGAAATCATATAAATTATATGATTGAAAAAAAGCAATAACTATGGCAATGGAGCCCCATAATGGTTGGTGGCTGAAAAACAGGTAGCCGGCAGCAAATAGCTCCACTGCCAGCAACATGATGCGGAAAATTAATCTTATGCCCGGTAAGTTAGATATCATATTTGCTTAACCTCCTGTATAAAGCTGTTCTTGTTAACCCTAATTCTTTTGCCGCCTTGGTGATATTGCCGTTATGTTTTTCTATAACCTTCAGTATGGTATTTTTTTCTATGGTGCTTAGTTTCATGTCATCATCTTCTGCTGGTAACGTAACGGTATTTTCGATGGGGGAGAACAGTAAATCTTTTTCTCCCAGCACTTCATCATCGCTCATGATGATGGCTCGCTCCATGGTATATTGCAATTCACGCACATTGCCCGGGAAGGGATATTTCATTAATTTATCCAGGGCTGATTTGTCCAGTTCAATGGCAGGCTTCCTGTATTTGGCTGCATATTGTTTTGCAAAATGTTTTGCCAGCAACAGCACATCTTCTTTTCTCTGCCTTAAAGGAGGCAAAGTAATTTCTACTGTATTGATGCGGTAGATTAAATCCTTCCTGAACCGGCTTTCATTGGCAAGTTCCTGCAACGGAACATTGGTTGCACATATCAACCGTATATCCACTTCAATAGGTTGGTTGGTTCCCAATCTTGTAACCTGTCTGTTTTGTAATACAGTTAATAGTTTTGCCTGTTGCTGCAAACTGATATTTCCTATTTCATCTAAAAACAAAGTGCCAGCATTGGCAGCTTCAATCCTTCCTACGCGGTCTTCCCTGGCATCAGTAAATGCACCTTTCTTATGGCCAAACAATTCGCTTTCAAAAAGTGTTTCTGTCAATGCGCCCACATCCACTTTGATAAAAGGTTGTTTTGCTCTTAGTGATTTCTGGTGTATTGCTTTTGCCACCAAATCTTTACCTGTTCCGTTTTCTCCAAGAATTAAAATGTTGGCATCAGTAGGTGCAATCTTTTCTATCTTGAAAAAAATATTCTGCATGGCTTCACTTTCTGCAAGTAATTCTGTGCCGGTAAGGTTTTCAGCATTTTCTTTTGAAGCGCCAGAAACTTTTTTATTCTTTTTTACTATGTCTTCAATATTTGCAATCAACCTTTCATTATGCCACGGTTTAACTATAAAATCCGAAGCGCCTTCTTTCAGTGAACGGACTGCCAAATCAATTTCACCATAAGCAGTAATCATTATGACTGCAACTTCTTTGTTTATTTCCCTGATACGTTTCAGCCAATAGATACCTTCATTGCCTGTATTAATGGAAGACTTAAAATTCATATCAAGCAAGACGAGTTCGAAATTATTTTCCCGCAACAATGCAGGAATGTTTTCGGGGTTCTTTTCTGTTACTACTTTCTTGACTTCCGTTTTCAATAACAACCTCACTGCAATCAATACATCCGGGTCATCATCTATGACTAATACTGATATGTTTTTCAAACTCATTTTTCTTGTTCTTTTTATTTTAGAATTATTTCATGCTAACTATTTTGCCTTGTGCAACTTACAGGCATATATTACGCTTACAACTTTATACCATAATGCTAAAATATTGGTTTTTAACCATCGGTTGTTTTTTGCATCCCGGTTGTGTATCAAAACCGGACAGTTTTTGTACACAAACGAACAATACCATTCTCCGGGATAGTTGTAAATGCTTGTTTTTCAATCTGATTATAAAGTGGCATTTCGCTTTCTTTATCATTGGCACAAAGGTTTTATATGAAAACACGAATAAAAATGATTTGGGGGACAACAAGACCTTTTTTACTGATGGGCCTTCTTTTAACTTGCGTTATTGTTGCTTTATATGCTTCTAACAGCAGACAGGTAAAAAAAGAAGATTCCTGTTGTGATTGTGCCTGTAAAAAAATAAAGACAGGTTTTTTTAATACTGTTACCGTTAAATTAATGTAATAAATAAAGTAAAGTGGATAGAGTCATACCAAAGAAAAAATGGACAACGAAAAAAATAATGACGATTGCTATAGTAGCAGGTATTGTTTTATTGATTGGGGCAAGTTATTATTTCACCAGTGGCGGCAGTAAGTTAAATGTGGACACGGACCGCATCACCATCAGTACAATTACAAAAGGTAAGTTCCAGGAAAACATACCGGTCAATGGTATTGTTTTACCACAGACAACTATTTATCTTGATGCAGTAGAAGGTGGGCGTGTAGAAGAAAGATATGTGGATGATGGAACAATGATGAAAAAAGGCCAGCCTATTCTTCGCTTATCAAATACAGATTTGCTGATGAACATGATGGCGCAGCAAAACACAGTGTATAATACATTGACACAAATGCAGATTAACCAGAATGCTGCTTTGCAAAATACGGTAAGCAAACAAAATGCAATGGCAGATGTGGAAAGTGAATATAAAGAGGCTGAACGTATTTACAACCTTGATAAAGATTTGTATAAACAAAATGCTATCGGGTTGCAGGAATATAAAAAAGCAGAAAACGATTATAATTATTACCTGAAAAAGAAACAGCTTACCCAACAGATATTGCAACAGGATTCTGTATCACGTTCACAACAGGAAAAACAGGACAAACAATCTTACAAGGGTTCGCAGGAAGCATTGGCCATCATGCAGCAAAAAGTGGGAGACCTTATTGTGAGGGCACCTGTTGACGGACAGTTAACATCGCTCGATGCAGAAGTGGGGCAAAGCAAAAATAAAGGTGAAAGGCTTGGCCAGATAGATGTGATGGGTGGATATAAAGTGCGTGTGGATATTGATGAACATTATATCTCGAGGATATATACAGGGTTGCGTGGTACTTTCACTTTTGCCGATAGCAATTATGTGCTTGAAATAAAAAAAGTTTATACCCAGGTTACCAATGGCCGCTTCCAGGTGGATATGGAATTTGTTGGTAAAGTGCCGCAAGGTATCAGGCGTGGACAGACTTTACAGATATTGCTTGCATTAAGTGATGAACGTACTGCAATATTGTTACCAAGAGGTGGGTTTTATGAAAGCACAGGTGGCAACTGGATTTATAAAGTAAATGCTGATGGCAGCAAGGCTTATAAAGTGAATATACAATTGGGCAACCAGAATACTGATTATTATGAAGTGCTGAGTGGTTTGCAACCTGGTGATAAAGTGGTTACATCCAGTTATGAAAATTATGGTAACGATATGCAGGAACTGGTATTGAAAGG
>CAYNTP010000036.1:0-36889 GCA_964400415.1 uncultured Parafilimonas sp.
TCAAAGACACAAAGCAACACAAAGAAAAAACTTAGTAAACCATAGTGCCTTCGTGTCTTTGTGGTTGCAATTGGTTTTTTATCACGAATCACTAATAAAAGGCACGAATCAACACTGTGTTTAACAAAGTGTCTTTTCGTGCCCTGGTTTTAGTGGTTAATTTTTTTGCGAATTATTTCAACAACTTTTTTATTTGAAATTTCATCATCACTGTTTCACTATTTTAATTGTTTGTTGTTGATGACCATTTGTAAAACGAAGAAGATATACCCCATTACTCAATCCTGATAAATTGATTGACTGGTTCTGTGCAACCAGTTGTTGTCTTATCACTTCCTTGCCATTCAAATTACAAATACTGATTTGTGCACCGGGTTCAACTGTGCCCGTTATTTTCAGATACAGTTTGTCTGTTGCAGGATTAGGATAAGCTTGCAATGCAATAACTCCATTCGTTTCAATATTCACCAATGCGGTTGAGGAATATGTAACAACATTGTCTTTGTCCACTATTTTAATGCGATAATAATTTTTGCCATTAAAAGGTTTTTCATCCTTGTAATTATATGAAGATGGAACGGCTTTTGATTTTACAGTTATAATATCTGAAAAGTGTACTCCATCATTACTCCTTTGTAAAATCATTTTATCGTTAAGTTCTGTTGTTGCAGTTTGCCAGTTGAGCAAAACATCGTTGCCGCTTGCAACAGCAGTAAATTCAAGCAGGTTGACAGCTAAAACATTTCCCTTCGTAAATGAAACAAAGTTGGTAATACTCCAGTCATCCAGGCTTCTTATAAACAATGTGTGTGTGCCATCATTTAACCCACTGGTATTTGCTGAAAAGCTGACATTGTTTAAATCTACACCTGGTGTGATAGAAATAATGTTACCATTTCCAAAACCGGGATCAGTATCAAAGAAATATTCTGCATAAATGATATTACCTGGAGCTGCAGGTGCCGGTGGATAACTAAAATCAGTATTCACCAGGAATGCATGAATATTAGTTAAACTCCATACGCCATTACTGTTTTTACTCCGCAGAAACAGGTAGTGTGTTGAATTACTTAGGCCTGTTGTATTTGCAGCAATATTGATATTTGAAATATCCTGGCCTGGTGTTATTGATATTTGTGTGCCATTACCCACACCGGGATCTGTATCAATAAAATATTCTGCAGCAACAATATCAGTTATCGTTGCGGGTGGCTGTGCATAGGTAGGGTTATAATCAACTAATAACTCCTGGATGTTTGTAAGGCTCCATATTCCATCTGCACTTTTTGTCCGTAAACCATACCGATGTATGCCATTGCTCAAACCGGTTGTATTGATTGTTGCAACTGTATTCGCAATATCAACACCAGGAGATACAGGAATAGCTGTACCGTTACCCACACCGGGGTCTGTATCAATCCAATACTCTGCAGCAACAATATTGCCGGCAGCAGCAGGAACAGCAGGATATGATGGGTCCTGTGCTTTTGCCCATAGTGCAGGTAGTATCAGAATGATGGTTATAATTTTTTTCATCACAATATCTTTTAAGTCCTGATAATTATCGTTCGACAGTTTAATGATTAATTATTATTCCTTGTGCTAAAGCTAACGTTCATCGAATTGGTGCCGGATGGAATAGAAGTTGGGGCAGTAATGCTATATATTGTTGGTATAGCAGGAATGCCTGAAAGTTTGTATGGATCAGTTGCACCAAAAGCGCCACAATCAGGAGTTACAACATTTCCGACTGTAACACCTGCAGCAATAGCAGGTGAACCTGGTTTCAACATTAGACGTGAATCAATACTTCCTGTAGTGCCACCAACATATACTGTGGACATATCTACATTTATCAGGTTGTTTACAGCGCTGTTTGGAAGTGCCTGGTTTTGCTGGAACAGGTTGTTTTTAATATTACAATTGGTAAAATTTACAGGTGTCCCGTTGTTGTTTGCAAAAATATTATTAGCGACATAACAGTTAGAGATAGACATTATATTAGAAATGCCCGGGGAATCAAAACTGTTGTTGCGGAAAATGTTATTGCTTCCACTGAGGTTAACTAAGTTTGGTGAAGCCCAGAAGCCGGTAAAAATATTATTCTCGCAGGTGAAATCAGTAAGCGAACCGGAGTTGCAAGTCAACGTTGCACCAAGAATAATACATTTCCTGATGGTAAGCCCGCTATTACTTGCGTCAGGTGTTATAAAACTCTCTGCTATATCGCACTTCTCAAACGTTATATTATTCCAAACCGAACCGTAGATAGTACCATTGGCAAAAACAATACCTATAAACTTGCAACCACTGCTTCCGTCAATTAAGTTAATGCTGCGTATAACGGAACTGTATTTGTTGTATTGCAATCCCGGGTTTGCAGGATAGTTCACATCAGAAGTGTCTAGGAAGTAACCTGTGCCAATGATAGTAAGCTGCTTACTGATTGTGGCATCATAATAACTTGTAGCGCTGCCCTCAATATAAAGCGTATCGCCATTTACTACAGAAGCATCGTTTACTGCTGCATCAAGAGTAGAGAAGTTGGCACTGGCTCCAGGGTTATTATTTACACGCCAAACGTTGGCGCTGGCGCCAAAATACACGAACTGCAAAAGGGCAATTGCTAAGAGGTGATATACTTTTTTCATACCTGTGTGTTTTTTATTTTTTGATTTAATGAAGTGTAAAAGTATAAGAGAGGTTAAGTCCGGGATATCATTAAAAAAGATGATTTTTTCTTTTGATCACGAAGTTTCAAAGGCACAAAGCATCACAAGGAGTAAGAATTAACCTTAGCGCATTGGTGCAATAGTGGCCAAAATCTCCTCTAACCAAAAAAAATCAATTAAAACAAAAAAACATTCGTGCATTCGTGGTATTGCCCTATTATTGGTCAAAATCTCCTCTAACCAAAAAAAAATCAATTAAAACAAAAAAACATTCGTGCATTCGTGGCATTACCCTAAAAAATCATTAAAAAAGATGAGTACAACAATTCCTCTTTCATTCTTTATTTGTAAATCCGGATGAAGTATTTTGCTGAAATGAAAAAATTTGTAACCATATTAATAGCATGCTTGTCGTCATATTATTCAATTGCACAACAGGTGAGTATAGACAGCTTGCAAAATTTATTGCGAAATGCAAAGGAGGATTCAGCAAAAGTTTTTCTATATATAGAAATAGGCAACCAGTATGAATACAATGACCCCAACACGGCAGGCCATTATTATCTGCTCGCACGTGATTTAAGCAGGAAGTTGAATTATAAAAGAGGTGTTGTAAAATTTATAGCCAACTATACAGAGATACTGAACCTGAGAGGAGCATTCGACAGTTCAATATTACTCAATAAAAGGGCTATTGAAATTTCCAAAGAATTGAATGATGATTTATTGATAGCGAAAGCAACAGCCAATACCGGCAACTGTTTTAATTATTTAGGGCAATATGATAGTGCTGCCTTTTATTACGAAACAGCAAAAAACTATTTTGAAAAAATGCCGGATGAATATTTTGTTGCCCGGATGAATGACCTGATGCAAAACGTTTATTGGAAGCTGAACCAATTTGCAAAAGGCGTATCTTATGGAAAGGAGGCCGCACAATATTTCAGTACCCATGATAAGGAAATGGAACTTGGTCAGACGCTTGTGAATCTTGCTAATAATTATCAATCGCTCAGAAATGAAGATTCAGCAATTAAATGTTATAAAGAAGCGCTTGCCATTGGTCAAAGAACAGGATTTAAAAGACTTGAACTTACCTGCATGTTGGGATTAGGTAATATTTATTTTCATCGTAATGATGCAGATGGCATGCAGCCTTTTTATGAAAAATCACTGGTTCTAAGTAAAGAATTAGGTGATAAGGAAGGAGAAGTGATTTCAGGAAGAGGTATAGCATTTCTTTACCTGTTAAAAAAAGATTTTGCAAGAGCAAAAGCGTATGTTTCTGAGTCATTAAGAATTGCCGACAGCATGGATTTAAAAACTGAAAAGGTGGAAGGCATGAAAGTGTTGTCAAATATTTTGTTTGCTATGCAGGATATTGTTGGTGCAGAAAAAATCCTGGATAGTTCACAGGTTATAGAAAACCAACTGACTGGAGAAGAAATGCAGAATACAACTTTGATGATTGAAAAAAAGTTTGAAACACAGAAGAAGGAAGCACAGATTCAATTACAAAAAACACAACTCAGGCAAAAGAATACACTTAACTATGTTTTTGCAGGCAGCGCTTTAGCGTTGTTATTAATTTCAATATTGAGTTACCGCAATTACAAAAACCGTCAACGCCTGCAACAGGCAAAAATTGATGAATTAGAAACAGAAAAACATCTCACCGCTACTGAAGCCGTACTCAAAGGTGAAGAACAGGAACGTACCCGTCTCGCTAAAGACCTGCATGATGGTTTAGGCGGAATGCTCAGTGGCATAAAACACTCTCTTAACAACATGAAAGGAAATTTAATTATGACGCCTGATAATGCACAGGCTTTTGAACGCAGCATTGACATGCTTGACAGTTCTATCAAAGAAATGCGCCGTGTGGCACATAACATGATGCCCGAAGTATTAGTGAAATACGGGCTGGATACTGCATTGAAAGAATTTTGTAGTGAGATAAATAGTAGCGGGGTTATTCATACAAAATATCATTCAATAGCAATGCATGAAGCCAATATAGAACAGACAACAGCAGTTACCATTTACCGCATCGTACAGGAACTGGTGAATAATGCCATTAAACATGCAGCGGCTACAAATGTTTTAGTGCAAACGCAATATTCATCAACAGAAAAAACTGTATCAGTAACAGTGGAAGATGATGGTAAAGGTTTTGATATAAAAACAATAAAAAATGCAAGTGGTATTGGCTGGAGCAATATTCAAAACAGGGTTGAATTTCTAAAAGGAAAAATTGATGTACAAACAGGGGAAGGCAAAGGCACTTCGGTGTTGATAGAGATTAATGTAAAATAGGTAATTGATAATTGTGAATGGTGAATTGATAATTCATCTATGTATGGGTGGCAAACCATTTCTGGTATAAATAACAAAATATGAAAGCAAGTGTTTTTATAGTTGATGACCACTACATGGTAATTGAAGGTATCCGTTCATTGCTTCAAAATGAAAAAGATATTGAATGGATGGGACACGCCACCAATGCTGCATCCTGTCTCGCTTTTCTCAATCAACAACAACCTGACATTATTTTAATGGATATTAACCTGCCTGATAAAAGTGGTATTGATTTATGTAAGGAAGTCAGAGAAAAATATCCATCAGTTTTTGTATTGGGGCTGAGTACATTCAACCAGCAAACAATTATCCGAAACATGATAGACAATGGCGCTTCAGGTTATGTGTTGAAAAATGCAGGTAAAACAGAATTGCTTGATGCAATAACAACTGTTATGTCAGGTAAAAATTATCTGAGCCATGAAGTAAGCCTTTCATTAAGAGAGTCCGATAACAATCTTCCGCCGGTTACAAGGCGTGAAAAAGAAGTCTTGCAATTAATTGCAGAAGGCCTTACCAACACTGAGATTGCAGAAAAACTTTTTATCAGCATACCCACAGTTAACACCCACCGCAAAAGCCTGCTCGAAAAATTTGATGCGAAGAACACTGCTATCTTAATCGGCAAAGCATCAAAGCAGGGATTGATATAATCAGCAAAAAAATATTCTGTGAAAATTTACTTTCTCTACTTTCCGATACAAAACTTACTGAAGATATAATCCAACTGGTCTTCATTTGTAATCTGCCCGGTGATCTCACCAAGATAATATAGGCATCGTCTTATATCAGGAGCAATCAGATCACCTGGAATATTGTTATCAAGCCCTTTTCTGGTATCTGCCAATGCTTCATTAATTTTTTGTAATGCTTCATAATGACGGGCATTGGTTACTATCACATTTTCTGTTTCAACATTTCCTGAAATAACGTTTTCTACTAACTTTTTCTTCAACAGGTTAACATGTGTATGTTCTTTTGCTGAAATAAATAAAATATCAATATCATCATACTTTTTAATGGTGTCTTCTGCATTCATTAAATCAATTTTATTGCCGATGAGTAAGAATGTTTTACCGGCAGAGATTAATTGTTGTTGTTCCTGTAAAAGATTTTCTTTTGTTTCCTGTGTACTGTCGAATAAATAAACCACAATATCTGCATTCCGCATTTTTTCAAAACTCTTTTCTACACCAATGGTTTCAATTTCATTTTCGCTTTCCCTGATACCTGCTGTGTCAATTAATCGAAACAAAATTCCTTCAATATTGATAACTTCTTCAATCGTATCTCTTGTGGTGCCTGCAATATCACTTACTATTGCACGGTTTTCATTTAATAATGTATTGAGCAAAGTAGATTTTCCAGCATTGGGTTTACCGATGATTGCCACCTGCACACCATTCCTGATAACATTACCTAACCTGAATGATAGTAATAAATTCTGAATCACATTTTCAGCATCTGTTATGAGTTGATAAAGTTGGGTGCGGTCTGCAAACTCAACATCTTCCTGTGAGAAATCAAGTTCGAGTTCAATTAAAGCAGAAAATTTTAATAACTCTTCCCTGAGGTTTTTAAGCACATTTGAAAAGCCACCCCGCATATTCTGTAAAGCTGTTTTGCGGCTTGCTTCTGTATTGCTTGCAATAAGATCTGCGACTGCTTCTGCCTGGGCCAGGTCAAGTTTTCCATTTAAAAAAGCTCTTTGTGTAAACTCTCCCGGTTTGGCAAGCCTGGCGCCTTTTTCTATGCAGGCATCAATAATTTTTTGTTGAATAAATGATGAACCATGACATGAAATCTCTACAACATTTTCACCGGTGTAGGAGCGGGGTGCAATAAATAATGAAACGATAACTTCATCAATTACTGTTTCATTATTTTTCAATATACCTACATGTAAAGTATGTGATGGCTGAACAGTCAGATCTTTATTTGGAAAAATTGTATTGACAATTTCTATTGCATTATTCCCGCTGAGCCTGATAACTCCAATTGCTCCTATGCCTTGCGGAGTTGCAATTGCTATTATCGTATCATTCCAACTATCAAACCTGTACATCCATTTTATTTTTTCAAAAATAAAGTAATAGTTGTTGTTTGTATTAAATCTAATTAAAACAAAAACAGCCGCTACATTGTAGCGGCTGTTATAATTATACACACTGATTATACTCTTCTCCAATGGCCATGTATCCAATAATCACCCATTCTAGTTGTTGCCCAATGGCCTGGTATCCAAACGAAGCCTCTGCGAGGAGCAGCCCAGTAACCCGGTACGTGAACGTAAACCCCATTTGAAACAGTCCATTCATCTGCTATCCAGATATAATTGGGATGTGGCATTGGAGGCCTTTCTACTACTGTGTATGTTGGCCTGGCCTTTACATAAATCCTGACCTGCGCATTTACTTTTGCTGTAGCGCCTGCTATCAGAAAAAATATCAGCAGGTATTTTAAAATTTGTTTTTTCATATCTAATGTCTGTTTTTGATTGATAATTATTTTTTGATTTTTTTTTCTAACGTAACGGGAAAGTTATGCCCGCCTGGAAATTGATGTTATTAAAATTGTTGAACCCGTTTTTATCATAATTAACCATATTATAGTTAGCGCCAACCCTGATGCCGGTTGAACTAAATTTATGGAATGGGATAAATATGCCTGCCCCTCCCTGGAGCATCAGGTTGCCGCCATTATTAGTGCCGCCAAATTCGCCGAGATATTGTGTAAAACTGGATACACCAAGACCTGCACCTGCACTGATGTATGGTTGTACTGCAACACTTTTACCACCTAATGGATAAAATTCTGCTTTTGCAAGAATCGGGATTACCTGTACGGAATTACTCAACACTGCAGATGTTGTTTCATTATGGCCGGTATTGTATAAAGCACGCGGATATTTTTGATAAAAATCCTGGAAACCTAATCCAAGTCCAACTGAAAATTTATTATTGATATTGTATAATAAATCGGCTGTTACACCACGAGGAGAACCATCACTGATGATGTCATTATTAAAGCTTCCTATCGGTAATGCATAGCTATATTGCAGGTTCATTTTCACCTGCCCTCTTTGTGCATTTACCTGCGATACAGCAAGGACAAGAAGTATGATAGGAATTATTTTTATTGATTTCATTTTAATTTTTTTTAATGGTTATTAATTGCCTGTTTTTATGTATGCTGACTGGTTGAATAATGCACCCACATTAGAAGCTGCATTGTTTACACTGAATATTCCTTCACCCCTGATTAAACCATTCCAGATAACATCAATTTTTCCATTGGTGCCGGCATTTTTCAAATCCAGGATATCAATACTCATAGCACCTTCTGTTACCTGGTAAATACCAAAGCTTGGCGGGATGTAATAATCATAACCACCATAACCCCAGTAGTATGGGTCCCAATAACCACTATAATAATCCCAGTAATCATCATAGCCTATATAACCGGTAGTAGTGTTGTAAATACGGTTGATGTCAATTCCTAAGTCGGGGTTGCTTTCTTTACTTACCAAAGTATATCCTCTTTCCTGCATATAATTATTGACAGCATCAATATATGCCTGATCCACATCATTCAGGTCTTTATATGATTGGCCATTGTCTAATACTACAACAGAATCTGAAATACTATAGGTCTTATAACTGCTGAAATTTGTTGTTGAATCGCTGTTGGTAACATATATCCTCGATTCTTCATTTGAGAGGTTGTTGAGCGGTTCTTTGGTACAGCTAAAAAGAAAAGCTGTGCAAAGAGCGAAAACTGCAACAAGAGAAAATTTGTTTTTCATTATTTGATTGATTTAAAAAAGTAAACTTCATTTCAAATTCTTTAATGCTGTTTGTTTTTTAGCACGTTGATGAGAGTTATTTAAATGTAGATGGTTTAATAAGGATATTGTTTTAAGAAAATTTTTTAAAATATCAAACCATCATGATACTGATAATAACCGGGGCGATTATTACACTTTGTTATTATATTTTTTGCAATGCTTTTCCTGGACTGTGAGCCTATGAAAAAAAATGCTCCTGGTATGTTTTCTACAAATTTGGAGATGGTTTAAGCGGGAGGGAAATGATAAAATTTGTGTATTTGCCTGTTTCTGATGTTACTTCAATGCTGCCATTATGAGATTGAATTATATTTAAAGTGGCAGCAAGCCCAAGCCCGATACCATTTCTTTTTGAAGTGTAAAAAGGCTCGAATAACCTGGGGATATTTTCTTCGCTAATGCCTGACCCGTTATCACTTATTTCAATGATAGCATGTTCATTGTCTCTTTTCAACAGTATGTTTATTTTTCCCTTATCGTGGTCTATTGCTTCCACAGCATTGACTAAAATATTTGAAAGAGCGATCACCATTTTTTCAACATCAAGCTCAATATTAATTGGCTCTGATGGATAGTCAACCTGTAAAGTAATATTCTTTAACCGGATACTATCTGTGTCAGCTTTTACAATTTTATCAATCATTGATTGCAGTATGGTATTTTTCTTTTGTATTTCTGATGGCCGGGAACTATTAAGCAATTCATTGATTAGACCATTTATCCTGTTGCTGTTCCTGTGAATGATTTCAAGGTATAAAGCATGTTCATCGGAAGTATCTGTATTAATTAGATGTTCACAGGCCAGGTTGATGTTGTTGATCGGGTTCCTTACTTCATGTGCAAGTGTGCGAACAAGTCTCCCTGTTGCAGCCAGCTTCTCTGCCTGTAGGGTAGCACGCTCGGCTTTTTTGATTAATGTAATATCATGAATGATGCCCTGGTAATATGTTATTCCATCCATGTCTTTTTCTTGTGTGGCAGAGATAATGCAATGTCTCGTTTGTTTTTCTTTATACCGTATTTCCACCTGGCGGTCATCAATAAAACCTTTTGATTTTAATTCATCACAAATTGCTTTTGATACATGGCTGCCTGCAATTAATGTGGCTAATTTTGTCTTCAGTAATTCATTAGCATCACATGATAATAATTCTAGAAATGCTGCATTTACTTCTGTGAATACCAGTTTATCATCTGTTACAAACAGTGCATCACTGGAGCGATCGAAAATATTCCTGTATTTTTTTTCTTTTGATTTTAATTCGTTGAGTGTGGCTGCCCTGTCAATGGAATACCGGATTGACCTTTCCAGTTTTTCACTATTCATTTCATTTTTTACAAGGTAGTCAAAAGCGCCATGCTTCATGGCTTCTTTGTCAATGCTGATATCGCCTTTCCATGTCAGCAAAATAAATGGGCCTTCATATTCGAGTTGGACAGCTTCTTTAATCAGGTCAACACCTGTTTTATTACCCAACCTGTAATCAACCAGGAAAATATCATGTGTCCCCTTCTTGATTTCATTCAATGCATCCCTGTAATTAAAACACCGGTCTATTAAAAAATTTTTGCCTTCAATATTTTTAAGGTAACCACTTAATTTAGAGTAATCATCTTCGTTTTCATCAATAATTAATACTTTGATATTTTCTGTCATTGAATGGTGCTTGTGTTTGTTGATGTTCAATATGAAATGTAAAGTATTTTGCTGATAACATTCTTAACTCATTTCAATCTTAATATTTTTAAAATCATTTTACAGTAAGAATTCAGCTAAACAGGATTTGATAATCTTATTTTTATCAAGTAGGTTTTTTCATCAAATCATTGTTACTTATTATTCAGCATCTGGTACTCTTTAATTTTATTGTATAATGTTTTCCTGTCTATTTTCATCAGTTTTGCTGCTTTGCTTTTATTAAAGTTAACCTGTTTCAATGCTTCAAGAATCGTTTCATATTCTGCATCAATACTGGCAGATTTTAAATTTAGTTGATTATTTTGAGAAGGGATTTCATTTGCATGCTGATTGTTCGGTATTATGTTTTTTGAAAACTGCTTATCTGGGATTAACTCAGTGAGCTTTTCATAATTAGTAATTTCAAATGGCAGGCTTTTCAATTCAACCATATCTCCATCCGTTAAAAGCACAGACCTCTTTATCACATTTCTCAACTCCCTTAAATTGCCATACCAAACGTAATTGATAAATGCATTTTCCACTTCAGGTGTAAAACCTTTTACCGATTTTTCTAATTCCCTGTTAGTGATGTTCAGGAAATGGTTGGCGAAATGCATGATGTCTTCTTTTCTTTCACGCAATGGTGGAATTTCAATACTGAACTCATTGAAGCGATGATATAAATCTTCCCTGAATTTACCTTGTTGAGTTGCGGTCCATAATTTTTCATTGCTTGCAACGATAATCCTCACATCTAGTTCAATATCTTTGGTGCCGCCCACACGTCGCATCTTTCTTTCCTGTACCACACGTAATAATGATACCTGCACTTCATAAGAGAGATTGGCTACTTCATCAAGAAAAATAGTTCCCCTATTGGCTAATTCAAAACTTCCGATTTTTTGATTTAGCGCCCCTGTAAATGATCCTTTCTCATGGCCAAATAATTCACTTGCTGCAAGTTCTTTACTCAAAGCGCCACAATCAATAGCAACAAAAGGTTCTTTTGCTCTTTTACTGTGCTTGTGTATTTCATTGGCAATAGCTTCTTTGCCACTGCCTGTTTCACCATATATGATGACACTATAATTTGTAGGAGCCACGAGTTTTACCTGTTTTAAAATTTGTTGAAATGCCTGGCTTGGACCTGCAACATAATCTTCTGACATTTCAAATGCAATATTTTTTGAAATGTTTTGACCGGTTATTTGTTTATTGTTTGTTGCATCAGGTAACGACTGTTTTTTGGTGGTATTATTTTTTGCGAGTGCCTGCCTGATGGTAACTAAAATTTCATCAGGAAATAGTGGTTTGGTAATATAATCATAAGCGCCATGCCGCATGATTTCTACTGCAGTGCGCACATCACTGTATCCTGTTATAATTAAAAAGGGCAGTGCAGGGTTTACCTCTTTCATTTTCTGTAAAACTTCCATACCGCTGATATCATCTAATCTCATATCGCAGAGTACAATATCAGGTTTGTTTTTTTCACTCCATGCCAGGGCTTTTTTCCCGCTGGTGAAATCTGTTACATCATAATTATTCTTTTCAAGAAACTTTCTTAAGAGAAGGCACATATCCATGTCATCATCAATTACTAATACTTTTGCCATGTTTGCTATTTTATTATTATCGTATTTTTTTATTCGCTACTTATTGCGCAACAAAGAGACCAAAATAAAAAAACCTTGTTGTCCTTGTATCCCGTTAAGATTTGTAAAATTAAACAATGCAATTTGTAGAGTTTAATACACGAAAAAATATAACAGTTAAAAATAGGCTGACTTCACCTGGAAGCAGTTATTTATTTTAAATAAAGAATCAGTATCCGCTAAAGACATATATATAGGTCTGACATAAGATGAATAATGCTGTTTATATTTATATTTCTTTTCCCCGACGAGTTGTGATAACTGAATTGTTTTAAGGGTGCCCTGCCTTTTCTTTGTAATTTTTAATAGTACAGTTTAATATATTAAAGTAAAGTTTCTTATGACCATACTGATTGCAGGAGCAGATGATGATGAAAAATTCCTTTTACAAACTGCATTTAAACATAAAGAACACCCCGGAAAATTACATTTTGCAGGCGATAGTTTTGAACTGATGTCATATCTCAGGCATTGTAATGATGAAAATTACCCGGGTATTATAATAATTGACCTTGAAATGCCGGGGAATAACAGTATGGAAATTTTAATGGAGATTAAACAAAACAATTTGTTCAAAAGAATACCCATTATTATTTTTTCTGCGCCAATAGGGGAAAAATATTTTGCGCAATGTTATGAGTTGGGAGCAAACACCTGCATTGTAAAACCTTCTACATTCGACAAGCTTTTAAGTATTGTACAAGAGGTATATTCATATTGGTCATATACAGGCGCGATTGTATGAAGTATTTTTTCAAATTGAAATCATTGCCTTATTATTGTTCATAAAAAATTTAGGCATATTTTTTATTATACTTACTGTTATGAGCGAAAAAAAAGTTTTAATAATAGATGATGAGATTGACTTATGCATTTTGCTGAAAAACTTTTTGACCAAACAACATTGCGATGTAGCCATATCACATAAACTTTCTGATGGTCTCAAAGAAGCATTGGATTTTGTGCCTGATATTATTTTCCTTGATAACAACCTACCTGATTCGCAGGGATGGACAAAGGCTTCATATTTGCTTGATGCTTTACCTAATGCTGATATTTTTTTAATCAGCGCCTATAAAAGCACGCCATCAATACCGGAAAGCCCAAGGATTACTGTGATAGAAAAACCTCTTTCTCTGAAAGCAATCGGGCAACTGATTGCTTAATCATGATGTAAGGTTCAATTTGATAATTTCTACAAAAAATTAATTTTTTCGGGTAAAGTTTTCATCATGGAGTTTTCATATTTTAAATGTTTCAAGTTGGAATTGCAGATAAAATTATTTTCCAATAACCAGGTAAAAAATATTTGTCAATCAGAATGGATAACCTATGGCAAGATTAAAAACCAGGTTATTTCTTCTCCATTCACTGCTTCCGAAATCAACCTTATATTTTTCGTTACCGGGTAATGTATAAGGAACCTTTAATGGAAATGCAACATCCAATCTTAGTACCAGTAAACTAATATCGAAACGTAAACCAACACCAGCGTCTATTGCAAACTGGTTTAAAAAATTCCCGGTAAATTTTGAACCAGGCCTGTGTGGATCATCTTTCAGTGTCCACACATTACCTGCATCAGCAAACAATGCATAGCGTACGATTGAAAAAAGTTTGGCCCTGTATTCTGTACTCAATAAAAATTTTACATCACCGGGTTGATCCACAACAATTGTATCTAATGGGTTGCCTGCATAGTATGAGCCGGGTCCTAAAGTTCTTGCCCTGAAGCCACGAAGGTCACTCACACCACCAGCAAAAAATTCTTTGATAAATGGCATCTGCTGGCTATTGCCATACGCAAAACCAACGCCGGCATCGAACCTTGAATTCAATGACCTATACTTGTTGCCCAATCGCCAGTAATGCCTGAAATCAGCTTCAAGCCTGATGTATTGTGTAAAAGGTGTACCGAATATTTTCTTTTGTTTTCCATCTTTGGCATTAGCGCCAGTGATTAACCCCAGGACATTTCCGGAAACATCAACATTGCCATTGAAATAATAATTACTTTTTTTATTGTTTGGCCTTGCCAGGGAATTATAATTGAAATTATAAATGGAACCAATGATGAATTGTTTTTCAATACTTCTTTGTAAGGTGATATTTGAATCCAATATGTGTTGAAAACTGTCAGTAATGTTTTGTGGTTTTACATAGTTGATGTTTATTGGAGAAAGTTGGTGTTCATTGCGCAAATTTCCTTTCCAGATATAAGAATAGTTTGCAGTAAATGAAGAAAGTGAATATTGTGATGTGCTGTTGTATAGCTGGTATCCTGTACTGAATTTTGTTTGCGGTACAAAAGCGCCATTGGTATTGAATTTAAAAGGTGCGAGTATCCTTGGTATATATAAATCTGCCTGCACACCTGCATTCAGGATACTGGTATTAAACCCTGCGGAAATTTGTTTTTCATATCCTGTATTGATAGAAATATTTAAGCGTTCAGCACCTTTGAAAATATTCCTGTGCAACCAGTTTAATGAAAGGTTGGCACCGGTAGCATTATTTGATTTTTGTAAACCTGAAAGCTGCAGCCTGATTGATTTTGAATTGGTAGGAGTGAGGTAATAATATGCATTGAGTGTGCGTGCTGAATCACCTGGTTCAAAACGCACTTTTACAAACTTGTAAACACCTAAAGTGATTAACCTGTTTAATGAAAGATTATGCGCATTCCTGTTGTATAATTCGCCTTTATGAAATATCAATGCCCTGCTGAACATAGCAGGGTTAAATTTATTCTTCGGATCAATAATTGTATAGCCCTGGAAATTTTTTGCAGTTTTTAAACTTGTATCGCTCCTGATATCATAATCAGCATAAACATAAATATTTCTGATGCGGTAAGGGACTTTTGCATAAGCAGGTGTTTCTTTCTTTACCCTTATATCAATATCTACTTTATGTTTACCAATTGTTGAATCTACATCTGCAATTAAATAATCAGGACTGAAATAATAATACCCACTGTTTTTAAGCCGGTTGTCAATCCTATCGCGTTCACTCTTGATCCTGTCGAGATCATAAGGTGCGCCGGGTCTCAGCATAATGCCCTTCTTATTGTTGACTGCGCGTTTGCGGATTGCTTTTGATAACAAACTTGAATCGCTGGGATATGAAACTTTCCTGATAGAATAACGCTTACCAACTAAAGCAGTATAAGTTACAAAAAGTTTTTTGTTATTGATTGTAGTATCCATAGTTACTGAATCCCTGAAAAAACCTTTATTGTCCAAATGGTTTTGTAATATGAGCCTGTTTTTTTCTAAAACGGAATTAGATGCCAGCACCGGCGGTTCGCCAACTTTATATTTGAGCCAATACATTATGCCATTTTTCTTTTTAGGCTCTTTCACCATATTATAGATCGCAAGGCTTACCCTTGCCCCTAATATTTTTGAATTTGGCACCGGTCTCACCAGAGTATGTAACTCGCTTTCAAAAGTTTTTTTCTTTGAAGAGGAAAGATTAGCAGTTGAAATAATTTTTTCTTTTGAACCAACAAAAAGCGCTTGCCCTGCACCAAGATGTTTTGTATTACTGCATGATACCAGCAATAAAATAATTGTTATCCAATATATGGTTTGATGCAACTTCATTTTTAAAAATTTCCTTTACCTGTTGCCTGATTGATTATCATTTGGTACAGTTATATTTTTTTCCTGTTGTTGAGTATTAGTTTGTTTATCCTTTGCTTGTTTGTTTTTTTGTTTTATTTTCTTTTCTTCTTTTTTTACAATGAATAGTTCTTTTAATTTATCATAATCAAAAGTGAGTATGAAGCTTACACCGGTTTCCACTACCTGGCCTTCAATCACTCCTTCGTATTTATTCAACCTGTAAACCCTGATCATATACCGCCCATCTTTTGTGAGCTGGTAATCTAATGACACATCGCCGGCTGGGTTAATGGCATTCTGATTGGTATTGCTCGGCCCTTCTACCTGGAAGTTGCTGCCTACATTAACGCGCAGGCGGTCGTTTAATAATTTCTTTGATACAGTTACATTGAGATCGGTTCTTTCTTCTGCTGAACCGGTTGAATAATCGGTACCTGAAGAAAGATCAAAATTTATATCAACACCTTTTATCAGGTCACCTGCAAGTTGATTTAACTGATCGGATAAAATACGGCTTGCACTGGCTCTTATCTGATCTTCTGCGCTATTGCCACCTGAACTGGCAAATGGATTTTCCTGCACAAACCTGCCTAATAACAATAATGCAAATACCTGTTTGTTTAATTCACTTTCATCAATACTAAGCTGCTGCAATTTGGCGACAACATCATTCCATTGTGATGCTTCACCATCTGCCAATGAAATACCAAAATGAATAATGGGTTTCAGTAACTGTCCTGTCATTTGCAATGTAACCTGGAATGGTAGTTTCTCTTTATACCTTGTTATTTCAGTTGATGATTTGCCTGCTAATGAAGACTGCATCAAATCTATCGGCGCCGTATTTGCAATATACAATGCAGTTATATTTATATTGGCGCTCATCGGGTCTCCTGTCCATGTTATTGTACTGCCTTTCTGGATAATAAATTGCTTTCTTAATAAACTTAATGACAGGTTATAAGAACCGCTTTGCAATTCATAAGAACCTGTCAAAGTAGTTTTGCCACTTTTGTCAATTCCACCATTGAGATTTGCACGCCCCTTTATTGTCAATGCATCTCCATTCCTTTCATCAATTACTATCGTAAATTTTGCTGAGCTGTCCACTTCTATATCTGCATTCATATCCATGCCGGTCATCCTGCTGAATGCAGCAGAATCTAAAATAGATTGAACTGAGTCATAACCCGGATGATCTTTATCAATAAAGTTTACAACACCAACCCTGCTTTCCACTTCAGGGTCTGTTTGTGGTACAATAAAAGTGAAATCAGTTTCTTTATTCACTCTTAATTTTCCAGAAACTGTCGGAGCAAAAATGTCGCCTTTTATGCTTGCCTTTGCATCTATATTCAGCTTGCCATAAAATAAAGCATTGGTAGATTGTTCTTTATTCACTAAAGTGAAATCATCTGCACTTAATGTGAGATCAGTAGTGTATGTTTTGAAATCATTTGTCAGAATATCACCATTCAGCACAGCTCGTTTGCCCAGGGAATCCTGCAATACAAATCTCTTGAAGTGGATGCCTTTATTATCAACTGCAATTGCATCTTTTGGTAGTTTAAATCTTACACCTAAAAGTGTTGGTACCAATGATGCCCGTTGAAAACTCAAGTTCCCATTTATATCCGGTTTATCTGTAGTTCCTTTAATTGCAATATTTCCTTTTAATATCCCTTTGATATCATCCAATTGCCCGACAGCAAAGGGTTTCACAGTTTCAAGATTAAAACGAGTCAAATCAAAATTCAGGTCCATCCTGCCATCACCTGTATAATATAAGCCACTAAGCCTTGCATTATTTCTATTTCCTGTAAGTGAAATATCTGTATTGTATGCGTTTGCTGTTTTATTGTCAACTTTTATTGCGAGGTTGCCTATTGTATCTAATTTATAGGTGAGGTTATTCACCATTATATCTGATGTGAAAACCATTTCTTTTGTTGGGTTCGTGATTTCAGCAGTGCCATTAATTGTACCTGATGCAAGCAAAGAATCCTGGTGTGCTAATTTGGTAATTGTGGCAATCTCAAAATTTTTCAAATCAATTTTTACAGGTGCAGTAGCAGACTGCTCAACACTATTTACAGTCAATGACTGATTGCCCTGGCTGATGTTGAAATTGTTGACTATGATGCCGCTTGAATCATATAAGATTGAATTACCAGGCGCTACTTCCCATTTGTCGTAATTCAATAACAGCCCGGGTTTCAGGCTTATCTTATATCCACTATCTAATTCACTGAGAATGGCACCGAAAGCATATTGTGAATTATTTTTTATGTCTTTTGAATCTGCATCAATGTTAATTTCATTATTAGCTATAGCTGCCTTTAATCCGGTTGAATATAATTGATATGAACCTGTATTCAATCCATCAACAGCAACGGTTGCATCCAGGCTGTTGGCTGATGTTTGTGCGTCAATCCCCAACCCGTTAATCTGATTTTCACCATAAATAAGTTTCCTGCTTTTTGCATGAAGGCCAAAATCTTTTTGCTCTGAATTAAAATGGCCTAATACAATTATTGAATCACTTCCTTTTAATTCAGGCATCATTTGTAATATCCATCCTTTTGGTTGAATGAGGGCATCCAGTTTCCAGTTCTCAGGAGTTATATTTTTTTGTTCATAACCCGGGATGGAATAGTATGAATTAATTGTCTGCTGCAGCGACTGTGCTATTTCAGTTAATTTATATTTTCCCGCCAACTCAGCATTGATTGCACTGTCGGAATGAATTATAATACTTTTATTTTCGGGGTCACCTGAAGCAATTAGAAACATTCTGTCAATATAAACATGCTGACTGGCCCTTGTTAAATAAAAATTTCCCAATCTTATGTTGCCAATCAAATCATCAGGATTGGTGGATGGAAGGTCTGCAACAATATGGCCACTCACACTTAATGTATCATCCATTAAGTTGAGTTTTTTTGCATTCAGTGTATCAATCTGCATATCCATTTTCACAGGTGGGTAAGCGCTTGCTGATAAATCTGCTGTTGCATCAAGTTGTAATGCTATATTATCATCTTTGATTGTTGCTGTTGAATGATTGAGGCCTTTATCAATATCTCCATTAAGTTTTACATCTTTATAAGTGTAACCATTATATTGAGCGCTGCTGACATCAAGGTCATATTTGGCAACAGCTTTTTTGATATCAAAGCCTTTTCCGCTTGCTGTGAGATTTGCAGTAACGAGGCCAACCTGTTGTTGCTTTGCGAGGTAACCTGCATCAACATTTTGCAAACCTGCTTTTATCGCATACACTTCACCGGGCTGCATGCTGCCATCTAACTGGATATTGCCTTTGTTTGTATTTAATGCAAGTTTTGTGACAAAGCTGTTCATGTTACCTTTAAAAAATCCATTGGCGCTGAGATTGTCCGGCAGGTTAAAACTGTTGGGCAAAGTGTTGGGTGGCAATAAACTTACAATATCGTTTTTTGTGGACCTGATTTGATTAATCTTAATATCATAGTTTGCTTTTTTTGCATCAGGCAAACCTTTGAATGTGCCTGAAACATTTACATACGTATTGCCAAAACCGCTTAATTCAAAAATTGGTACAGAAAGGTTTTTTACATAACCCTTTGCAGTGGCATTTAATTTTATTGCAGAAATTTTATAAGCCTGGAAATTTCTTTTGTAGGATGGTAAGAAAGCAATCAGGTCTTTCACTGCTATTTGCGAATTGGGAAGTTTTGCATCAATGTATAAATCGCCAATATTTTTTGTTACAGCATCAATGGAAGGATATTTTACAATCAACTGGTTTTGCAATGCTGTACCGTCAGTTTGCAACAACAGGTTGGTTAATGAAGCGCCACTGTCATTATAAAAAAACCTGGTATGGAATTTTTTTATTTCCACACCGCTCTTTTCTTCGAATACAAGCTGGTTGATATTGCCTTGATAAACATCAGGTGTTAATTGTAAACTGTCGCCATCAATCAATAAATTTCTGATATGAATATGACTTGGGTCAAAACCTTCAGCCAGTGGTTTTGATGTGCTGTCATCATAAACAATTTCATTATTGCTAAGGTTGATTTTTTCAAGCGCAAATCTCCAGTTAACAGGAGGTTGGGTGTTTTCATTTGTTGTATCATTATTTTTTTCCTGCACCTGTGGTTTCCCAAAACTTACTTTGGTTACAGAATTTTTTAACGCCAGGTCTTTCAAACCAAAATCAAGATGTTGCAGGTTGATATTTTGCGGATGTGCAGATAATGTCCCAAGATTTACAAGCGCATTGAGTGCAGACACTTCATCATTATAATTCAATAAAACTTTATTGAATGCAAGGCCATTGATTGAGATGGTTGGATTGAATGTTGTTGTGTCAGTTGATTCTGTTGTTGTGTTATCACTGATTTTTAGTAAAGGTTTGTATTGACGGATTTTTGTTACGACATCAGCAATATTGATATCATTTAAAGAATAAACAGACTTATCGGGGTCAAGTGTTTTAAAACTTGTTTCCAAATTGCCCAGGAAAAAATATACATCATTGCCTGATGCATCATCTTTGAATGTGGCGAGAAAATTATTCAGCGAAATTTTTCCAACATTGAACTTCATGGAAGATGATGATTCTTCAGGTTCAGTTTCTTCTTCACTGCTGAATGCTTTTACAATGTAATCATAATTAAAAACTGTATCAGGGTAATTACGGTAAATATGTGTTTTGAAATTGTCGAGGCCGACGTATGAAATGTTTACTTCACTGCTCAATAATTTCAGCATGGCAATATCAACTTCTACTTTCCCTGCAAACAATAAAGTGTCTTTATGCTGGTCTTCAAAATAAATATTTTCAATAACCAGTTTACTGGGGAAATCAAGGCTGAGTTTTCCAATCTCCACTTTTGTTTTAATCTTTCCCTCGATGTAAGCGACTATTTTATTTTTTGCAAAATTCTGAACAGCGGGGATTTGAATTAAAATAAATACCAGTATGATTAAAAAAATGACAATGCCTATCAGCCAGGCAAAAATTTTCAGGATCTTCTTCGATAGTTTCTTAACGTCCACTGGTTGTGTTTAAATCTGAACTCCGGCAATGAATTACAGCCTTGTTTTCATACAATATCAAACCTACAAAATATGTAATGATTGTTGAAATCTATTGAAAAAAAGCGGGAACTGTACCCATTTATTTTTTGGCAAAATAAATCACTGAACTGCAATTTTTGTTATTGCCCAAAGATTTAATATTGGAAATAGCGCCATTTGCGAAAGCGCTTATAAAACGGTTGTTGCCAGTCTTATATTTTTCACTCAACAGGCTTACATAAAAACTGTCAAACCACATGGGAAGGGTATCATCAAGTGTGAAGTTATGATTGCTCAGTAATGTTTGCATGGAAGCAGGAGAGAAGTGGTATAAATGTCTTGGCACATCATAAGCAGCCCAGTAAGTGCCATAATTTTTTGCATCATAACTGGTGTAATTAGGGACGGCAATGATGAGTGTGCCACCTTCGGCCAGCAAACGGTAAAATGTTTCAAGGTATTGATGTAGCTGATGCACATGTTCCAGCACATGCCACAAAGTGATGACCTGGAAAGATGCAGAAGGGAGATTAAATAAATTTTCCAATGGTGATAGAGTGATTCCAAAATCTTTTTGTGCATGTTCCCTTGCAGTGGCATCAGGTTCCAAAGCTGTTACATTCCAACCTGATTTTTTCATGGTTGCTGCAAAAGCCCCTGTGCCTGCACCTACATCAAGCAGGTTGCCTTTCGCAGATTTCTTTTCAATTAATTTTCTTTTTGATTGTAATGTGTAAGTGCGGACCCTGTGATATAATTTATTTACTAAGCCCCGTGAAGTATTCGAATGTGAAATATATTCTGATGATTTATAAAATTCACCAATTTCATTTTCCCCGGGTATGTCTTGAGTAAACCTTGCGCAGCAACCTGCACATTCCCATATCTCAAAATATTGTTGGCTCACCGTTTCATCTTTTGCTTTTAATGCAAAAGATATTTTATTACTGTTACAAACAGGACAGTTGTTGTAATGAACCAGGTTACTCATGCAGGTTAGATCAGTTCCTTTAATTTTTCAACCACGGTATCTACTTCTGCTTTCGTATTGTTTTTGCTGAAAGAAAAACGCACTGTTACAAAATCATTACCGGGTTTTATTGCAGCAATCACATGGCTGCCTACATCAGCGCCGCTTGAACATGCACTACCGCCACTGGCACAAATATTATTGATGTCAAGGTTGAATAATATCATTTCACTTTTTTCTGTCTTTGGAAAATTTGCGCTTAAAACTGTGTATAAACTCCTGCCTTCCACATCACCATTAAAACTTACACCTTCAATATTTTTTTGCAGTTGCTGATACATGTACATCTTCACACCTGAAATATATTCTTTATCTGCTTCATGATTTTTTGTAGCGAGTTCCAAAGCTTTTGCAAAACCAACAATGCCATAAATATTTTCTGTGCCGGCACGCATATTCCTTTCCTGCGCACCTCCCTGTATGAATGGGCTGATTTTATTTTTGTCACTGATATAAATTATGCCAACACCTTTTGGCCCATGAAATTTATGGCCAGCGCCATTGATGAAATCAACAGGCAAACTATGAAGGTTAAAAGGAAAATGCCCGACTGTTTGTACAGTATCACAATTAAAAACAGCATTATATTTTTTACAAAGATCACCCACTGCATTAATATCTGTAAGGTTGCCGATTTCATTGTTGGCATGCATCAATGTAACCAGTGTTTTCTTATCAGAAGAAGCCAGCAAATTTTCAAGGTCGTTGAGGTCAATATGGCTGCTGGGTAACACTTTTACAATATCAAGTTCAATACCGTTGTGTTTATGCAGGCTTTCAACGCAATGCAATGTGGCATGGTGTTCAAGTGGTGAAGTGATAATTCTTTCACAACCTAAATCTGTGATTGCAGCATGAATAGCCATATTGGTGCTTTCAGTACCACCACTGGTAAAAAATATTTCTGCAGGGTGTGCACCTAAAATTTTTGCAACAGTCTTGCGTGCATTTTCAACTGCCATTTTTGTTTCCCTGCCATAGCTGTAAATGGAAGATGGGTTGCCAAAATGTGTTGTAAAATAAGGCATCATCGCATCCAGGACTTCCGGGTCTAAAGGTGTAGTTGCAGCATTGTCAAAATAAACTCTTGTTTGCATAAACATTCAATGATCAAAAATTTCAGAAAGCTGCGAAGGTAAAATGTATCGGTCTTAAAATTGTAAAATTTCTGAAAGATTGTGATTTTCTAAAATACCAGAGGTGCGATAACAATAAAATCTATTTACAAAAATTAAGTAGTAAAGATTGGAATAGCAATAATTTATGTTTATGAAAAGTGTTTCACCTGATTTGCATTCAGTCATAATTTTCTTTCCATTATACCTGTTATTGTTTTAATTCAAAATGGTATTTTTTATTAGCATATAGTAAGCTTTCACGCCTCGGACACAAACCTTACATTTGCGCAAATAATATTTTTATGTGGAAAAATAATATTTTAGAAACTATTGGGAATACACCGTTAATCAGGCTGAATAAAGTAACAAAAGATTTACCCTGCACAGTGCTGGCTAAAGTGGATTATTTCAATCCTGGCAATTCAATCAAAGACCGCATGGCTTTGAAGATGGTGGAAGTAGCTGAACAGGAAGGAAAATTAAAACCCGGTGGCACCATCATTGAATGTACTTCAGGTAATACAGGTATGGGGCTTGCTTTAGCAGCTTGTGTAAAAGGATATCGTTGCATCTTCACAACTACTGATAAACAGAGCAAGGAAAAGATGGATATTTTAAAGGCAGTGGGTGCTGAAGTAATCGTTTGTCCAACCAATGTTGAACCTGAAGATCCACGCAGCTATTATTCTGTTGCAAGAAGATTGGCGAAAGAAATCCCGAATTCATATTTCTTTAATCAATATGATAATCTTGCTAATAGGTTGGCACATTATGAAACTACCGGTCCTGAAATATGGGAACAAACTGAAGGTAAGATTACACATCTTGTTTGCACTGCAGGCACAGGTGGAACTGTTACCGGTACTGCCATGTTTTTAAAAGAAAAAAATCCGGACATCCAGGTTTGGGCAATTGATGTGTTTGGTTCATTGCTGACAAAATATTTTAATACCGGTGAAGTGGATATGAATGAAGTGCATCCATACATCAGTGAAGGTTTTGGTGAAGACTTTGTGCCGGAAAATTATGACATGCGTGTCATTGATCATTTTGAACAGGTAACAGATAAAGATGGCGCTGTGATGGCTCGCCGCATTGCAAAAGAAGAAGGCATTTTTATCGGGTACAGTGCAGGCAGTTGTTTGCAGGGTTTGATGCAGTTGAAGAATAAATTAAAAAAAGATGATTTGGTAGTTTGTATTTTTCATGATCATGGCAGCAGGTATGTGGCAAAGATTTATAATGATCAATGGATGATGGAACGCGGTTTCCTTGATGTGAAAACATTTAAGGATATAGTGAATGCAAGGGTAGGACAGAAGCTGGTAACCATTACACCATCGCAAACCGTGGCAGAAGCTGTTGACCTGATGAAAAAATTTGATATTGAAAATATCCCTGTCATGAATAATGGAGATGGGCCTGTGGGTGCAGTCAGTGAAACAGGATTGTTTCAAAAAGTTTTTGATCATCCTGAATTAAGGGAAGCAACAGTAGAAAGCATTATGGAAAAAGCTTATCCACTGGTTGATTTTGATACACCTGTTGAACGATTGGGCAGCCTGATCAACAAAGGAAATGGCGCTGTGCTGGCAAAAGATGAAACCGGGAATTATCATATCGTTACCAAATATGATGTGATACAAAGCCTCGCAAAATAAATGAGAACGCTTGTTGAAATTGATTGTGGTATTCTTCAAAAAATTTTATGAACAGTGATTTAAAATACCCGATTGGTAAATACGAGGTGCAGCCATTTTCAATTAAACAAAAAGAAGAATGGTTGCTGGATATAAAATTTCTTCCGGCTGAACTTGAATTGTCTGTTCAAAACCTTGATGAATCACAATTGCAGACACCTTACCGCGATGGTGGCTGGACGGTTCATCAACTGGTGCATCATATTGCAGACAGCCATATCAATGCTTATTTGCGTTTTAAACTTTGCCTTACCGAAGAAAACCCAACAATAAAAACTTATGACCAGAATGCCTGGTCACAATTGAATGATACAAAAAATTTACCGGTCAATATTTCACTCACATTACTTCATGCACTGCACCAACGCTGGTACGTTATGCTTAAGGATTTACCTGATGAAGCCTGGAACCGAACTGTTTATCATCCTGAGAAAAAGAAGCAACTGACTTTGTGGGAATTGTTGGGAATGTATTCCTGGCATGGCAAACATCACGTCGCGCATATCAATAATTTAAAAGAAAGATTGAGCTGGTAATTGTAAACAATAGCAAAATGATTAAAGAACTTTTATCAAATAATGAACACTTAAAGTGGAAGACATTATCTTCAGAATATTTATCCCATGCCACCTGGTTTACTGTGAGAAAAGATACCTGTGAAAGAAATGATGGTACCATAGTGAATAATTATTTTGTTTTTGAATTCCCTGAATGGGCCACAGCATTTGCATTAACGAAGGAAGGTAAAATTATTATTACAAAACAATACAGGCAGGCATTGGGTGAAGTGTGTTATGAGTTGCCAGGTGGTTGTGTGGATGCAACAGATAAATCGAATGAAGACGGAATAAAAAGGGAGTTGATGGAAGAAACCGGTTTTGAGTTTGAAGAAATAATTTCATTGGGAAAAATTTCTGCCAACCCTTCAACCAACACTAATTTGATGCACATGTTCCTTGCAACCGGTGGCAGGAAAGTCAGCGGCCAATCATTAGACCATAATGAAGAAATTGATGTATTTGAAATAAGCTTTGATGAATTGATGCAATTGGTTGATGAAAATAAGATCATGCAAAGCATGCACCTGAGCACAATTTATTATGCACTGAAACACCTGGGAAAACTTACTGTTCAGTAATTGACTTCTGCTACTAAAAACACACTGCCACAGATTAAAATAAGATCATCTTTAGTAGCATGAGAGCGGGCTTCCTGTAATGCTGTATTTACATCAGGAAAAGTTTTGCCATGTAAATGTTGTTGTGATGCCAGCGCTGCAAGGTCATGCTCAGGTAACGCTCTTGGTATTTGCGATTTTGTGAAATAATAATTTGCAGTTAAAGGTAATAATGACAATGCCTGTGTAATGTCTTTATCTTTTACAAAGCCAATGATGATATGCAACTGGTGATAGCTCACCATTTCCAATTGTTCAATTAACTGTTTGATGCCGGCAACATTATGCGCCACATCAACAATCACCGTTGGGTTATCGCTTATTTTTTCCCACCTGCCATGTAAGCCTGTAAGTTGTTTTACTTTTTTTAAACCATTCTCTACATCATGCAAGTTGATCTCCCAGTTTTTCAGTTGCAACTGGTGTACTGCTTCCAAAACCGGGATGATATTTTTTGTTTGATAAATTCCGGGCAACCCGATAGTGTAATTATGATGTTCATTTTTTTTGACATCTACTACTTCTACATTTAAATAATCATGTTGATAGCAGAAATCCTGCACATAAAAATTTTCCTGGGCAAAAATTATTGGCGCATTTTTTTCTTTGGTGGTTGTTTCAAATACGGGTTTTGTTTCAGGTAACACTTCGCCGATGATAGCAGGTATATTAGGTTTGATAATACCTGCTTTTTCAAATGCTATTTTCTCCAGCGTATCTCCTAAAATATTTACATGATCATAGCTGATGTTAGTGATGATGGAAAGCTCAGGTAAAATAATGTTGGTACTGTCAAGCCTGCCACCCAAGCCGGTTTCAATTACAGCTATATCCACTTTTTGTTCTGCAAAATATTCAAATGCCATTGCTACTGTGATCTCAAAAAATGATGGTTGTAGTATCTTTATTTGCTCCATCATTTTTAAAGTGAAATCAGTTACAAATTTTTCAGGGCACATTTCACCATTGATTTTTATCCGCTCCCTGAAATCTTTCAGGTGCGGTGAAGTATATAACCCAACTGTATATCCTGCACTTTGCAATATAGCAGCAAGTAAGTGGCTGACTGATCCTTTCCCGTTTGTGCCTGCAATATGGATGCTTTTAAATTTTGTTTGTGGGTTGTTTAAGAATGCACAAAGTTTTCTTGTATTGGTAAGGTCTTTTTTGTATGCATCGTTTCCAATGTGGCTGAACATTGGAAGCTGTTTATATAAATATCTGAGCGTATCTGCATAAGTCATGCTACAAAGTAAATTCCTTTCAGTTGATTTTTGCCTGATACGGACTCAAAAACAATCCTAATTATCTATGCAGAAATTTTTATCAGAATAATTTTACAGCCTAATCCAATTCGTAATGATAAACCGGCTCAAGAGCTTGAGTGTATTAGTATGCAAATCTTTATACACTCTTTGCGTGGAAAACTTTCAATCTGTTTTACATCATTTTCCAGGTGGCAAGCATAAAAATAATGGGAGGGTGCTCAATCGTCCCGGTTTATTCATTTTGATTGAATTATTTGACAGGCAAAATATCAAGCCTGCATACATTGAACAAAGATCTTTTCAGAATATAACCAGAATCCGCAACCATGACTAACTGCAATTTTAACCTTAACCTATTAAAAAATAAAAATCAATATCTATGTATTTTATAATCTGGTGGTGGGCATTTTGGCTCGGTTTGGCTTAGAATTTCACAGGGCTTAAAAAAAATTGCAATGATTCAAACCATTGCAATTTTTTTCTTTCTATCAACCGGATAAAATCTTATTTCATTTCGAAGGTCTCTAAAAATTTGGTGGTGAAATTACCTTTTCGGAAATCTTCATTCTTCATCAGTTGTAAATGAAATGGTATGGTGGTTTTTACACCATCAATTACATATTCGCTCAAAGCACGGTACATAGTATCAATTGCTTCTTCCCTCGTGCGTGCAACTGTGATCAGTTTACCAATCATTGAATCATAATAAGGAGGAATTACATAACCTGCATAAACGTGGCTGTCAACCCTTACACCATGTCCACCTGGTGTGTTTAAAATATTGATCCTTCCTGGTGAAGGCCTGAAATCATTATATGGGTCTTCTGCATTGATTCGGCATTCAATGGCATGCATCTGAGGTAAATAATTATCTCCTGAAATTTTTTCACCCATTGCAATTTTAATCTGTTCTTTAATCAGGTCAAAATTGATCACTTCTTCTGTCACGCAATGTTCTACCTGTATCCTGGTATTCATTTCCATGAAATAGAAATTACGGTGTTTGTCCACCAGGAATTCTATTGTACCAACGCTTTCATAATTGATAGCAGAAGCTGCCTTGATAGCTGCAGCACCCATTTTTTCACGAAGCTCAGGAGTCATAAAAGGTGAAGGAGATTCTTCAACAAGTTTCTGATGACGGCGTTGTATGCTGCAATCGCGTTCACTCAAATGACAAACCCTGCCATATTGGTCACCTGCAATCTGTATTTCTATATGTCGCGGTTCTTCCACAAATTTTTCCATATAGATACCATCATTTTTGAATGAAGCTGCTGCTTCCATTTTTGCAGTAGCATAAGCATGTTCCAGGTCTTTTTCACTCCATACAACCCGCATTCCTTTTCCACCACCACCGGCTGTTGCTTTTAATATTACAGGGTAACCTACATCTTTTGCCAATGATTTTGCTTCTTCAACACTACCTAATAAACCTTCACCACCCGGCACTACTGGCACTCCTGCTTTTATCATTGTTTCTTTAGCAGTTATTTTATCACCCATTGCATTGATCATGGCAGGAGTTGGGCCGATGAATTTAATACCGTGGTCAGTGCATATCTGGGCAAACTTTGAATTTTCTGCAAGAAATCCATAACCCGGATGAATAGCATCAGCATTCGTTATTTCTGAAGCAGCTATGATATGGGGAATGTTCAGGTATGAATCAGAACTTTGAGCCTTGCCAATACATACTGCTTCATCTGCAAAGCGGACATGTAAGCTGTCTTTATCTGCTGTTGAATAAACCGCAACAGTTTTAATACCCATTTCCCTGCAGGTCCTGATAACACGAAGAGCAATTTCGCCGCGGTTGGCTATTAATATTTTTTTAAACACGTACTTGATTTAAAATTTGAGAATGAATAGTTTGAAAACCTGAATTAAAACACACCATAAATTAGTGATGTATTTTACGGTTAATGTTTATACAGCAATTTTCAAATCAGCTTGGGTCAACCAAAAACAGTGGCTGGTCATATTCAACAGGGCTTGCATCTTCAACCAGAATTTTTACAATCTTGCCGCTTACTTCACTTTCTATTTCATTGAAGAGTTTCATTGCCTCAACGATGCAAACTACTTTGCCTGGTGTTATTTCATCACCAACTTCAACAAATGGTGGTTTATCAGGAGAAGACCTTTTATAAAAAGTACCAATCATCGGGCTTTTTATTGTAATGAGATTTTCTTCTGATTTTGCAGGTGCCTGTTCTGTTGGTGGTGCTGCCTGTTGCTGAGTTTGAGCAGGCTGCGTAACAGGAGGTGGTAAATATGCAGGTGCCTGCACAGGCGCCTGGGTCAAATATGTAGCCTGGGCTAATTTCTCTTTTTTCTGTTTGATAGTAATTTTGAAGTCTTTCTCTTCAATGCTTACTTCCCCGATATTGCTCTTGTTAACGAGTTTGATTAATTCCTGAATTTGCTTATAATCCATAAATTTTATTTTGGGGTGATTTGAATGATTTTAATGCAAAAGGGAGGGCAAAATAGATAAAAATTGGATAGAAAAACTATTTTTTATTGAAAATCCTATCAAAACAAAAAAATAGTTTTTTATAAAATTGATTAATAAGTGATATTTTCAATGATTTGGGTTAAAGCAAAAAAGAAGCTCAATTCAGAGCTTCTTTTCAAAATGTATATAACTACATAAATTGTTTGACTAATAACGGTGGAAACCACCACCGCCTTCACCGCGGTTACGGTTATATCCGCCGCCACCGCCACGGTTTCCACCACCACGGTTGAAGCCACCACCACCGAAACTTTTCTTTTTATAACCACCACCGCCTTCGCCTTCTTTGCGTGGTGCTGATTCGTTCACGATGATTTTTCTTCCTGATAATTCGGTATCATGAAGACCGCTGATTGCCTGGCGGGCAGCATCATCATCACTCATCTCAACAAAACCAAAACCTTTGCTGCGGTTATTGTTGAATTTGTCTGTAATAATTTTTGCTGATACAACTTCTCCGTAAGGTGTAAATAGGTTGTACAAATCGTCACTGGTTAAACTCCAGTTCAAGTTTCCTACATAAATGTTCATAGTAAAGTTTTTAATTTAAAAATGAAAACAGAAAAACCCAAAACCAAAAACATTCACTGGAAACGTTTCAGAACTATGGACTCACTGTGTAACATCAGGTGCGAAAATATGCGAAATATTGATTTGTCAAGCATTCACAGAAAAAATATTGAAAACCTCAAATTTTTACAATTTAATGAAACAATGGTTGGATTTTTTTTATAATGTTTCCCCAATAATAACATTCATAGTAAGATTTAGGTGTGTCACTGACAGATTCTGCGTTTTTTACAATGGATGATGCAAATGCAACCGCATCATTATCATCCACTATAACTATTTTATTACCACAGGCAGCTAAGTTTATGCCGGCAGCGCCGGTAGTGCAGGAAATAACTGTATTGCCATAAGCCATTGCCTCCACAATTTTTGTTTTTACACCACCACCAGTAACAACAGGATTAATAAAAATATCTGAAGCCTTGAAACAGGATACAATGTCATCAACAAATCCTGCATATAACACATTTTTATCTGCATAACCTTTTAAATTATTAAACGATGCAGGGAGCCCACGGCCGCAAACCAGGATTTTATATTTCAGTGATTTTTCTTTTATCAGCAAAGGATTGATTTCATTTAAAATAAAAGATAATGCATCAGCATTGGGTTGATAATCCAATGCTCCATTGAAAAATAAGAGGCAGGTATCATCAGGGATATTGAACTGACTGTAAATATTTTTTTTATGAACCAACCTGTCTGAAGGCATTTCTTTTATTTCAATTCCGAATGGCACCAATACTGCATTTTCTCTTTTTATCATCCGTTGTTGAACTGCAAAATCAATGTCTTCATTTGTTTTGAAAAAAACTTTATCTGATTTGCTATAGGCCCAACTTTCATAAAGCTTCAATAGTTTATACCAGGGTTTTTTCAAAGTCCTGAACCTTTCAAATTCGATATTATGCGAATGAACAAACCATTGTATGCCTGTAGTTTTCTTGAGGTACCATCCCATCCATGACATGTAAGGGTGTTCAGTAATTACATTCCGGATATTTTTGTCTTTTATTATCCTTTTGATGAGGGAAACATAAAATGGATTGAGGTAACGTACCCTCTTTTTTGTAAAGAGCGGAACCAGTTTATAGTTTTCAGCAAGCGTGGTATCATTATCCTCAACTGAAACTGCTGTCAGGTCATTTTCTTTTCCAAGATAACTGCAAAAAAAAGCGATGCCTTTTTGCCCACCCATTTGTGCAGGTAATATTTTATACGGGATGATGTCGAGGATTTTTGCCAACAGAATTTTTTACAAATAAAAGAAAGATTGTTATTGCCTGGGTTTCCTGGCGAGGCTACCTGTTAATCCTGCAAAACCGGAGACAATGCCACCTGTCAATGCAGTTATCAAAATCAATAATGTTGTTGAGCCATGCAATGGTAATATCGTTGCAATTTTCGCTGATAATAAATGATTGTTGGCATTATCTATCCACATTGCCATAATGCCCCATAATAAAAACAAACCGAGAAATGTTGCAAGAAAAGCCATCAACGGTTTTTGGTGAATCAATATTGCAATTACAAATGAACAAACTGCAAAACTCCACCAGGTAAAATAAAGCGGCGCTGCATAACCAAGCAATGCTGTTAATAATATGACTATAATAAACTTCATTACACTATTTTTTTTAAGTTGATATTCTTTGAATTTTTAAATTCCTTCCAATCGCCTATGCTGTTACGTTAATTCCTTTTTCTTTTAATTTGAAAACACCATTTTCCCCAGCAGGTTTTTTTCTGATGCAATAACATTTTGCTGGTACAGATGCAGTTGATAATATTTTTCATTTGCCCATGTATCAATAAAATCATCATAATATTTACTGCCGGGGTTGCCACTTTGCCCGCCTGGGTAAACACCATAAGCGTTAATGTCATCTGTCAGTTCAACTATCATCCGCCAACTGGGCCCGTGATATTGCTCAAATGCGTTGATGATATTTTCACCACCACCTGCATCTATATGCAACTTGCTGAATGGGGCAAGGCTCAGCAAATGCGGTACACCACCATCTTTGAACTTTCCCCATTCCAGCACTTTATCTTTTTTTGCTTTTTCCAATACAGGGATTATACTGATGAAAGCATCAGTGATATCATCTTTGATTGTTTCAATGCCGGGTGTATTGATATTATCAGCAAACAACTTTGCAGAATCCTTAAGAATATTTGAAACCAATGTGGATGGCTCAACTCCTGGTATGGGTAAAGTTGGGTTGTTGCCATGCAATTCATCATCAAATACATTATGAATGGCGCTGTCCATCCAGAGTGTAAATATTGTTGCGCCGATTGATTTCGCATCATTCATATAATTCCACGATGATACCTGGGTTAAATATTGCTTTGCAGTTTCATCCAGTTTTGAAAAAGAAATATTATTTAAAAACAAAGGCAATGCTTTTTCTGCTTCCAGGTTATACACGTTGGTTTGCAGTTGCATCATATCATTCACAGTGATGTTTTGCATCACAGATAAATTGCGGTTGATGAGCCAACCCCTGTACAGGTTATAAGTGCCAGGGATATAATAAGGATAAGTGCGTGTGTCATAAGGTTCCTGGTTTGCGCTGCTGACAAATCCTCTTTCAGGGTTAAGCATCACCGGTTGCAAACTATCAGGAATAAATGCCTGCCACATATAGCTGCTGTCTGTTCCTGGATTAAGAAAATCACCCTGCCTGTACCACAATGCAGGAAATTTTCCAGCCTGCCGAATAGCTATATCCCCGGCTTTATCTGCAAACACAAAGTTTTGACCGGGGCATTGAAATGTTGAAGTAGCATCAATATAGTCGGCATAATTTTTTGCACGCACCATTTTTAAAACTGTTGCCAGTTCATTACTGCCTTCATGTGCCACCCAGTGAAGTGCATAATATTTATTGGTATGCAGTTTATCAGGGTAATGCGGGTCATACATCACCGGCCCTAATACGGTAAGCGATATATGTTCAGTATCACTTTTCTTTTCCCTGATTTTAATTATTTCATCACGCATCCCGGCTTTATGCCAGCTACTGTCAAACCAGTATTCCTGCATTGTGCTGTCCCGGAATTTTATTTCATAATAATCTTTTACATCTCTTTCTGCATTGGTAAGCCCCCATGCACAATTGCTGTTAAAACCAATTAATATATTGGGAGCGCCTGGCATTGAAGCGCCATAAGCATTAAAACCAGGTGATGAAATCTGCATTTCATACCATAATGATGGAAGATGCAAACTGAGGTGCGGGTCATTGCATAACACAGGCCTTCCGCTTTTTGTTTTGCTGCCTGCTACTGCCCAGTTGTTGCTGCCGTTATTTTTATTGGGTTTGATGGCCTCGTTCAAAGGTGATACCTGGGTCTTGAAATTGAAATAAACCGAATCAGCATCCCCAGGTTTTTTTACAATCGGAACATGAATAAGTTTTGGTAAAGGTGTTGTAATGATAGGTTGCATTGAATCAATAACGTAAGGAAACAATGACTCATATTGTTTTTGTGTCAATAAAGATTTTGCGTTTGTTTTTTCAAAATCTTCATCATAGCCTGCTAAATCATAAGCCATGTATTTGATGAATAATGCTGATTTCAGGTTGGTCCATTGTTCAGGTTTATAGTTCAGTAATTTATATTCTATGGGATAATCTTTTTCATCCAGGGAATTGATATAAGCATTGACACCGGCAGTATAAGCATCGCAAGCTGATTTTGTGAGCGGGTCATTTTCTATTGCCTGTAAAGAATTTTCTGCAGCATAAACCATCCCGAGGCGGCGAAAGAATTTATCTATTTTTAAAAAACTGATTCCATTGGAAGAATCACCCATTATTTCACTTAACCTGCCTGCTGCAGCATAAGTCTGAAAATCCATTTGCCACAACCTGAATTTTGCATGCAGGTATCCCTGCACAAACCAGGCATCTTTTTCATTGTCTGCAAAAACATGCGGCACCAGTCGTTCATCAAAATACACTTCTGTTTTACCTGATAATTGAGGGATGCGGATATGTGCATTATATTTTTTATCTGCCGGTTCAGCATTTTGCCAGAAACCTTTTTGAGGTGAAAGAAAATAACCTAGCCGCGGTGTTTTGTTACCACCAACAGTTAACTGGTTATCTAAAAAATAAATTAGTGCAATAGTTATGATGGCAAAGAAAATGCTACCGGCAATTCGCATGATACAACTGTAATTAGGTGATGAAAGCAAAATTTCAAAATGGAGAAACGGGTTAAAAAATTTAATAAAATTCACAACCCGGTTCCCCGCTAAAATATCAAATGAAATTTATGCTTCCAATGTGGCTTCAGAAATAATTTTTGTGTTGAGTAATTTACTGATGGGGCAGTTTTGCTCAGCATTTTTTACACAGGCATCAAAGCTTTCTTTACTGATGCCCGGCACTTTGCCTTTCACTGTCAGGTGAGATTCTGTAACTGTTCCATTTTCTAATGTTACATGGGCAGTGGTTTCTAAATTGTCTGGTGTAAAACCGGCTTCGCCCAACACGAAACTCAATTTCATAGTGAAACATCCTGCATGTGCTGCTGCCACTAATTCTTCGGGATTGGTGCCTGCACCGTTTTCAAACCTTGAACTGAATGAATATGGGGTGTTGTTTAAGATGCCGCTTTGAGAAGTTAAATTGCCTTTACCTTCTTTGCCTGAACCGCTCCATACTGCTGTTGCATGTCTTTTCATACTGTTTTATTTTTTGTTTATAAATTAGCTTGTTTGAGCGTACAAATTGAAGGCAAAATTTATAAAAAACAAAATGTATGATTAGCTGGGATGATTTTGAGAAGATTGATATGCGTTGTGGAACTATAATTGAAGTGAAAGATTTTCCTGCAGCGAAGAAGCCGGCATACCGGTTACTCATTGATTTTGGTGAGTTAGGTATAAGGCGTTCTTCCGCTCAGGTAACCGTTCATTATGCAAAGGAAGATTTATTGAATAAGCAGGTGGTTGCAGTGGTTAATTTTCCTGTAAAACAGATTGCAGGTTTTTTCAGTGAATGCCTTGTTTTAGGGCTTTATGATGAAAACAATAATGTCGTATTATTACAGCCTGAAAGATTTGTAAAGAACGGGATGAAAGTGGGTTGAAGATTTAATTGATAATATTGCATACGAAATTTTCTGAATTGATTGCTTTATTCTGAATGCTGCTTACATGGAAGAGTTGTATTATACATACTATCAAAGCCCGATTGGTTTATTAAAAATAGGAGGGACCGACCATTATATTGCCGAGTTAAGTTTTATTGATAAACCCGGGCAGGTAAAACATGGTGAGCCCGGCATCAGTGAAGTGATGCACCAATGCACTGAACAACTGATAGAATTTTTCAGCGGCACCAGGAAAAATTTTGATATACCTGTGCATCAGCCCGGAACTTTTTTCCAGCAAAAAGTCTGGGGAGAGTTGTTGCAGATACCTTATGGAAAAACTATTTCTTACCTTGAATTGAGCCGGCGTATAGGTGATGAAAAAGCTATTCGTGCTGTTGGCTCCACCAATGCGAAAAACAGGATTGCCATTATTGTTCCCTGCCACCGGGTGATAGGGAGCGATAAAAGTTTAACAGGTTATGCCGGTGGAGTATGGAGAAAGAAATGGTTGTTGCAGCATGAGTTTAAAATAACGCATGGGATATTGACGCTATTTGATTGATGTTTGTAATTTAACAAGTTTAAACCTTGGCCAACTGCGAGGACGATTTCCATATCTTCATTGATGAGTTAGAAGTTTTATAATGTATCAACGTTTTTAGCCCATTCAGGTAAATCAATATTTTTTCTACTGGGTTCTTTATTTTCAATACCAAAATTGATTTCAAACACTTGACATCTTTTAAGACCATTATTTTTTGCAATAAAAAAATTAGGAAATGTTGAATAAGTCTCATTATAGCTTATTGTATAACTATTATAGTTATCTTTTAAGCTTTTAATTTGTGAATCATAATTTTCAATTTGCTTTACAAGATTTGTGATTAAAGTATCGTGTTTTGTATTATCATTCTTTAAACAATTAAGAAGTCTTAAATATAATTTATTGATTTCAAACTGCGATTGCTGATAATTATCTGAACAAGAATTTGAATCCGATTTTGTTTTGTTTATTAATGCTTCAATTGTTCTTTCAGAAATTGAGGAATCTTTACAGATTTTTGAGTTTGATTTTTGTAATTCATGAATTACAATAATTAAAGTGCGATTTTGATCGTAAATTTTATCATATACTTTTGTCCATTCATTATGCACCTTCAGGTTTTCATTTGCCAAATTATTTAATACTGAACGTTTATATAAGGAATAAATTAAGATTAAAACAATTATTGAGGTTAATAATACTGCTATAAGAATAAAGGAACGTTTCATATTAAATGATTTATATTTCTATCTTCTATTTGCTCTCAATTAATTTTATTTGTTTATTACCGGTCGGGTAGATGAATTTACAGGTAAAAGCCCGGGAGAATTGACATTATAGCCTACGATTTTTATGGAACCATTTTCCTTAGTCAATGAAACTGTCTCTCTTGATTCATATTTATCACGCTTTACTAAAAAAAACAAAGCATAAT
>CAYNTP010000037.1:0-36715 GCA_964400415.1 uncultured Parafilimonas sp.
TAAACTTTGTAAATTTATTGGAATTATCTGTCCGTGAAAATTAGGCCATCTCAATCTGACCAATATTCATCACTAATTCTAATATATAACCAGACTAAAGCGCTATCATTCTTTTGTTTGTTTGCCTGTTGTTGTAATGAATCTATTTTTTTGAAATCCTGAGCATGGCTAAATCTTACAAGAAATAAAGCTATACATAAGCAAATAATGAATTTGATCATAAAGACAGGTTATATGACATGTTGAAATGTATACATACACGGAAAAATAGTTCAGCAGAGGGGTTTATTATTTTTTTCCCGGCTCAGGATTATTAAAATTCTCTAGGGCTTAAGCAACATTTCCATTTTGATTTTTTGGTACTCATCAGCTAAATTGTAATGTCAAATTACCCAATGTTCTAACTATTATTGATTGTAAATATAATAATTTTTATTTCTGTGATTAATAATATTACTCTTTTCTAAAGACAGTAAAATAAAGCTATAAGAGCTTAAAGAATGAAAGATAATAAGCTTTGATTTTAAGTCGTACAAATTGTAAACTGCACTTCAATAGCATTTCAAAAATTCAGATTATTATGTTGTATTTCTCTAACTTTGAACTTCAAATAACGGTTTAAATCATAATAGTAACCATACAAGTGCAACAATTCGAAATTCTCTTAATGCTACATCATGTTTCATTTTAATTTAGCTTGCGAATTGAATTTGTTATAGTCATAATGGCGCATATATTGTGTTGTCTATTTAGTTACTACGACAACCTTCGTCAAATCTTTGTTAAATGGTTTTTTATTATGACCGCATCTTTAAACACATTTGTTATTTTGCTATCAGTAAGGCACATTTATTGAATGATACCTTTAGTTAAACTATCAAGGTTTAAAATTTAAATCCTTCTAACAATGAAATTAAAAAATGTATTATTAATCGTTGCCATCAGCGTTGCTACATCTTTGTTGAGTATCTGGGGCTATGGCACCTGGTTGCGTAATCAATCTGTTTCTTTTCAAAATGATGGAAAATTACCGGTGAATTATGCCGGCTTCTTTGATAAAGACGCACCAACGGGTATTCCCGATTTTACTGCTGCAGCTACATCTGCCACACCTACTGTGGTCCATATAAAAACAAAAATCAAAGGCAAAACTGTTTCTTCAAGGAACAGCAATCCTTTCGGAAATTTATTTGGAGATGATGACCCGTTCTTCCAGTTTTTTGGTGGCCCCCGCACTATGCCCGACCAACAGGCAAGCGGCTCAGGAGTTATCATGACTTCAGATGGTTACATCATTACCAACAACCACGTAATTGATGGTGCAAGCGATATTAATGTTACACTTAGTAACCGTAAATCTTATAAAGCAACAGTTGTGGGTACTGACCCAAGTACTGACCTGGCTGTTCTGAAAATTGATGCTACCAATCTTCCATATATGGTAATGGGTAACAGCGATGATGTAAAATTAGGTCAGTGGGTTTTAGCAGTTGGTTATCCATTGAACCTGGATGTAACTGTAACTGCAGGTATAGTGAGCGCTAAATCAAGAAGTATTGGTATCAACCAAAGCAGGAGCGCTATTGAATCATTTATCCAGACTGATGCTGCAGTGAATCCAGGCAACAGCGGCGGTGCATTGATTAATACAAATGGTGAACTGATTGGTATCAATTCAGCCATTGCTTCACCCACAGGTTCTTATGCCGGTTATTCTTATGCGATACCGGTTAACATTGTGAAGAAAGCCGCTAATGATTTAATTAAATATGGCGCTGTACAGAGAGCATATATTGGTGTAAGTTATGTACCGGATGGAATTTCAGATGAACAGAAAAAACAAATGGGCATTAAAGATGGCCCAGGTATTTATGTAACGAGTGTTGCTTCTGATGGCGCAGCAAAAGCAGCTGGTTTGCAGAAAGGTGATTTCATCACAAAACTCAATGGTGTTGATATCAATAGCTCATCAGAATTATTAGGCCAGGTTAGCCGTTACAAACCGGGCGATAAAATCAGCCTGACTTATGTAAGGGATGGCAAGGAAAATACTGTAAATCTTACTTTGAAAAACAGGGCTGGCAATTTTGATGTTGTAAAAAATACAACAGTGTTCGATAACCTCGGTGGTGAACTGGTTACAGTTGATAAAGAAACAGCTAAAAAGAATGATATCTCAGGTGGTGTGCAGGTGAAAAAATTAGGAAATGGATTATTAAAGAATACGAGAATCCAGGAAGGCTTTATTATTACCAGTGTGGACGGACAGGATGTAAACTCTCTAGATGACCTGAAGAATATTTTGAATAATGCCAGTGGTACGGTAAGATTAGAAGGTGTTTATCCAGGATATGATGGCACTTACGGTTATCCTTTAGCTATAAACCCGGATAACAGCGGTAACAATGATGATAACAGTAATGATGATGATAATCCATAAACTGTTAAACAAATAATTTTAAAAAACCGCCTTTGTGGCGGTTTTTTATTTACGTTTATCAAATTAACTTCTAAGTTTGCGATGTGTTAACTTATTTTGATATTTGTTTGTTATTGCTGCACTGTGAGGAATATAAAAAATAAATAATACAGGTAGTCAATTTATCAACTGCAATTATTGAAAAAGACTATTGCAGGAGAAGTACACAAAACCATTTACATGAGAAGAGTAGTTATAACGGGCATTGGCGCCGTAACACCTTTAGGTAATTCAGTAAAAGAATTTTGGGAAAATATTCTGGCAGGTAAAAGCGGAGCTGGCCCCATAACGAAATTTGATGCCTCAAAATTCAAAACACAATTTGCCTGTGAGGTAAAAAATTTTAACCCGGAAAAATATTTTGACAAAAAGGATATCCGCAAATACGACCCATTTTCACAATATGCAATAGCTGCAACAGAAGAAGCTGTGGCAAGTGGCAATATAGATTTCTCGTCATTTTCTGACGAAGAGAGATTGGATATTGGTGTAATCTGGGCATCAGGTAATGGTGGCATCATGACTTTTGATGAGCAGGCAAAAGAATTTTTTACAGGCGATGGTGTGCCGCGTTATTCACCATTCTTTGTGCCGAAAAAAATTGAAGATATTGCTGCTGGTATAATCTCTATCCGTTACCAGTTATATGGTCCCAATTATTGTCCGGTGTCTGCATGTGCATCATCTAATATGGCAATCATCAACGCTTTTGACACCATCCGTGCAAATAAAGCAAACATGATGGTTGTAGGTGGTTCTGAAGCTGGTATTACACCTTCCAGTATTGGTGGTTTTAATTCTGCACAGGCATTATCAAGAAGGAATGATGACCCGCATGGTGCTTCAAGGCCATTTGATAAAGACAGGGATGGTTTTGTTTTAGGTGAAGGCGCTGGTGCACTCATACTTGAAGAATATGAACATGCAGTCAAAAGAAATGCTGTGATTTTTGCTGAGCTTGTTGGTACAGGTATGGCAGCAGATGCATATCACCTTACCGGTACACCACCTGATGGCAGGGGCGCAGTGTGGGGTATGCAAAAGACATTAAAAGAAGCAGGAATTTCAGCCAGTGAAGTGGATTATGTAAATGCACATGCTACTTCAACACCACAGGGTGATGTAAGTGAAGTGGTAGCAATAGAAAAAATATTTGGTGACAGCAGCAGGTTGCATATCAGCGGCACCAAATCTATGACAGGCCATCTGCTTGGTGGCGCCGGCGCTATCGAAGCGGTGATTTGTATTTTGAGTTTACAACATGGTATTATTCCTCCCACCATCAATACAAAAAACCTTGATGATGCTATCCCGAAACATTTGAATTTTGTTTTAGGTGAAGCTGTTACTGCAGATGTGCGCTATGCAATGAACAATACTTTTGGTTTTGGCGGTCATACAGCCAGTACATTATTTAAAAAATTTGAAGGATAATAATTAAACCAGGTTTTTACCTGTCCTGAAACAGGTTCCTTTAAACAAAGCAACCTGTTTTTGATGTTGGTTGGTGATGCTGATGGAATAAACACCTGTGCTTTTACCATTGTGAATTTCCGTGGCTTCAGCTATTAATGTATCACCCACATTCACCTGTTTCAAAAATGAAATATTACATTCAAGCGCCAGCGAAAGATTGTTTCGGTTATTGCAGGCAAAAGCAAGTGCGCTGTCTGCAAATGAAAAAATTATGCCACCATGTGCTACAGAGAAACCATTTGTCATCTCTTGTCTTAATACCATTTCTATTTTTGAATAACCCTCTTTTATCTCAATAATTTTTATTCCTAACCATTGGCTGAAATTATCATGCTGCATTAAGTGTGCTACAACTGTTGCGGGATTTTCGTTGCTCATAATATTATATGATTATGCTTTTTTATTCACCTTTAAATACAGGGTTTCTTTTTTCGATAAATGCCTGTACTCCTTCTTTGAAGTCTTTTGTTCGTGCTGCCTGTTGTTGCAATTCATCTTCCAGTATTAATTGCTGTTCCAGGTTATTGCTGAAGGTTTTGTTCAAAGCTTTTTTTGTAAGCCACAAACCACGTGTAGGCATTTGCGATAATGTATATGCTATCTTTTTTGATTCATCTTCAAAGACAGTATCCTCAAACATTTTATAAATCATACCCATGCTTTCTGCTTTTTCAGCCATTATTTTTTCACCCAACATCATCAAAGCACTTGCTTTTTGAAGGCCAATTAATCTTGGTAAAAAAAAAGTACCGCCACTATCCGGTATCAATCCTATTTTGCTAAAAGCCTGTATGAATGAAGCTGATTGCCTGGCAACAACAACATCACAACACAAAGCGATATTAGCGCCTGCACCTGCCGCCACTCCATTCACTGCAGCTACAACAGGTTTCTCCAGGTTACGTATTTTTTGTATGATGGGGTTGAATTGTTCAGCAAGAATTTTTTGCATGCCGGGCCCATTAGGGTCAACCACTTCTGCCAGGTCTTCCCCTGCACAAAAACCTTTACCACTACCGGTGATATAAACACATCTCACATTTGAAAATGCTTTACATTCATCTAATTTTTCCTGCAGTAATAAAGCCATTTCCCTGTTAAACGAATTGAGTTTATCCGGACGGTTTAAAGTAATAAAGGCAATATTGTCTTTTATTTCAAATAAAACTGGGGCCATAGATTTTTGAAATTTATTTTGGTTTTAATGACATTTAAAATAATCAAAAGGTTCCTGGCAGTTGTTGCATTTATACAGTGCTTTACAAGGGGTGGAACCAAACCGGCTTATCAATTGTGTGTTGTGCGATAAACAATGTGGGCACTCAACATCATCATCTTCACTAAATGCATTTACAAGACAGACCTGTTGTGATAATTGAGGTGGCGCAATACCATAAGCTTTTAATTTTTGTTTCCCGGTTTCACTCAACCAGTCAGTGGTCCATGCCGGTGATAAAACATTGATGACATCTATTTTATTGAAACCATTTTCAGATAAAACCTGTTTAATATTTGCAGCAATAAAATCCATTGCAGGGCAACCAGTGTAAGTGGGAGTAATGAATACTTTTATATTTACCTGTACCGGGTTTTGTTCTGCATCTTTGACTTCCACCTTTCTCACAATACCGAGGTCAAGAATGGATAAAACAGGAATTTCAGGATCCATTACTTTTTCCAGAATGTCCCATGCTTTTTTTTCCTGTATGTTCAATTCATCCATTTTGAATAATAAAAAAAAGTTTCACTAATTAATTCTCTTTTACCAGATACTATTGGGATATGCCCTTTGCATAAACTGCATTTCAGCTAAGATATACCCTAATTTTTCTGTGTGTGTACCTTGCTTGCCTCCTTTTTGAGTAAACACATTTCCAGGTATTGATAATGTGGCTTCAGAAAATATATCTTCAGTTTTTTTATACCATGAATCCTTTAATGTTGAAACATCCACTGCTATTTTATCTTCAATCAAAATATTTTCATATTCAGCATTGATAAATAATTCTTCAGTGAAAGGCCACAGTTCATTTATTGATTGTGTGATTCGTTGATGGCTTTCTTCAGTGCCATCTCCTAAACGGATAACCCATTCGCTGCTCCATTTTAAATGATAGTTCACTTCTTTCAATGCTTTTGACGCAATGGCAGCCAGTCTTTCATCAGTGCTGTTTTGTAATTGTCCGTATAACAAATATTGATAATTGCTGAAAAGAAATTGCCTCAAAATTGTTTTACCCCAATCGCCATTTTCCTGCTCCACTAATAAACAATTTATAAATTCACGGTTGTCACGTAAAAATGCAAGCGTGTCTTCAGTGACATCTGTTGCAGAAGAAATATTTTTTGTACTGTTGATGAGTTCAGCAGCATATTGATAAAAATTTCTTGCCTGCCCTAAAATATCAAGTGAAATATTGGTGATAGCTATATCCTGTTCGAGTATTGGGCCGTGCCCGCACCATGCACTGTTACGTTGTGCAAGAATAAGTGCATTGTCTGCAAGATGAAGACAATAGTCCACCAGGGAATTATTTTTATTATCGGTATTTATTTCTGAATGTTTGTCCATGAAAAGTTGTTTGAAAAAACTTTGTTTTGGCATCAATGAATCCTACATATGTTTTACTGCATCCGGTAAATCATAAAAGGTAGGGTGCCTGTAAATTTTATCTGCAGCAGGTTCATAAAAACTTTCTGCATCATCAGGATTAGTGGAGTGGATGTATCTGCTTTCAACCACCCAGATACTCACACCTTCATTACGACGGGTATAAACATCCCTTGCATTTTCAATTGCCATTTGCGCATCAGCTGCATGCAGGCTACCAACATGTTTATGGTCAAGCCCCTGTTTGCTGCGAATAAATACTTCCCATAAAGGCCATGAAGCATCTTCATTTACTTCTTTTGTAGTGACTGGCGTACTGCCTGCCACATCATCCGGGATATCGCCGTAGTAATATTTTTTTATGAATGATTGCATAAGAATTTATTTTCTGTAAAATATTTTTTGTGAATGTTATCCATGAATTGAAAATCTATTTAGACATATTTTATTTCTAAACAAACCTTGTTTTGTAAAATTTCTTAATAGTTCTATGCTGCTTTATGTTTATTCCTGCCAGCATGTTTTTCTGCATAAGCTTTAGCAGCCTCTCTTACCCATTCACCTTCTTCATGAGCTTTACGCCTTGCATCCAATCTTTCTTTATTGCAGGGGCCATGACCTTTCACCACATTCCAAAATTCGTCCCAATCTATTTCACCAAAATCATAATGCTGTGTTTTATCATTCCATTTTAAATCTTTATCAGGTAAGGTCATGTTTAAAACTTTTACCTGTTCTGCACACATATCCACAAACTGTTGTCTCAATTCATCATTGGTTTTGCGTTTGATTTTCCATTTCATACTTTGGTCTGTATTAGTGCTTTCGCTGTCTTTTGGACCAAACATCATTAATGATGGCCACCACCACCTGTTGATGGCATCCTGGCACATCGCCTTTTGTTCATCAGTACCATTGCTTAAAGTATATAGAATATCAAAGCCCTGCCGTTGATGAAAACTTTCTTCTTTACAAATCCGCACCATTGCCCTTGCATAAGGACCATAAGAAGTGCGGCACAACATGACCTGGTTTAAAATTGCAGCACCGTCCACCAACCAGCCAATGGCTCCCATATCAGCCCATGTGAGGGTTGGATAATTAAAGATGGAAGAATATTTTGCTTTTCCATTATGCAAATCATTGATAGTTGTTTCCCTGGTGATGCCTAATGTTTCGCAGGCAGAATAAAGATAAAGTCCATGTCCTGCTTCATCCTGCACTTTAGCTATTAAAATTGCTTTACGTTTTAATGAAGGGGCGCGGCTAATCCAATTGCCTTCCGGCAACATACCTACCACTTCACTGTGTGCATGCTGGCTTATCTGCCTGATCAAGGTTTTACGATAAGCATCAGGCATCCAATCAAGGGGCTCTATTTTTGTTTCTTCATCAATTTTTTGCTGAAACAATGCGGGGAAATCATGCAAATCCATAATCAAAATATTGGCTGTAAAAATAATCAAAATAAAATGATACTAACGCTTGTTAGGTATTATAACAAATAATTGCTTTTTTGACAAATAATCAACGGGATTCATGCTTTTGTTAAGAAATTTTAAATTGTTTGCAGCATAATTAATTGTTGGGTTGTCTCAACAGTTTAATGCTGATTGATAAGCCAGTCTGCTTTTTTCGCCTGTATTACTTGCTGGTTATTAATTGAGCGATGCAACCGCATCCATGTTATGATAAACAAATTAAGGCTACTTATAGCCTCCTTTGAATGCTTGTATTTTATATATATACCTTCAGATTTTATGAAGGTTAGTCTTTTTATTTCCAGAATAATAAATCAATCATGTTATCATGAATCATCTCAAAAACAAATGCTTATTAGCTACAAGATTATTACTGATGTTCCTGCTCGTGGGTGCATTTGTAAATGAATCGTCAGCTCAAAACACTGTCTCAGGTACAGTAACTGATTCTGCCGGGAAAGCCATGCCTGGCGTTTCCGTACAAAAAAAGAATTCAACCGTTGGAACGGTGACAAATTCAAATGGCTTTTATACCATTAAAGCTTCAGGTTCAGATGTATTAGTATTTTCCTCAATCGGATATCAAACCGAAGAAGAAACAGTAGGTAACCAGGCTACAATAAATGTAACATTAAAAGCGTCTGCTTCCCAGTTATCAGATATTGTAGTTATCGGTTATGGTACTGCAAATAAAAGGGACCTTACAGGTTCTATTTCCACGGTGAGTGGTAAAGAAGTTGCTGATAAGCCAAATCCTAATCCAATTGCCTCATTACAAGGTAAGGTAACAGGCTTGTCTGTTGTGAACAACGGTACACCAGGTGCAGCACCGGATATTCGTATCCGTGGTACAGTAAGTATCGGCCAGGTGCATCCTTTATATGTTGTAGATGGTATTTTAAATGATAATATTGATTACCTGAACCCAAATGATATTGCTTCAATTGAAGTTTTGAAAGATGCTTCTTCACTGGCAATTTTTGGTGTAAGGGGCGCTACAGGCGCTATTGTGATTACTACCAAAAAAGCAAAGGCCGGACAAACAATAGTGAATTTCACTGCATCTTATGGTTTCAAAAAACTGGTAAACAAAATCAAAATGGTAGATGCTGCAGGTTTTGATTTGTTGTTTAATGAAGAAAATGAAAATAACGGAGTGCCAACCCCGGATTATTCATTCCTGACTGCCAACACAGACTGGATAGATGCGGTTACCAGAACGGGACATTTCAGCAATAACAGCCTGAGTGTTTCTTCCAGTACTGAAAAAAATAAATTCAATCTTTCTCTTGGTTATATTTATGATGAAGGAATAATTCTTCATGAAAAGCTCCAGAAAATGACTGCCTCTGTGAGCGACGAATTAAAAATAGGTAAGTCAATTAAAGTTGGTTTTAATATTAACAGCGCCAGGACGAATTATCCTTATGATGCTACCGGTATTTTAGATGAAGCAAGAAAAGTGATGCCGCAGGTTTCTGCAAAGACACAACCTTTCCTGGTACAAAACCCTTATGGAACTGACTCAATTACTGAAAATTTATATTCAGGTCTTGATGTTGCTTTACAGAATTCCGGTGTAGTAAACCCATTGCTTGAATTACAGAATACATGGAATAAAGTTATCAACCAGGAATTCAGAAATGTCGGAAGTATTTATGCTGATATCAACATCACCAAACATTTGAATTTCCGTTCTACTTTTTATGCAGATATGAGTAATATTGACTATCGTAGTTACAGTCCTTTATATTATGCATATGATCCTGTAAGTAACCAACCGCTGTTATACAACCAGACAACACAGGTTTTTGAAAATAACCAGACATATAAAAAATTCCAGCAGGATGAAATACTTACATATACAAATACTTTTGGGGAACATCATTTGACTTTAACGGGAGGTTTCACCACTTATTATTTTGGTAATTTCAACAGGGGTGGTACTTCAAAACCTTCCAATACACCTGGTGCATTACCAATACCTGATGATCCCCGTTTCTGGTATATAAATAATGGTTTCCAATCAGATGTTCTTACACTTGCTACAAGTTCACAATACGAAAGAACAACAGTTTCAGAACTGGCAAGGGCAATTTATAATTTCAGGAATACTTATTTCTTAAATGTTTCTTTCCGTAATGATGCTTCTTCGCAGATACCTAAAGCAAACCGTAATCAGCAGTTCTGGGCAGTAGGCGCTGCATGGGATATAAGCAAAGAGAATTTCATGGCCAACCAAAAAATATTCAGTTATTTAAAACTGAAAGGAACGATTGGTGTATTGGGTAACCAAAGCTCCACTTACCTGGATGGTACACCAATACCATATCCGTATTATCCAACATTGGAATCAGGTACTGCGGCAATATTTGGTACTAATATTTATAATGCTGCAGACCAGTCATATATTGCCAACCCGGGTTTGCATTGGGAAACAGTACAGGATAATGAAGTGGGTATTGAATTAAATGCGTTTAATAACAGATTGCATTTTGAAGGAACTTTTTATTCAAAAACAACAAAAGACCTGATGACCTTTGTTGACCGGAGCGCCTTAGGTCTTAAATCAGAATTGATTAATGGTGGTTCAATCCGTAACTGGGGTGAAGAATTCCTTGCCACCTGGACACAGAGCTTATCAAAAGATTTTTCAATCAGCGCTTCAGGCAACATCACATTTATGAAAAATAAAGTGTTGAGCCTTGCTGCTGATTTACCAAACGGTGTGCTTGACAGAGCTTTTCAGAATAATGGTACTGCAGTGAGCAGGACACAACCCGGTTATCCTATTGCTTCATTCTATGGTTATAAACAAATCGGAATATTCCAGTCTTATGCTGATATTATCAAATCACCCAGTGAATCTTCTTTAGGTGCAGTAAGGCCTGGTGACAGGAAATATGCTGACCTGAATAATGATGGTGTGATTGATGCCAACGACAGGACATTTATTGGTAACCCCACTCCTGATTTTATGTATGGTTTATCTGTAACACTTACCTATAAAAACCTTAGCCTGGATATAGATGGCGCAGGTGTTTATGGTAATGAAATTTTCAGGACATGGAATTCTCTTGAATCTCCTTTCCAAAGAGTAAATTATGCTGCATTCCAGCTAAACAGGTGGCATGGTGCCGGTACTTCCAACTGGGAGCCTATCATCAGCCAGGCTGATCGTGTAAACTATCAGGGATCAACTTATAATATTGAAGATGGCAGTTATTTCAGGCTCAGGAATATCCAGTTGTCTTATAATATTAATCAAAGCTTTTTATCGAGAATACATGTTAAAGGTTTAAGGATTTATGCCAATGCACAAAACTTAATAACCTGGAAACATAATCATGGATATACTGCTGAATTTGGCGGTGATGCCACAGCTTTTGGATATGATAATGCCGGTGGCGCAATACCGATGGTGGTAACATTTGGCCTTAATGCAACATTTTAATTCTTAATAATTTCAGATCATGAAAAATAAAGTGAAAATAATTTTTACAGCTTCTGCAAGTTTATTGCTGATTGTAGTTTTAAGTGGCTGCCAGAAATTCCTGGACAGGAAACCACTTACAGCTACACTGGATGATTTGCACCAGGGCACCCTTGAAGCTCAGAGTTTTGGTTTATACAGTAATTTAAGGAGCCTCGCAGGGTTTTCTACATTACCCTGGCTCGATTTTAACAGCATCAGGGATGATGATGCGCAAAAGGGAAGTAGTGTTACCGATGGTGCAGAAATAAATGCGGAGTTTGAGACTTTCCAATATACAAAAAATGACTGGGCAACCAATACTTACTGGAATGACCATTATACAATGATAAATCTTGCTAACAAGGAATTGTATTTTGCAGACTCATTACAGGTTACTGATGACGCATCACTCAGAAATGTTGGTGAAGCACATTTCTTCCGTGCTTACTCGTTTTTTGAACTGGTAAAAGCTTACGGTGAAGTACCACTCATTAATTATTATTATACCAATCCTGCAGATGGTGTTCAGCCAAAAGCTTCTGTGGATGCAATCTATGCACAAATAGATGCTGACCTTGATACAGCATCCATGTACCTGCCTTTAAACTGGAATGATGCCAATGGAAATAATCAATATCCTGGCAGGGTAACCAGTGGTTCAGCCAAAACATTATGGGCACAAACATATCTATTCAGGAAACAATGGGATAAAGTGAAAGAATTGTGTAGCGAAGTAATCAACTCTGGCCAGTATTCTCTGGTTCCAAAATTCTATGATGTATGGAAAGATGGTTTAAATGGTGATGGTAAAAACAGCACCGAATCTATTTTTGAAATGCAGGCTACCATTGGACAGAATGGTACACCCAACTATGGAGTACAGTGGGGCACATCTCAAAATGTACGCCAGGGTGGTGCTGATGTATCCTGGAATTTAGGTTGGGGTTGGAATGTTCCTACACAAAAACTACAGGATGCATGGGATAATTCAGACCCGAGAAAATCAATGACCATACTGTATTCAGGCCAGTTTGATGGTGGAGCAAGTGAAGGTGGATATGGTGCAACATTGCCACCATATAACAAAGACTCTTTGGGTAAATCAGGTTTCCTTGATCAGCCATACTGGAATAAGAAAGTATATTCTGATCCGGCAATGAGGGCCTATACCGGTCAAATCAATTCCAGTGGTGGTGCTGACTGGATTAATCACCGAATCCTTCGTTATGCAGATGTATTATTGATGATGGCTGAAGCTTCCAATGAAACCGGCGATGGTGCAACTGCTGCAGCAATGCTCGAACAGGTGAGGGCACGTGCCAGGAACTCCGGTTCAGATCCGAATGCTTTACCCTACATTGCTTATACCAGCCAGTCACAAATGCGGACAGCTATCAAGAATGAACGCAGGTGGGAGTTTGCAATGGAAGGTTATCGCTTTTATGATTTAGTGCGTTGGGGTGATGCAGTAAGCGCTCTGGGTAGCCTGGGTTATCAACCAAGAAATGCATGGTACCCGATACCGCAACCTGCAATTGATTTATCAGGTGGTGTTCTTGTTCAAAACCCGAATTATTAATCCTCAGTAATAAGAGTAAAATGATTATAAATATGAAATTCAAATCAATGAATAAAAATATAATGCTGCTCTTTATGGCCGGTTTACTTTTGAATAGTTGCCAGAAAATGAGCCAGCCGCCATTTGGAGATTACCCTGTAGATGCCAACCCACCTGGAGGCCCTTTAAAATTTTTCACTGCAATGGATGAAAAAAATGTTGATAGCATCAGGGCTAACTTCGGAACTTTTAATGATGCTTCAATTGCTGATGGTGGCGTTACCGGAAAATGTGCGCAGTTTGATGGTTCTAAGAATGGATTTATCAATTATCCCTCAGCCAATGATTTTGGCCAATCAACAAGCTTTACTATTTCATTCTGGATAAATATTACAATGGCACAGAAAGATAATAATCACGCAGTTGGTGTTTTAGCTTTTGCAAACGCTGATAATTTCTGGGGCAATATTACTTTTTATGCAGATAACAATACAAAAAGCCCATCAGACTCAATGGACCTGAAAATCCATTTTGGCGCTTCTGGTGGTGGAGATAACTGGAATTTTGCTGGTTACAATTTTGGTAATGCATGGCCAAAAATGTATGATGGCAACTGGCACCAGGTCGCATTTACTTATGATGCTTCTTCAAAAGTAGGAACGGTTTATCGTGACGGCGAACAGTTTGATCAGAAGACAGACCAGGATATTGCATTTACAAGCCCTTCTCAATTAATATTAGGTGGTTTCCAGCAAGCTGCTGGTATTACTGATAGCTATGGAAATAATTCATGGATGGCAGGGTTTCCCGGTAAAATGGATAACGTAAGATTGTACAGTGAAGCACTTTCTCCGGCTGATGTTAAGAGCTTATACGATAATAAAGAATAAAGTAAAAACGCATTCATTAATGGGCTGCTTCGGGCAGCCTTTTTATTTTACAGAAATTTGTTTTGTTGAATTTTTTTTCAAAATATAAATCACTATTTATCGCAGCATTTCTGACTGCCTGTGTTTTTATTTTTTCTACCTGCATCAATCATCAGCAACAACCTGGAACTTCAGTAGCTGTAACACACGATAGCGTAACCTTTGCAGATTTTGCAGGCTCCGCTGTTTGTGCTAAATGCCATCAACAGGTTTACAATGATTATTTACAAACCGCACATTATTTAACCTCGCAACCCGCCTTGGAAAAATATATCAGCGGCAGTTTTGAAAAAGGTTCTAATACTGTTGTATATGATATTGGTAAAATTGTAAAACTTGAAAAACACAACGATAGTTTTTACCAGGTTTATTATCACAACAAAAAAGAAGTTGTAAGCAGGAGGTTTGATATTGTCATTGGCTCAGGAGTGCATGGACAAACATACCTGTCATGGATTGGAAACCACATCATAGAATTGCCGGTATCTTATTTTACTCAAATACATCAATGGGCCAACAGCCCGGGTTATCCTTTATCACCCATCATTTTTAACCGGCCTGTTACAGCTCGCTGTCTTGAATGTCACAGCACATTTGCACAAACCATCAATTACAATCCTGATATACCACCCATGTTTGATGCTTCAAAAATGATATTGACAATTGGTTGTGAAAAATGCCATGGCCCTGCAGCAAAACATGTTGCTTTCCAGGAATCTCATCCCAATGACACTGTTGGGAAATTTATTATAACCCCTAATCGCTTTTCAAGACAGTTGCAACTTGATGTTTGTGCGCTTTGCCATAATGGAAAACTACAGGAAAAAAAATCACCGTTTCAGTTTGTTGCAGGGGACAGCCTGTCTCATTATTACGATGCGGATGATGCAGCCCGCAAAGCGGGTCTGATGGATGTGCATGGCAACCAGTTGGGTGTATTATCTGCAAGCAAATGTTTTCGCCTCAGTAAAACAATGACCTGCATCACCTGCCACGACCCGCATAAAAATGAAAGAAGCAATACTGTATTATATTCGCAACGTTGTCAAAGTTGCCATACAACGCAGCATAAAACAATCGAAGGATTAACAGATGCAACGATAAAAAATAATTGTATTGATTGCCACATGCCCATGCAGGAATCAACATCTATTTCATTTTTATTAAAAAAAGAAAAGCCACCGGTAAACGCAATGATGCGAACACATTATATCACTATCTATAAAAATGAAACGAAGAAGTTCATTGAGCAAAATTCATCTTCTCAAAAAAATCAAAATTCAAAATGAGTTTTATAAAATGCAGTTGTAGCGCTTTGCGTTATTTTATTTTCCAGGATTTTCAAAAAATAAAAAACAATATGAGGGAATGGGTTTTGTTGATGAATCATTTTTCAATAAAAATATCATCAGTGTTTAAAGGAATAAAACCAGGTTATTTTTCATTGCCTGTTTTTGTTTTCATCTCAATTATTTTTTTTGCATCATGCAATAATTCAGGTGAAGTCTTTGAATCACTCTCTTCATCACATACACACATCAGTTTTGTAAACAAACCTGAAGAACATAAGGCTTTCGGAATTTTATATGAACTATATTATTATAATGGCGGTGGAGTTGCAATAGGTGATATTAATAATGATGGTTTGCCTGATATTTATTTCACTGCCAGCAATCATGGTGGCAATAAATTATATCTGAATAAAGGCAATTTTGAATTTGAAGATATTACTGATAAAGCCGGTGTTGCAGGCAATGCAGACTGGTGTACCGGCGCTACAATGGTTGATATAAACGGTGATGGTTTGCTTGATATTTATGTGTGTGCAGTGCAGGGTGAACACCAGTTGAAAGGCCGCAATGAATTATTTATTAATAATGGAAATGGTACATTCACAGAGAGTGCAGAAAAATACGGGCTTGCATTAGCTGCTTATTCCACACAGGCAGTTTTTTTTGATTATGATCATGATGGCGACCTTGATTGTTTTATTTTAAATCAATCGCACCATCCCAATCAGAACATTGTTGATACAAGTCATAGGAAAGAGTTTGATCCCAATGCAGGCGACCGTTTTTACAGGAATGATATCAGCACTACTGGTAAGTTTACTGATGTTTCAAAACCGGCTGGTATTTATCAAAGCAACCTGGGTTATGGGTTGGGTATTTCTGTTGCTGATCTGAACAATGACGGATGGGATGATATGTATATCGGTAATGATTTTCATGAAAATGATTACTACTATATCAATAATGGCAACGGTACTTTTTCTGAAAGTGGTGCGAAACATTTTGGCCATTATTCAAGGTTTAGTATGGGCAATGATATTGCAGATTATAACAACGATGGTCAACCTGATGTTGTAACAGTAGATATGTTGCCTCCTGATGAAAAAACATTAAAGACTTATGGCAGTGATGAGAGTTATGAAATGTATAATTTCAAAATAACTTCACATGGTTTCCAGGACCAGGTCTCACGCAACTGCCTGCAGAAAAATAATGGCGATGGTAAAAGTTTCAGTGATGTGGCTTTGATGGCTGGTGTATCTGCAACAGACTGGAGTTGGAGCGCATTGTTTGCCGATTTTGATAATGATGGCAATAAAGATCTTTTCGTTTCAAGTGGTATTGTGAAACGGCCGGTTGATCTTGATTATGTAAAATTTGTTTCAGACCTGGCTGCCCGCATCAATCGTAATGCATCTGATGCTTATGATAAAACTACAATGGAAAAAATGCCTGATGGCGCTTCACATCCTTTTTTATTTCACAATAATGCTGATGGTTCTTTTAAAGATGTCAGCAATCTGTGGGGCACAGGTAAAATGAAAGGTTATTATAACGGCGCTGCTTATGCCGACTTAGATAATGATGGCAACCTTGACCTTGTTATCAATTGCATTAATTCTCCTGCAGTGATTTTGAAAAATAAAGCATCAGGGAAAAACGTGCTCAACATTTCTTTCAAAGGCAGTGGTATGAATAAATTTGGTGTAGGCTCAAAAGCATATATTTTCACGCATACCGATTCTTCAGGTGTTCGAAAAAACCAGGTGCAGTATAATGAGTTGATGTTTACCCGTGGCTTTCAATCTTCCTGTGATACCAGGATGCATTTTGGTGTGGGTACTATTAAGACCATAGACAGTGTTTTGATTGTTTGGCCCAACCAAAAATATCAGCTACTGAAAAGTATTTCTGTTGATAAGCCATTGGTCGTTGATCAGGCCAATGCTGCTGATTCATTTCAATATCATTTATTTTTTCCACCCAATCCGCCAATACTGGAAGATGTAACTACGCAGGTAAATTGCAACTGGAAACATAAAGAAAATAAGTTCACAGATTTTAATGTTCAATACCTGATACCACACGAAGAAAGTACACGTGGACCAAAAATTGCAGTTGGTGATATCAACAATGATGGCCTTGATGATTTCTATGCATGCGGCGCTGCGGGATATGCAGGTGCATTGATGGAACAACAAAAAGATGGTAAGTTTAAAGCTATTGATACAGCCACATTCAATCATGATGCACCGTATGAAGATATGGATGCAGTAATCTTTGATGCCAATAATGATGGTTGGAAAGATTTAATTGTTGTGAGTGGTGGTGGCATGCCGCAAGGTAACTCACCTGCATTACTTGAAGACCGGCTTTACCTCAATAATAAAAATGGAACTTTCACAAAGAAGACAGATTTTCTTGTTCAGAAATTATACAACAAATCATGTGTGGCTGTTGCAGATGTTGATCATGATGGTGACTTAGATATTTTTATCGGAACAATTGAAAGTACATTAGCCAATGATTATGGCTTGCCTCAAAACTCTTTCATGTTTTTAAATGATGGCAAAGGAAAGTTTACTGAAGCAAGTTACCAGTCAATCAAATTATTGAATTTGGGTATTGTAACTTCTGCACAGTTTGCCGATTTGAATCATGATGGATGGCCTGATCTGGTTGTTACTGGTGAATGGATGCCGGTAAAAGTTTTTATGAATAATCACGGCAAATTCATTGAAAGTGATATTCCCAATTCTACAGGATTATGGCAGAATATTTCTATTGAAGATGTGAATGGTGACGGCAACCCTGATATTCTTGCAGGCAACTGGGGACATAATACAAAACTATGGGCAGGCAAGAATGGCCCGGTGAAGCTTTATGTAAAAGACTTTGATATGAATGGAAATATAGAACAGGTGATGTGTTATACAATAGATGGAAAAGAATATACTTTTCTTGGAAAAGATGAATTGGAAAAAGTGATGCCTGTGTTGAAGAAATATTATTTGACCTATAGTGAAGTGGCAGGTAAAACAGTGCAGTATATGTTTTACGATTTGTTTAAAAATTACACTGAACTGAAAGCAGAAACATTGGGTTCTGCCTGCTTCATCAATAATGGAAAAATCAGCGTTGGTGATTCAACTTCGGGAAAAGATTTTATGCAAACAGTATTGAATAATGATTTGCAGCAGGCGCCTGTTTTTGCTTTTGCACCAGTTGATAAAAATATCTTTATTGCCGGTGGCAATTTTTACGGTACGGTTCCTTATGAAGGGAAATATGATGCGTTGTGCCCAACCATATTTTCATGGAATAAAAATCAAAATACTACTTTGTCTATTTTGCCTGATGTGAGAGGCGAAGTACGTGATATAAAATGGTTAAAAACTGCAAATGGAAAAATGCTTGTCGTTGCAAGGAATAATGATAGCTTATTATTTTATAAATTAAGGCAGTAATGATAAAGCAAAATTTTTTGATGATGGTAATAAGGATGAAATTAACCTTCTTTATTTTTTTAATGGTTATCTTTTCTTCATGCAGTAAAAAAGATAGCGCCACGTCAACAACGCCACCAGTGCAAATACCAAAAGCATTTAATGAAACATCTTTAACTGTAAATGGACAGATATATACTTCAACTTTGTACAACCTGAATTTCAATCCTGTAATTAAAATAACATTCAATGCGCCGGTTGATGAGAATTCAGTTGCAGCAAATGTTTTAATTAAAGACAATGGTACTTCCATTAGCTTCACATCATCATTTTCTAATGGTGATAGTGTGCTGATTGTAAAACCAACATTATCTCCTTTAACACAAAATGTGCTGACAGTATCAACAGGTTTAAAATCAAAAGATGGAGGTTCATTAAAAGTTGAAGTCACTGCTTCACTTATTACACAGATTGATTCAACTGATAAATTTCAACGCATCAGCGATAGCGCTTTGCTTACTTTGGTACAGCAACAAACATTCAAATATTTCTGGGATTTCGGCCATCCTGTTTCCGGCATGGCAAGAGAGAGGACTACTTCAAGTGATGTTTGTACAACAGGTGGAACAGGATTTGGTATTATGAGTATGATTGTTGGTGCAAACCGTGGTTTTATTTCAAGAACCAAAGCTTTGAACCGCATACAGAAAATTGTTTCTTTTTATAAAAATAATTGTACTGCATATCATGGCGCTTTTGCACATTGGATTGATGGCTCCACCGGAGCAACTGTTCCATTCAGTACCCAGGATGATGGCGCTGATTTAGTGGAGACATCATATTTAATGCAGGGGTTATTATGTGCAAGACAGTATTTTAATTCAGCAAATACAGGTGAAACAAATCTTCGAAATGATATAAATTCTTTATGGAATGCAGTTGACTGGAACTGGTTCAGGCAGGGCAACCAGGATGTTTTATACTGGCATTGGAGCCCTGATTATGGATGGGCAATTAATATGCCTGTACAGGGCTGGAATGAAGCAATGATTGTGTATGTATTGGCTGCTTCGTCCGGCGCAAATGCCATACCGAAAGAAGTGTATGATAAAGGGTGGGCACAGAATGGTGCTGAAAAAAACGGTAATAAGTTTTATGGGATAACTTTACCACTTGGTCCAGATCTTGGCGGCCCTTTATTCTTTGCGCACTATTCTTTTTTGGGTATCAATCCACACCAACTCACAGATGCTTATGCAGATTACTGGACGCAGGATACTGCACATTCAAAAATCAATTTTAATTATTGTGTTGATAACCCTTCACATTTTTATGGTTATAGTAAAAGTTGCTGGGGACTGACTGCCAGCGATGAACAAGGTGGTTATGGTGCACATGCTCCCGGCAATGATAATGGCACAATCACACCAAGTGCAGCGATTTCATCATTGCCTTATACACCAACAGAAAGTATGGATGCTTTGCGATTTTTCTATTACACACTTGGTGATAAACTCTGGGGTGATTATGGTCTTGTTGATGCTTTCAACATGGAAAATTTATGGTTTGCTGATTCATACCTTGCTATTGACCAGGGGCCTGAAATTGTTATGATTGAAAATTATCGCACAGGGTTGTTGTGGAATTTATTCATGAGTTGCCCTGAAATAAAAACAGGTATGAAGGCGCTTGGTTTCAGTAGCCCGTATTTGTAATTGAAAAATTTAGTAGTATAAAAATTCAATTACACTGCACTTTGTTTTATTGATTGAAAATTTGCAGAGACATAAAATTTTTCATGAAATACCCTTGGAAATACATCAATGAATCTGTGTTTATTCATTCTTGTATTTGAAATTTGTTGTGTATAGTCCATTATGATATTAATCTGAAATTTTCATTCAACCACTCATCATCCGATTAACACAACTTAACAATTGAGTTAATAATTTTTTGATTGAAATTGAACATCCCGTTCACCGACAGATTACTGCGTTTAACATGCAAATTTTTTTGTTTCGTCTGAAACCGTACACTACGTACACCTGTATAGAAATTGCTTTAACAAACCAGTGGTGTAGTATCACTTGACTTGGACCTTCTCGTGGTTATACATTTACTCATTCAAAAAAATTTAAAAAACACTAAAAACAAATTTTATGAAAAAAGCAATCTTATATGCAGCATGTATTTTTTTAGCAACATCTGCATTCGCAACAGAAGGTCCGGGTTCAACACTCCTGAAAAAATTCAACACAACTTTCCCCAATGCAAAAAACATTAATTGGAGGGAAGCAAAAGATGGATTTTTTGTAAGCTTCTCTCAGTCCGGTAATTTTATTAAAGTGCTTTACGATGCTGATGGTGATTTTGTTTATTCACTGAAATATGCAGACGCTGATGATTTGCCAACAAATGTTTTGATGGCAATAAATAAAAAATTCGGTGAATATAAAAACCTTGGCGTAACGGAAGCTACAACACAAAACGGAACATTTTATAATGTAAAGATTTCTAAAGATAATAAAATGTACAGCATGAATGTTTCATCCGATGGTATGATTTCAAAACTGGAAAGTTTTACTGATGGCACAAACATCAATGAAGCTCCGCAACTATAAAGGACAAACAGTTTTTTGTGAATAAGGTTTTCAATTTTTATAGTTAGTTAGCAGCGATAACAGGTAGGTTAAACAAAAGTAAAGGCAGCAAATTTCTGATAAGAAAGTAAAAAGATAATTGATTCAGATATCTTTTCCTTATCACATTTTGAGGCCTTTTCTTATTTTACATAAAGAGGCTCTTTGAAAAAAAATCTTTCTTTAACTACAAAATAATTTGGTCGAAATAGTGATTAAAAATCAAAAACTATTTTGTAGAAAAGTTGAATAAAATATGTTATCCCTCAATTTATTTTATCAGTCGCATACGGTATGCATTCATAGCAGTTTCACCAAGTGCTTTCACTAAACGATAATTGACTACTACCCCAACAGGTGCACCGATCACGGGAATGAGTTGTGCCATTTTTGCCAGGTCAAGATAATCGCGGTATTCCTGTTGAAATGTTCGCCAGTCATATTGATTGATATCATCCGGTAATTGTTTAGCATGTTTTTCCCAGTCTGTAATTTTCAGGTAAACATTTCTTCTTTCCTGCTGGCTTGAAAATGCCAGTTGCATGATGTATAAAATATAAATGCGTTCTTTATAATCTTTCACATCGAACCCATACATTGCTGCAATATCAAACAACAGTTTTATTTTAATACCAAGTAATATCGGAAAATCGGCAAGGCCAAGTAAAATACCGCCTGCACCGGTAGCGCCGCCTTCAACTGCAGCAGTTGTTTTATACCATTTGATCCTTTCTTTTATTGCAGACTCTTTTGCTTCAAGGTTGCCTTTAATATTTGATTTTGGTGCCGTTATGCCTGCACCAAACAAAACCACTTTCACCATTTGCTTAATGGCTTCAGTTATAGCTTTATGTATTTTTTCGGGGATATAGCTGTTGATTTTTGTTTGTAATTTTTTTGAAAGCCTGTTGAATATTGAAGGCTTTTGCAACATTTTCTTTTGCCAACGTTTTAGTTCGTGCTGAGCTTGTAATTCGTAGGTCATCATTTATCTTAAAATATATTTTGCAATGATAGGATAGAGTGTTTAAACGTATTGGTTAAAATCACATTGGGGTATAAATTTTTATCACGTTTATTTTAAGAAAAATAATATTTGCTGAAAAATGTACAATAAGGTTTTCTTTTTATTGAAACACCATTGAAAAATTATTGTCTGAGGCTTAATTTCGTTTACCAAATCTATTTCCGGATGAGAAACTTTTTTTGTTCATTATGTTTACCTGTATTATTGTTTATGTGGGTTGGGTGCAGGAAAGATGATGTTGTACAAATCAAACCTGAAAAAATTGTTTCATCCTCTAACCTGTCACAGGCAAAATCTGATGGGATTATAACAGTGCAAACCGGGATATTACCACCTGTAACCCCACAATCATTTATTGCTAATGGAAGCCACTCTGTTGCTGAGTTCCAGGTAACTTCAACCAAACATATTCTTATTTATCAATTATTTTTTTCAGCAACATATCCTTTTATCCAGTCCGTCAGTATCAATAATTCAGGAAGTGAACCTAATATGTCGGGAACGGTTACATTTAATGGCAGTGGCCCTTTTATTGAAGCCGGTGGAGGTGTTTCATTAAAAGCAGATATTTGTTATGAAATGGTTGATAGTCTTACTTCAGGTAAAAAAGTTCAGCTAAAACTTACACATATTGTTTACAGGACCGATGATGAAGTTTACCATGATTTTTATCCAGGCAATGCAGGAGCTGCAAAAACAATGTGCCTTGTTAATAATATCCCGGATATCACGTTTCAGGATCCCGGCCCGGATACACTATACAATGGATACAGGCAAATTGCTAAGTTGAAATTGAAAGGTGATACAAGTTGGTCAGTAAATGATTTGCCACTACATTTAACTTCATTGTATAGTGGAGTAATTCCCCGTTCAAAACTTGTAATAAAGTATAATAACCAGGTTATAGCCAAAACCGATTCTGTTCAATTAAATGCCGGCTCGACAGCAGAAACTATTATACATTTTCCAGGGGGATTTACGCATACTGCTGGAACAGCAGAGTTGCTGCATGTTTATGCTCCTGTAACCGGGTTTTATCCTGTGATAATCACAACTATGTCCCCGCTTGCTTCCTTTACATGGAATGATGGTCTTGGTGCTCAACTATCCGGCAACAAGAATAAGAGATTTTATAAAGTGCCGCCTGGTCAATCAAATTTTCAATAGTTTAAAGGCAAATACTTGGTTACCCTGTAATATCAGGTCTTCAAACACAACATCTTTCAGAAAACTGAATAATTATAATTGAAGCTTTAAAGGAACTGGTTTCGAAATACGGGGTTTGTGTTGCATAAAATTAATTATTTATTGCATTGGCATAAATAAAACGGCACTTCACGAAAAGCCTTGCTGTACCTGCATCTTACGCTTTACTTTTATATTGTGAAGTTTGATTAATCTGTACCATCCCTTACTGATCACTTGAAAGCTAAATAATTTATAAACTAAAACCGGGGAAATTTAGATGATGAATTAATGGGAACTTCCTGACATTTTTTTTATTAAATCTTTCTGCAATGAAAAGTTCTACCCTTCTGAATAACTGTATTATTGTAACAATCATTTGTTTTTTAGCGCTTTTTACTTCAACAGTTGGTTTTTCACAAACCCAGACTGTTATTTTTTCAACTACCGGCGCTTCAACATGGATAGCGCCATGTGGTGTAACTTCCATAACAGTTCAGGCATGGGGAGGAGGTGGTGCAGGTGGCGGACAAACTGAATATAAGAAATATGGAGGAGGTGGTGGCGCCGGTGGCGCTTATGCCTCTTCAAAACTTACTGTAATTCCAGGTAATATTTATAATTTAAGTATTGGCACAGGTGGGATTGGTGGAACAGATAACGGACTGAATGGTGGCGCATCTTGGTTTGGAAGTACCTCAACTTTATATGCATCAGGTGGAGAGGGTGGCTCTCGCCCGAATGGTGGAATTGCGAATGGTGGAATTGGTACTAGTGCAGGTAGTATAGGTAATATAATAACTATTGCAGGCTCTAATGGTGCAAATGGTACTGCGTCAATTGGTGGTGCTGGTGGCACTGGTGCAAATTCCGGTGGAACTGGAGGTGGGGCAAGAACAAGTGGGGGAAATGGATATGCTGGAAGCCAACCGGGTGGTGGCGGTGGAGGTGCATTTGTAAATAATAACACTAATAGATATGGTGGAGATGGAGGTGATGGACAAATAATTATTACTTACGATGGAATTGCAACTTATTGTATTCCAAGTTTCACAAAAACTGAGCCCATTACTTATGTAAACTTTGCCGGTATAGATAATACTACTACAGCATCAACAGGAGATGATGATTATTGGTCTTATTGTATAACTGGAAATGTAACTGTTGGAAATACTTACCCTATTACTTTGAAGGGTAATACAGACGGAGCTTATTATACAGATTATTTTCAAGTTTTTATAGATTGGGACCAGAATGGTGTATTAGATGATCCGGGTGAATCGTATAAATTAGGAGCAATAACTAATTCTAGCGGTAATGATGGTGTCGTGCTAACAGGTAGCATTTCTGTTCCGGCAAATGCTAAAATTGGTACAACGAAGATGCGCGTTATTAAAAATTTCGCATGGTTTGCTTTTTTGGGTTATGGAACCCCTTGTAATGGAATCTATTATGCAGGCCAGACAGAAGATTATCTCTTAAACGTCAGTGCAAATTGTACTGCTCCAACAGGAGCTACTGCCAATGGAACAGCAGGTTCGTTAACTGTATGTACAGGTACACAAGTAACTTTACAACAAACAGGCGGTGCACTTGGTATTGGCCAATCCTGGAAATGGTATGCGGGTGGTTGCGGTAGTGGGGCAGCCATCAATACAAATACAAATGCTGACGCTTCATATACATTTACACCATCTGTTGGTACTACAACTTATTATGTGCGTGCGGAAGGTGGAGTATGCTTAATAGGCGCTTGTAAATCAGTTACAGTAATAGTAAAGGATAATGCAACTATCAGTGTTACCCCTGGTTATTCAAAAGATTTCTCAGCTTGCCAGGGTGTAAACAATGCTGCATTTGCCAAATTTGATTTGGGAGGTGGCGCAACAGGAGCAACAATTACAGGTTTACCGGCAGGTTTAACCTATAATTCAACAGGTACACCTGTAGTCATAAGTGGTACACCAACTGTAGCAGGCAGTTTTTCTTACACCATTACACCCACAGGAAATGCTCCTTGTACCAATACTGGTATTACCGGTACAATTACAGTTTCACAGGCTCCGACTTCTGTTACTTACACATCACCAGTTGTATATTGCTCTGGAGCAGCAATTACACCTAATGTTCCTGTAATTGGAACCGGAACAGGCATACCAACAAATTATGTCATAGTTGGTTCTCCATCAACCTTGCCAACAGGATTAAGTTTAGATCCTTCTACAGGTATAATTTCAGGAACGCCTACTGTGATTTCTGTTGCTACCAATTATACTATACAGGCTTCAAACGCATGTGGTTCTGTAAATACAATAGTAAATATCGCAGTATCTGCTGGGGACCAGGTATTTGATATCACCCCTTCCGGCACAATGGATGTTTGTAGTTCAACTTTTACCGGGGTAAATATTGGCCTTTCAGGTTCACAACCTGGAGTCAGTTATCAATTATATCTCAATGGTACACCTGTCGGCGCTTCTGTGCCAGGAACAGGGGCTTCAATCAATTTTGGTAATCAAACTGCTGCTGGTATTTATACAGTCACAACAACCAGTAGTTGTGCCACCAATATGAATAGGAGCCTTACAGTAAATATTACACCTCAGCCCAATGTAAGTTTCAGTTATTTAAGCACACAATATTGTTCACAGGGTTTGAGTGATGCACCCGTATTATCCGGTTCTCCTCAAACCGGGACTTTTTCTGCAACACCTTCCGGTTTAGTGTTTAGTAGTACAACAACTGGTGTGATTGATTTAGCGGCAAGTACACCCGGCACATATACTATAGTTTATACTGTTGCTGCATCTGGTGGTTGCAGCATTTACACATCTCCTGGGAAATCTGTTACGATAGGTGCAAACCCACAGGTATTCAATGTGTATGGTGGTGGTGGCTATTGCAGTGGTGGTGCAGGAGTTGAAGTTGGTCTGGATAATTCTGAAACAGGTATCAACTACCAGCTATACAGGGACGGAACAACTTTGGTGAATGCTTTGCCAGGAACAGGAGGAGTATTAAGTTTCGGTAACCAGACTTCAGCCGGGACTTATACCATCGTTGCACTTAATCCTCCTTGCCAGCTTTCAATGAATGGCAGCGCTGTTGTTGTTGTGAATCCTAACCCAAGCCCTATAGTAGTGGCACCAGCTAACTCTACAATTTGCCAGGGCTCGGTACAGGCTCTGACTGCTTCAATTGATCCGCCTGCTACAAGCAACGGAAGTGTAACTCTTTCTTCCGGAACAATAAGCCTTGCCATACCTGATAACAGTGCAACGGGCGTGATGAACCTGATTAAATTAACAGGTGTACCAGTTGGTGCAACAATCACCAGTGTGTCAATACAATTTAATATTACACATTCCTGGGATGGTGATCTTCTCATCAATTTAAAAGGCCCGAATAATAATGTATTGAATATTGCAAATGGAATTGGAGGTAACAAAGATAATTTTACCAATACTGTTGTAGCTAGTAATGCTTCAACAAATATATCTTTTGGTTCAGCACCCTTTAGTGGTACTTATTTACCGCAAGGAACAATAGGTGTAATTGGTGCAAATGTGGTTACTTCAAATGTTTCTACAGTAGCTAATTTCTCAGGATTATATGGAACTTCTGCTTTCAGTGCTAATGGTAATTGGACACTAAGTGTAAAGGATAAAGCTAGTGGTGACGTTGGTAAACTGAATAACTGGTCTATCACCATCAATTATACTTATGTTTCTAATATTGTAAATGTAACATGGTCACCTGCTACAGACCTGTTTTCTGATCAGTATGCTACTACCGCATATACAGATGGGGATGAATTATCTACAGTTTATACTAAACCTTCCACTTATGGCAGTGCAACTTATACGGCAACAGCTACAAATGAATTTGGATGTTCTGTTTCATCTGATGCAACTTTAACTGTAAACCAATCCCCGCAATTATCTGTTGCTGCAGATTATTGTAGTAAATCAGACAGTAACATGGTAGTAATGACTGCAACCTCTGATATTGATGTAAACATTGCCGACTGGCAATGGTCAGATGGACTCACTTTAACTTCTGCAGATAATAGAACAAGTGTAGTAAGAACAAAAAATGCAGGTACATACTATGTTACAGCCAAATCTGTTGCAAATGGCTGTACTGCTACCACTTCAATGAGTATTGCAGAAGAGTTGGTAACTAATGGTGATTTTGAACTGGGTAATACCGGATTTACGAGTGGATATGAATATATTTCAAATACAGTTGCAAATGGTCTAGTGCCCGAAAGTACTTACACTGTTAATAATAATCCCAATTTTAATCACTCTAATTTTTGGGGAACAGACCATACTACTGCAGATGGTTCTGGGAATTTCATGTTGGTCAATGGGAAAGACGCACCTATTATCTGGAGTGAAACTGTAACAGTATTGCCTAATACTGATTATTATTTCTCTGCTTATGCTGTAAGTTTAAATAATGTCACACCTTTTGCAAACCTCAAGTTTAGAGTAAATGGTGTGCAGGTGGGTACAAATACCGGAACTCTTCCTTCCAAATCTTCAGATAATAATGCTGGAACCTGGATAAGATTTTATGGTACCTGGAATTCAGGATCTTTTACTAATGCTACAATTGATATTATTGATCTTGTAAATGATGATTATGGTAATGATTTTGGATTAGATGATATTTCTTTTGGCACTTTATCTACTTTCCTGAATCTTACTTCAGGGACAGGCTCTAACATTCAAACAAATCTGTGCTACAACACACCGATTAATACTATCTCTTATGAAGTGGGTGGTGATGGTACCCAACCTGTAATTGATAATTTACCGGCGGGTCTAAAAACCTACTGGAATGGTCGTGACCTGATTATAACAGGTACGCCTACAGAAAGCGGAACATTTAATTACACGGTTCATGGAACAGGTTGTAACACACGCACAGCAAAGGGGAAAATACAGGTTTATGCACCAGCCTACGCAGGTGATTTTGCCAGCCCTGTAATTTCTGCCTGCTATGGTTCAAATGGTTCTATTGATTTATCAAATACCGTTGGAAATATTTTAAACTGGCAATCTTCAACAGATGGGGGTACCTGGACTGATGTTGCTAATACTACAACATCACTTTCTTATACTAATGTTACCAGTCCTATTTATTACAGGGCTGTTGCCCAGAATGGTGCATTATGTTCAAATGATACATCATTAATTGTGAAGCTGGGTATCCATAACTATTGGAGCGGTATAACAAGTACATCCTGGGATGTTGCAAATAACTGGTCCGATGTGCAGTTACCTACTACTCCTTGTGTTGTTGTTATTCCTGCAGGCACGCCTTATTCGCCGCAATTAAATACAGATGTTACAGTGAATGATATTATAATTAACAATGGGGCAAAACTTGACCTGAATAACCGTACCCTCACAATAACAGGGAGCTATTCTGGCACAGGCACATTAACGGGTAGCAAGTCTTCCGGTTTGGTATTGACTGGCAACACCGGTACATTACATTTTACACCAAATGTTTATCCATCTAATACAACTAATAATTATTTGAAAACACTTACGGTTAATTCAGCAGCAGCTTCAGTTGCTACAATAGGTGATTCTTTAAATATAGCAGCAGGTAATATAACAGATGGTTATGGTACTGTAACTGTAACCGATGGTACTTTAAATGCAAATGGTAATTTGATTTTAAAATCAGATGCCAATGGCACAGCAAGGGTTGGATATTCAACCGGTAAAATTACAGGTGAAGCAATCGTAGAGCGTTTCATCCCGGGGTTAAGGGCATGGCGTTTTATGGCTGTTCCGTTCAACTCAAGCAATCAAACTATGCGTGATGCATGGCAGGAAGGTGTAAATAATTATACGCTTGATTATTCTCAGAACCTGAATCCACATCCAGGATTTGGTACACATATAACCGGTGATAATATTAGCACCAAAGGTTATGATTTGAATACCACAACAAATCCTTCGGTTAAGGTTTGGGACCCGGTGGCAAATAGCTGGAGCTTAACAGAGCCGCAGACTATTTCTACCAATATCACTGACTTTAATGCCTATTGCCTGTTTGTCAGGGGAAGCAGAAATGTGAACCTGGCCCTTGCAAACTATGCCCCCACTGACGACACAAGGTTACGTATTAAAGGGGTTTTGAACCAGACTGGATTGACAGCATTTAAAAGCTATAATGGCATACCCGGTGGTTTTGTTTTTGTTGGGAATCCTTATGCTTCATCAATAAATATTTATCGCCTGATTGATAATACTACAGAAATTCAGCCAGATAAATTCTGGCTTTGGGATCCTAAAATATCCGGTGGATATAATGTAGGTGGATATGTAGCATATTCCAATGGTTTAATTGCACCTTTTCCAAGCCCAAGCTATCCCACTGCCTACTCTGCTTTAAATATTCAAAGCGGCCAGGCATTTATGGTGCAGTTAGACAATAGTAGTTCTACTGTTACAATGAAATTCAAAGAATCTGATAAAGTGGATACAGTTGCAAAAGTTTTTGGGTTTACAGGTAAAAATGCAATTGATAAATCTGGTCCGAAATATCCTGTAATCTATACAAACCTGATGGTGCCAATAACAGAAGACAACATGTTCATGGCAGACGGAGTAGCAGCAGCATTTGATAATAAGTATTCTGCGGCAGTAGATGAAAATGATGCACAGAAAAATTGGGGCTTTAATGATAACATGTCTTTGTTCAGGGATTCAAATTACCTTGCTATTGAAATGAGGCCACAGGTAAAACTTACAGATACTTTGTTCTACAGGCTTTTCTTGTATCAAAAACCTTATGTATTGAAGATTTTTGCTCAGAATGCATCAAAAATGCCTTTGACAAAAGCCTGGTTGGTTGACAGGTATTTGAATACCAAAACAGAGGTTAACTTATATGATACTACATTATATAATTTTACCCCTAATCCAGATTTGAGCAGTTACCGTGACAGGTTTATGTTAGTGTTTAATAAACAACTCGGTACAATACCTGTACCTGTTACAAGAGCTGCAAACCAGGAAGATCCTAATACATCAGGTATTTCTGCAAGTGTTGATTTTAGTAATGGTAAGATCAGCATTGCGCCAAACCCTGTAACAACTGCAAAAAATGCAATGCTCAGGTTTAATAATATACCTAAAGGTGAATATGAAATTGTAGTGTATGATGCAAAAGGGCAGCAATTGGCAACAAAAAAAATCCTTCATAATGTCAATACTGCAACTTATAATTTACCGGCAGGGCCATCATGGGCTTCGGGAGTTTATATCGTGAATGTGGTCAATGAAAATTCTAAGCAATCTGCAAAAATCAAACTGGTGATTAGCAGATAAAAATAAACAGGGCTAAGTTTTCCTTGTTTGCAAACAGAAGAGGTAGTTGTAATGACTGCCTCTTTTTTTTGCCCTGGATTTAATAATTGAGAAACTGTCTGTATAATAACCTAAAACTTTTAAGGACAATAAAATATCCAAAGTTTTATATAAAAGGAAAATACAATTGGAAATTTGTTTTGAATTCCAATTTCCTGAAATGAAACAGACCAATTATCTATTACCGGGCATTGCTTTGTTGAAGCAATTATTTCTCCGGTTCCCAGGCAGGTTAAGAGTTTTACAGGTTCTATTCATTGTATTATTTGTGAATTAAAGTACAGGTTTTATTTAATCCGCACCTGAATGGCTTTATAAAATAAAATTGTCTTCAATTCATTCGACCGGGTGTCCAGAAGTTGGGATTCTTTTTTAAATGAAAACTAAGTAATGCTATGAAGAAACTTCTTGGACTGATTTTAATACTAACCGGGATTTGCATTAGCAGTTTCTCTCAAACTACTATAAGCAAGTCGTTTAGTACTAAAGGAGATGCTACCTGGACTGTGCCGAATTGTGTAACCTCTGTTACAATTGAAGTATGGGGTGGTGGAGGTGCCGGTGGTGGCGCTACAGGTTATCCCAGTTATGGTGGAGGAGGTAGTGCCGGCGCCTATACAAGGGGTGTTTTTACTGTTACACCCGGAAGTACCATAAATCTACATGTAGGAGCAGGAGGTGCATCAAGTCTAACTGCAACCAATAACGGTGAAGCCTCATGGGTATTCTCAAATACAACAATTTTAGCAGTTGGTGGTAATGGTGCGCCGGGGAATGTTTCAGGTAATGGTGCTGGTGCTGCTGCTGTAACGAGTGGAAATATAAATACAGGTTCAAGTGTTGCCAATTATTACGGCGGTGCTGGTTATGCAGGTTCAAGTTCAAGAAGTGGTAGCGGTGGTGGTAGCCCGGGTGGTGGTGGAAATGGTGGTAATGCAACTTCATCTTCAGGTGGCGCTGCTGGTGCAGCTGGATCATATTCGGCGGGCGCTGCTGGCGCTACAGGTAAGACTTCAAGTGGCGTAGGATCTTCAGGTAGTTCTCCTGGTAGTGGTGGTGCGGGAGGGTATAGAAATTCGATATTATTTTCTTATGCAGGTGGCGCAGGCGCTGATGGAAAAGTAATCATTTATTATAGTTTCGGGTCATTCTGTATCCCTACTGCTTCTAATTACTCCGGCACTTATTTTTCAATTATTTCCACTTCTGGTGCCAATACAAATTTTTCAAATAGCAGTACTTATAGTACCATTGGTTATACCAATTATTACTGTACAACGGGCGCAAGTGTTTATACAGGTACTTCATTTTCTTTAAATATGACTATAACCGGTGGTAAAGCCGGTGTTGCTGCATTTATAGATTGGAATGATGACAATAGTTTCAGTTCATCTGAAAGGGTATATTTCAGTGGGGGTTATGCAAGCGGATCTATCTCTGCAACAATAACTATTCCATCAGATGCTACCACTGGTACCCATCGTTTCAGGGTTGTAGAGGATTATTATACTTCAAGTCCGGCTGCCTGTTCTTTTACTTCATCTGGAGGAACAACCAGGGGTGAAGCAGAAGATTATTTTATTAATGTCACACAAATGCCTGTATGTTCAGGTACACCTTTTATTTCATCAGTTTCTGCAACACCATCATCAGGGCCAAATGGTAGTAATGCAACTTTAAGTGCATCTGTTTCTTTGGCATCGGGGCTAAGTTACCAATGGTACACAAGCACATCTTCAACAGGCCCCTGGACTGCGATTACTGTTGCTACAACAAACCCGGCTTATGCATCACAGGCAGATAATACAACCATGTATTATCATTTGGTTGTTACTTGTGCAAATAGCGGGCTTAGTGCTACATCTGCCAGTGTTTCTTATACCACTACAGGTTCAGCTACATATTGTACACCTACTGTAACTTATAAAGATGATGAGGTAGTTATAACCAATGTTAGTTTTGTAGGAACATTGAATGATGTTAGTAATAATTCAGGGACAAACACTGATGCTTACCAGGATTTTACTGCCAATACTCTCTCTTATCAGGAACAGGGTGAAGCAGTGAATCTAAACGTTGTATCAAATACCGCATCCACATTGTGGCAGGCATGGGTGGACTGGAACCGAGATGGTGATTTTAATGATTCAGGAGAAGAAGTTTATAATTCAAATAACTATCATGCCTTTTCAACATCTTTTGGTTTTCAGATACCTTTTTCACAACCAATAGGTAACTATAGGATAAGGATAAGAACATGGGATTATATTAATACATATACGGGTAACCCAGAGTACGGTGGTACTACCGGCTCAGCAATGACACCTTGTGGTAATTTAGATGATGGCCAAACAGAAGATTATTTGTTTACAGTTATTTCACGTTGTAATGCAGGTATTGATTCTACAAAGAGTGATACTGCCTGTGTTACAGGTTCTGCTGTTTTTACCTTGTCTGCTTATGGCAATGCACAGGCTACAGGTTTTAACTGGTATTCATCAGAATTTAGCAGTTCGGTGATAGCTACAGGCGCAACATTTACTACTCCATCACTCAGCGCTACCACTTCTTACTGGGTTGCTGCAACGGGTCTTAATACAGCTGGCGTAGCTTGTGAAGGACAAATCCGTGCACCAGCAATTGCATTCAAACCGTCTGTACCCACTATCAGTTTTGACCAGCCTGATACTTCTTATCTGTGTAATGGCGATAACCTGAGTGTAACAGGTAGTTCAGGTACGGTGACGACATACCTGATCAAAGAAGGGTTTGAAGATGGAACCCTGGGTGAATTTACTGAATCTACAGTTAACGAATCAGATGCCAGCCAACCATGGCAAACACATACAAGTATATTTACACCTACCACAACTGCAGTCTGGAGACCAGCTATCTCTTCTGGTTTTGGTACTAATAATTTTATTTCTGCATTAGGCAATGTTGCCAGTGTATCCGATGAAATGGTATCAACTCTCACTTCAGCAACTCATAATACAACCGGTTTTTCCTCACTGTACCTGGATTTCAAATTATATTATGATCATTACTTGACAGATAATTCCAACGTGTCTTTAGATAATATAACAGTAGAAGCTTATGATGGTTCTACTTGGAATACGTTACAACAAACAGGTGCTGATGCTGGCAAAGCTTCCAATATGACAACTTTGACTTATTCATTAGGATCACAATATTTGAATAAAACAAATGTGCAGGTACGTTTCACCTATAATGCCCAACTCAACCTCTCAGATGGGGTAGCCATTGACAGTATAAGGTTATATGGTGATCACCTGGCATCAAGTTCTTATACCTGGACACAGGTTGGAGGTTATATGGATAATACTGCGAGCTGTTTGTACCTCACAGACAATGTTACAGATACTTCAGGTAATGCTTATGCCGGCACCTCCACTCCAAGCTTATATCTCTTCCCGACAGATGCGCAGGTGGATAATGGAAGTCCGCTACGTTTTGAAGCAAGGCTTGACCTCAGCAATGGTTGCACTGCAAGAGATACGATAACTGTGGATATTAATGATAAGATATGGACTGCAGGCGCTGGTACGGATAATTGGAGCACTGGCCCAAATTGGTGTGGAAACCAGGTGCCAAAAGCAGTTGACAGGGTAAGTATCCCTTATCTGGGAACGGGTGGCATATATCCGGTTATTAAAATAAATAATACTGGTAAATCTAAGTTTCTTAATATTGATTCAGGCGCCAGTGTAACTATTGATCCAGGGGGAATGCTACAAATAAAAAGGGACTTGTTTACAAGTATAGGTGCAAGTTTTACCAATAATGGGACACTCAGAATGGACGGTATTAAAAATGGTGTTGCTCAAAACTTTCCCGGCCCCGGTACTATTGCCGAAATGAATAACCTTACTATCGGTAATAGTGGTAATGAACCATCAGGTAGCAGTAATGTGATATTAAATGCTCCAATTAGTATAAGGGGAAAACTTTATGATAGTGTAGGTTCATTTGAATTTGGTAATAATGATATAACACTGAAAAGTTATTCCACAGGAACAGCTTATGTGGGTAGTTTTGATAATAGTTCCGCAAAAATTAATTATACAGGAACAGGCCGTTTTATAGTAGAAAGATTTATTCCCGCACGCAGGGCATGGAGGTATTTATCTACGCCAATGTATAGCAGCACCCAAACAATAAATGATGCATGGCAGGAAGGAAGGCAAAATACTTCAGCTCCTACCACCTGCCCTGTTTCTACTGAGCCTAAAGGTTATGGTATGTATATTACCAATACCCAACCACCACAAAACGGCTACGATTGGAATACAACAAATAATGCTTCGCTAAAAGTTTGGCAGAATAATGCCTGGTCAGCTCCTTCAGGAACGAATATCCCTATAACCAACTATCCGGCATATTGTGTTTTTGTGAGAGGTGACAGACAGGTCTGTATCCAGTATGCAACATGGGCTACCCCAGATACGACTGTATTAAGGGTGAGAGGAGTTTTGAACGAACCGGGTACTTCCAGTTTCAGTTATAACAGCGCCTTTACTCAAAGCTATACTGGTAATCCTGGCGATTATATTTTCGTAGGAAATCCTTATGCTTCACCGGTTGATCTTACAACTGTATTAAGTAGCTCCAGATCAACAGGTATTGTTCCTGATAAAGCATGGTTCTGGGATCCGACTGCCAACGGTCCGGCTAATTATAATGTTGGTGGTTATATCGTTTATGCTGGTGGTATATGGAATTTGCCCAATTCTTCTACCTATCCCCATGACCTGACATTGAGAAGTGGTGAAGCATTTTTTGTGCAAATGGATTCAAGTAGCTCCTCAGCCAATATTAATTTCAAACAGTCTGATAAAAATACAGGATCTGAAACCAATGTATTTGGTTTTCAAAAAGAGAAAAAACAAAAATCTCAACCAAGTGTTCTTTACCTCAACCTGATTTCTAATATTAATGGTAATTCTGCTTTAGTTGATGGTGTTGCGTCTGCATTTGGTAACGGTTATTCTGCAAAAGTGGATGATCGTGATGCAGCCAAGATGTGGAATATTGATGAGAATGTTGCCATATTCAGGGATGGCAAATACCTTGCTATTGAATTCAGGCCTATACCTGTTTTGTCCGATACTATTTTTTATAAAATGTACCTGAGAAAACCACAGTCTTATTCTTTGCAGGTCTTTACCCAGAATTTGCCTGACATGCAACCACAAAGGGCATGGCTGGTGGACAAATACCTCAATACAAAAACAGAGATAAATCTGCAGGATACCATGCTGTATAATTTTATGACAGACATGGATACTAACAGCTATCGCAACAGGTTTATGGTTGTATTCAGTCGTCAATTATCAACGACACCAACCCCGGTATCAAGAGCATCTAACCAGAAAGATCCGAATACTTCCGGTATTGCAGCAGGTGCAGGAATTATGGAAGGGGATATCAGTATTGCTCCAAACCCGGTTACTTCTGCAAGCAACGCTATGTTGAGGTTTGGCAATATAACAAAAGGTAATTATGAGATAAGTGTATATAATTCTAAGGGTGTGAAACTTGCAGTTGATAAAATACAACACGGAGGTAGTCCTGCTGTTTATCACTTACCACAAGGGAATTCTTCATGGAGTGCTGGGCTATATGTTGTAAGAATTTTTAATGAAGAGACAGGTGAATCAGTCAAGTTGAAATTAATAATAAACAGGTAGTCTCTTATT
>CAYNTP010000038.1:0-15901 GCA_964400415.1 uncultured Parafilimonas sp.
ATCAAATAAACTATTCGCCTGTTTTTCTTCTCTTTTCAATTCAAACAATGTATTTATTACAATGCCCTAACTGATAGTCATAGCCTAACCATATTGAGTTGTCAAAGACAAAATCTATTTATTTAAATACTGAAAGCAATTCACTGCAGATTAATGAAGGCAACAAAGTTCAGAGATTAACTATAAATAAAAATAAAGCCTGAGATTCCTATGCATATCCTGGTTAGAGACCAATAGTTCCGTCAGAATTTATTCAATTGAAATACAAAAATACAAATGAAAAATGGTAACATCCAAAATTTAGAAATGTAGGGGTTAAAAAGAAGATGCAAAGACCAAAGCTATTTAAATACTGAAAGCAATTCACAACGCAACAGTATTCAAATATTACACAAAATTTATTTTGTAATCAAATCCCAATAGATATTGTTGATGACGGTCAGGAACTTTTGCCCAATATTTTTTGGCTTGTTTTTTAAGGCCTCTTATTTCAAATAAAAGCCCTAAATCAAAATATGCATCATCCTGCGATACCGCATCAATGTATGCATCTTTTGATACTGGACTGGGAATATCAATACCGTGCCGAATTATTAAAACAATTGTATTTATTCCTATTTCATCCAGTTCTGATGTTGTCGGGTTATAATCAAAAATCGTTTCCATTGAATAAAGATATGAAATTTGGGGAATAGCTGTTGGCTTTTAGCTGATAGCAGTTAGCACAATGAAGTTCAGAGTTTAACTATAAATAAAAATAAAGCCTGAGATTCCTATACTTATCCTGGTTAGGGAACAATAGTTCAAACAGACTTTATTCAATTGAATTACAAAAATCCAAATTAAAAATGGTATCATCCAAAATTTAGAAATAGGGGTTAAAAAGAAGAGGCAAAGACTAAAGCTATTTAACTTCTGACACGGTTTATTTTATAGTCTCTTTCCTTTGCTAAGAAAAAATAGTCAACTGTAACATGTAATTGAGCGGTTTTCCCAAAATCTTTTGCCGTTGTGCTTCTGTTACTGTTGCCATGACTTTTGCACCTGCAAATTCAATGAAATTAACTTACTTTCATCCACCTCCCTTTTTAGGCATGATCGCTTTAGCTTTTTGTGGAGTATCTGCCGGAGGTTTATTATTGCTTTTATTGACTGGTGGTTTATTAGATTGTTGTTGCGTCCCATCACCGGTTACTGTGGTATTGTCATACTGGTTTTGTTGGGTATTGCTCTCAGGTGCAATACTTTCAGGATTGGTATTATCATAACCCTGCTCATAATCTGATGACTGACCGTTGCCCATATTATCACCTTCAGCACCCACATCCATTTGCACATTATTGATATAATCATAATTAGGTTCACTGATATTGGCATCCGGTTTTGCAAAAGAAGATGTATCAGAATATGGGAGTGTCCTGTCATTTTGAACCTTGTCATAAAAATAACCCCACACTGGTAAAGCTGCTGAAGCACCCTGTCCATTAGTTGTGCTGCTGAAACGTATGAACCTGTCATCACAACCACTCCATACTCCACATAAAAGCTGAGGTGTATAACCAATGAACCATGCATCACTATTATCATTGGTAGTACCTGTTTTTCCGGCAATAGCGCCTTTGACTCCATAGCTCCACATCCTTCTGCCTGTACCTGATTGTACCACACCCTGCATCATGCTGATGACATAATATGCAGTAACATCACTGATTACTTCTTTGCGTTGTGATGTTCGGGTTTCAAGCACATTTCCGTTTTTATCTTCAATGCGGGTGATATACATCGGCTTTACATTAAAGCCTCTGCCGGGAAACATACTGTAAGCCTGCAGCATTTCATACAATGATATTTCACAGGAACCTAAAGCAATAGATGGATAAGGCTCTATCTTGCTTTGCACATTACAATTTTTTAAGAAATCAACAAAACGCTCTGCACCCTGGTTGTCTTTTGCTCCTCCCAATTGTTTCATAATATAAGCAGTAGCACAGTTGCGGCTCCACATCAATGCAGCACTCATTGGCATTGTCCTGCCTGTGCAGGATGTTGAGGTGGCTGGAACAAAACCATATTGACCGAATGATTGTTGCTGGTCAACTACCATCGTATTAGGTGTGAAGCCTGCATCTTCAATGGCAAGACTATACAATAATGGTTTAATTGTAGATCCTACCTGTCTTTTAGTATTGATATTGACATGATCAAATTTGAAATTCTTAAAATCAATACCACCTACCCATGCTTTGATATAACCGCTGATAGGATCCATACTCATGAAACCACATTCAAGCATCTGTCTTGAATATTTGATAGAATCATAAGGTGTCATCACAGTATCTTTTTCACGTTTATCATTCCATGCAAATACTTTCATTGGTGTCTTTACAAAAAAAGTTTTTCTGATGTCATCATCGCTCATGCCATCTTCTTTTGCATTCTTCCACCTGTCGCTTGCTTTCATGGCTGCTTCCAGCACATTTTCATGCCCTTTCCATACCGAACCTGATTTAATATCGCTTTGTGAGTTAAGTATTGTCTGCATATAAGCCATGTGTTTTGCCACAGCTTCTTCTGCATAGATTTGCATTTTAGGATTGATGGTAGTATAAATTTTCAACCCATCTAAATATAAATTATAATGGTCTCCGTTTGGTTTTGTATGTGTCTTGCACCATTCCTTCATATCCTGTCCCAATACCATCCTGAAGTAAGGGGCAAGCCCAGTATTTTCATTTAGCTTTTTATAGTTGAGCACTATGGGTTTTGCAATCAATGCATTTGCCTGGTCTTGAGAAATGTATTTACTGTTCACCATTTTCTGTATAATAAAATCCCTTCTGTCTTTTGCCCTGGCAGGGTATCGTCTCGGGTTGTATGCTGTCGGTGCATTTACCATTCCTATCAAAGTAGCTGCTTCTTCAATTGAAAGCCTGTCTGGTTCTTTTTGAAAAAAAGTCATTGATGCATTACGTATGCCATATACATTATCACTGAAAGGAACAGTGTTTAAATAAAGTGTAATTATTTCTTCCTTGGTGAAATTACGTTCCAGTTTAATGGCAATAATTCCTTCCTTAATCTTTTGCGGTATGCGCACAAAAATATTATTGCTGTAATCAGTAAAAAGATTCTTAGCAGTTTGCATGGTGATGGTGCTGCCTCCGCCCTGGCTGCCCAGTAAGAAAATCGCTCTTGCTACTGATTTTGCATCAATACCGCTGTGTTCATAAAAGCGTTCATCTTCTGTTGAGACTAAAGCCTCAACTGCATATTTACTGATGTCGTCATATTTGACATTCACCCTGTCCTGTAAATAAAATTTTCCCATCAGTGTGCCGTCATCTGCAAACACCTGGCTTGCCAATGATGCTGAAGGGTTTTGTAATTCATCAATTGATGGCATCTTGCCCAACAACCCAAAATCTGCTGCCACAATTACAAAAATGCCCAGGCCTAATCCAAGAAAAAATACTTTCCATAAAATACGAACAGATTTTTTAACGCCTGTATCTTCTCTTTTCTTTTTTGATATTTGTTTAGACATGTTATTTATATAAACCTAAATGCAAAAATTTTTATACAAAAAATCCGCCATTATCTTTTTTCACTTGCAAAAGTTAGTTATTTATTCAAGAATAAAAACTTTTTGCCAATAGTTCCCTTAATAAAAAACTAATAAGTATTCATTAGGAAAATTTTTTTTGTATTTATAAAATCCTGTAAACAATCTGCACTTAAAACTTATCAGGTAATGCGGAATGGATGACTGCTTTATAACCTTCTACATCTTTGGTATCATTTAATATATCAAGATTTGGCTGGCTGATGATTGTGAAACTATATTTCTCTGGCTTCAACCAGGGGATAATGATGCCTGCTGCTTTTGGCTTTACTTTATTGACGTATATCAATGCAGATGCAGCATCACTGAATGGCCCTAACAAAACAAGGTTGAGCGAATCGCTGATCTTTGTATTGCTGACATTGATTTTCTGGTTATAAAAATTCATCTGGTTATACCTGTTGAATGCATTCTTTGTTTCATTGGCATATACCGGATCTACTTTATTCAACAGTATTCCCACGAATTGCTGATCAGTTGGCTGAAAAATATAACCTCTTTTTGAAGCGATAGTTTTTACTGTATCAATCACATGTTGTTCGGCAGCTTTATTTGTTGGTTTTGATACTATTGAATCAACTTTCTTCATTTCTTTTTTCTCAATAATATTTTCAACCGGGTTCAGGTTTACAATAGGTGCAGGTTCATCATCAGGTAAACGTGTAATTTTTAAATTGGTCAGATAGGTCTCAATTTCTTTTCGGCGCTTCAGCACATCAATCATTGTTTTTGCTTTTTCAGAAAGAGGTGAACTTGCAAACTGTTCAGTTAATGAATTAAGCGTATTGATAGCAGTGCTGTCTTCATGCCTGGAAACAAAATATATTGATTCTATATAAAGCAGTTGTGGCGTCCAGTATGAATTGCCATACAAACTATCGGCTTTTGCCTTTTCTGCTTTTGCTGCTTCAAAATTTCCTTCTATAAATAAGTCATACACTTTTTCATATTCTCTTGTTACTGCATCTGTTGTTTTATTCTTATTTTCTTCCTGTGCACCCGCTATCATTTTTGCATACTTGCCATCTTTGAATTTTGATGTCAATACAAGTTTAGCAGAATCGGCAGAGGATGTCCTGCCCAATTTTGTATAACAGTAATATAATCCAAACACAGCTTCTTCAAGGTGGGCATTTTCAGGGAAGCGTTTTAATAATGTGTCATAAGAATTAATTGCTGCATTATAATCCAACAACTCGTTTTGAAATTGTTGTGCGTTGTTAAATAATGCTTCTGCAATTTTGTTATTTGATTCATTGAGTTTGTCTTCAGTCAATGGGAGATATGCAAGAAGGGCATCATAAGAAATATCACCATTCATGATTGCATCCTGTGGCGAACCTGTTGTTAAATTACTCATATCTGCCATTGGAGATAATCCCCTGTTGGTTCCTGAATCACCTTCTTCATCAGGGTTGCCTTGTGACATGGCAGTCATTTGTTTCATCACTGCATCAGACCTTCTCCAGTTGTCAACATCAGGCCGGTTGCCCCAGGATGCTTTAAAGCCGGAATAACCCGAACTTTTTAAAGCATTGTTGTTAAAATACCAGTCGCCATTGGCAGATGCCTGTGCAGAAAACATGTCGTTCGACAATGCGCTACCGTTATCACCTCTTATTTGTACTGCAGGGTTAATAAAAGTGGATGTATCTTCTTCTTTTAATCCTTTAGCCTTTCTTAATTGCCTTACTGTTTTTTTGATTAATGCAATACGTTGCGCTTCCGGTAGTTTGGCTACTGCCTGCAAACTATCCTGTATTTCTATTGTCCTGATATTGGCTGCAATAACCTGTAGGGCACTCATCCTTGCAGTGATACGTTGCTGATCGTCTTTTGAAGGCAGGCTTCCTACATCGAGGCTATCATAGTCCTGTTTGGCCAAAACATAATCAGGCCGCAGATAATCCAGGTCGCCCAATATCATATAGCTGATGCTGTGTTGTACTACATTTCCTGCATTGTATTTTGCTGCTTTCTTAGCATAAGCATAAGCCTGCGGATAATTCTGTCTATCCATTTCTTCCTGTGCAGCGGTATTGTAAATTAAGTCACGGTAAGCAACATACCTGTCTTTTTTTGCCAGCGACATCAGCTTTGCAATTTTTTTATCTGTTATATCAGATGAATCGGGAGATGCATTGATAGCGTTCAGGCTTGCATAAACTGCCATATATGGATCAATGGTGTGTGCTGCGCTTAATGCAAAATATTTTTCTGCTTCTTCATTATTGCCTGCAGCCATATAAAGTTGTGCAGTTAAATATTCCCTTCTTGCTTTATCCTGTTTATTATCGTCCATGTCAGTGGCCTTGCTTAAATGAAAGGCTGCACTGTCATAATTTTTTGAATTATAAAAAAGATAACCGATAGTTTCATGCAATTCAGGTTGAAGGCGTTCAGGGAAATTAGGATCGTTGCGCAACATCTCAAGAATAGAAGATGCTTCAGTCTGCTGTTTATCATCAATAAAATTCCTGGCAATCCAAATCAGGTCTTCATTCCTTTCTGGTTTTTTTGAAAGAGACAAGCCTTTGCTTTCTTTGGTTGCAATAGAAAATTCATTCCCGGATGCATTACTGCCTATTGGTATATCATAACCATCTTCATCTTTTGGAGCAAAAGCATAATTGAGATATAAAAAGACATGTGCTGCCGAATCAAAATTCTTGCGCAGGTAATATGCTTTACCCATCAGGAAATAAAAATCATCCACCCAATCACTCCTCAGGTCATGTAATAAAATGCCTGCATTACATTTATAAATAACACTGTCTATGTCAGGATCTGTTGCAGTTAAATCAAGTGAATAGTTATAGTATGGGAGCAATTTGGTATAATCATCTTTAAATCCCTGTTTTGCTCTTGCAATGATTTGGTTGAGGCGTTGGTTGGCATTAAAGTAATAGTTATAATGGCTGATAGTATTCTGGTAAAATTTCCTGAATTTACCAATCTTATCTTCTGTTGTTTTTTCAGAAGTCAGCGTGCGGTTTTCATATTTTTCAGGTTTCTTTAATTCAATAGTAGTGCCGGGCTGGGCATTTAAAAAATTACACAGGTGAAGACTGATAAAAAACAATAAAAAGTAACCAACTTTCCGCATGCAGCAAATATTCTATTAATAAACTGAAATAAGGTTGATTTTATTTTAAAAATACAGTAATTTTTCCTTTCTGAATATAAACTGGCGCAAGAGGTTACTTTTGCAGGTCTTTGTTATGGCAGAATCTAAATCAAATACAGGTTTAAAAAGGTTGCGCAGTCATTACCGGCTTGTGATTATGAATGATGACACTTTTGAAGAAGTGGTAAAATTCAGGCTTACCCGGTTGAGCGCTTATATTGTTGCCAGCACTGTTTTCCTTTTAATGATAGGCCTGACAGTGGCTTTGCTGGTATTGACTCCTCTGAAATATTACATCCCGGGTTCAGCAGGCAGCAGTGAAGCAAGGCGAGAATTACAGACATTAAAAATGCGCACTGACTCACTGGAGCAGGCTTTGAAATACAGGGACAATTATTTTAACGGATTAAAAAAAGCTTTAGGTGCAGATGAATTAAATAAAGATACCACATCATTAAAAGTGCCAAAGAACAGTATTTCTAATGACTGAACCCCGGGATAAAAAAAATATTTCCGGCAAACAACAACTGATTCAATATGCCGGTATGGGAGCACAATTTTTTGCAGCCCTGCTTATCGGTGTTTTTGGCGGCAAATGGTTAGATGAAAAACTGGATATATCTTTTCCTGTTTTGATTTGGTTATTACCCCTTATTTTGCTGGTAGGAATGTTGGTAAAAATTGTACACGACACGTCAAAAAAGAAAAATGAATAATATTTATTTTAATAATTTCTTCAAGCCATTAAGTATTGCTTTCATAATTATCAATTGCATCAGCCTGGGTTTTGTAAAGTGGCTGGATGCCAAAGGAATTGATCATAAGGTTTTGGTTGCTGCTAACCTGATTTTGTTTGTACTCACTTTGATTACTTCCCGCATCCATGTCAATGCTTTGCAAAATGAAAATCCACATGCATTTGTGCGAGGTGTTACACTATCTTCTTTTATCAAACTGATGGTGATAGCCATCAGTGCATTTGCTTATTTCATTATTGCCCGAGATAAAATAAGCGTGTATGCAGTAATTGTTTCGATGATTTTTTATGTAATTTATACAGTAATTGAAGTGCGCAATGCCATGCGCATCAACAGTCAGCGCAATGCCAAAAACTGAACATCCGTTACAGGCACTGGAACAATACCTGCCTGCAAACAGTTTTGAACAGGTAGCAATTTTCCTGCAACAATACAAAGTGCATTTAACCATCACCCGGCAAAGACAATCAGTGTTGGGTGATTACCGCAATGCAGTGAATGGAAAAAATCACCGTATCAGTGTGAATGGAAATATGAATAAATTTTCATTTCTTATTACACTCATCCATGAACTGGCACACCTGCTTGCTTTTGAAAATTATGGGCGCAGCATTCAGCCCCATGGAAAAGAATGGAAATATATTTACAGCAGTTTATTAAAAGATTTCGTCAGCAAAAAAATTTTCCCACCTGATATAGAAAATGCTTTGTATGATTCAATGCGGAACCCTGCAGCAGGCAGTTGCGCTGAAGAAAGTTTGATGCGGGTGTTGCGCGGGTATGATGAAAGAAAAAATAATGTTGCAATAGTGGAAGAAATACCTACAGGTTCATTTTTTCAAACAAAAGACGGGCGCATATTCAGGAAAGGAGAGAAGATGCGGAAACGTTTTCTTTGTGTTGAAAAACAAACAGGCCGCATGTATTATTTCAGTGCAATGCATGAAGTGAAGCCGGTAGGGTGAGGGAGAAAGCTATTAGCAATTAGCCTTTAGCAATTAGCCTTTAGCAATTAGCTGTTGGCCTTTAGCAATGGAATTTATAATGGTTAATTGTTAATGGTTAATGGTTAATTGTTAATTGATAATTCGTAACCTGCCATAGGCAGTCAGGTTCGTAATTCGTAATTTTTAATTAATAACCCCCATGCGGTCAGTCAGGTTCGTAATTCGTAATTCGTAATTTTTAATTTTTAATTGAATCTCACAAATCATCCACCTGGTATTTCCTGAATGAAAGAAAAATAATTAAAGAAATGTATATGACACAGGTAATGATGAGCACTGTTTGTGATGGAGCATCTTTGTAAAAAATATCCTGGCCAAATGTCATAGGAACAAGCGTATCACTTGCCTGCAAAGGAAAATAATAACGGGTTATACCATTGTTGATAATTTTTGAATCTATCAAACCGCCAATCAATTGTTCAAATACTAAACCGTATAAAAAAAATACAGCCATAGCCAACCCACTTCGTCGCATCAGCAGTGATAATATCATCGCAAAAAATAAATAATTGCATGCCTGGATAAAACCAAAACCGATATATTGGATGCCATCCAGTGAAAAGTTTCCACTGTAGCTGCTGCCGAAATAAACAGCGATGATAAAACATGAAAGAGAAGTGATAATTGCAATGGTTAATCCAAATAAAATTTTTGCCAACACAAACTGTTGCCTTGTGAGGCCGTCAATAATATTTTGCCTGTGTGTTTTATAATTATATTCATTGGTGATCACCAGTATCATTAACATGCCTGGGAAATACAACAACCAACTGCTGACCCATGCAATAGTCTGATACACTTTCGGGAAGTCATAAGGAAAAATGCTGAGTGGCACATTGTTCTTTTTTATTTCTCCCTGTAGCTGGAATGCAATGTAGTTGATGCTGAAAAGACCGATGAGGTATAAGGCCAGGAAAATCCAGAATGCACGATAGTTTTTTACTTTGAGCCATTCGAGTTTTAAAAGATGTAGCATGATAACTGAATATTTTTTTGAGGCAGGTTTATTTGTTGGTGAGTTCTAAGAATTTTGTTTCGAGGCTTTTCTTTTTTACCTGTAAATGGTTCAATGTAATATTATGTTGAAAACAAAATTGATTGATTGTTTTTGCATCGGCTTGGCCACTGGCAAATAACAACTGTAAATAATTATTATGACGTCTCACAGATGTAAAGCCACCCATTTGTTGTAAAACATTTTCCAGCAATGATAAATCTTCAGCGCCCACTTCCACCATTTCATCAGTCAGCAAAACTTCTTCCACACTGCCTGCTGTTAAAAGGTCTCCGTTTTTGATGATAGCAACATGGGTACAAACTTTTTCTACTTCATCTAATAAATGGCTCGCCATAATTATTGTCCTTCCTTCTGCAGCGAGGTTTTGTATCAACTCCCTGATCTCTGCAATACCATTGGGGTCAAGGCCATTGGTGGGTTCATCAAAAATTAAAACTTTCGGGTCTCCCAAGAGGCAGGATGCAATAGCCAACCTTTGTTTCATCCCCAATGAATATGTATTGAATTTGCTTTGCCTGCGTTGATAGAGATTTACTTTCTGCAATGCATTGTCAATCTCATTAAACCCTTTGCCTTTTATATGTGCAGCAATCTTTAAATTTTTTTCACCTGATAAATAGTGATAAAAATTCGGTGTTTCCAAAAGTGTACCGACCTGTTTTCTCACTTCTGCATTAGCAGGTTTGCCCAGCAGGTTAAAGCTGCCCGATGATGGTTTTAAGATATCTAAAATAATTCCAAGCATAGTGGTTTTACCACTACCATTCGGGCCTAAAATGCCAAATACACTTCCTTCCGGTACGGTGAATGAAACATTATTTAAAGCCCTGATTGATTTGTAGTTTTTGGTGATGTTGTTTAACTCAAGAATATTCACTTGCAATTTTTTTCAGCTTTAAAACTAAAGGTTTTTGATTAAAGAAAAATTTGATTGTTATATGAATGGTGAAAGATGGTTATGGTTTATATTTTTTATTTTTTAAGTTCGTATGGCAGAATTTTTTTGCAGTGTTGAAAATTTGAAAATAGAAAAAACTGAAAGCTATACTTAGCAAACAGTCATCAATAAATTTTACATCTTATGGCTCCATTATCAGAAAGAATGCGACCGGTGGCTTTAGAAGCATTGGCAGGACAACAGCATTTGATTGGCAAGGGTAGTATTTTGCGAACAGCAATTGAAAGTGGTAAAATCCCTTCAATGATTTTCTGGGGCCCGCCGGGCAGTGGCAAAACAACTATTGCCAATATCATCGCTCATACTTTGCACCTGCCTTTTCACCAGTTAAGCGCAATCAGCAGTGGGGTGAAGGATGTACGTGATGTGATTGAAAAAGCAAAACAGGAAACCAACGCAATTTTATTTATTGATGAAATCCATCGTTTCAATAAAGCACAACAGGATGCATTGCTGGGCGCTGTTGAGAAAGGAATCATTACATTGATTGGCGCTACTACCGAGAATCCTTCATTTGAAGTGATATCTGCATTGCTGAGTCGTTGCCAGGTCTATGTATTAAAGCCGTTGGATGAAAATGATCTGATACAACTTTTAAAAAATGCAATGCAGCAGGATGATGTTCTTAAAAACTATTCAATCAGTTTAAAGGAAACAGAAGCACTCATCAATATCAGTGGCGGCGATGCAAGAAAGTTGCTGAACCTTTTTGAATTGGTGGTGACAGCATCACCTGCTATCCGGGGTAAAGAAAAAAAAGAGGTTGTTATCACCAATGAAATGGTAATGGAAATTGCACAGAGAAAAATTGCATTATATGATAAACAGGGCGAACAACATTATGATATCATTTCTGCATTTATCAAAAGCATCCGTGGCAGCGACCCCAATGCAGCAGTGTATTGGCTGGCACGCATGATAGAAGGAGGAGAAGATGTAAAATTTATTGCAAGAAGATTATTGATACTTGCCAGTGAAGATATCGGAAATGCTAACCCTAACGCATTGCTGCTGGCCAATGCTACTTTTGATGCTGTGAACAAAATAGGTTGGCCTGAATCACAGTTGATCTTATCGCAGTGTGCAATTTATCTTGCTTCATCACCGAAAAGTAATTCTGCTACAACTGCAATTGGCGCTGCTTCTGCAGCAGTGAAACAATATGGTGACTTGTCTGTGCCGTTGCACATCCGCAATGCACCTACTGCATTGATGAAGAACCTGGAATATGGAAAGGGTTATAAATACAGCCATGCTTATGAAGGTAATTTTGAAGAGCAGGAATATCTGCCTGCAAAAATTTCCGGAACAAAGTTTTTTGACCCTGGAAAAAATGCAAGGGAAGAAGAATTGAGAAAATTTTTAAAAAGCAGGTGGAAAGATAAGTATGGGTATTAACCAGCTTTAAAAGTGAATTTGTGAATGATGATTTCCACTTCTTTCCCGTTGGATGGAGGCATGCCTTTAAACAACCATAAGTTGATATACGCGGGCATTGCTAAATTGCTGATTGAGTTAGGAGGACTGGTACAAGTTGCTGATGCCAGTTCGTTATTATCTATTCCCGTAAATCCCTGCAGGCTTTGAAAATAAACACTGTTGGCGGTTCTTGTAAATCTTTGTGTAGAATTTTTTCCTGTTAATTTAACATCTTTTGTATATGAAAAATTCTTGTAACCTTTTTGTGCCGGCCAGACAGTGTAATTGCAGTTCGGATAATTTTTGTTGCCCCATCTTGCCCATTCAATATCCATTTCATCATAACCATCATTGCCGGAATAATTAAACAAACCCAACACCACATTTTTATCCAGTTTATCAATCCTGCCTTCCACCCAAAACTGCCATTTACCATAACCAAATGTTTGTTGTGTTGACACTTCTGCACAGGACCATTTACCAACAGTACTATCATAAGATATTTTTAAGTGGAGGTAACCGCTTGTATCAACCCAGACGTTGCTTTTCCTCCAGCGATTGTGCCCGGGACCCATCCAGTTGCCGTGTTTTATATTCCAGGTATAACCGCTGAATTGAATGGTGTTTGAAGTGACTTCATCAACGGATGATGCATTGGTGATGGTGGAGTTTTGTTTGGTACAACTTATAATTGTTATAACACAAAAAATAAAAGCAATAATATTTTTCATCAGACAATTATGAAAAATAAATGTAGAAAAATGAAGTAAGATGTTGTTTAAGAAAAAATTTTCAGGATAGTATATTGTTTAAATTTTTATCTCAATCTGTCCATGCTCTTTACAAGTTTCTGGTCTTTATAAATACCCCTTGCTGCAAGTATTAAGAAAATTGGAATAATAAAAGCAAACACAGAAGTCAGTGCCAACCCACCACCTGCATAATTTTTTTTGTAGTTAAAATAAAGATAGATGTCGAGAAGGCTGATGACCAGCGCCAATATGGTGAGCCAGATCTGTAACCTTCTTTGTTTAAAAACAAAAACAGTGAATAAACAAAGCGTACCAAGGATAGCTGTCAAAATCAATATGATCATATTGGTTGTTGCATTAAACTGGTCAGTAGCCAGGTCAGGATGCGGGCCAATGAAATAGAAAGCGAATTTCATACTTAAAAAAGCACAGGCTGCAGCCAGTAATAACCATACTGTTTGTATTCTTTGTATCATATAAAACTTTTTGTCAGGTTCAAAAATAAAGCTAAATATTTATCAAAGAATCAAGATGCTGATGGAGCAATAACAACTATGCGGAAATAATTTTGCATTATTCATTCTTTCTCTATTGCCTTTATCAATCTTTCTAAATTGTCAACCTGTTCATTGATTTCTTTTTCCTGTTTGTGCGCATTCTTTTTGTGAAAATAAACCCATGCAAATACAATCCAACCGAAAGTAATGACATAAGCACCTATTCCAAAATATAAGTTACGCTCAGCAAATTCAATCATGTACAACCCTAAACCAATTGTAAGTAAAATGAAATATAAGGCAATCCCTTTATTCCTGATTTTACTTTGGACATTGCGGAAATGTAAAAGCTGTTCCAGGTATTTCCTGTTATCAAGTGTTGGGTCATCCTGTTGTAAAAGCAACCGGACAAGACGGGTATTAAATACTATACCTAAAATAATTGTCATCAAGGTTATCAAAATCCCTGCCCTGGTTGTCCAGCGCTCAAAGTGGTAATACCATCCGATAAAACCGATAAATAAAAATGTGAACACTAAAATGACAGCTCCAAGAATATATCTCCTGATCATTTTTTTGCGTACGCTTTTTATCTGCATCATCATTTCATGCACACCAGGCAAATTTTCATCCTTATTGGTTTGCCACAAATCGTGGATGTTTTCAAAGCTTTGCATATTCATTAAATCTTTTGGTTAATGTTTGTTTGATCCGGTGAATTTTTACTCTTAAGTTCCCTTCAGCAATACCGGTGATATCTGTAATTTCTTTTTGAGGTAAATCTTCCAGCACAAGAGAAATAATCAGCCTTTCCGTTTCATTCAATGTGGCAATGCATTTGTATAAAATTGATAACTGTTCTTCAATTGCTGAATCATTTTTGTATTCTATTTGAACAGGCAATTCTGCTTTCGGCATTTTGGATGAACGTTCTATCTGTCTTAAACAAATATTGGATGCTATCCTGAATATCCATGTGCTTACTGCGGACTCATTCCTGAATGTGTGCAGGCTTTTCCAGACCTGTATGAAAGTTTCCTGCACCAGGTCTTTTGCCCAATCCCTGTCGTTTACATATCCCATGCATAGCCTGAAAATTTTTGGGCTGTACTGTTTATACATTTCTTCAAACTCCATCAGGATTATTTCAGGAATTTATCTAATTGTTCAAAATACCATGCTGTATCATCATACATGATGAAGTGCAATCCTTTTGTCGCATAAACCAATTGAGCATCCTTTATATTTTTATATTGGGCTGCAACAGCATCACTCATCCCTTTAAAAGGAGCTTCCAGTAATATCAATGACGCGCATTGAACAGATGAAATTGTTTGTCTCATATCGAGGTTTAAAAACTGGCAATAAATTTCAGCCATTGTTTTCCGGTCAGATTGTACAGACCATTGTATCACTTCTTTCAAATGTACCGTATCTGTCATCATTGATGACATGTTTTGTTGCTGCATCTTGTAAAATTGTTCATCAGTCATAGATTGAAATCTTTTGATAAATGGTGAACAATCAGGATGGGGGTTGGAAACAAAGTTCGGGTTTTGAATAGCGGCCAGGCAAGGCAGTGCATCCACTACAATTATTTTTGAAACAAGTTCAGGGTAATCTGCTGCAAGGAGCAATGCCATACCGCCACCAATGCTATGACCGATGATAATTGGCTTTTCAATTTTCTTTTCTTTAATAAAACCTGCAACTGCATTTTCCCATCCTTTAAAACTTGCAGTATCGTCAGGGGCCACACCTGCAAAGCCGTGAAAGGTCAGCACATAGCAGGTATAATCTTTTTCATACCGGGCTAAAGTTTCATTCCATACATCACCCGAACAGGAAAGGCCGGGGATGAAAACAATATTTTTATTGCCATGCCCGGAAACTTTTACTTCAAATGGAAATGAAGATTGTGCATTAACATAAACATTCAAACATAATACTGCTAAAACCGATAAGATAAATTTATTCATGATTTTTTATTTTCCTTTTGGATACATGGAAAATAAAAATGTTACAGGTGATGAAATATTTTTTCATGAGGCCGGGATGAATCAAACAACTTATTGTATAAACTGATTTTATTTTTCATGGTATTTTAAAAAAAACGGCCCCGCTTCAAAGCAAGGCCGTTGGGTGTTTTATCCGGGTTATTTATTATCGTGTAACAATCATTTTTCTTTTTGCAATAATTCTACCATTTATTATCAATGAATAACTGTATGCCCCAGCACTTAATGTGGTGGCATCAATAGTTATATTTCCTTTGCCAGGTTGTAATGAAACTTGTTTAATTTTTTTTCCGTTCATATCAGTAATCATCAGTATGGCATTGTGCAAGTTTGATGGTATGTAATATCCAATGTTGGTGCTATTTGTAAGTGGGTTGGGGATATTCTGATCGAGTGTGGCACTTGTAATGGTTATATTATTTTCTGCAACATCACTTGCTGCTTGTGCGGATGAAAAAGATTTTTGCTGACTAAGGTTTGCAACCATTGTTTTTAAATCATCAATCTCTTTTTGTTGATTGTTTATCATCTGTTGTTGTTCCTGCATAGCCTTAATCATAATGGGTATAAATTCTGTATAGTTCACAGCTTTAAAATTGACGGATTGTCTTTTCTGTTTTGTAGTGTCTGGTCCTTTGCCGAAATTATGTTCATCAGGTATATCAAACTTTGAATCTTTTACAAGGTTGGGTAATACTTTTTCTACATCCTGTGCAATAAGCCCG
>CAYNTP010000038.1:16001-36256 GCA_964400415.1 uncultured Parafilimonas sp.
ATACCACCTGGTCGGGCGATGTGTTTGTTATAGTACCCGATGCAATGCTGATGCCTGTACCTGCAGTATAAGTTGTGTTTTTATCATTCTCCCATGAGACATGACCTGTGCCATCAGTTTTTAATACCTGGTTACTTTTTCCATCTGTTACAGGTAAAGTATATGCACCTATTTTTACTGGCCCTAAAAATGTACCTGCACCGGTATTTGCATCAACATAAAATACAGGTGTAGCATTTCCATTGCGAAACTCGTATTGCATATTTGTTGAGTTAAAGAAAAGGCCATACTTTGGGTTGCCGGAATATTTGAACACATATTTATTTCCACCTACTTTATAAACACCTTTGCCATTAAAAGTCAAAACACCTGAGGAATCTATTTGTACATTGTTATTAGCATTACCAAAACGCCAGGCGCCACTTGTGCCAAATAACCTGCCACGCTCCAATGCATTCGTGCGAAACACAAGCGCTTTGGTATCTTTTGTTCCAAGATAATTGGAAGGGGTAATGCCGGCATTGCCAGTGGTATTCCAGGATTGAGCAAATGCATGATTAAAAAAACAAACAATAATCAGACAAATTGTAAGAAAGGTTGTTCTGAGCAGAAAATTCTTTTTCATGATTTTGGTATTTATTGGTTAAAAAAAGTGACAGAAGCATTTGAACAAACAAATGTTGTTTGGGTTTTCAGAAATAATCGAAAATATTTATTGAACGGTTGATCTGAATAATTGAACGATTAGTAAGAGATGTAATTATGCGGTAAAAGGTGCTCCAGGTTCAATTTAGCAATGATAATATTTTTATACTTTATAATGGATGTCAGACTAACTCTATGTTTTAATCTTGCAATTGTTGGTTTTAGAAAATCAAACTTGATTATTCATCGTTCTTTTTAACTGGCTTTGCGATATTCTAACCGGCGGATGTGATAAGTAATATTTAATATTATCATTCATTATTGTCCGCCTTGGGCGGACTTAAAACCCTTACTGGCAAAGGGTTTCAGCTATTTTGAAGAATTTTGATCGGACAACAATGAAACAATATGTTTAATAAACAGATTTTATTTTTATGGTATTTAATAAAAACGGCCCCGCTTCAAAGCAAGGCCGTCAGGTGTTTTATCCGGGTTATTTATTATCGTGTAACAATCATTTTCTTTTTTGCAATCATTTTTCCATTTATTATCAATGAATAACTGTATGCCCCAGCACTTAATGTGGTGGCATCAATAGTTATATTTCCTTTGCCAGGTTGTAATGAAACTTGTTTAATTTTTTTTCCGTTCATATCAGTAATCATCAGTATGGCATTGTGCAAGTTTGATGGTATGTAATATCCAATGTTGGTGCTATTTGTAAGTGGGTTGGGGATATTCTGATCGAGTGTGGCACTTGTAATGGTTATATTATTTTCTGCAACATCACTTGCTGCTTGTGCGGATGAAAAAGATTTTTGCTGACTAAGGTTTGCAACCATTGTTTTTAAATCATCAATCTCTTTTTGCTGATCATCTTTTTGCTTTTGTTGATCACTGATTTGCTTCTGCTGATCGCTGATCATTTTTTGTTGTTCCTGCATAGCCTTAATCAGAATAGGTATAAATTCTGTATAGTTCACTGCTTTAAAATTGACGGATTGTCTTGGCTGTTTTGTGGTGTCAGGTTCTTTGCCGAATTTAGGTTCATCAGGTATATCAAACTTTGAATCTTTTACAAGGTTGGGTAATACTTTTTCTACATCCTGTGCAATAAGCCCGTAATGGTTGCCACGTGGTAAATTCATTTTTGCATACATGCCTTCCTGTTTAAAATCGAATTGTTTTGGTTGTAGTTGGTTGATGATGCTCATAGCGCTTGAAAAATCTTTGATATTTTTCTTCAGGTTTCTGTCAGAACTGGAATAAACACCGCTGGTATAAACATCCCCATCAAAAAAACCCGCATAATAATTTCCATTATCATTAGTTAAAGCAAATAAAGCATGATAATTGTCAGAAAGAATATAAGAGCCATAATCGTTGGTTGATTCATTATATGATCCACTATAATATGGAGAGTAAAAATAGCCACCATTAATATTACCGATTCCTGTTACGCCTACATGGCCGCCATTCCCATAAACGCCAACATAATCACCAGTTCCATAAACGCCATAAGTATCACCGCTTCCATAAACGCCAATTGAATCAGAATTTCCATAAACACCAAATGAATCAGCGCTTCCATAAACACCATATTTGTTACCAGTTCCATATACACCTAAATTACCGCTGTTTCCCCAAATGCCATAATTATCACCATAACCATAGATGCCATTAGTGTTACCAACCACACTCAATTTATACTTCGGAGTTGTTGTTCCAATACCAACATTTCCTTCAGCGGTTACACGCATTACTTCATTGCCATTTGTTTTTGTAACAAAGTCAACAGAATCTGTTGTGCCAATAAAATTTGTTGTGGGAGAGGTATTCCTATTTCCTGTTTCTTGCCATAAGCCACTTCCACTAATTGTAAAATTTGGGTAGCTGCCGCTTACTACAATTCCAGTGTTGCCAAAAAGCGTTACCACCTGGTCGGGCGATGTGTTTGTTATAGTACCCGATGCAATGCTGATGCCAGAACCGGCAGTATATGTTGTAAAATTATCATTCTCCCATGAGAGATTGCCGGCGCCATCAGTTTTTAATACCTGCTTACTTGTTCCATCTGTTGCGGGTAAAGTATATGCGCCTATTTTTACTGGCCCTAAAAATGTACCTGCACCGGTATTTGCATCAACATAAAATACAGGTGTAGCATTTCCATTGCGAAACTCGTATTGCATATTTGTTGAGTTAAAGAAAAGGCCATACTTTGGGTTGCCGGAATATTTGAACACATATTTATTTCCACCTACTTTATAAACACCTTTGCCATTAAAAGTCAAAACACCTGAGGAATCTATTTGTACATTGTTATTAGCATTACCAAAACGCCAGGCGCCACTTGTGCCAAATAACCTGCCACGCTCCAATGCATTCGTGCGAAACACAAGCGCTTTGGTATCTTTTGTTCCAAGATAATTGGAAGGGGTAATGCCGGCATTGCCAGTGGTATTCCAGGATTGAGCAAATGCATGATTAAAAAAACAAACAATAATCAGACAAATTGTAAGAAAGGTTGTTCTGAGCAGAAAATTCTTTTTCATGATTTTGGTATTTATTGGTTAAAAAAAGTGACAGAAACATTTGAACAAACAAATGTTGTTTGGGTTTTCAGAAATACATGAAAATATTTATTGAACGGTTGATCTGAATAATTGAACGATTAGTAAGGGATGTAATTATGCGGTAAAAGGCGGTAAAGGAGCAATGTAGCAATGATAATATTCATTATACTTTATAATGGATGCCAGATAAACACCATGATCTACTATAGCATTTGTTGGTCTTATAAAATTAAACTTGATTATTCATCGTTATTTTTAACTGGTTTTGCGATATTCCAACCGGCGGATGTGATAAGTGATATTTAATATTATCATTAAACTTTACTTTTCATTTCCGGGAAAGTTGTTCAGTTGTTTTGATGATGGTAAGAAGTATAAATAAGAATTGTTTTTGTATTTAATAAATAATCGCTTCTTATGAAAACAGGAAGCGATTTTCATTGAGCTAAAAATGATTCAACCAATTTAACTCTCGTATTTAATTTATGGTTGCTATGTTGTTTCCCGGTTATTCTTAAATAAAGAATTGCTTTAGTAATTGTATTAATTCAAGTCACCCGATATACGCATCAATGTTGCACCTGCAATTTTTTTACATAGTTTTTATCACCGGCAAAAAGATGAACAAAGTAAGTCCCGTTTGCAAAATTCTGAGCTGAAAATTGAACCTGCCTTTTCCCCGGATTTACTTGTTGCAGCGGCATTATTTCTTTTAAAACACGGCCGGTAATATCAGTAACAATTAAACGGCAGGATCGTTTTTCAACCATTTGCCATTCAGCTGTAATAATCCCTGATGCGGGATTAGGATAAAGTGTAAATATCTCTTTAGCCTTTTCATTTTTTATATTGGGAACAATAGTGTTTTTTTCTGCAATAACATTATTTTGTTCCTTGATATTATCACTGCAATTTTTGAGGCGGGCGGTAAATGCAGCGCCATTTTTTACTTCAAAACCGGAAGTGAGTTTTACATAGTTGCCGGCCTGGTACAAACCTGAAGCATATTGTTTGAATACGATATTGCCTGATGTTGATACAATATCTGAAGAAAGCAATACCTGGTAACCACCAGCATTAAATGTTTGCGCACTTGCAGATATATTGGAGAAGTAGCATTCTGAACAATTATTTGCAGTAAGTTCAGCACCCTGGACAAATACATGACCTGGTAAACCAGGAAAGCACATAACCGGGATAAGATTTTTTGCCCAGTTCAGATCAATGTAACCGCCATATTCACTAAACACCAAAGTGTTTGTATCAACAGGCTGTGCCACTTCAAAATGAAGATGATAACCTGCCGCACAACCAACATTTCCTTCATCTCCTAAATATGTTCCTGCTGTTACCCATTGACCAACATAATGCCCAAGATTCGTAACCGAATATTGTTGCATGTGGGTATATTTCGTCCATTCTCCGTTCGGGTGTTCAATCCAAACATAATTATTCCCGCAACTGGTTACACTGCAATCGCATTGAATGTTGTTATCATCTTCAATAGCTCTTATCCATCCATCAGCAGCTACAACAATTTTATAAAGACCGTTCCCCTCTATACCTGCTATATCAATTCTGCCACGGGGGCAATGATTAAAGTGATCACCGACTACTGTAATTTTTGTGCCGTTTGCAAATGGGATCCTGTAAATGCCACTTGAAAGTTCATAAGGACCGCATTTGCTTGCCTTGCAATCAAAGCAATAGCTTGTTGTGTTGGAGCATGTGGTTATAACCGGGATGCATACCTGCGCTTTGGTAATGCAGGCATACAGTATAAATGAAGTATAAAATAATATCTTTTTCATTTGTAAAATATTTTTTGCTGTTCATTGAAAATGGATATCCGGATAAATTGTTCATCATTGTTGGCATGTATTCAAAACATGGAAATTTTATCACTTATTTTTTGTAATTGTGTCCATTGAAAAATTTTGACACCCTTTTTCCTTAATCAATAATTGTATTGATTATGGTTGATTGTATTCAAACAGTATCACTGAATGAAGCCTGTCAAATCAGGATAAATTTTTTCATGAAATATTTTATGCGTTGTAATTCAGTGCTTCTTTTGTTTTAAATCGTCAATCTGTTTTTGCAGGCTGATAATATAAAGTGTAAGCTCTTCTATTTTTTCCATCATCTTTGATTGCATATCGCCTAATAATATTCCGTCTTTTTTTACCTGTGTTGCAGATGGGATGCCAGGCAAATGTTTTTGTGTCTTTATTGTTTTTTCCAAAGAATAAAGTGAGGGTAGCTGATAATTTTTATCAAAAACATAATCAGGCCAATCGGATGAGTTCTGCACTTTTAATTCTTCAAATATTCCTTTTCCATCAACGCTTAAAATATAGCCTGTTGCCGGTGTTTTTGTGCCAATCATTACATTACCACCGTCAGAACACATAGATAAGTTGCCACCATCTGCATTCAGATAAAGCGTGGATACAGCGCCGTTATTTCTTGCCATTATTTCATTGTTGTCAATTGCAACATTTTCAGATGAAACATTGCCTGCAACTATATAACCTCCGTTTTCAGGTTCTGCATCTGTACCTGTAAAAACATGTAGCCTTACTGCAGGTGATGCAGTGCCGATACCAACATAATTGTTTGATGATTTAACCAATAACGCATTTGAGCTTATATTAACATCACCACCATCATTGTTTAATAACAACGTATTGGCATTGCCGTTGTTCCGTGCCTGGATTTCGTTATCATCAATCACCAGGTTGGTGCTTCCAAGTGAGCCTGAAATAATATTACCTCCTCCGCTTAAAGTAGCATCTGTTCCGCCGGTTACATTTAATTTAACTGATGGCACGGAAGTACCGATGCCTACATTGCCAATAACATATAAACCACTTGCCGGTGGTGTTGTACTGGCTCCTATTGTAACACCACCTGCAGAATTCACATAAAACTTTGTAAGACCATTAACCCGTACACGCAGGGGATCTTCTCCTGTATTGCTGTTGATATGAAGCCGTGCAAGCGGATCTGTTGTGCCAATCCCGATCTGGCCTGCACTATCAATTACAAACCTGTCACCTGTGTTGTTGATCCTGAACTGGAAAGTGGTATCGTCAAAATAACTATATGCTGATTTTAAATAACTGAAACCATCAACATATAAATTTTTCCATGACTTAGCTGCTGAACCAAGGTTTTTTCCATTATCATTTTTTGGCAGGAGAGGAACATTGACAGCAGTGGGTGCAGTTAAATTTGATAAACTTGTATTGGCCTGGCCACTTGACTCCATTGCTATAACAGCAATGCAGATACATAATACAAAATACTTTTTCATTTTTATATTTTTGATGTGATGAATAATGATTTTTGTCGTAAATCTATTTTGAAGGGTATGACTGTTCTTGTCTTATTCAACCAACATGAAAAATATTTCAACCAATTAGAGATCTGTAAATTTTGAATTAAATGAACGGCAGGGAATCTTCAACAAATGGAAGTGGATTTATTTTGAAATAATTTTTCCGGATGCTACCAATGCAATAAATGTATCGCGTTCATTACGGCTTATGGGCAGTTCATGCAGATTGATTTTTACAACATAACCTTCAATAGAAGTGATAGCATTTATATTCACGATATAAGAGCGATGGATACGGTAAAAACTTTTCTGTGGCAATTTTTCCATCAATCCTGAAATACTGTGATAAGTGATGATGTTTTTTTCTGCCGTCACAATTTTTACATACTCCTTGATGGATTCAATAAATAATATCTGTGCAAAAAATATTTTTACCAATCCTCCATTTGATTTTACAAAAAAACAATCATCTGAATTTTGTTCAGTATGTTCAGTTGATGCTGCGTTTTGATTATGTATTAACGGGCGTAAAAACTGTACAGCCTTATTTACCGCCAGTAAAAAGCGTTCTACTGCAATAGGTTTTAAAAGATAATCAATTGCGTTGGCATTAAAACCTTCCAATGCATATTCTCGATACGCGGTTGTAAAAATTACAGCCGGTGGTTGTGGCATTGATTTCAGCAACTGGAATCCACTTAAACCCGGCATATTGATATCAAGAAATAACAGTTCGGCAGGTGAATCATTGATGCCTTTTAATGCTTCCCTTGCATTTTTATAATTACCACAAAGTTGCAGCCTTTCATCTTCTGCAATAAATTGTTGCAGTATATCCCTTGCTATGGGTTCGTCATCTATGATTGCGCAGGTGATTAGTTTCATACGGATTTTATTAAAATAGTTTTATGATAGGTTAACCATCAGTTGTACTGAAAATTTCCTGCCCGAATTATTAATCTGCATATCATACTTCCCTTCATACTGCAGTTGTAACCGTTGCTTTACACTGGATAAACCAACACCGTCAGCATATGCTGTATCGCAGCAGCTATTTTCAACTGTAAAAAATAATTTTTCACCTTTCATGTCAATGCCTACCTGCATCCAGTCCTGGTTTGATTTTTCTTTCATCCCATGTTTAAATGCATTTTCTACCAGCTGTACCAGTAACAATGGTAAAATGGTATGACCGTCTGCTTCTCCTTTGACATACATATCAATCCTTGCATTTTCTTCATACCGCAATCTTTCCAATGCAATATAACTTTTGAGAAAATTAATTTCTTTCTGCAGTGATACTTTGTCCTGGTTGCATTCCACAATCACATATTCCATGATATCCTGCAACTGTTGCAGCGCGGATGTAAGTTTATTGCTATTAATCCTTGCCAGTCCATATAAATTGTTTAATGTATTAAAATAAAAGTGCGGGTTTAATTGCTGCTTTAATAAATTAAGCTGCATTTTTTTATTGATGATGGATAGATGTATGCGTTGTTCAGATACAGTGTTATATTGCCGGTAATATTTCAATACATAAAAAGCAGTTGCTATCAAAACATAATTCGCAATATCAAACCATGAATGATAAATAATTTCACTAAAGGTTTTGGTGTTGTTTTCACTCCCGGTAAGCCATGCAGGCGCTGCATTCCACAAATAATATTTTGTAATGGCACAAAAAAAATAATACACTGCGAACACGACTGTGTTAGCCATTACAACCAGCCATAATTTTTTAAAATTAATTTGAAAAAGAATAAACCATGCAGCAGCAGTAATGACAATGTTCAACAGCCATTCCAAAAAATAAAACCTGGCTGAATGAAGGCAGGAAGTACAACCGTTGATGTAGTATTGAAAAATCCAATATGCTGCTTCCGCTACTGTATAAATAATAAAAGACAATAACCAGAACCTTAGCTCATGTTTTTTTTTATTTTCATTGTGTGTGTTATTTTTTATCGTCAGCGTGTTATACATAAAGGTTCACGTTAAACTCAATACAATGATGTCCTCTTATTCCGGGTCGGGAAAAATTATCATCATACATTTCCTTTAACCTTAAATTGTATAAATTATTGGCATCAGAAAAAACCTTCTCCTGTTGTTCATTGTCCCCTTTTACCTGGAAAAGCATAGAGTTGCCTGAAAACAACATACATATTGCATAATCATTTTTGCATGGCCCGTTTGCAGTTGTAATTGAATCAATAAATTCTGCCAGCATTAACGGTGCAATTTTTAATTTATCATAACTGCCTTTTGTGATGATCGAAAATTTTGCTGCATAATTTTTCTGATGGTTAATTAATTCAGTATAATGATTTAAAAAATTAATTTCTTTTGATACATCAATCAGTTTTTCGCGGCTCTCATAAATAACATAATCCATCACTTTTGCAAGGTGTAAAATGGGTTTGGTGCAACTTGCCGGATGTGTTAGCGATAATTCTTTCAGGTATGCAATAGTCTTAAAATAAAATGCGGGGTTGAGGTGCCATTTCAGCAATTTTAATTCAAGCTCTTCATTGGCAACAGCGAGTTGCCTTCTTTTTTCTTCCTCGGCCTGATAGTTATAAAAATAATCAGCAAGAAAAAACCATGAAAGCCTGAAAGTATGTTTTACAAATTGGTAGATGTAAGATGTGTCAACAGGTGTAAGTATCCTTTCTGAAACAGGCCTTGTTATTTGTTGTAAATGCTGGTGCAGGCTTTGGATCATTTGTTGAACAGGGCCCAGCCAGAACCAGGTGTAGATAAAAAAGAATACAAGGTTAACAGCAACCTGTGCCAGCAAACTTTTTTTTCTTGCCAGGTAAGCTATCCACCATATTGGTATGATCATGATGCATTGAAATAACCACATCACTGCATGAAATTCCGGGTTGCTGATTTGTGCAGGAACAAAATTGTTGAGCACATAATTAAAAAGCAGTTGTATGCAGGCTTCTGTGATAGCATATACTCCAAAAACTTTTAACCAGTAATGGGTGAATAATTTATCATTAAATGGCGGTGATTTCATACTTTATAAAGATAAGTATGAATAGTGCAGTGCCGGCATATGTGACGGGCTATTCAATGAATGGAAGAAATATTTCAATGGATAAGTGAATTTTTTCAACCGGGAAGAAGATCAGGCGTTTTTAAAAAAATGAGATGTTGTTCCATTATTAAATTGCCTGTAATTGGAACAGGATTTTTCAATAGGTCATCCCTGATACTTTCCGATTTATCAAATTCAAATTTTAAGAAGTATTTTTGTCGCATGGCAAGAATAAGAACCGGCAAAGATGGTTCACGTAAAGAAGTGATCATAAAAGCTGCTGTCACCCTGTTTTATGAAAAAGGCTATAAAGCCGCAAGCATGCGTGAACTCGCTGAAAGGGTGGGAGTGGAAGCTGCCAGTTTATATAATCATATCCGTTCTAAAACTGAATTGCTGCACGATATATGTTTTAATGTGGCGAATGCTTTCTGGGAACATATCCATGTGGTGGAGTTATCCGATGCAAGGCCCATTGACAAACTGGAGACTTTACTCCGTTTTCATATCCGGCAGATGATAAATAATTTTGAAGAAGTTTATATCAGCGACCGTGAATGGCGCTATCTTTCTGATCCTTATCTCTCCAATTTTCATAACCAAAGGCGCAATTACCGTAAAAGGTTTGCTGCAATAGTGCAACAAGGTATAGACAATGGTGAAATCAATAAAATTGATGCTTCTACTTCTGTGCTGATTGTTTTACATGCAGTAAGCGGAATTGAGAGCTGGCACCGCAGTAAATTTAAAATCTCCGGTGAAGAACTGGAAGAACACATGATAACCATATTGATTGATGGTTTGAAAAAATAACTAAGGTTTTATTTCATGTCAACACATTTTGAAAAAGTCCGGGTAAAAGAAGTCCGCAGGGAAACAGAAGATTGTGTTTCTGTTTTATTTGATGTGCCCGAAAATTTGCAGGAGAAGTTTTCCTATTTGCCAGGTCAGCATATTACGTTGCGCGCCATGATTGACAATGAAGATGTGCGGCGTTCCTATTCACTTTGCAGTTCTCCTTTGCAAAATGAATGGCGTATTGCAGTGAAGAAAGTAGAAGGCGGCGCTTTTTCTGAATTTGCAAACCTGAGATTGCAGACCGGCGATGAAATAGAACTGATGCCTCCACTTGGCCATTTTGTTTTGCCTCATTCACAAGATGCAAAAAGATATATTTTCTTTGCTGCAGGCAGTGGCATTACACCTGTGTTATCTTTAATTAAAACAGGTTTGCTCAACCAGCCTGGAAGTAGTTTCACACTCATTTATGGCAACCGCAACAGCCGTTCCATCATTTTTAAAGAAGAGATAGAAGGTTTGAAAGACCAGTATATGGAAAGGTTCCAGGTTATCCATATCCTGAGCCGTGAGCATACTGAAACACCTTTGAATGAAGGAAGGATAACCATTGAAAAATGTGAACAGCTATTCAGATATGTGCTGCCATTAAATGCTGATGATTTTTTTATCTGCGGACCTGAAGAAATGATTTTTGCCATCAAAGCATGGCTTGAATCAAAAAATATAAGCCCTGAAAAAATCCACTTTGAACTTTTTAATACTGCAAATACCAACCTGTCAAAAAAGAAAAAAATTGTTGCTGCACCCGGTGCTGTTGATGATGATGTTGCACATATAAAAATCAAACTTGATGGCAGGAGTTTTGAATTTGATTTGCCATTTAATAATGCGAGTATCCTTGATGCTGCATTACAACAGGGCGCTGACTTGCCTTATGCCTGCAAAGGTGGTGTTTGCACTACCTGCAAAGCAAAATTGATTGAAGGGAAAGTGGATATGGATGTCAACTATGGACTGGAACAGGATGAAGTGGCTGATGGTTTTATCCTGACTTGTCAAAGCCACCCTCGTACTAAATCTGTTGTTGTTGATTTTGATGTAAAATAAAATTCAATTCCCATTGCGAAATTGAAAAATGAAAATTTCAATACCACTTAATCATTTTTAAGCAGTAATTGTACAAAACATTTTCCAGGCTCAGAACTTCGGCAATACGTAGCCGTTATGATATTTTGCAGCGAGTAATTCATTCGCATCATTATCGGTAAAACGCATTTTGGTTTCATCCCAGAATATTTTCCTGCCTGTCCTGAAAGCAATATTTCCCATGTCACACACTGTGGCTACATGAGCAGCATCCTGCACAGGGCATTTCAGATCTTCCATCTTTCTTGATTTCACCACTTCAAGAAAATTTCCTGTATGCAACAACAGGCCGTCATCAACTCTTTGCTGACGGGGCACAGCTTCCATTTTATTTTTGCCATCAATTACTTCAGGTATCACTTCCCATCCGCCACGGTCAACCACCAATGTTCCATTGTTGCCGATGAATGCAACACCATGGTCGCGTTGATAAGGCCCGTCATTGATACCGGTTGCATGTTCCCACAGCATATTAAAGCTCCCGAAATCATAAACGGCTACTAACGTATCAGGCGTTTGCTCTGCATCATCCGGGTAAGCAAATTTTCCACCACTTGCCATAATACTTTTCGGCACGTTAGCATTGCTACCCTGTAATGCATAATCAATCATGTGTACGCCCCAGTCAGTCATCAACCCGCCTGCATAATCCCAGAACCAGCGGAAATTGAAATGGAACCTGTTGGGATTAAATGGCCGTTTTTCAGCAGGCCCCAACCACATGTCATAATCCACTCCTGCAGGAGGTGCACTGTCGGGCAATACAGGCACAGGTTTCATCCATCCCTGGTATGCCCATGCTTTCACGAGGCGCACATTACCCAGTTGCCCTGAATGAACAAACTGCATGGCATCTGCATAATGTTTATTGCTTCTTTGCCATTGCCCCACCTGCACCACCCGGTTATATTTTTTTTGTGCTGCCACCATTGCTGCACATTCTGCAATTGAATTGCCAACCGGTTTTTCGCAATACACATCTTTTCCCGCCATGCATGCATCAGTCATTATTTTGCAATGCCAATGGTCTGGTGTGGCAATCACCACAGCATCAACATCAGGGTCATCCAGCAACTTCCTGTAATCACTGTAAATTTTTACCTTGATATTTTTTTGTTTCAATTCATCAGCGCGTTGATTCAATACATTGTTGTCAACATCACAAAGAGCAACGCATGTTGCTTCGGGATGTTTTAATAAATTGGTAAGATCAGCCCATCCCATACCATGTATGCCAATGGCGCCGATGCGTATCTTGTCAGATGGCGCTACTTTTCCGGGTGAAGAATATAGTGATGTTGGTATCAATGCTGCGCCAGCCAGGTAAGCTGAAGTGGATTGAAGAAAATGCCTTCTTTTCATATTTTATTATTTCAATGTGATAATACTAATGCAGGTTTTAAAAATACAACCTTTTATTGTTTACCCTGTTGAAATAATTGTTATGAATACATTTATCGCTCCAGGTGTATTGTCCTTTTATATAAACCACCTGAATCAAATGATGAAGTAATAATGAGCGTAATATCTTTTGAGCTGATAGAGATATAGTGTGATTTGTTGTAGTCAGTTTCGTTCACACCTAACCCTTGTAAAATAATCCTGTTGTATGAGAGCAAAAGAAAAGGGACAGAGTCCAATAATGTATCTTCTTTGATATATAAAATATCATTGACCCTGAAGTCAAAATAGTCGTCAGGTTTACCGGTATAATACCTTTGTGAATCCGGGCTGCCTGATAATGTTACAATTGAATCGCTGACAACCATCCATTTTGCAAAGAGTGTCGGGTTCGAAGATTTACCACAGGCGTTTACTATGAAACTTAAAATGATTGTAGTTACTAATATTGAAAAAAAATTCTTTTTCATATAGGCCCTTTTGACCGGGAAATTTTTAAAATGCAGCAAACATCGGTAAATATTGTTTGATTTACGTAAACTCTTATAAATAGATTTACACTAAGAATGGCATGAAGAGAAGCGTCCAATGTCATTTAAAAATTGGAATGCTTTGTTGTTATTTTTTTTATAGAATGATATTTTTTATTGACTGGCTATTTGATTATTCAAAAGTGCTGTTCTATATGCCAGTTGATGCTTCAATTTAAAAAGAAACAGGAACGACCTGTCCAATTTCCTTTTATAAAAATCAGGTTGTAAATAAGTTGCCTTTCCTTACATTTACTGCCTCCAACATTGAATATTTATACCATGAAGAAATATACACTGCTGTTTGCTTGCTGTAGCCTTTTTTTTGCATCAATGGCACAGGAAACTTATCCTGTCAATGGCGTACAGGATTACCGGGAAAGATATGTGGCATTTACTCATGCTACGATTGTAAAAGACCCGCAAACAATTTTAAAAGATGCAACGCTCATCATTAAAGAAGGGAAGATTATTGCTGTGGGCAACAACCTCAGTGTGCCCAAAGATGCTGCATCAATTGATTGCAAAGGCAAATACATTTATCCGTCATTCATTGACCTGTTCAGTGATTATGGCATTACAAAAGCTGAGCAACCCAATCGTTCCCGCAACTTTTTTCAAACACAAATGCTCAGTGATACCAAAGGAGCTTATGGCTGGAACCAGGCTATCCGCCCTGAAACTGATGCTTCAAAAATTTTTACAAAAAATGATGATAAAGCCGGTGACCTGCGTGGTATTGGTTTTGGCGTTGTGCTTTCTCATTTGCAGGATGGCATTGCACGGGGCACAGGCACTTTGGTTTCATTGAACGATGAAAAAGAAAACCTTGATATGCTGAAAGAAAAAGCTGCAGCATTTTATTCATTCAGTAAAGGCAGTTCCACGCAGGATTATCCTACTTCACTGATGGGCGCAATTGCATTGATACGACAAACCTATCTCGATGCTCAATGGTATAATAATTTGAAATCAGGTGATAAAGAAAAGTCAACCAGTGAAGGCACCAACCTTTCATTAGAAGCATGGAATGCCAATCAATCATTGCCTCAGATTTTTGATGCAGGTGATAAATGGAATGTGTTGAGGGCGCAGAAAATTGCGAATGAATTTAATGTACATTATATCATTAAAGGTGGCGGCAATGAATACCAACGCATGGATGAAATGAAAGCAGCCAATACGAATTTTATTTTGCCGCTTAATTTTCCTGAAGCAATAGATGTGGAAGACCCTAATGCTGCAAGCCTTGTGGCATTGAGTGTTTTGAAACATTGGGAAATGGCACCATTGGAACCCGGCATGTTTGAAAAAGCAGGTTTGAATTTTGCGCTTACATCAAGTGGCACAAAAACTTCAGAGTTTTTATCCAACCTGCGCAAAGCAATTGAGAATGGATTGAGTGAAGAAAAAGCTTTGGAAGCGCTGACTAAAACACCTGCAACTTTAATCGGTGTGTATGACCAGGTGGGTAGTATTGATGTGGGTAAACTTGCTGATTTTATTATCACCACCGGGCCTGTTTTTGATGAGCAAACTATTTTCCTGCAAAACTGGATACAGGGCAAAGAATTTTTATTGACCAATAACGGCTGGAATGATTACCGCGGTAATTATACACTCAGCATTAAACAAAATAACAACAACATGCAATACAATGTTGCAGTAGAAGGAAAACCGGGTAAGCTCTCTGCAAAAATTATTTCAGGTAAAGACACTGTGAAAGATGTTCATTTGAATATCATCAACAATTCTGTAAATATCAGGTGGAGCAATAAAGCGGATAGTTCAAAAGTCAATTCTTTATCCGGTGTTATCGGCTCCAATATGTGGAATGGTTCAGGTTATGATGCAGATGGCAACCCTGTTGCCTGGAATATGATGTTTGCTTCAGCATATATTGAGAAACCGGACAAACCGAAAAAGACTCAAAAAAAGAATGATATCAATACCACAGTCCTTTATCCGTTTGATGGTTATGGCTTTTCGCAAATGCCCAAAGCGGAAGACGTGTTAATCAGGAATGCTACAATATGGACCAATGAAGCAGAAGGTATTTTGCCGAATACGGATGTGTTGTTAAAAGGAGGCAAGATTGCAGCAGTTGGAAAAAATCTTCCTGCAGGAAATGCAAAAGTAGTTGATGGTACCAATGAATATTTAACGCCGGGCATCATTGATGAACATTCACATATTGCAGTAACAGGTGGCGTGAATGAATGTTCACAATCAGTAACTGCAGAAGTGCGTATTGCAGATGTGATAGACCCTGAAGACATCCAGATATACAGGCAACTTTCTGATGGTGTTACTTCATCACATATTTTGCATGGGAGTTGTAATACGATTGGCGGGCAGACACAATTACTGAAACTACGTTGGGGGCAAGATGCAGAGCAGATGAAATTTGCCAACTGGGACCCCTTCATCAAATTCGCTTTAGGTGAAAATGTAAAACGTTCCTACAGCCAGAGAAGTGACCGTTTCCCTGATACACGCATGGGTGTAGAACAGGTGTTGGTTGATGCATTCACCCGGGCGGAAGATTACCAGAAACAAGGCCCGGGTAAAAGAAGGGACCTGGAATTGGATGCACTTAGTGAAATTTTAAATCATAAAAGATTTATCACCTGTCATTCTTATGTACAAAGTGAAATCAATATGCTGATGCATGTGGCTGATTCATTTCATTTCACTGTAAATACTTTCACACATGTGCTGGAAGGTTATAAAGTGGCGGATAAACTGAAAGCACATGGCGCTTATGCATCCACATTCAGCGACTGGTGGGCATACAAAGCAGAAGTGCAGGATGCCATTCCATACAATGCAGCATTGATGACAGATGTTGGTTTGACTGTTGCAGTAAACAGTGATGATGCAGAACAGGCACGACACTTAAACCAGGAAGCAGCCAAAAGCATTAAGTATGGTGGTTTGACAGAAGAACAGGCATTTAAAATGTGCACACTGAACCCTGCCATCATGTTGCATATTGCAGACAGGGTGGGCAGTATAAAAGTGGGCAAAGATGCTGACGTGGTTTTATGGAACAACAATCCTTTAAGTGTGTATGCTACCGTGCAGAAAACATTTGTTGATGGTGTGGAATATTTTGACAGGCAGCGTGATTCACTGCAAAGAATTTATATCGCGAAAGAAAGGAATCGTTTAATACAAAAAATGATGGCTGCTAAAAAAGGTGGTGCACATACAACACCTGCTGTGATGACATTCGACCAGATCAATGAATGTGAAGAAGGCCGCAGTGTCAGTTCAATAATTAGCGGATTCAATCATTCACAAAACAACTAAACATCCAATCTGTAAATATTTAAACTTATCCAGATGAAAAATATATTAACCATCATTTGTTCATTCTTCTTCATACAAACATTTTCACAATCCAATGTGTTGCCCGCGCCGCCGCAAAGCGGGACCATTGCATTGATACATGGTGTTATTCATGTAGGCAATGGAACAGTAATTGATGACGGGATGATTGTTTTCAGTAATGGAAAAATTATTAAAGTTGGCCAATACGCGCCTATCGCAGATGTGAAAGTGATTGACTGCACCGGCAAGCAAATTTATCCGGGTTTCATTTTAACCAGCAGCAACCTGGGCCTTGTAGAAATCAGCGCTATCCGTTCTGAAAGGGATGAAGATGAAGTAGGTGAACTAAACCCTGATGTGCGTTCATTAGTAGCATATAATACCGATTCGAAAATTATCAATACAGTGCGCAGTAACGGTGTACTATTGGCGAACGTTGTACCTGATGGCGGCATATTGAGCGGCACATCATCTGTCATGCAGCTGGACGGCTGGAACTGGGAAGATGCAGTGTATGACAAAGACAATGGCATCCATTTCCGTATGCCATCGCTGATACCCACATCTTCAAAAAATGCTTCCGGTGAAAAACTGGAAAATGCTTATAAGGAAATAGATGAAGTGCGTACATTTTTCCGTGAGGCAAAAGCTTACCTCAATGAACCTTCGCATGCTGTGACCAATATAAAATTTGAATCTGTAAAAGGTCTGTTCAATCATACACAAACATTTTTTGTGCATTGCGAAATGGCCAATGAGATGATGATTGCAGTTGAGTTTGCCAAAGAGTTTGGTTTTAAAACAGTGATAGTTGGCGGCACTGAAAGCAATAAGATTGCACAATACCTCAAACAAAATAATATCGGTGTTATCCTGAACCAGATGCACACACTCCCCGTGATGCAGGATGATGATATAGATGAATATACAAAGCTGCCATACCAGTTGCAACAGGCAGGAGTTTTATATTGCATCAATGATTTTGATGAAATGAACCGAGGCCGCAACCTGATGTTTAATGCCGGTGTAGCTGTTGGTTTCGGGTTAACAAAAGAACAGGCTTTGCAGGCCATCACACTGAATGCTGCAAAAATTCTTGGCATTGACAAACAAACCGGTTCACTCGAAGAAGGTAAAGACGCCAACATCATAGTGAGCAGTGGTGATGTGCTTGATATCAGGACAAGTGATATTCAATATGCATTTATACAAGGCAGGCAAATCAATCTTGACAACAAACAAAAACAGTTGTACGAAAGGTATAAAACGAAGTATGGGATAAATAAATAATTTATTTTTACAGGTATGTTCAATATGAGTTTATTCCTATCCTTTTATTAGGAAAGCAAAGCTTTCGCTGAAACAGAATGAAAAATAGTTCTGATAATATTCAAGTTTGTTAGACACGTTTTCGATTGTTATATCTTATTCAAAACCTGCCTGGAAACACAAAAGAAGAAATAAAGATAATTTCATCTTTTTTGACTGATATGCGATAATTGAAAAATGATAATTTATTGTTTAGATGAAAAAAAAATTTCTTTATTTTTTTCTTATCTTGTAAAAACTTTTAAAAAACCCAACCATGAAAAAACTTTATGCACTATTATTTTTTACAACTATTTGGGGGGGGGTAATTGCCCAGACAATAAATATTTGTACTAATTTTTGTTCGAAAGATTTAAGCTCTCCTATACCAGGAATAACAATTGATTCCATTGATATGAGCTATTGTAAGCAAGTGGGTGGCTCTTGTGTAACCGTTGACAAGTTTGATGTCCAGTATAAAGAAAATTCCTGCCCACGGTTACCAATGATTGATAAATGCGAAAATAATTTGTCAGCATTAATCATGCGGGTGTATTATCCTTCCAACCAGAATTACAATGCCTGTAAATTACCTGCGATTATTTTTTTTCATGCAGGCAGTTATGCTGAATGCAGTTCATATTTAAACCCAGGTGGAAGGGCATTATGCAGAAAATTATGCGCAAGGGGATTTGTTGTTTTTGATGTAAATTATAGAGTTGGAGTAATCGTTGATACAAGAATTGTTAGTTCAGGTAGTTTTGAATACAACCATGGTCTAAGCTATGTTTCAGCACAGCAGGTACTTGCAATATACAGGGCATTTCAGGATACAAGGGGAGCTATCAGGAGTATAATAAAAATGCAACTTGATGGAGTTAATAGTGATAAATACCAGATTAATACCACCCAGGTTTTTCTTGCAGGTACAAGTGCCGGTAACCTCTTGGCTATGAGTGCAGAATTTATTGGGCCGGGAGTAGCTGGACAGGCAAAATTAGATTCATTGTTACCTGGTGTAAAAACACATTTAGGACAGATAGATACTACCGGTGTTTATTATGCAGATGCGCCTTCTAATCCAAACCAGGATTATTTTGGAAAAATAAAAGGAATTTTAAACTGTTGGGGAAGCCTTTTTATACCCAATGCCTATTTGACTCACCCTTATGATTTCTTTGCTACCCAGGGTTATGCATTACCACCTGTAATTTCATTTCATGGTATGAAAGATACAACTTTTGATTACAGGGCACAGGGGGTTTATTTCTCAAGAAGCGCACCTGATCCAAATACCAATTTAATAACTAATACTGAATCCCGTTGTTTGCAAAATGGCGCTTATACTACGCCGGCGGATGATGATTTAAACCCCATTAGATATGAGATTACAATAGGTTCACAAACGATTTATAATATGTTGAATAGTAATAGTATCCTCACGGAGCTTTACTTAGACTGTGATGCCTATCACGGTTTGGATGATGATGACCCTTTATGCGGCACCTGCACAACTGATCCGGATCCATTTTTAAAACCGGGAACCGGTAGTTGTAAACTATGTGGTTATCAAAGCAATTTTGGTACTGATGCAAATAACTCAGACAAAACATACGATTATATCGCAGGCAGAACAGCAACATTTTTCCAAACAATTTTAAGCGGAAATACTTCAGCTATTACCACAACAAGATTTGTAGAATGTGAAAACAACAGGGTTACCTGTAACGGCGCGACAACAACCGGATGCACAAACACAGATACTTGTCCTGATTAATATTACTCAATTTAAAAAATGTATTTTATGAAACAGATTTTTACACTAATAACAGTTCTGTTTTTTTCAATTACAAATTCACAAAGCCAAAATAAAGCTGGAACGCTCGACAGCAGTTTTGGAATAGATGGGAAAGTACTGACTTCTTTTGATGGTCATTATTTGGGGTGTACTACCTCCGCTGTAACTAAAGAAGGAAATATCATAGTTGCCGGTACTACAAGTAGCACTGATTCAATACCGAACAGTATGGGTTTTATGGCTGTCAGGTATTCAACCGATGGCGTACTCGATACTTTGTTTGGCAATAAAGGTCTTGCTATTGCCGAAGGGCCTTATG
>CAYNTP010000039.1:0-36037 GCA_964400415.1 uncultured Parafilimonas sp.
ACTTTGGCGGCAAGGTTGTCCAACTCTGGAACCGTTATAAAAAGACTGCAGCTATCGCAGCTTCTATTGCAGGAATCACTGCATTATTCATCAGCGCTTTGGCAATTTATTTTTCACCTGCTACTGACAAATCTGAATTACAGAGATTGAGCCGCATGATTGATGAAGTCAAGGCAAGTCAGCAAATCACCAACAACAAACTTAATGAAGTAGCCGAACCCAAAATACCTAAAGGCGCTACTGTGAAAGCAGGTGGTACTGCATTTTTAATAGATGGTAAAGGTTATTTAATAACCAACGCACATGTGCTGGAAGGAAGTGGAGCAATCGTAGTTGATAAAGATGGACATGAATATAATTCAACAATTTTATCAGTGGACCGCAAAACAGATCTTGCTGTTTTAAAAATTGATGATAAAGATTATAAGCCAATAAAAACTTTGCCTTATTCAATCCGCCGTATGGAACCTGATTTAGGTGCAGAATTGTTTACCCTTGGTTACCCGCGTGATGAGATAGTTTATAATATGGGTTATTTAAGCGCTAAGACAGGTTATAGAGGTGATACATCCAGTTGCCAGCTTTCTTTAACTGCCAACCCTGGTAACTCCGGCGGCCCGGTGTTTAACAAAAATGGTGAAGTAGTAGGTATCATCACCACCAAACAAACACAATCTGAGGATGTGGTTTTTGCTCTGAAATCAAACAATATTTTTAAACTAATAGACAGTCTTAAAAATACAGACACATCATTTAGAAAAGTAAGGATACCCAAAGGCACATCCACATTGAAAAACATGGACAGGGTGAGCCAGGTGAAAAAAGCAGAAAATTGTGTTTTCTTAGTGAAAGCATACAAATAATTCAAAATAATTTTTAAGCAGTAATCAGTCCTGGAAAGTTTTTCAGGGCTGTTTTTTTTTGATATAATCTCTATCAAATGCTGTCACAAAATCCCGGTTAAAATTTTAAGTTTTTAATTTCCATAAAGCGATAATTTTTTAAAAAAGAATACCATAATCTTGCATTAAACAAAAATAATTTTATGAAAAAAATCCTGTTGCCTGCTTTAGCTGTTATATTGTACAGCTTCTCATCTGCTCAAGTGCAGATGCCACAATTAAGCCCCACTGTAACTGTTGAACAAAATTTTAGTGTAGGTAAAATCACATTGGTTTATTCAAGGCCTTCAATCAAAGGAAGGACATTGTTTGAAGAAAACAGTGACCTTGCACCGTTGGGTAAGTTATGGCGGACCGGCGCCAATGCTGCTACCCGTATTTCATTTACAGATAAAGTAACTTTTGGTGGTCATGATATTGATAGTGGCAGTTATGTTTTATATACTATCCCCGGTGAAGATGAATGGGAAATTATTTTAAACAAAGGTTTAAACAACAGCGGCACCAGTGGTTATAAAGAAAGTGAAGATGTGGTAAGGTTTAAAGTGCCGGTAGAAAACTCAACTGGTATGAATGTACAGACATTCACAATGGAATTTCTGAATATCATGCCCGGCAGTTGCGACCTTGCACTGATATGGGGAAATACATTAGTGGACATACCTATCACAACTGATTTTAAAGATAAAGTGAGGGCACAGTTAGAAACAGCAATGAAGGGAAAAGACAAACCTTACTGGCAGGCTGCAAGTTTTTATTATGAATATGATAAAGACTACCCAAAAGCCTTAGAAAATATAAACCATGCTTTGGAAACCAATAAAGATGCTTTCTTTATGTACATGATGAAAGCCCGCATTCAAAAAGAAATGGGTGACAAAGTTGGTGCTAAAGCAAGCGCTGAAAAATGTATTGAACTGGCTGCTGCAGTTAAAAATGATGAATATGTAAAATTGGGTAACGAACTTATCAGTTCTTTATAAATATATTCATTTATTCATTGGTAAAAAGCCATGCATTAATAAATGCATGGTTTTTTTATTGCTATTAATAAGGGCTAAAAAATTTTTTATAAATAAAAGTCTTTGAAAAAATCAATAACCACGGACATCTTTACCAGCCATGTAATTTAGAAAAGCCTTGTTGACTACACGATTGCCTCCAGGTGTTGGATAATTGCCGGTGAAATACCAGTCACCTGTATTAGTGGGGCAACTGTCATGCAGGTCTTCAATAGTCTGATAGATTACCTGCACCGGGATTGTAAGATCTTTAGGGGTAATTAATTCTGCAATCTTATTGGAAATTTCTTCTGTGGTGAATGGTTTATAAATGTTGCGTACGAGGTTTTGTGTATGGAGCTGATTTGTGCGATCAAGTTCCAGGATACTTTCATGCACTTCCTTAATGACACATGCTTTATCCCTTTCTTTAAGTAAGGCAATAGCTGCACGGAAAGCAATAAAATCACCCAGTTTACTCATATCAATCCCATAACAATCAGGGTAACGTATCTGTGGTGCGGAAGAAACAACAATTATTTTTTTAGGCTGAAGGCGTGCCAGCATCCTGACTATACTTTCTTTTAATGTAGTACCACGAACAATAGAATCATCAATCACTACCAGGGTATCCTGGTTTTTACGAACAGTGCCATAAGTAATATCATAAACATGCTGCACCATTTCATTTCTGCCACTGTCTTCAGTAATAAATGTACGCAGCTTAACATCTTTGATAGCAATTTTTTCCTGCCTGATTTTCCTGTTGATCAAAGCCTGCAACCTTTCTTCGGTGATGTTATCTTTTTCATCCATTATCCTTTGCAGTTTGGTTGTGTTCAGGTAATCTTCCATGCCTTTGCACAAACCAAAATATGCAACTTCTGCAGTGTTGGGGATATAAGAAAAAATTGTGTTCTTCAGGTCGTTGTCAACAGCATGCAATACAGGTTTGCTCAGGTGGTAACCGAGCGCAATTCTTTCCCTGTAAATTTTTTCATCGCTACCACGGCTGAAATAAATCCTTTCAAAACTACAAGCCTTTCTTTCTTTTGGCTCCAACACCTGCTCGATAATATATTCATTATTGGCACTTACTATCAATGCTTTACCAGGCAATAATTCATGCACTTCATTTTCACCAACATTAAATGATGTACGGATTGCAGCACGTTCACTGGCAGCAACTATCACTTCATCATTGACATAATAATATGCAGGGCGTATGCCGTGAGCATCTCTCAGCACAAATGCGTCACCGTTACCAGTCAAACCACCGACAGTAAAACCACCATCAAACAGGCGAGCTGCCTTCTTTAATGCATGTGCAATACCACACATAGTTGGATTTTCCACATCTTCTTTTGCAAGAAAATGATGGATCACTTCCATCATGGCTGCCAAGTCACTCTGCTTTTGAAATACACCAGGGCTGATATTGACAAGGTCAAATAACTCATCTTTATTGACAAGATTAAAATTACCTGCCAAAGCAAGGTTTTTTGCTGGTGCTATATCTTTTTTAATAAATGGGTGACAAAATTCAACATTGTTTTTTCCTTGTGTACCATACCGTAAATGGCCTAACAGTAATTCACCAAGAAGCGGGATATGGCCTTTCATTAAAGCAGGATGCTTCTTTATATCAGGCTGATATTTTTCAAGCTCAGTAATCTCGCTTCCAATCTTAAAAAAAATATCTGAAATGGGTTGTTGTGCATTACTCCGGATGCGATGAAGATATGGATGCCCTATTTCGGTATTCAACTTCACAGCTGCAATACCTGCGCCATCCTGGCCTCGGTTGTGTTGTTTTTCCATCAAGAGGTACAGCTTATTCAAGCCATACATAACCGTGCCGTATTTCTGCAAATAATAAGAGAAATCTTTACGGAGTCGAATGAATGCTAAGCCACATTCATGTTTAATTTCATCACTCATTGCAAAATTGAAGGCGCAAAGCTACAATTATTAAATAAGATAATTATACAGATAATTTCCACTTTCTGTAATAGTTAACAACTAAAACATCCAAATATTAATTTAACACCGGGGCTATATTACCTGTTGAATATTGACCTTCCAGTTTTTCTGCCAACCACAAAAATTCACTCACAAAAACATCTATATTTTTCTGAAACCCGGGATCAATGAGGTTACCGGATTCATCAAATTTTTTTTCAACAGCAGGTGTAATCAACATATGAGGTGAACCAATTCCAAATAAAGCATACACTAATACCTGCAACTGCAAAGCAGCCCTTACTCCTCCTAATGCACCTGGTGATGCAGTAACAATTCCAAAAAGTTTATGTGATTGTTTTGGAAAATGATCAAATAAATTTTTTACTGCCGGTGTATAGCTACCGTTATATTCTGGAGTAACAACGATAAAAGCATCGGCTGCAAACATTCTTTTAGCCAAAGGTTGCAATACTACCGGAGCTATATCTTCACTCCTGAATACTTCCTGTTGCAATACATTAATTTCCCAATCCCGTACATCCAGAATATTAATGTTATGATTTGTCTTTTCTTTTAAATATTTCCGGAGATATAAAACTACCCTGTGTGTAACACTGTCCTTTCTCGGACTGCCCGATACAATTTCTATATTCATCAATCTTCCTGCTATCTTTTTTTACAAATACAATCAGTTATTTTTTAATAACCATTATGCCTGCTTTACCAATTCCACATTTGCCGATATGCGCACTTCATCACCTGCAACAGCGCCACCTGCTTCTGTTAATGCATTCCATTTTAAGCCAAATTCTTTACGACTGATTTTACCGCTTACTTCAAAACCATCCCTGTTCTGTCCCCATGGATCAAGTACACTACCACCATGTTCAACTTTCAATGAAACGTTTTTGGTGATATCACGTATGGTAAGGTCGCCATGCAATACATATTCATCATCACCTTTCTTTTCAACCGATGTTGATTTGAAAAGGATTTTTGGAAATTTTTCAGCATTAAAAAAATCATCGCTTTTTAAATGATTATCTCTTTGTTCACTGTTGGTTGAAACACTGTTAACATCAGCTTCAAAATGAATGGATGCATCTGAAAAATCCGGTTTGCTGCTTTCCATTCCACCTTCAAATGATGAGAAATTACCGCTTACGTTACTGATAACAAGGTGCCTTACTTTAAAAGTTACTTCACTGTGTGAAGGATCAATTTTATACGTTGCCATAATTGCTGTTTTTATTTTTTTATTATTATTAAAAATTTAATTCTAAATTTATATGTACATACATATATATTATTAAAAAAAACTACACTTCACCTTTTCGAATTTCTTCAAGTATGTCGTTTAATGTTTTAGCCTGTGCCTCTGTAATATGAATTGTTTTGTCCGTCATTTTATTTATCCTGTCTGTGCTGTGTTCAAGAATATTTAAACCGGCAGGCGTAATTACAATTAATGTTTCCCGCCTGTCAGCAGAAGAGACAATCCGTTTTACCAGTTTTTTTGTTTCCAGCCTGTCAATTATTCGGGGTACATTAGAGTTTTTTTCTATCATCCTACCCGCAATTTCCCTCACACAAACCTGCTCAGGATGCTGTCCTTTTAAAATTCTTAAAACATTGTATTGTTCATGTGTCAATCCATATTCTTTTAATTCTTTACTCATTATGGTCTTAAGCCACCATGCTGTATAAAGGATATTAAGCCCTGCTTTGTGCATTTCATTCCTGAATTTATTGCTTTTTATTGCTTGTTCTAATTTCACAGTGCAAATGTATGTACATACATCTATTTTACCAAAAAAAACCTTCATAATAAATAATGAAGGCTGGCATTCTTTAATTCGATGCTGTATTCTCTGCTGTAAACCAATAATCAAGGCTCTTACAGTTTTTGTAATCCGGATCAATATCAATATAAAAATCAGAGATATGCTTTTTAAACCAATCGTCAAGAACATGTTGCTTTTTATCAGCAAGTGCCTGTTGTGACACACGGTCATAATCATCTTTCAGGTTTTCACGGTGAGGTTGGGTTTCATGAGCTAAATAAACAATACGAACTGCAGTCTTCCCCCTGTCATCAGTATAAGTGAGCGGCTGTGTTATTTCACCCACTTTCATATTTTTAAGGTTAGCCACAAGGTCCTTATCCAATTGATCAATTGTAACTGAAGTTGAACCATCCAATTGATTGACAAATCTGCCAGCATTATACCTTGTTGCATCATCTTCACTATATTTATTTACTGCTTCATTAAATGACATTGTACCAGCAATAATTTTTGATCGCACGCTGTCTAACTTTTGCTTTGCATCATTAATTTCAATATTGGTTACTGATGGGATGATCAGGATATGCCTTACTACCGCATCATCTCCTGCCCTGCTTACCATTTGAATAATATGCAAACCAAACTTTGATTTTATAACCGGCGAAATCTGCCCCTCTTTTAATTTAAAAGCAGCAGCAAGAAATGTTGGATCAATATCTTTATCGTTTCGGTTAAGGCTAAATTGTCCACCGTTATCCCTTGTTCCCGGGTCTTGTGAATATATTTTAGCAAGGTCCTGGAATTTTTTCTGTCCTGATTCTACCTGTTTCTTAAGATCCATCAACTGGTTAGTAATATATTCTTCAACATCCTTATTTGCTTTTGGATAAATTACAATTTGAGCCACTTCCAGTTCACTTTCAAAAAACGGTAGGCTGTCTTGTGGTATCTTATCGTAGAACGCTTTCACTTCAGTAGGAGTAATCTTTACATTATCCAATAACTGCCTGCGCATTTTATCTGCAAGTTGTCTTTCAACAAACTGTGGCCGCAAATCTTCTTTTAACTGGTAAACAGTTTTCCCGGCAATTTGTTCTAACACTTCCTGTGAACCATACATCCTGATAAAATACCTGATCTGGTTATCAAGCAACGCATCTATTTCATCATCTGTAATTGTAACAGAATCTTTTTGTGCCTGCAAAACCAATACTTTTTGCACCAACTGGCCTTCAAGAAAAGCACATTCAGGATTGGGTGGTAACTGCACTCCTTGTCCCTGTCGTTTATAATCGGCAATAGCATTATCTATATCAGATTTCAGAATGATTTTATCTCCAACTTTTGCAATTATCTTATCTGCAACAACTTTTTGGGTTTGGGCATAACCTTTTGTCCCAACAAAAAGAATTATAAGCAAAAAGTAAGATTGAAATTTCCTCATATAATTTTTATGATGCGGCTCAAAAGTAAAATATTGACAAAGCAGGAAAAATAATGCAAATGTTTTTAACAAAGAATTGGTGGTGAAAATTTTTATTGCATAGTTTATCAAAAATATTTTCCTGGCAAACAGATGGATAGCAAAACATTGAGAAAAAAAGAAAGCAACAATACCGATCAATAATCTTATTCAAGAGATTTAAAAAAGAAAGTGGGCCTTCTAAATTTAGAAAGCCCACTTTATAATTCTAATCACTTTTATTTTATCTTACTACCTGTAGTGTTGATGAATATGTTTTACCATTTACTACTGCTACTACCCTGTAAGTACCATTGATCAATGATGAACCATCAATAACATAAGTATGCTTACCGGCAGATTCTGTCTTATTAACTATCTGCTTAACGGGTTGCTGCATAAAGTTATAAACCGTTATATTGACTTTAGCATCTTTTGCCAGATTATAGGAAACATTTGAACTTGTCTTCATCGGGTTGGGTGATATCTTCATGCTGAAGTCAGCTTGTTGATGTTTTGCAGGTCCATAAGGTTTTGATTGCAAAGCGTCGCTGCAAGGGCCCCATGCTGACCATGTACCTGTAAATAATACACCACCATAACAATAACTTGTCCAGTTTCCGCTACCTGTAAATGTAGTGTTTGAGCCACTGCCTGTAATCTGTGCATTACCCCAGTATGTAAATGAATCTGAATAAGAAACACATCCATCAGGATATGGATTGGATGCATGTAATTCTACTGTACCCATTTTATTGGCAAATGAACCCCAACCATATACAGGCCAGTTAGTTCCATCCACATTCAGTGAACCTGTAACAGAATAATTACCACTACCCTGGTCAGTATAAGTTATTTTCCAGTTGTAAAAACCATCATTAAAGCAAACTGTGTTGGATGCTTTTTTAGCATCTGATATTGAACCATGTCTTGCAGGACCATAAGATTTTGATTGCAATGAATTACTGCATGGCCCGGCTGCTGACCATGTGCCATTATTATATACATCACCATAACAATAGCTTGTCCAGTTTCCGCTGCCTGAATAAGTAGTACCGGAACCACTGCCAGTTATTTGAGCATTACCCCAATATGTAAATGAATCTGTATGAAGCGTACAACCATCAGGATCAGGATTGGATGCATGCAATTCTACAGAGCCCATTTTATGTGAAAATGAACCCCAACCATAAACAGGCCAGTTAACTCCATCAACTGTTGTGTAACCTGATGCCCAGTAAGAGCCATTACCCTGGTCAGTATAAGTTATCTTCCAGTTGTAGAAACCATCATTAAAGCAAATGGTGTTGGATGCTTTCTTTCCTTCAGCAGTTACTTGTGCATGTTTGGCAGGGCCGTAAGGTTTAGATTGTAATGAAGCACTACATGGCCCTGCAGCGGACCACGTGCCGGAGGTGTAAATAACTCCACCACAATAGTTAACCCATGTGCCGGAACCATTAAAAGTTGTGCCACTACCATTACCGGAAATGGAAGCAGTGCCCGTATAAGTAAAGGAATCAACATAACCACCCGCACAATTATCTGCATTTGGGTTGTGAGCAGTCAACTCAACATCACCCATGCGATGAGCAAATGAGCCCCAACCAGAAACTCCCCAATGTACACCATCTACATCTAAATAGCCTGAAGCAGAATAATTACCCGGAGTAGTTTCAGTGTAAGTTACATACCAGTTGTAAAAACCATCATTAAAGCAAACTGTGTTCGTCCTTGCCAATACGTTTTTGATTGAAGAAGAATTTGTACGGTCAGTGTTGCTATTTGCTTTTGCGGAAAAGCATAAACTAAGGGAAAGCAATACTCCCCCAACGAAGTAGAAAATTTTTTTCATTTTAGGTGTTTTTATTGTTAATAATTGATTAAGGTACATAAAAAAAACTTGATTTTCAAAATTATTTTAATGTAATTGTATGCAACTCATTTACAATGCATGTGTGGCAATACTTAGATAATTTTGCAAAAAAATTATTGAACTATGCAGGCAAATAATAATGAATTAATTCATCAGTTGCAAACGATTTGCGGCAATGATTTTGTGTTTTATGATACAGAAAATTTATCTCATTATGGCCATGATGAAACTGAAAAATTATTGTTTCCACCTGATGTTGTTGTGAAGCCATCATCAGCAGCAGAAATCAGTTCGATAATAAAATATTGTAATCAACATTTAATCACTATAACACCAAGAGGTGCAGGCACTGGATTGAGCGGTGGCGCAATTCCTCAAAAAGGAGGAGTAGTAATTTCTTTGGAGAGATTAAACAAAATAATTGATATAGATGAACGTAATCTCCAGGTTACAACTGAACCTGGTGTGATCACTGAAGAATTGCAAAATGCAGTAAGGGAGAAAGGATTATTTTACCCACCTGATCCTGCCAGTCGTGGATCCTGTTTTATAGGTGGCAATATTGCAGAAAACAGTGGCGGTCCAAGAGCTGTGAAATATGGTGTTGTAAAAGATTATGTTTTAAATCTTGAAGTAGTATTACCAACAGGAGAAATAATCTGGACAGGTGCCAATATTTTAAAAAATTCAACAGGTTATAACCTTACTCAATTGATAGTTGGGAGTGAAGGCACTTTAGGCATTGTAACAAAAATTGTTTTGAGATTAATACCGCATCCCAAATATGATTTGCTCATGCTGGCACCTTTTGCATCTCTTGAAAAAGCAAGTGAAGCAGTAAGTGCAATTTTCCGCGCAGGGTTTACACCAAGCGCTTTGGAATTGGTAGAAATAGATGCTTTGAAAATTGTGAGCAAAATGGTTGATAGTTACATTGTACCTGTAAGTGATGATATTGCCGCACATTTAATTATTGAAACTGATGGCAACAATTTGGATGTCTTAATGAGTGAAATGGAAGCCATAGCTGAATTATTAAATCATTTTGAAGCAGGTGAAATATTATTTGCAGATGATGCACAACAAAAAGATGAATTATGGAAACTACGCAGAAGGGTTGCTGAAGCTACCAAGCAGGCTGGTTATACTATTGAAGAAGACACTGTGGTGCCAAGAGCAGAACTGCCCGCATTAATAAAAGGCATAAAAGCATTGGGCAAGCAATATCAGTTTGAAGCAGTATGTTATGGTCATGCAGGTGATGGCAATTTGCATGTGCGAATAAAAAAAGAAGGCATACCTAATAGTTATGGCAACGAGGATATGAATAAAATCCTGAAAGAACTTTTTCGCCTGGTAAAAAGTTTAGGTGGTACCATCAGTGGTGAACATGGAATTGGATTGATACAAAAAGATTTTATGCCTGTTGTGATGGATGAAGCTAATATCAATTTAATGAGGTCTATCAAAAAAGTTTTTGATCCCAATAATATCTTAAATCCAGGTAAAATTTTCGACCTGTGAAATCCTTTACACATATTTGCGTTTCACTTCAAACAAAACAAATGAAACAAATATTTTTCAGCATATTCATATTACTAACAGTTACATCACTGAATGCACAAAACGATAATTACAGTGATGAACAAAGTGGTGGATTTAAAAAAGAAAATGTGTTTGTTGGAGGAAGCATTTCATTGGGTTTTGGTTCTGGTAGTTTTGGTATTGGCGCCAATCCTGAAATCGGGTATTCAGTGGCCCAATGGCTTGATGCAGGTATTGCAGCCAACATAAATTACAACTCACAAAGAATGTATGATTATAATGGCTCTGGTTATTACGATGCAGGCAGGGCATCTATTTTTAATTATGGTGCCGGTGTTTTCGCAAGGGTTTATCCATTACCATTTCTCTTCATACAGGCTCAACCTGAAATCAACTGGATCAGCGTTTCACAAAAAGATAATTATGGAAATAAAATAAAACAAACAGTAAATGCACCCAGTCTTATTGGCGCTCTTGGTTATACTCAACGTGTAATTACACAAGGCAGTTATTTTCTTATGATAGGCATTGATTTAATCAATGATAAAAACTCACCTTATAATGATGGTTACGGCCACGCAATGCCAATCATCCGCGGTGGTTTTGATATTTACCTTCGGCCTTCAGGAAAACAAAAGCGGACAGCGCCTGCTTTATAATAAATGCTTTTTCAAGTAGAAAGTAATTTTATTTAAACCAGTTCAAAAACTGTTATTTCAGGAAGTATGCCCACACGGCCAGGGTAACCAATAAAACCATAGCCCCTGTTTACATATAATTTCTGATTGCCTTGTTCATAAAGGCCAGCCCATTCTTTATAAAACCATTGCACAGGGCTCCATTTAAAATAAGGGTTTTCCACACCAAACTGCATCCCATGCGTGTGGCCTGAAAGCATTAAATCAATATCAGGATATTTCACCCGCACTTCTGCATCCCAATGGCTGGGGTCATGGCTCATCAATATTTTGAATGGATATTTTTCAGTACCGGGATATGCCAGGTCCATGCGGCCATACTTGGGGAACCTGCCAAATGCACTCCAGTTTTCAATACCAATCAATGCTATTTGCTGGTTATCTTTTTCGAGGATAACATGTTCGTTCATCAATAAGCGCCATCCAAGTGTTGCCTGAATTTTTTTCAACCTTTCAAGGTTTTCTTTTTTTGCTTCTTCACTTGGCCATGATGCATAATCACCATAATCATGGTTGCCCAATGTGCTGTAAACACCCATTGGCGCTTTAAACTTATTGAAAACATCCATGTAATCTTCCATCTCATCAGCCTTGTCATTTACCAAATCACCGGTAAACAAAATAATATCTGCATTTTGTTTTTGAATCATTGCCACTCCCCTTTCCACAGCAGCTTTATCAGTAAAACTCCCGCTGTGTATATCACTCACCTGTAAAATTTTTAAACCTTTAAATGCGGGTGGCAGGTTTTTAAATGACAGTTTTACCCGTCGCACTTTATAATCATATTTATTGGAGAAACCATATAGCAAAGTGGCAAACAATCCGGTGCCTAAAGCAAATCCGGACCAGCTTAAAAAAGCAGAACGGCTGATGCGGTTGGCATCATCTGTAAAGTCAACACCTGTTTTTGGAAAAATTTTTGCCATCAGCCATAAAAGCAACCGGCGCACATCATCGAGTAAAAAGAATACTGATGCAATCAGTTTAGCAAATACCAAACCTACAATGATGGCAAACACATAGTTTCTTAAAATGATATGTGTTTCGAGATATTGTGAGCGTGGAAATAAAATGATAAACGACAGGGCTGCAACAGAAATAGCCCAGTAAATGGAATAAATTATCGCCTTGCTGCGGTCGCTGTTGTTGTGGACAATATATTTTAAGGCGTTAAAAACATAAAAATCTATCACCAATAAAATAACGACTATCAGCCACCAGCTACTCCAGTTTCGCATAAAAAAGTTTTACAAATAATACAATTGCTTTATAAGATGTTGATAAAAATACCTTATAAATTAACTGAAAAAATTAATATTGTTGAGACAGTAATTGTAAAAAATTACATTTGTGCCCTTTAATTACAAACATAATAACAGGGGTTGAATTTTTTTGACTGTCATCAATTAATTCAGCTATTTATAAAGTAATTAATTTAGAATTATAGGAAAATAAATTCTCAGATGAAGTTAACATATTATGGTCAATCGGGTTTTTTGGTGGAAGTGAATGGTAAGAAAATTTTGTTTGACCCATTCATCAGGAACAACCCATTGTCAAAAAAAATTGACATTGATTCAATTGATGCCGATTATCTTTTCTTATCACATGGTCATGGAGACCATTCTGCTGATGCCATTGAAATTGCAAAAAGAACCGGCGCCCTTTGTGTTGGTCCTCATGAAGTGGCCAACTGGTTTTATTCCAATGATATTGAAAGAGTGCACCCTATCAACCAGGGTGGCCCGGTTCAATTTGATTTTGGAAAAGTACGTGGAGTCAATGCCATTCACTCATCTTCGTTTCCTGATGGCAGTTATGCTGGCAACCCCATCGGTTTCCTTTTTAATACAAGTGAAGGTGATTTTTATTACTCAGGCGATACAGCACTTACTATGGATATGCAGTTGATACCACGTTGGGCTAAACTAAAGTTTGCTGTGCTTCCCGTTGGTGGAAATTTTACAATGGATATTGAAGATGCAATCATTGCATCTGATTTTATACAATGCAATACTGTGGTAGGTGTTCATTATGATACTTTTGATTTAATAAAAATTGAAAAAGAAAAATCAATAGCAACATTTAAAGAGGCAGGTAAGATTTTATTGTTGCCTTCGATTGGAGAAACAATTGATGTATAACGCAGGCTTTCAATAAAAATTTTTAAACAGCATGCAGGAGCATTGATAAAGTTATAAGAAAGAAAAAAATTAATTGTTCAGATAATTTGTATCCGATACAATTAATAGAAAGAGTGGAAAAATAAAAAATAGTTTGGATACAGATTTTTAAAAATATTCTTTTAAAAAAATAAAATACCCTGTAGGGTTTGGCATATATGGCTCGAATAATTGGAGTAGCAAATCAGAAAGGCGGTGTAGGAAAAACAACTACAGCTATCAATCTTGCAGCAAGCCTTGCTGTGCTTGAGTTTAAAACATTGCTCGTTGATGCAGACCCGCAGGCCAACAGTACAACAGGTATTGGTTTCGACCTGCACAACATCACCAAGAGTTTATATGATTGCATGGTCAATGAAACCACTGCAAGCAATGTGATATTAAAAACCGAAGTGGCATATCTTGATTTGATTCCTTCTCATATTGATTTGGTGGGTGCAGAAATTGAAATGATAAATTATCCAGACAGGGAGTTGGTGTTGAAACGCATTCTTGAACCTGTAAGAAACGATTATGATTTTATAGTGATTGACTGCTCACCTTCATTAGGATTGATAACTGTAAATGCTTTGGTGGCAGCAGATAGTGTAGTAGTTCCTGTACAGTGTGAATTTTTTGCACTTGAAGGATTAGGCAAATTACTGAACACAATAAAAATTGTTCAGAGCAGGTTGAATACTGAACTGGAAATAGAAGGCATTTTAATGACAATGTATGATGGCCGTTTACGTTTATGCAACCAGGTGGTGAATGAAGTGCGCCGTCATTTTGAGGATATGGTTTTTAATACCATCATCCACCGCAACAGCAAATTGGGTGAAGCGCCAAGTTTTGGAAAACCGGTTGTGTTGTATGATGCAGACTGTAAAGGCTCAGTCAATTATCTCAACCTTGCTAAAGAAGTGTTGCAGAAAAATGATATGACCAAAATGAAAAACAAAGAAAAAATTTTAGAATAGAATTCAGTAAAAGCCCATCCAATATTTTCAACCGCAACTTATTTACCCACAAAATTTTGAACAATAAAAAAACTTTTGAAATAGCAAACATTGAATACAAATGGCTACACTAAAACAAAATAAAGAAGGTTTAGGTAAAGGCATCAGGTCTTTATTGCAGAGCATTGACACAGACCTTAAAACCAATACCGGCGTTTTAAAAACAGATGTGGTGGAAGCAGCTACCAACATCAACCGCATACCACTTGATAAGATTGTTCCCAATCCAAAAAACCCGCGTAAAGATTTTGATGAAACCGGCTTACAGGAGCTTGCACATTCATTGAAATTATTTGACATAGTGCAGCCATTGACAGTTTCCAAACTCAGTGATGGAAGGTATCAATTGATTGCTGGCGAAAGAAGGTACAGGGCAGCAAAGATTGCAGGTTTAAAAGATGTGCCTGCTTATGTGCGTCAATCAAACGACAGGGAGTTGCTCGAGCTGGCATTGCTGGAAAATTTACAGCGTGAAGACCTGAATGCTATCGAAATTGGATTGAGTTATAAACGCATGATGGATGAATTGAATTATACGCAGGAGCAGGTGGCAGAACGCATGGGTAAAGAAAGAAGCACTGTTACCAATTATATCCGCTTATTAAAATTACCACCAGATATACAGGTAGCTGTGCGAAATGGCGAACTGAGTATGGGACACGCAAGGGCAATAATAAATATTGATACAATTGACAAACAACTTTTTCTTTTCAAAGAAATAAAAAACAAACAACTCAGTGTTAGGCAGACTGAAGAACTGGTAAGGAAATTATACCGCAATACTTCATCTGTTGTTAAATCTTCAAAAAAAAGCAATCTTAATGATGCTTACAAACGCATAGAAAATAATTTAGCATCTTATTTCTCAACAAAAGTTACCCTGAAGCATGGTTCAAATGGAAAAGGAAATATCACGATTGAATATTATTCTAAAGAAGAACTGGATAAAATCCTTGAACTGATGCACGCTTACCAGGATTAAAGATGCGTAAAATTTTTATCCTCATATTATTTACATGCTGCAATGGCATTTTATTCAATGCCCACGCACAAACTGATAGCGCTTCAGTATTGATAAAACCTGACAGCGCTACACTGGTTAATAATGGTAAAAAAATTTCACTCGATTCATTACCTGTAAATGACAGCACCAAACTGAAAGCGAAAAAAAAACACGACCCGAATAAAGCAACCATACGTTCTGCAATTATCCCGGGATGGGGACAGGCATACAATCATGAATACTGGAAAATCCCGATTGTGTATGGTGCACTTGCTGTACCGGGCAGTTTATTTATTTATAATAATAAATGGTACCAACGAACAAAAGATGCTTACAATATTTTAGTAAACAATGGTGATACAGCTAAAATTTATCCCAGGCTAAAAGGAATCCCTGCTGAAAATCTGCAGGTGTATAGAAACAGTTTCAGGAAAGACAGGGATTACTCTGCTTTATTCTTTTTATTGGTCTGGGGATTGAATGTGGTGGATGCAACTGTATTTGCCCAATTGAAAGATTTTGATGTAAGTGATGACCTCAGCATGAAGCTGCGCCCGGATTTCGACCCAGTTACTAAATCACCATCACTATCAGTTGCTTTGGGTTTTTCAAATAAACCACCAAAAATTCTTCCTTCATCATTTTAATTGTTTGTAATTTTATTGCTGAATTGCGCCGGTTAATTATTGAATTGTATTTTGTTACATTTTTTTTTCATTCTATTTCCCTATCAATAGTAATATTTTAAAACAGGCATTTTTTTTGCCGCTTAAAAAGGCTTTAAAAATTATTTATGAAGATTGCACTCATCGGATATGGAAAAATGGGAAAAGCTATTGAAGAAATAGCAATAGCAGGAGGTGATGAAGTTGTTTTAAAAATTTCTTCTCAGAATAAAAATGAATGTACATTTGAAAACCTGCGGAAAGCAAATGTTGCTATCGAATTCACCAATCCCCAAAGCGCTGTAGCAAATATTAAAAAATGTATTGAAGCAGGCGTGCCTGTTGTCTCCGGCTCTACCGGTTGGCTCCAGCATTTTGATGAAATAAAAAAATTCTGCACTGAAAAAAAAGGTGGCCTTTTATTTACCAGCAATTTCAGCATTGGTGTGAATATTTATTTTGCATTGAATAAATACCTCGCATCATTAATGAGCCTGAACAATGATTATTCACCATCCATTGAAGAAATACATCACAAGCATAAAAAAGATGCACCAAGCGGGACTGCTATTACACTTGCTGAAGATTTGATGAAAAAAATCACAACAAAAACTGACTGGATAAATGAAGCAACCAACGACCCGTCATTACTCAGCATCATCAGTAAAAGAGAAGATGAAGTGCCGGGTACACATATTGTAAAATATGAATCTGCAAACGATGTAATTGAAATCGTTCATACATCCAAAAGCAGGAAAGGTTTTGCCCAGGGCGCATTACTGGCTGCAAAATTTATGATGGGCAAAAAGGGAATTTATTCAATGCGTGATGTTTTAGATTTGTAAACCGGCGGCTTGATTTCAAATCACTTTTTTACACCATGACTATCAGCATTATTGGTTCAGGGAATACAGCAACAGTATTAGCAAACCTGTTATACCAAAACAAACATACCATCAGGGAAATAAACGGCAGGAACACATCAGCAGTAAGAAACATTGCAATAAAAGTAAAAGCAAAGCCCGGTTTCAAAATCCGTTATCTCAACAAGGAAAGCGACCTCTATATTATTGCTGTAAAAGATGATGCAGTTGCAGAAGTAGCAGGACAATTGAATACTGGTGATAAAATTGTGGTGCATTGTTGCGGCAGTGTTGGCATAAATGTATTGTCTGAAGCATCGCCCAATTACGGTGTGTTGTATCCTTTGCAATCGTTGAGAAAAGAATTAATTTATATCCCTTCCATCCCATTCCTGGTTGATGGCAATAATTCTTTTGTAAAAGAAACTCTATCCAAACTTGCAACATCCATTTCTACAAATGTTATTAATGCCAATGATGAAACAAGATTGAAATTTCATTTGTCTGCAACCATTGTTTCCAATTTCACCAATCATTTATTTGTATTGGCAAAAAAATATTGTGATAAAAACGGGTTGGATTTTTCACTCCTGCTTCCATTGATTCAGGAAACTGCCAACAGGCTTTCAATGTACAGTCCTGCTACAATGCAGACCGGGCCTGCCATCAGGGGTGATGTATCAACAATAAAAAAACATCTTTCATTACTGGATGAATACCCGCAACTGAAAGATGTTTATACAATGCTGAGCAATAGTATTATGAACCCAGGTAAATAATTACTGCAAACATTTCAGCGAATCACGAATGATTCCTACACATTCAAGTATTTGCTCTTTTGTAATTATCAATGGAGGTGCAAAACGGATTTTATCACCATGAGTTGGTTTGGCAATTAAACCATTTTCTTTTAATGCAAGACAAAGCTCCCAAGCAGCATCTTTGTTGGCATGTTCAATGATGATTGCATTCAACAAACCTTTGCCACGGATTAATGAGATAAAAGGTGAATGTAATTTTTGTAATTCATCACGTAACAATTTTCCCATCACTTCTGCATTGGCAGCCATATTTTCTTCTTTCAAAACTTTCAAAGATTCAATAGCAACAGCACATGCCAATGGGTTACCACCATAAGTGGAACCATGTTCACCGGGTTTTATATTCAGCATAATATCATTATCTGCAAGCACTGCAGATACCGGCAAAGTGCCACCACTCAAAGCTTTTCCAAGAATTAAAATATCCGGCCTTACATTTTCATGGTCGCATGCAAGCAATTTTCCTGTACGGCATAATCCAGTCTGAATTTCATCAGCAATAAACAAAACATTATATGCTTCACACAATTGTTTTGCTTTTGATAAATAACCATCAGAAGGCACACACACACCTGCTTCACCTTGTATAGGTTCAACCAGGAAACCTGCTACTGTTTTATCTTCCAACGCAGCCTGCAATGCTGGTATATCATCATAAGGGATAGTAACAAAACCTGGAGTGTAAGGACCGAATTTACTTTTTGATTGCGGGTCTGAACTAAAAGAAATTACTGTGGTTGTGCGGCCATGAAAATTATTTTCACATACAATCATCTTTGCTTCGCCATCTTTGATTCCTTTTTTTTCATAACCCCAGCGGCGGCAAAGTTTAATGGCAGTTTCCACAGCTTCCACACCGGTATTCATAGGCAACAATTTATCATAGCCAAAATATTGAGTGGCAAATTTTTCATATTCACCCAACAGGCTGTTATAAAATGCACGTGATGTGAGCGTCAGTTTTTGAGCTTGTGTGATTAATGTTTTTATTATCCGCGGATGACAATGTCCCTGGTTAACTGCGGAATAACCACTCAAAAAATCATAATACCTTTTTCCATCAACATCCCAGACAAAAACACCTTCTCCTCTTTCCAGCACCACTGGCAATGGATGATAATTGTGTGCACCAAAATCTTCTTCAAGCTGCAAATAAAATTGTGTCTTTTCAGACAAAGTATGAGTAAGCATAAAATCGTTTTTATAAATTAAATAATAGGAAAGAATACAAAACTGTTGTTGTAAACAGGAGAACGTTAATGGTTCAGCAAATCTAAATTATTGGAGAGAAATTTCATTGACTTGTATTCGGCTGCAAGATACAATTTATAGCTGAAACTATAACTGTTCTATTCATTGCGCTTCACAATTTTATTGTTTTGTTTTAATAGAAAATCTAAATTACGGTATAAAAAAAAATTTCAGAAATGGGTCAACAACATCCAACATTAGGTAATGGAAAAATCTGTTACTTAGAAATCCCTGCTATTGACATTGCTGTCTCCACCAGTTTTTATCAACAGGTTTTCGGTTGGCATATCAGGAAGCGTTCGGATGGAACGACTGCTTTTGATGATGGTGTAAATGAAGTGAGCGGCGCATGGAAATTGTTCAGGGAGCCTTCCACCAATGTTGGCATTTTAACTTATATCATGGTAGATAGCGTTGCTGCCACTATTGAATTGATATTACAGCATGGTGGAAAAATTGTAACACCGGTTGGAATGGATTACCCTGAAATCACAGCCCGTTTCAGTGACCCTGCAGGCAATGTATTCGGACTTTTTCAACAATGATTGTTTAGAAAATTTTATTGCAGTTAAGCATCTTTTGAAATTTTAAACTACCGTTTATAAAAAAACCTGTTTGTTAACTTTCCTTTTACGAACTTAATCGTACATTGCCTCCAAAACATTTCGTATTACATGAATACAACTAAAATTTTGAAACCCACTGATAGCGAATTGGAAATTTTACAGGTATTGTGGGAAAAAGGTGATGCCACTGTGCGGGAGGTGCATGAAAAATTATCTGAAACAAAAGATTGCGGTTATACAACAACCCTGAAATTAATGCAAATCATGTTTGAGAAAGGACTCGTCTTGAGGGACGATAGCAACCGTACCCATATTTATCATGCAAACGTGAGCAAAGAAAAAACACAACAACAGTTATTGGATAAAATGGTCAATGCTTTATTTAGCGGCTCACATTCACAATTGGTGATGCAGGCATTGGGCAGCCGTACTCCCAGCAGGGAAGAATTAGATGAGATTCAACATTTATTAGATAGTTATAAAAAATAAACTGGTGACAACATTGATACAGTCCGGTTTTTTGCAATCATTATCGCACAGCATCATAGCAAGTATCTGGCAAATGGCATTAGTGTGGCTGGCTGCAATCACAGTATTACGTTTATTTAATCTATCAAGTGCACAAAAATTCAATATCGCTTTTATTGCACAGCTTACAGGTTTTGTTTTATTCATCATCACATTATTTTATTCAATCAATAATCCGGGCCAATATTTTTTTAATACATACAATACATCAGGCATATCTCCGTCACTCAATACTGTTGTTGAAAAATGTATGCCTTATTTGGCATTGATATATGTGGGCATTTTGATTTTTAAATTTATCCGCTTTACATTTTCATTCAGGGCAACAAAGAGTTTGAGAAATGAAGGACATGATAAGATGACTGCTGCCTATAGGATTTTTACAGAGCAAACAGCGCAACTTTTCTCCATCAAAAAAAAGGTAACAATTTTTTTATCAGACAAAATCATCTGCCCGCTCACAACCGGTTTTTTCAAACCCATCATCCTCATTCCTGCAGCCGCCATTAATCACCTTACCACACAACAGATGGAAGCAGTAATCCTGCATGAACTTGCACACATCAAGCGTGCGGATTATTTACTCTACCTCATTCAAAGTTTTATTGATAAAATATTTTTCTTCAACATCTTTTCAATATTGCTGAGCAACATTATTGAAAGGGAAAGAGAAAATGCATGTGATGATTGGGTATTACAGTTCAGGTACAATTCCATGCATTATGCAGAAGCATTATTCAAATTAGGAAGATTGAAAGCAATGCCGCTACTGGCAATGCCACTTGCCGGAAAAAAAGAAAGCCTGTTGTTGCAAAGGATAAAAAGATTATTGCACAACACACACCAAAATAGTATTCCTGATATCCGTTCCATCATGCTGGGTGTTGTGAGCATTTCCGTAATGATGGTTTTCATTTTTTCAACTGGGTTGCAGGTCGCAACAACAAAACCAGTTAAACAATTAGAACGAATCCCTGCTACTAATACCGTTGCAACTACCACAACTCCTCAGAAAAAAACTTCAGCAACAAAATCAAAAGAGGAACAAACAAAAAAATACAAAACCAAAACACCAACTATTGCAAGAACAAATCATAATCCGGAAGAAAAAAACATCACTGATGAAAAAATAGAATCAAAGATTGCAGCAGCAAAAGATGCATTGGCGGCAAGGCAGAACTATATGGTATTGGTGCAGCAAAAAATTGATTCATTGCAATCAGCAGTTTCGCAATATAACGATGCAGTAAATTCACAGATTGTTGTAACACCTGAAGTTTTGAATAAAGCAATCTCTTATCAGAACTTTAAGCAGATTGAAAACATGTTAGCTGCAGCAGGCAATTCAGTGAAAGTAACCGAATCACCTGAAACAAAAGATAGCTATCAGAAATTAATCACCATTGAAGCCACAGATAAAAATGGTGACATACATATCTACAATGTAGTGGTTGAATTGTACCAATAGAAAAATAAATTAATTCATATCAATTCCTCATGCTGTCTCAATATAAAATTTTACAATACCCTGTTTAATTTTTATTGCTGATGAATATCTTAAACAAAAGGTTGTATATGATACAAGCTCATTTTTTCTTTGTAATCTGAATAGTCCATTTAGCCGGTAAGCATCATCATGTAAAAAAGATTGTTCAAATAAGGAAACACCTCTACAAATAAGTCCACAAATATTAAAATATCTTTTCTAACTTTGTATCCAGATGGATACAACTTATAAATGTACTTTATTGAAAAAACGATAGAATTTGACAAATGGTTGAGGAAACTCAAAGATTTGAGAGCAAAAGCTAAAATTTTATTTAGGATACAAAAACTTGAAAATGATGAACACTTTGGAGATTGCAAACCGGTTGGTAATGGGATTACAGAATTAAAAATAAATTATGCAAAAGGTTATCGTATTTACTTCAAAGAAAAAAAAGGAAAAATAATTATTTTGCTTATTGGTGGAGACAAATCAACACAACAGAAAGATATTGAAAAAGCAAAAGAAATTTGGGAAAAAATAAAAAATGAATAAATCAAAATTTGATATATCAGATTATTTGGAAAGTAACGAAATGATAGCCGAGTACCTGAATGTAGCTATAGAAGAAGGAAATGAAACAGAAATAATCACAGCAATAGGAAATATAGCAAAAGCTATTGGAATGACTAAGATTGCTGAAGAAACAGGGCTAAGCAGGCCAAGTTTATATAAAGCTTTGTCAAAAGGTTCCCAGCCACAATTCTCAACAATAATGAAAGTATTAAAAGCAGTTGGGGGCCAGATACACATTAATCCAATTAAAGCCTGAAATGGATGCTTTTTTATGTCAACTGAAAAGTGTACGGTGTCTTAGACACAAAAAATTTGTATTCATTTTCTTAAAAAACTATTCATATTTAAAATTTTGATTTACATCTTATTTTAGTCAACCTTGCAATATCAAGAACTGAAACCCTGAGATAGTCAAATTTCCACTGACAGATAATTCTAATAAATTTACAAAGATTATAAAAAGCAAACCTCCTAAAACTACACGACATAAGTATGATGAAAATTTCAAAATAGCTGATAAAAACCTGACATAGTTTGCTGACCCAACTTGTCCAGGAATATGGCAAACGCGGAACAAAAAAAGAGAAACTTTGAACGGGAGTTTGAAGCTTTCAAGATTGGTGTATTTATCCAGGAAATGAGGGAACAACAAAACATGACACAGGAATAACTGGCAAACAAAGTGGGAACAACAAAGTCATACATATCACGAATTGTGAATAATGCAAGCGATATCCGGCTATCAACATTAATCGAATAATCCAGGATGGTCTAGGAGGACATCTTAAATTATCTCTGACCCATTAACATAAAAATACAGGTACTTGTATTTCTTCCTGTACACTATCCTTAGATATTTTCACGTGATTACTATATAGAGCTTGTGCTGTTATATATTTCAATACACAATAAGGCTACAGATACCCAATCAAAATTATTTCTACCTTAGCCCATCATGTCTGTAAGAAAATTCAAAATGCATAAAGAAATTTTATTTTGAAAACTACATTCATGCATCAACAAAAACTTTTAGAACAGATAATGTACTATTGGTTTTTGAAAAGAAAAATTGAATAAGTCAGGATATTAAACCGTAGCGGGATTTGATTTCTTCCCGGGAAGATTCTCTATTATGAATGTTTCACAAAATGTTATCACCGATAATAACCCCATCAAACAAGATGAACAAAAACCTGAAGTTCGTAAAGCATTAGTTTTCACTATCGTCTCTCTTGCTCTTTTAATGATCACAGTGGATGGGACAATTGTTGCAACAGCGCTACATACTTTACAACACGAATTGCATACTACTATCAACTGGGCAAGCTGGACACTCACTGCATATTCTTTTGGATTTGTACTGATGTTGCCCATTACAGGAAAATTTTGTGAGCGTTATGGCAACAGGAGGATATTTTTAATTTCAATCGGAACCTTTACTACAGCATCTGTTTTTTGCGGTTTATCAAACAACATTTATTTTCTTATTGCCTTCAGGGTTTTACAATCTGCAGGTGGTGCTGGCATCACACCTTCAGTAACCGGCATTATTGTAAACCACTTTGGCAAATCACGTGACCGTGCAGTCAGTATGTTTGGAAGTATTTTCCCGATAGGTGCAATGATTGGCCCCATCTTCGGCGGTTTGTTTGTAACCTACCTCACATGGAGAGATATATTTTTTGTGAACGTTCCTATCGGCATTGCTGTTATTTTACTTTCATTAAAATATATCCCCGGCGACCCTGCCATGAATAAAAACCTCCGGCCAAAAAAAGATAACGTCGGTGTTATCCTCCTTGGTACCGGCCTCCTCTCCTGCATGTTCGCAGCAAGCTACCTCGGTGGTAAAAAAGCTGAGTTAATTTCACCATTATTCTTAATGTTGCTTGCTATTGCAATAGTAACATTTGTTATTTTTTTCAGGCATATCAATCATTCACAATACCCGCTCATATCACCACAGTTCATTACCGGCAAGGGTTTCGGCGCTGTCAATCTCATCAACATCATGCTTGGCGGAATAACGCAGGGCGTAATTGCGCTGGTGCCATTGTATGCAACAAACCGCTATGGCATCAACGCATTAAACTCCGGCACATTACTCGTGGCAGAAGGCATTGCAGCTATTACATTTTCCACACTCTTCACAATTTTACTGAGGCGTACGGGTTACAGGCCACCATTGTATTTTGGTTGTATAACAATCGTGATAGGAACAGCATTGTTAGCAATAAATCCAATAGCAGAAATTTCTCCATACTTATGGCTGATGGTGGCAACATTCTTGATTGGCATAGGTGCTGGAGCCATCAATCCATCATGCCGTAATGCAGGATTGCAACTGGCACCTGAACATTCATCCATCATTGCATCGCTCAGGTCTATGTGTCTCCAGGTAGGTTCTATTGTAACGATTGCAGTTGCAACAGCAGTTATCTCAGGTTCTAAAGGTAATGGCAACTCACAGGCTGATGTATATATTGTTATAGCAATCCTGTTACTTGCTTCAATACCTTATATCAAAAGGATACCTGAACATCATGGTTCATGGTGAAACAACCGCATCGTTTCAAAAAATATCATTAGAATCAAAAGGAGACTTTTGTTGACTTCATCTTAGTTGCTGATAATTTTATTTTTCAACTTCTCTATATCAATCTGCTTTGCCAATTTCTCTATATGTATTCTATTTCCATAAATGGCAATTGATATATCCTGCACTTTATCACTCATTATTTTTTTAGGTGTATGTTCATCACCCTGCCCGTTATGATTAAACACCGCATCATAGTAACCATATTCATTGGGTTTTGTATTAAAATTTCCCAACAGCACTAAGATGACATTATTCCATTTTACGAGGTCCTGATTGGTTTGCTTTTTTGGTATTGTATAAATTTCAGAAAATTTAGCCTGTGGTAACGGATATGCAGCAGATTTGGTTTCAACCGGGCCAAGGCTTTGGTCTATTGCTGCAGCAGTATAATCATTTACGCTGAATGTAATTTGTACAATTGAACTATTTCTGAATTGAAATATTTTCAAATCATGTTCTTCTTCCATTTGTTTCTCACCTGAATTATCCTGCACCTGTTGTGTCATTGCTGTCATCTTATTGATAAATTCATTTTCTTTTTTTTGGTAAAATGCCGGATGCTTGTCTTTGGTGAACAAATCAGCACCTTCATTTTGATGAGCAGTAACATAAGTTGTGTAAAGGTTCATATAATAATTAACCGAATCCTGGTAGCTTTTATACAACGGGCTTTGAGTAACATCAGTGATGTTATTACTATTCTGCGTAGCATTATCAATTTTGGCATTTCTGTAATCAAGCTCGTAATTTTTCCATGCCTCCAGAGAATCTATATTCACAACAAACTGAAACGTGATTTCAATACCTCTTGGTGAACGAAGTTTATAAGGCGTGCCTGCACCCTGCATAGCATTTTCATTGGTATATTCTGATAATTCAATTACATCCCATCCAAGTTTTTTTGCTGCATCCTGCATCATGTTGGTGATGATGGTCCGCATTCTATCCTGCATATCAATTTCCTGTTGGAGGATGTCGTTACCCAAACGTATTTCTTTGCTTTGTGATGATTCAATATTATCTGTCTCAGGTTTATCTGCAGGCCATTGCGGGTAATCCTGGGCGTGAAGTAATAACCCAATGAATAAAGCAATACAAGACAGGATTATTTTTTTCATCTGGTTTAATCTTGGAACAGATTTAATGGCCTGCAATTATTATTTTTTAATTTATATGCCTAAAATTTTTTATTAAAGATTACTACAATTGTTTTTTTTAATCTATCCTTTGATTAACCATACCTGTCATTATATTCTCACAAATTCTACTCTCCTGTTATTGGCTTTTCCTGAAGGGGTATCATTTGTATCAATAGGTTTTGTATCACCAAATCCTTTGGTAGTAAGTCGTGAAGCATCAATACCCATTTTCACCAATAAAGCTTTCACTGCATCAGCGCGTTGTTGTGACAAAGTCATATTATGTGCAGCATCACCTGTATTATCGGTATGGCCATCAATTTCGAATTTCAGATCAGGGTTACTCTTCAATACACCTATAATCATATTGATCGTGCCCATACTTTCTGGTTTGATATCTGATTTATCAACATCAAATGTGATACCATGTGTTACAATTTTTGATTCAGTAAATTTCTTACCAAGCATATTCATATTGCCACCTGCTGCTGCACGGACATTTGTAATGATGAGTGGATTATCCATGTCACCGATTCCTGCAAAACCAAATGACAGCGGAACAATTTTTATATCAGGGATTACTAAAATCCTGTATTGATCAATATAACACTTCACTGTTCCGTTTTTATAAATTAGTGCAGCATGGTGCCATTTGTTGCGGAATGTCGCATCATCTTCATTGGGATAATAAGCATCAAAATCTGCAGGAAGCTCAAATGTTGAAACTTCACCACTGGTATTAAACTCAATATAGCCGGTTGAAGTTTCGTCTCCATCGTTATAATCAAAAGAAATACTTGGACCATAACCTGCATTAGCATAATAATCAAATTCAATCGTAAAAGGATTCGTCAGGTAATTTTTAGTTTTCATCCTGGGATTAACCTGGCAATAATTTCCTTCGGTTAGAAGAAAAGCTGATTTACCACCAACCTTATTAACAACTGCCTGTCCTTTGCTTAATGTCCAGTGTGATGGAAATTCACCATCCATATCTTCAGTAAAATCATCTGCAAACAAGACAGTATCACCAGGCACGAAATCATAATTCTGGTATGAAGTGATAGAAGGCGCTGATGAAGATGCTGTTGCATCGGACGAGTTATTATTATTATTTGTATTACCATTATTACTATTATCGTTCTTTTTATTCTTGTTCTTCTTTTTAAACATTCCTTTTATCCCGCTCTCTGCTTTATCTACAGCGCTATTGGCAGCATCATCTATATTATTGTTTGCAGCATTTGTAGCTGCATCTTTCACTGCCGTTGCAGGATTTTCAATCTGCGCATTTATTGAATAGGAAAACAATAAGAAGGCTATCGAAAAAAAACAAAATACTTTTTTCATACTTGCACTTTTAGTTACTCAAAGAACGGTATTAAAAGAAATAATGGGTATCGTATGAATGTCTGAATTTTTAAAAACCAGGTGATTGAGATGGCCAAAAATCAAAGGAAAAGTCAATCTGAAGGGAGGAAACTATTATTGAAGAACAAATCTTGTAACCCTGATGATTATCAGTCAAAACTTTAAATTTTAAAAAACTGAACGCATCATTATTATAAAACATTGATCAAATTAACCAGGCATTTGCCAGTTCATATTTTTAATAATATCTTTTTTAATCAATATCCAGGATTTGAAGAAAAATTAAAATGCAGAAAAAATCAGGCTTACAAGGGTTTATTTCAATCAATTACAACAGCATGAAATTATTTGTACAGGGCAACTGTACATCAAAAAAAAACCTTTGCCATTAAGACAAAGGTTATCAAAAAGAATCTATTTTATTAATCTGTCAGAGTGAAAATATTTCACTCTTTCCCAAACTTTATAAAATCAACATAGCATCACCATAACTAAAAAAGCGGTATTTATCTTTTATTGCTTTTTTATACACTTCTATCATGAGATCATAGCCGGCAAAAGCACATGCCATTATCAACAGGCTTGTCTTTGGTAAATGAAAATTAGTAACCAGGCTGTCAGCAATATTAAATTTATAAGGTGGATGAATAAAAATATTTGTCCATCCTTCACTTGGTTTTAAAAGCTTCTGTGCAGTAAAGCTTGTTTCCATAGCCCGCATACTGGTGGTACCGATAGAGCAAATCCTGTGATCAGTTTGTTTTGCTTTGTTGACTATTTCACAACAGTTCTCATCAATTCGGTAATATTCAGCATCCATTTTATGTTTGCTCAGGTCTTCCACTTCAATCGGGCGAAATGTTCCAAGACCTGTATGCAAAGTAAGTTCTGCAAACCTGATACCTTTAATTTCACAACGTTTGATAAGTTCTTTGCTGAAATGGAAACCAGCAGTTGGTGCAGCTACAGCGCCTTCATTTTTTGCATAAACTGTCTGATAACGTTCTTTATCTTCTTCATCAGGCTTACGTTTGATGTATTTAGGCAATGGCGTCTCACCCAAAAATTCAAGCATTTTTCTAAAGCTGGCATCATCACTATCCCACAAAAATCGGATGGTCCTTCCACGGCTGGTTGTATTGTCAATTACTTCTGCAACCAGTTCATCATTTTCACCAAAATATAATTTATTACCTACGCGTATTTTTCTTGCCGGGTCAACTATCACATCCCACAACCGGTTGGGTTTATTCAGTTCACGTAATAAAAAGACTTCAATCTTGGCGCCGGTTTTTTCTTTACGGCCATACATACGTGCAGGGAACACTTTTGTATTATTAACTACAAATACATCTTTATCATCAAAATAATCGAGGATGTCTTTGAAATGTTTGTTTTCCATTTCCCCTGTCTTGCGGTGGACAACCATCAGGCGGCTGTCTTCACGACGCTTGGTAGGGTTTTGTGCAATAAGATTCAGTGGAAGGTCAAAACGGAATTGTGAAAGTTTCATTGTGCGTAAAATGTTTAACGTAGCATCTAAACCGCATCCGCCTTACGGGGCGGTTGAAACGTACGATTGTAAAAAATAAAGGGTGCAAATGTATATCAAAAAACTTTCAATAAAATAACTTTATTATTTTGTTTTATTTTGGTTATCTGCCATTTTGAACGGCTGATCTTTTTCAACCAAAATATAAAACTGTTATAAATAATTTTTATTGACTAATAATTTAGGAGCCCATCAACCGTTATTGTAAAAACCTGTTCATTAATGATAAAAAGAAAATTGACAACCCTTGTTTGCATCATTAATTTCTTCATCATATTTTCAGAAGCCTGCACCGCTAAAAAAGATGGGGCAACCCCTACTCCCCCACCAACCAATAGTTTATATTTTCCACCAACTGATGGCAGTAACACCTGGGCAACAGTTCAACCTGATTCTTTAGGATGGGATATTTCTGCACTCAATGACTTATACTCCTTTCTTCAAAGCAAAGACACAAAAGCATTCATCATTTTAAAGAATGGAAAAATTGCAGTTGAAAAATATTTCGGAACATTCACAGCAGATAGCATTTGGTATTGGGCATCTGCCGGTAAAACTCTTACTGCATTTTTGGTGGGTATTGCACAGGAAGATGGACTCATTGATATTAATAAACCCACTTCAACTTATATCGGTACAGGTTGGACATCTGAACCTCCAGATAAAGAAAAACTGATTACGGTAAAGAATCAACTGAATATGACCACAGGTTTGGATGATGGTGTCCCAGATAACTATTGCACATTACCATCATGTATGATTTATAAAGCTGATGCAGGCACACGATGGGCATATCATACAGCTCCTTATACCTTGTTGGATTCTGTTATTGAAAGGACAAGCGGCATGGACTTCAATAGTTATTTTCAACAAAAGATCAGGGATAAAATTGGCATGAAAGGAATTTGGATAAAAATCCCAAATGAAAATAATATATACTACAGCAACCCAAGAAGCATGGCGAGGTTTGGATTGTTGATGCTCAACAAAGGAAAGTGGGGCAACACAACTATTTTAAGTGATACCAATTATTTTAATCAACAAATAAACACATCACAGGACCTGAATAAAAGCTATGGTTATTTAACCTGGCTGAATGGTAAAAGCAGTTATATGGTTCCGGGATCACAATTGGTTTTACCAGGATATCTTATATCCAATGGCCCTGCAGATATGTATGCAGCATTGGGTAAAAATGATCAGAAAATTTATGTCATACCATCCTTGCAACTGGTTGTAATAAGAATGGGCGAAACAGCTGGCGGCTATAACCCTGCTCCTTCCGGATTTGATAATGAACTCTGGGGCCGGTTAAAAACAGTAATCGGTTTTTAATAGAAAAATGAAATAAAAACCACAGTTCGCCATACATACCTAATTATAAATACAACACTAATCATTTATCTTCGAAACAGGTGTAAAATTAAAATGTTGGAAATAATCTTCTTGCTGTAACTGATAATTTTCCCGCATAACATTTTGCTTTTACAAAAGATAAAGCCTGATTATTGTTTCACTACTCATTGAAAAAATATGAATGCTATAAAATACCGGGTGTCTTCTATAACTTTTCATAAATTTATTTCCCGGCATGCAATCAATTCTTTTCAAAAAAGAAAAATGAAATGAGAACCATAAAATGAAAAATTAATTGCATACATGCTGAACATCATCTACCCGGAATATAATTTTAATATCAAACAGGAAAAAAACAGGCATATAATATTTGATGTAATAAGAAAAAGATGGGTAACACTCACACCCGAAGAATGGGTCAGGCAAAATTTTATTCAATATCTTATTCAAAAAAAACATTATCCATCTGCATTAATTTCTGTTGAAAAAATGATCTCTGTTGGTGAACTCAGGAAACGCTACGATATAGTAGTATATAAAAATGACCAGCCCTGGATGATTGTTGAATGTAAAGAACCCAATACCAATATCAACACTACGGTTATTGAACAGGTCATACGATATAATATGGCGCTATCCATACATTATTTCGTAGTAACAAACGGCAACCAAAGTTTTTGTTTTGAAATAATAAACAATTCATTCAGGGAACTTGATGAAATGCCCCAGGCATAGAAATTTGTTACTAAAAAATAGATACTTTAGCTGCTTAAATTATTCATCAAATAAATCTTTTATGAAAAAATTACTACCTGTGCTGTTGCTATTTGCACCTTTGTGTTTGAAAGCCCAAAACCAGCTTACAAAAAACCAATACTGGAACCTAGTACAACAAAATGCCGCAGCCCTAGGTATTACAACAAACGACTTGCAAAACTGGAGGGTATCTGATGCCCATTATGATAAGCATGCCAATGCTGTATTTGTTTATTTACAACAAACCTATAAAGGCATTGATATTGAAAACAGGGTGAATGCTATCAGTTTTAAAGCAAATAAATTAATAACGCATAATATATCTGCATTAAAAAATTTCAAAGTTGCCAGTGATAATACAGCACCAACTTTCAATGCATCATCAGCTTTATTAAAAGCAGCAACAGCTTTGGGCTTACAACCTAAAGAAGCGCCTGTTTCTTTAATCAATCAAACAGAAAGCAAGACTTTCGAATTCGGCACATTGGGTATTTCAGCAAATAATATCCCTGTAAAATTAATGTGGACCAATACTGATAACAATGATGCCAATCTACAGCTTGCATGGGAAGTTGTCATTTCTGCAAATGCTGATAATGCATTGTGGAAAGTTTTGGTGAATGCACAAACCGGGTCTGTAATAAAAAAGGAGAATCTAACTGTATATGAAAAATCTACCAATCTTGCCAACATGCCCCACAGGTTAATTGTTTATGAAGATGAAACACCTGTACTAAACAGTACTAATGAAAATAAAGTTTCAGATATTAAATCAATCAATTCTTCCAACTTCACTGTTATACCCTATCCGTATGAAAACCGGTATTATGCAGGGCCTGCAATGGTTAGTAACCCCTGGACAATGAACCATAACCAGGATGCCAATACACTCAAATGGAACAATGATGGTACAAATGATTATAATTATTTACGCGGCAACAATGTGTATGTACAGGATGATCATGACAAGAAAGATTATACTTATGGTTATTCCCCAACATCTACTACTGCAGTCCCCAATCTCAACTTTAATTTTACCCCGGATTTTTATGAAGAACCCACTGACACCATCAATATGAATTTTAATTTCACCAATCTTTTTTACTGGACTAACCTAATGCACGACTTAAGTTATCAATATGGCTTTGATGAAGCATCTGGAAATTTTCAATTTGACAACCAGGGCAGAGGCGGTTTAGGTAACGACTTTGTAACTGAAGATGCACAGGATTCATCCGGGACAAACAATGCAAATTTTTCTACACCTGTAGATGGCCACAGGCCACGCATGCAAATGTTTTTGTTTAATCCTTCAAATTTTAAACATATACAGTTTCATTCACCATCCGACCTGGCAGATGCAACTATTTATTCACTTAAAGATGGCGTAAGTACAAACAACAGTTTCTTAAAAACCGGCCCTGTTACTGCTGATGTTGTTTATTTTAATGACCAGGCCAGTGGTACTATTACACACCAGGCATGTAATACTGCAGCTAATGCATCTGCTTTAGCTGGTAAAATTGCTTACATAGACAGGGGCAACTGTGCATTCACTGTTAAGATAAAAAATGCACAATTAGCAGGTGCAAAAGGAGTAATAGTTTCTAATTATTCCGGCAATGACACTTTGGTTGCAATGGGTGGAACCGATAATACAATTACTATCCCCGGTATTTTTGTAGGGGGCAGTGTAGGTGATGCAATAAAAAGCGATCTCGATATTCCGGTTACTGTAAATGCAACTTTATATGGCCCTGCTATTGATGGTGAAATTGATAATACGATCCCAACACATGAATATACTCATGGCATTTCCAATCGCCTTGTTGGCGGCCCTCAAAATACAAGCTGCCTGAACAATAATGAACAAATGGGTGAAGGCTGGAGCGATTGGTATGCATTGATGATTACTCAAAACTGGCCTGCATCATCTGCCTCCGGCAATCATGCAAGAACAGTAGGAAGTTATGCCACCGGTTGGGATACTATTAACAATTTTGGGATCAGGTATTATCCTTATTCCACAGATAAATCCATTGATCCCTGGACTTATGATTCATTGGCAAAATTGCCAACAGGATCTAATTTTGATGAACATACTGTAGGTGAAATCTGGTGTACAATGTTATGGGACCTTACCTGGAAATTAGTGGGCAGTTATGGCATCAGCAATAATATTTTTGATGCCACACAAACAGGTGGTAACAATATTGCATTAAGCCTTATTACAGAAGGTATGAAATTAACCAGTTGTTCCCCTGGTTTTGTTGATGCGAGAGATGGTATATTAAAAGCTGATACCACTTTATATGCAGGTAAATACAGTAAAGAAATCTGGGAAGCTTTTGCAGCAAGAGGTTTGGGTTATAGCGCCGATGAAGGCAGCAGCAGCAGCACAACAGATGGCACAGCAGCTTATGATTTACCAAGCGTATTGCCTGTAACTTTCGGCAGCTTTACTGCAGAAAAACAAAACAACACTGCACTGCTGAAATGGACAACAGCGCTTGAATCAAACAGCAAAGAATTTGTTGTAGAAAGAAGTTCAGATGGCAAAGGATATTCATCCATTGGTTCAGTAAAAGCAGCAGGCTTCAGCACTACTCAAAAATCTTATTCATTTGTTGATGCTTCACCATTAAAAGGAAATAATGTTTATCACATCAAAGAAGTGGATAATGATGGTAAAGCAACTTATTCTGACATCAGGGCATTGACGTTTGATAACCTGAAACCTGTTATCAGGATTTCACCAAACCCTGCAACAAACATAGTAACCATTTCCATCCCCGGCAATACCCAGGATTTAAAAATCAGGTTATTGAACAACACCGGCAGTTTGTTGAACAGTTATAACATGAACAGTGAATCATTAAGCATTAATGTTTCTAATCTCGCAAGGGGCATGTATAATATCACAATAGATGGCAAAGGGTATTCATCAAGATATAAACTATTAATACAATAAAAACTTTTTCAGTTTGCAAGGCCATCCATTGTGATGGCCTTTTTTATTGATAAATTTTTAAATTAACAAGTTGCTTATTCTAACTTTTTTACATTTACAGGGTATAAATATTTTTTGTTTTTTATTGCCGGCAATGAAAACTAATCAGTAACCACAATTTCATCACCAGGTAAAAATTAAATCTATACAATGAAAAGGATTTTTTTATTAATTATTACAGCTATGTTTTTTGCAAATGTCCAGGCACAAAACCCCATCTATTATTTACTGGTTGGCACTTATACAGATGGTGGCGCCAATGATGGTATTTATGTTTACCGGTTTAATCCAAATAAAGGAGAAGCAACATTTATCAGTAAGACAAGTGGCGTTGCCAACCCCTCATGGCTTTGCATTTCCAAAGATGGAAAGTTTGTATATGCAGTCAATGAAAACAGTGGCGATACCCCGGGAGAAATCAGCGCTTTTTCTTTTGATAAAAAGAAAGGCGAACTCACTTTTTTAAACAAGCAACCCACTGATGGTCTTGCCCCCTGTTATGTAACAATAGATGCTACAGGCAAAAATGTTATTACTGCCAATTACTCCGGCGGAAATATTTCTGTGTTTAAAACAAATGCAGACGGTTCATTGCAGCCACACACACAATTAGTAGGTCATGAAGGTTATGGTGTAAATGTGCAACGCCAGGAAATGCCGCATCCGCATGAAGTAGTTTTTTCCCCTGATGAAAAATATTTGTTTGCACCTGATCTCGGCAACGATCGTTTGTATCAATATAATTTTAACGGCAGTGATCCGAAGAATGTGTTGACACCCGATGGTGATCCAGGTTATTACACCATTGATGATGGTTTTGGGCCGAGGCATTTAATCTTTGCCCCGAATGGCAAAACAGCTTATCTCATCAATGAACTTGCAGGCAATATCATTGTCTTTGATTATGCTAACGGAAAACTCACACCCAAACAAACAATCGCATCAACTACAGCAGGTGATAAATCAGACCGTGGCAGTGGTGAAATTGTGATTTCTCCCAATGGTAGATTTTTATATACATCCAACCGTGGCGCTGCCAATGATGTGTCTTTATACAAAGTGCAGACAGACGGCACGTTGCTGGAAAATGGCCACCAGGCAGTAGGTGCAAATCCACGTGCAATAACAATAGATCCTACCGGAAGGTTTTTGTTTGTAGCCAGTCAGAACACAAACAGTATTCAATTATTTATCATCAATAAAAATTATGGTTTGTTGCAGGATGCAGGTACAAAAATAGAAGTACAAAAACCTGTTTGCATGCAATTGACACCAGTGAATTGACAGAAAGTATTTCAGAAAAAAATAAAGCCGGTAATAAATGTTGCCGGTTTTTTTATACCATTAAAATGAATGTGATTTTATCCTGTTAAGAAATTTGTGAGGTTGCATAAAACAGATTGAATCGTGTTATAAATAATGAATACAGTACTTTCATTTCCGTCCTTATTACCTTCAAGTTCACAAAAAAATAAGTTAATAAGGTTTTGAAGATATGTAAGGAGTGCTGTGTTTGTTACTAAGGTTTTTTCCTTTGCATTAAAACGAAATGCTGGTAAAAAATATTTTTTTTCTTCAACCTTAGTAGAAAGTTTTTATGTTTTAGATTCCAACCTTATTACCTTCAATTTACAAAAAAATAAGCTATTTAGGTTTTGATGATTTGTAAGACCGCTGCGTTTGTTACTAAGGTTTTCTTTCTTTGCATCAAAATGAAATGCAGGTAAAAAATATCTTTTTTCTGCAACCTTAGTAGAAAGTTTTTATGTTTTAGATTCCAACCTTATTACCTTCAAGACTACAAAAAAATAAACTAATAAGGTTTTGATGATTTGTAAGGTCGTTGCCTTTTCTACTAAGGTTTTTTCCATTGCATCAAAATGAAATACAGGTAAAGAATATTTTTTTTCTTCAACCTTAGTAGAAAGTTTTTATGTTTTAGATTCCAACCTTATTATCTTCAAGTTCACAAAAAAATAAACTAATAAAGTTTTGATGATTTGTAAGGTAGTTGCGTTTTCTGAGATGGCCTAATTTTCACGGACAGATAATTCCAATAAATTTACAAAGTTTAT
>CAYNTP010000040.1:0-35188 GCA_964400415.1 uncultured Parafilimonas sp.
TTAATTTCTGTTCAATATCATCAAGTGATTTTTCAATTGCACTTGTATTGAAATTCCTGATGATGTTTTGTATAACGGTGTCAACCTGCAGGCTTGTTTTTTCAAGCCTTGACATGAGTAAAACTGTGTTGGTATCTGTTGAAAACCTTTGAGTGGTTTTTGCAATTTCGTTGATGAGTGAATCATTTGTATCCTGTGCATTTACAGTATATGTGAAAAAAAATGTAACAGCTATAAACGATACTATTGATTTCATGCAGGTGATTCCCGGTTTCAGACTGATTGTTATGAATTGATTTCATGCAAGTTAATTTTTTTAAACCTATTGTTTATATCTTGCCCTGAGAAATTTTCCTGCCTGCAGCAGTAAATAATTTCCTGAACAATTATTTAGGTTAATAAAAGAACTTCAATATGACTTTTGCCATGAGATATTTATTTGCAGTAACATTTCTCTTTTCGATATGTACAATAAAGGCTTCTGCCCAGCTTCAATGCAGCCACCTGTTAACGGATAACCGGATTAACCCCGTGGGTATTGATGATGAACATCCTTGTTTTAGCTGGCAGCTTTCAGGGGATAAAAGAAATATTTTGCAGAAAGCTTATGAGCTCAAAGTATTTACTGAAGAAAATTTCTCAGCAAAAGGAAAATTAAAAACAGTTTGGAGCAGTGGAAAAGTAAACAGTGATTCATCAGTGAAAGTTGTTTATAAAGGTGAAGCATTACAACCAGGGAAAAAATATCACTGGCAGGTGAGGGTTTGGGATAATGATGGTGAAGCATCAGCTTGGAGTGCGCCTGCTTTTTTTGAGACTGGATTGTTCAACCCTTCAGGCTGGAAAGCAAAATGGATAATGCCTGGTTATATTGAAGATGAAGCGATGCGGCCATCACCATTATTCAGGAAAGAATTTACTTCATCTAAAAAAATAGTGCATGCTGTTGCTTATATCACTGCACATGGTTTATATGAAGCACATATTAACGGGCAGCGTATTGGCGATGCTTATCTTACACCCTGGTGGACATCTTATCACAACAGGCTGCAATATCAAACTTATGATATAACAAACCTCGTCAAAAAGGGTGCAAATTCTATTGGTGTTGTTTTGGGGAATGGATGGTACCGTGGTATCATTGGCTTTAAAAATAACATCAATTATTATGGAAAGGATATTGCTTTATTGTTCCAGATGGTGATAACATACAGCGATGGTTCTACACAAACAATTATTTCAGATGGGTCATGGAAAACATCAACAGGCGCCATCCGGTATGCTGAAATTTATAACGGTGAAACTATTGATGCCCGTAAAGCAAAAACAGGATGGATGCAACCGGGATATGATGATAAAGACTGGAGCAATGCCAAACCTGCAGGTTTTGATATGAGCAATTTAATTGCTACAGAAAATGAACCTGTGAAGAAACATGAAACATTTAAACCAAAAAAAATTATTACAACACCAAAAGGTGAACAGGTAATTGACTTCGGACAAAACCTTGTTGGTTGGGTGGTAGCCAAATTAAAAGGTAATGCAGGAGATACTATAAAAATTTCTCATGCAGAAGTGTTGGATAAAGAAGGGAATTTTTATACAGATAACCTTCGTGCTGCAAAAGCGCTTGACCAGTATATCTTAAAAGATGATAATGAAGAAACTTTCGAGCCGCATTTCACATGGCATGGCTTCCGTTACATCAGGGTTGAGGGATTGAAGGCGCCGCTCAATCCAGATGATTTTACTGCTGTTGCTTTGTATTCTGATATGCAACCCACAGGGTATTTCTCCACATCTGATTCACTCATCAATCAATTGCAGCATAATATTGTTTGGGGGCAGCATGGAAATTTCCTTGATGTGCCCACTGATTGCCCGCAACGTGATGAACGCCTGGGCTGGACAGGTGATGCACAGGTGTTTTCACGCACGGCTACTTTTAATATGAATGTAAATTCTTTTTTCAGCAAGTGGATGAAAGATGTTGCTGCAGACCAGTTCAGCAATGGCAGCGTGCCTTTTGTGGTCCCGAATGTTTTAGGTAATAATGCAGGTGGTTCTACAGGATGGGCTGATGTTGCAACAATTATCCCCTGGAATATGTATTTCGCTTATGGCGATAAAAAAATACTGGCTAACCAATATGAGAGTATGAAGAAGTGGGTGGATTATATGACAAGTAAAAGTGTAAACAATTTGTGGCAGTCCGGTTTTCATTTTGGCGACTGGTTGTTTTATCGCCCCGATGATGATAATGATGGCAACGCTGCTGTTACAGATAAATATTTAATAGCACAATGTTTTTATGCGCATTCAACACAACTATTAATTAATGCTGCAAAAGTATTGGGCAGAAATGATGATGCAACATCATACAGCAGTTTGCTTGAAAAAATAAAAGCTGCATTTTTAAAAGAATATGTAACGCCAAACGGCAGGTTGGTATCAGGTACACAGACAGCTTATGTGCTCGCATTGAATTTTGATATGTTGCCAGATGCAATGAGGATGCAGGCTGCAAACAGGCTGGTAAAAAATATTGAACGTTACAACAATCATCTTACAACCGGCTTTCTCGGCACACCGTATTTGTGTGATGTGTTATCAAGGTTTGGTTATGATAGTGTGGCATATAAACTTTTATTTCAGCAGACTTATCCTTCATGGTTGTATCCTGTGAAGATGGGCGCTACAACGATATGGGAAAGATGGGATGGCATAAAACCAGATAGTACATTTGAAAATGCAGGGATGAATTCCTTCAATCATTATGCTTACGGCGCTATCGGCGACTGGATGTACCGCACTGTTGCAGGCATTGATACATATCAGGATGGTGTGGGTTATAAGCATATCAGGATTGAGCCTCATATCGGTGGAAAATTCACGCAGGTTACAGCGAAGTACCAGACATATTACGGCGAAGTGGAAAGCAGTTGGACAATAGAAAATAATATTTTGAAAATGGATGTGGAGATACCGGCAAATACTACTGCAAATATTTTTATTCCTGCTAAAGACATGGCTGCAATTACAGAAAGTGGTAAAGAACTTTCATCTGTAAATGATATAAAAATTGTTGGGGCAAAAAATGGATTTGTTGAAGTGTCTGCAGGTTCCGGCGTTTACCATTTTGAAGTAAATGATTAAAATCTATTTTTTTCTTTGCCAGTGAAAATTATTTCAGCAACGTAAAATGAAAATATAGTTTTCATTTTATAATTGATATGCCAGCAGATAAAACCGCACGATGAAGATGTATTTTTTACATAAATAAAAGACCAGGTGCAGCAATTTATTGTTCCCTTTCCCGATAATATTTTTCCCGATACTAAAAAGAAATGTGTATTTACCGGGAGAAGTTTGCACTTTATAAAAGCTTTATGATTAGAAGAATTGAATAGTTGTATTTTGCACCCGTTATAAAGTTTTTTACTTGCTGATGATGTTGAAATTTTATTTTACCAGAGGTGAAAAATACTTTATACCAGATAACGATTGCAGATTATAAATGGAAATAACGATTGAGAAAACTGCCATTGCAGTCAACTATTATGTAAGAAGTTTACACACTGTCTTTTTACAAAAAAAAGAAAAGGAAATTTCATCTCTTCATTTTGGAAATTATAAACATGTGCAAAAAGATGTGACATATAATTTATTCAGAAAATATTAAGCCCGGGATAAATTTTACAGTTATAATTATCTTGTAATTATAACATCGTACTTAGCCCGGCACCAATTATGACAGGCGTTTTTTTGAAAGCGCCTGTTTGTATTTGTAACTGAATTGAAAGGAAAAACAAAATGCAATTGAATGCGTGAATGCAAGTAATATAAAATGAAATAAAAATTATTTGGTTAAATCTTTATGCCATCAAAACCTGCCTGTCTTCTTTTTCATGTTTCATTACAAACCATCCTGTAATAAATGTGGCAAGTATAAAATACCCAACCAGGAAATAACCTGCGAAAGGAATATATTGTTGTATCCCGAACCAATCACCCTGTTTCAGGATAATGAGGATGCCTGAAATATTTTTTATTGTTTCCCATACGATAGAATAGCGGTTGCGGTCCATCAGTTCAGTGTAAGCATACACACTGAGAAAAACAAATGCGCCATAAATAAACATATCGGGTGAACCAATTTTTGCAATATTTCCAAACAGGTAACTTATCAATAATAAAAGCATCGTCATCTGTATCCATGACCAGGTGAGCAACCCCTTTGATGACCTGGGATTGTATTTTTCAAAATGATATACATCGCCGATTTTTTCTACAGGGTATTTTTCTATCACATCTGCAGGGCGCCAGCCTGTTGGCATAAACCATATCCTGAGTTTGTCTTTCCAGTTATGTGTGTGCCAAGCATCTTTTATCAGTAACCAAACATGCTGAAAATTTATTTTAATCGGGTTCCAGGTATGAGCTGGCCTCGTGATACCAAAGACAGGCGGCGCTTCCGGCAACTCTTCCTGGAATGTGCCGAATAATTTATCCCACACAATAAAAATCTGCGAAAGGTTTTTATCAATGTATTCTTTGTTCACTGCATGGTGCACCCGGTGATGGGAAGGTGTTACAATTATTTTTTCAAGGAACCCCATCTTATTTATCTGGCGGGTATGGTACCAGAACTGTGCAAATAATTGTATCGGCGCAACAATCGCAATTACGTCAGGTGGCACACCTACCAACGCTGCAGGCAATAAAAGGAATGCAAAAATTTTTATGATTGATGAAATACTTTGCCGCAATGCACATGCAAGATTAAATTCTTCGCTGCTGTGATGGATTACATGGCCGTTCCAGAAAAAGTTTACTTTGTGTTGCAACCTGTGTACCCAATACCCTGCAAAATCAATTGCGATAAATGCGACAACATAAGTAAGCCATGTGGCACGGATATGATAAACCGCGACTCTTTCTTCCAGCCAGGTATAAGACAGGATTGTAATGCTGAGGCCGAGCACATCTTTTGTTACATTGGTTATGCCACTGCTGAGGCTTGAAATCATATCAGCATTTCGTACAGTATCTGTTCCCTTGCGCCAGCCATACCATTTTTCAAACAACACCAACAGCAGGAAAGCGGGCATAGCAATCAATAATATTTTACCGTAAGCTTCCATAAATTGATTCATCAAAAGTAGAAAAATTTGCAAAATGCTGTGATGGGGAAAGTTAAGAATGGATACTTGTGATGATAAACAAAAAAGCAACGAATGTAAATTGGCAGGATGTTTTAATCATACTGGTTTAAAAAAATTGAATTGCCGTGATGCATAATATATTTTAAAAAAAATATTTCACTATCGGCCTCATCAACTAATGAACATTCTTAATTTATTTGTTGCAGATAAAAAAATCTTTTTTTATTTTCTACCTCAACAAAAATGTATTGAATGAATCAGCCTCCAATGTTGGCTTAATAGTTTTATCACCAAATTTTATTTCAATCGTCTTGTCTTCCTTATCTGCATTCTGAATCATAATGGCAATACTATTGTCTTTATTTCTGAAAGCTAAGAGATTGTCGTAGCCTTCGGTGTTCAAACGTGTTGCGCCTGGTTTTACAAAATGACTCAGGTGTTTCATCAGATAATATTCATAGTTGTATTTGTATGTTTTATGCAACGTGTCCACACTCACTAAAGAATTCTGGTGCCATCCCCATGTGCTGATACCACCATCTTTTAAAGATGTGTTCCAATACATGTAAGCATTCGCACCATTTTTCAGATAAAGCTTCATCAAACTCCAGGCATAACAGCAATAGTTCCAGTCATTGAGGCCATTGCCACATTCCTGTTCTGTTTGATACAATGTAAGAGAAGGATATTTTTTATGGATTGTTGGTATTGCATCTTTACCTGCCCACTGAAACCCTGCACCTTTGATGTCTTTATTAATTTGTGGGTCCATTAATATGGTATCAACAAGTTTATAATTTGCCCGCTCCATCGTACCGAAAAAAACATCCACATTTAATGCTTTCATTTCAGGGACTAAAAAATGAAGAAACCTGTCTAATCCTTTTGCAGTCCAGGTGCAGCTTGGAAAAACCTGTGCTGAATTAAATTCGTTTTGCGGCATCACCATACCAATATTGATATTTTCAGCACGGTATGACTGTATGAATTTTGAAAAATACAAGCTGTATGCTTTGAAATATTTATCGTCCTGCACAAACATATCAGTTCCTTCAGCTCCTTCCTGCCCCGGTTGCAATCCATTGCTGATACCCCTGAAATCCATACCCCATTCATTTTTCATTTTTTCAATTTGTTCTTCAGGCACTTTATCCATATTTGGAACCATCCTTGCTGCATAGTGTTTATTGTATTTCATCCATTGCGGTGGCGACCAGGGTGAAGCCCATAGCTTTAAATCAGGGTTGTATTTCATTGCATCTTTAATAATTGGTATCAGTGTTTGCCTGTCATGGGCAATACTAAAATTATTCATATCAAAATCACCATTCGTTTCATCATAAGAATACCAATTGATTGAAAAATCATTTGCACCAATGGGCATCCTGCATAATGTGAAGTTTGCACCATAACCTGGCAAAAAAAGTTCTTTCATAATTGCTTCCCTGTCCTGCTTGTTTAATATGTTCAGAGAAGTCCAACCCAATTCATTAAAGCATGTGCCAAACCCTTGAATTTCCTGTTGTGGTTTATCAATCTGTATTTCAACATCAGCCTTATTTTGTTGAGAAGTAATTACAGGGTTTTTATGGGTAACCCATTGTTTTGTTTGAGTGGTTGAAACCCATGTAACATTTGTTTGCGCCATTACAGACATGCCCATCAACATGAACAGGTAAACAGTTGTTGTTTTTTTCATTTATAAAAATTAGGAATAAAAGATTTTCAAAGATAAATATTGTGCAACCGATAACACAACTTCAAATTAATTAATGGAAATATTTTATTCAACGAAAAACTTTTTGCGCCTGTGTGTAAATGGTTGCCTTGTTTATCAGTGGAGTTAATGATGTAGTAAAACTTTATGCTATGTATTTCTTATAATCTTGCTGCAAACATCATAGCCATTTTAAAAAAATATCTTTTGCATGTATTTTAAGATAATCTGCAACTGTACTTATGCCTTGCAGGATGATAAAGGGAGATGAATATTTAAAAGTGAAAGCAATCAATTTATAACTTTAATAGATTGTGCATCTAGCACACAATTTTCAATCATCTGAAAAATATGGTTTATTTTTATTGACAATAAAAACACCATGCCATTCTATCAATACATCAATGAACATTCAGTCAATGGTAAACGTACTATTGACAGGTTACTGAAACTCAGGACAAAACTTATCAATGAAATTCCTGAAAAACATTTGGAATCAAACCTCATCATTGCTTCCTGGAATATCAGGGAGTTTGATTCGCCTGCTTATGGCGACCGTGCAGATGAAGCATATTATTATATAGCTGAAATCATTTCAAAGTTTGATATAATAGCTGTGCAGGAAGTGCGGCAGGATTTGAAAGCATTAAAAAAATTAATGCACATTTTAGGAGGCGACTGGCAGTATATCGTAACTGATGTTACCGAAGGTTCACAGGGAAATAAAGAAAGGCTTGCATTTTTATTTGATACAAGAAAAGTAAAATTCGGCGGGCTTGCAGGTGAAGTGGTGCTGCCACCTTTTGAAACAAAAGATCCGCAGACAGGACAAGTTATTTATCAACCGGTAAAGCAATTGGCAAGGACACCATATATGTGCGGGTTCAAAGCAGGTTGGACAAACTTTATTCTTTGCACTGTGCATATTTTGTATGGTAGCAGTGCTGCAAACAATCCAGACAGGATAAAAGAAATTACTGACATAGCACAGGCGCTTGCAAAAAAAGCTGACGATCAGTATGAATGGTCAAACAATTTAATCCTGTTAGGTGACTTTAATATTTACAGTCCTGAAGATGAAACATACTCAGCAATTTTATCTGCCGGCTTCCAGGTGCCACAGCAATTGCAGAACCTGCCATCAAATGCTTTGCAAAATAAATTTTATGACCAGATTGCATTCAATGTAAAACCCAATGAATTTGAAACAACAGGCAAGGCCGGCATATTCAATTATTATGATGTTGTGTTTACTGAAGCAGATGAAAACACTTATATCCCATTGATGGGTGATGCTTATTACAAAACAGAAAAAGGAACTGATAGAAAAGATAAGTCACTTTATTATAAAACATACTGGAGAACATACCAAATGTCTGATCACTTGCCCATGTGGGTTGAAATAAAAATTGATCATACAGATGCTTATCTCCAGAAGAAATTAGTGCCGCCACAGGTGTCAGATGATGGAACAAAGTAGATAGTTGTTTTTTTTTATGGATGATAAGAAAGATGGAATCAATATTTTTATGCCTGGTTGCAATTGGATTTTTGTTATTATTCTTTCAGAAATTTTTCATTGTGTTTAATTAAAAAATGAATCTTCTTTTTGGATTTTAATTTTTGAAATGATTTAAAAAAGATTATATTGCCCTTATTTTTATATTGCCCTGTTGCCCGATTTTAAAATTCTTAGAATTAATAGAGTTGTTTTTTTAATTCTTTTGCTCATAAACCTAAATAATCATTTATGAAAAATTCAATGCTTGCAATCGTAGTTATTTTCTGCCTGGCTCATGTAAATAGTTTTGCTGGTGACACAACAAGGGTTTACGGAAACATAACTGGTTTGAAAGATTCAGTTATAGGGTTATCAATACCGATTGTAGATTCATTTGAAAGATATACCCTTAAAGTAAATGATGGAAAATTTGAATGGAAAGGTGTGGTGGCACAACCTGAAAGAGTTATTCTATATATGAGATATCATGTATTTAGGTTTTATATTGATACAGGAAATGCAATTATTCACATTGATGAGAATGAAGATTCTTTAGGTTATAGAGTTACAGGTTCAAGGCCTCAAAAAGAATTTGGTGATTATAATAAACTTGTTGAAAATACAATGAACAGGTATGATGCTTTATTTGAAGATAGTGTTTATAAGGCAGGGCATAAAGATGAGAATGCGAAATTGGCATGGGGGAAAAAGAAAAGCGAAATATTTTCTGAAATTAATGCAATAAGAAAAGAATTTATAATAACTCATCCTTCAAGCATTGTGAGTCTGTCTCTGATAGAAGATAAGGCAATGCAGGATGATTATTATTCAGTTGATTCATTATACAAGTCGTTATCAGTTTATGCTCGACAAACCAATGCAGGAATAAGAATTGCCAAAAAATTAGAAGTTCTAAAAAGAAGTGCAATCGGGCAACCATTTATTGATTTTGTGCAAAATGATACCAGTGGCCATCCTATCAGGTTGGCAGATTATAAAGGGAAGTTTGTATTGCTTGATTTTTGGGCAAGCTGGTGCCATCCCTGCAGGGCTGAAAACCCAAATATTTTAAGCGCATATAATTTATATAAGAACAAAAACTTTACTGTTGTGGCAGTATCATTAGATGAGAAACTGGATGAATGGAAGAAAGCCATTAATGAAGATAAGATGCCCTGGCAGCAAGTCTCCGATTTGAAAGGGTTTAAAAATTCTGTTGCAGTTATGTATGGCATCAGCGCAATTCCCTGTAATTTTTTAATTAACCCTGATGGTATCATTATCGCAAAAGATTTACGGGATGTTGCTTTGAAAAATAAATTAGCAGAAGTGTTGGGTAAATAAAATATTCACTAAACCAGAACTAAAACCTGGTGTATTATTAAGTTTTAAAAAAATATTTTGTTGTTACATAATCCGGATGATTCATGTGAATAGGATTTCTTTATTAACAATTTCCATTGCCATCAAAATTTTGGAGCAATAGTTTGCGGATATATCTTTGCACATGGCAACAATAAAGAGCTCTTCCAAACCACAACGTTTTTTTGGTGAAGGTTTAACCTTCGATGACGTTCTCCTCGTTCCGGCATACAGTGAAGTGCTGCCGCGTGAAACAAATACTTCTACAAGACTGACAAAATCAATAAAGCTGAATATCCCAATGCTGTCTGCGGCAATGGATACAGTCACTGAAGCCAACCTTGCTATTGCGTTGGCGAGAGAAGGCGGGCTGGGCATCCTGCATAAAAATATGTCAATAGAAAAACAGGCTGAACAGGTGAGGAAAGTGAAGAGAAGCGAAAGCGGGTTGATTATTGACCCGATAACTTTATTGACCGATGCAACAATAGGTGATGCATTGAGGCTGATGAAAGAAAATAAAATTGGCGGTATCCCGATTGTTGATAAAACCAAAACTCTTGTTGGCATCCTCACCAACCGTGACCTGCGTTTTGAAACTGATAAAAGAAAAAAGGTGAGCGATGTAATGACAAAAGAAAACCTCATTACTGCACCTGACGGCACTGATCTTAAAAAAGCAGAAACCATCCTGCATAAATATAAAATTGAGAAATTACCTGTCGTAAACAAACAGGGAAAGCTGACAGGGTTGATTACATACCGCGACATACTGCAACTGCGCAATTATCCCAATGCTGTGAAAGATGAATTTGGCAGGTTGCTGGTGGGTGCAGCGCTCGGCATCACAAAAGATATCAACGACAGGGCTTCAGCATTAATACATGTAGGCGTTGATGTGGTGACACTTGACAGTGCACATGGACACAGCAGGGGAGTTATCAATGCATTGAAAGCATTAAAGAAAAATTTTAAAAACCTGCAGGTGATTGCCGGGAATGTTGGTACTGCTGCGGGAGCAAAAGCATTAGCATCAGCCGGCGCAAATGCGGTAAAGGTTGGTATAGGGCCGGGCTCTATTTGTACTACAAGGATTGTTGCCGGTACAGGCGTGCCTCAATTGACAGCAGTGATGGAAGCTGCTGCAGCATTGAAAACTTCAGGCATACCGTTAATCGCAGATGGCGGCATACGTTATACCGGTGATATGGTAAAAGCTTTGGCTGCAGGCGCAGACACTGTGATGATGGGTAGCGTGTTTGCAGGTACGGAAGAAAGCCCCGGTGAAACTATTATTTATGAAGGCAGGAAATTTAAAGAATACAGGGGCATGGGCAGTATTGCAGCAATGGCACAGGGAAGCAGCGACCGCTATTTCCAGGATGTGGAAGATGATATTAAAAAGTTTGTACCCGAAGGAATTGAAGGCCGTGTTGCTTATAAAGGTTACCTGAGCGAAGTGGTGGCTCAATTTGTTGGAGGCTTGCGGGCAGGTATGGGTTATTGCGGCGCTGCAAATTTGAATGCACTCAAAAATGCAAGCTTTGTAAAAATTACAAATGCGGGCATGCGCGAAAGCCATGCACATGATATTGAAATTACAAGGGAAGCTCCGAATTATAGCAGGAAATAAAAATTTGGTTGGTGCTTTGATTAGATTTCAATAACTCTAATCTCCATGTAAAGATTATTCGGTTAAAAAATTAATCCAACAATTCAGTAGTTGAAAACTATCTGGTAAAACTATATGCTATCTAATAATGTGATTGCAAAATAGTTTCACATTTAATCTGCAACCTTACATCATCTCACCCTGTAATACCGGTTTTTTTACATTACTGCGTGATTCATTATAATTTTTTGCAGCCGCAATAAATTCTACAAATAATGGAGCAGGGCTTTCAACTGTACTCTTTAATTCAGGATGATATTGTACACCTATAAAGAAAGGATGTTCTTTCACTTCAAGAATTTCAACCAGGTTTGTATCGGGATTAGTGCCGCTTGCTATCATACCATGTGCTTCAAATTGCTCCAGGTATTTATTATTGAATTCATACCTGTGACGGTGCCTTTCACTAATCAATGTTTTGCCATAAATTTTGTGTGCCAGTGTACCAGGTTTTATTTCACAGGGATAAGCACCTAAACGCATAGTGCCACCCATCTTTTCAATCTTCTTCTGTTCTTCCATTTTATCTATCACCGGGTCAGGAGTATTTTCATCCATTTCTGTTGAATGCGCTTTTTCAATACCCAAAACATTACGTGCAAATTCAATGGCTGCCATTTGCATACCGAGACAAATACCGAAGAAAGGAAGATGGTTTTCACGTGCATATTGTACTGCCATTATTTTACCTTCAATACCACGAGAACCAAAACCAGGAGCAACCAACAACCCATCAAGCGGTTCTAATTTTTCTTTTATGTTATGCTTGTTCAATGTCTCGCTGTGAACATCTACCACATTCACTTTTACTTCATTCATGGCGCCGGCATGAATGAAACTTTCGAGAATAGATTTATATGCATCCTGCAGTTCCATATACTTTCCAATCAAACCAATATTGATTTTGCTTTTTGGATATTTCAGTTTATCAAGGAATGCTTTCCATTGTGTAAGGTCTGCTTCAGGAACAAGTGTTGTATTTAATTTCCTCAACGTGATGATGTCAAGTTTTTCACGCAACATTGCCAACGGTACTTCATAAATTGTAGAAGCATCCATTGCTTCAATCACTGCTTCAGGTTTTACATTACAGAACAAAGCAATTTTTCTTTTCAGGTCGTTGCTAAGGCTTTCTTCAGTCCTGCAAACAATAATATCAGGATGCACACCTGTTTCACTCAGCATTTTTACACTGTGCTGTGTTGGTTTTGTTTTTAATTCTTTGGCTGCTTTTAGATAAGGTATCAATGTTAAGTGAACAACGCATACATCACCATCAGGTAATTCCCATTGTAATTGTCGGACAGCTTCAATAAAAGGAAGGCTTTCTATGTCACCAACAGTTCCGCCGATTTCAGTAATCACAATATCATAGTTGCCGTCTTTGCCGAGAAGCAACATCCGTTCTTTTATTTCATCGGTGATATGCGGAACCACCTGCACTGTTTTTCCTAAAAATTTTCCAGCCCTTTCTTTTTCAATGACTGTCTGATAAATTCTTCCTGTTGTTACGTTGTTGGCCTGTGATGTATATATATTAAGGAACCGCTCATAATGGCCTAAGTCGAGGTCTGTTTCTGCGCCATCTTCAGTTACATAACATTCACCGTGTTCATAAGGGTTTAATGTGCCGGGGTCAACATTAATATATGGGTCAAATTTCTGGATAGTCACCCTGAAACCCCTCGCCTGTAAAAGTTTTGCAAGCGAAGCGGCAATAATGCCTTTACCTAAACTACTGGTTACACCACCGGTAACAAAAATATATTTAGCCATAAATATGAATTAATATCTGTTTAAATAAGTTGATTGTTTTTTAAAATACCGGTTGATTGTCCCATTCAGTGCTACTATAAAACATCTCCAGTTATTGATTCAGGCATAACACACTGTCTTCACAACATAATTCAATAAAAAAAGAAAACCTGCACAGAAAAACTGTGTTTTGTTTTCATCTGTCTTATTTAAATTGATTATTTCCGGTGACCGGAGAGATAAAATTTCTCAGTGGTCATGCAAAACTAAAATATATTTTCTGAGCATAGAAATTTCGTTTGTAAAACTGTAAACAAAGTGGAAAATTTTTTATTCTTTTTATGAAAACGTACAGTTACATGCTTGCTTTATTACCTTTGCAACCCGAAATTATTTATTTCATCATAAAAATTTAAGGAATGAAAATTACTGTTGTAGGTGCCGGAGCAGTTGGTGCAACCTGTGCCGATAACATTGTGCGCAAAGAACTGGCACAAGAAGTCGTATTGCTTGACATTAAGGAAGGGCTGTCTGAAGGCAAAGCCCAGGATATGATGCAGACTGCTGCATTGCTTGGTTTTGATACCCGTATCTCGGGCAGCACCAATGATTACTCAAAGACTGCTGATAGTGATGTAGTTGTTATTACATCAGGCTTGCCGCGTAAACCGGGGATGACCCGTGAAGAACTTATCGGTACCAATGCTGGTATTGTAAAAGGTGTGGTTGAAAATATTTTGAAACATTCTCCCAATGCTATCATTATTATTATCAGCAACCCGATGGACACAATGACTTACCTCGCATTGACATCGAGCAAATTACCTAAAAACAGAATTATTGGTATGGGTGGAGCTTTGGATAGTGCACGCTTCAGGTACCAGTTGAGCCAGCGTTTGGGTTGCAGCCCTGCTGATTTGAATGCAATTGTTGTGGGTGGACATGGAGATACTACCATGATTCCTTTAATCAGTAAAGCAACCTGGAACAGCGTGCCTGTTACAAAATATTTAAGTGCAGAACAACAGGAGCAAATTGTAAAAGATACAATGGTGGGTGGCGCTACACTTACCAAACTGATTGGTACTTCTGCATGGTATGCACCTGGCGCTGCAGGCGCTGCTTTGGTAGAAGCTATTGTGCGTGATGAAAAGAAATTGTTTACCTGCTGTGTTTATCTCGATGGTGAATTTGGCCAGAAAGATATTTGCCTCGGTGTGCCGGTTGTTATCGGGAAAAATGGCTGGGAAAAAATCGTTGAAGTTGATTTGAACGATGATGAAAAAGCAGCATTTGCCAAAAGCGCTGAAGCAGTAAGGAATATGAATAATGTGTTGAAGACTTTGTAAGAATTAAAAATTACGAATTAAGAATTACGAACCTGCCTGCCGGTAGGCAGGTTACGAATTACGGGTTTTTGATTCTTCGGGGGGTTAAAAAAGATTTTGTAAATCACTTATTATAAAAACTATGTGGTGGAACCCACATGGTTTTTTCTTTATAGTTTTTACGAATAAATAGCTTGTTGAAGTATGCGTTTTTTAAAATGAGGTTTTAATGAATGTGGTTTGGCTAAGTCAATTCTTCTGTCAAAAAATTTGCTTAAATAATTTCGTAAAGCTTCTTTTGTTTCAATATAATTTTCTGTATCTGGAAATAATTCAAACAAAAAATCAATATCACTCTTTTGCTCAATTTGGTAATTGCAAAATGATGAAACAGATTTATTCGTCTTTCTTTTCAATATCTTATTTCAACAGATTTTCATCAAATAATTTTAATACCCTTTTGTATTCATCTGTCCAGCTACTGGGCTCTACAAATCCATGATCTTCGACAGGGTATGGTGCGATTTGCCAGTTGTCTTTTCCCAACTCAATTAATCTTTGTGTTAAACGCACTGCATCCTGGAATTCTACATTCATGTCAACCATGCCATGACAAATCAATAAATGATTTTTTAATCCTGCTGCAAAATTAATGGGTGATGAACGAGCATAAGCAATGCTATCAGTAAATGGTTCATTCAGAATTGCAGATGTGTATCCATGATCATAATGTGCCCAGTCTGTTACAGGCCTTAATGCTGCTCCCGCTTTAAAAACATCAGGCGCTGTGAACATCGCCATCAATGTCATGAAGCCTCCATAACTTCCACCATACATGCCGATACGTGTTGAATCAATTCCGAAATTTTTCACCAGGTAATGAGCTGCATCTACTTCATCATCGAGATCCTTTCCACCCATATAGCGATAAATCCCGGTGCGCCAGTCGCGGCCATAACCTGCACTGCCCCGGTAGTCAACATCTAAAACAGTATAACCTTTATCAGCTAATAAATTATTAAACATCATTTCTCTTGTATAATAACTCCACCAATAGTCCACGTTTTGCAGATAACCTGCACCATGTACAAAAATTACTGCTGCATTATTTTTTGTTCCGGGTTTTGGTTCATATATGCGTGCATAAACATCAGCGCCATCTCTTGCTTTGAAAGTAAAAATTTTTGTATCACGCCAGGGATATGATTTATATGCATCACTCATGCCTTTATCAGTCAGTTGCTGTGGTTTGGCATTTGGTTTCAAATCCTGCAGGTATAGTTCCCAGGGTTTGATTTGATAAGAATACAGGTATGCAAGTTGGTTACCATCAGGTGAAATAAACATTTCATATCCACCTTTGAATGAAGTGAGTTTTATTTTATTGCTGCCATCCACATTGATGCGGTAAATATTTTGCAGTACAGGGCTTTCTTCATTGGTAATGAGATAAAAATATTTTTTGTCTTTACTTAAAACTGCTTTTTGAATTTCATATTTACCATTGGTTAATGCAATACCTGTTCGGGTATCTAAATTGTATGCATACAAATGAGAATAACCTGTTACTTCACTTTGATAATAGATAGTATTATTATTTATCCATCCGATATTGGCGTAGTCCTGCCATGCAATACCAGGCCCTGCAATCCATGCTTCATCATGTTGGTGATTAATTAAAGTCAATGCTCCTGTTGCAGGATCAAGTTGCATGATCCAACGGTCTTTATTATCCAATGAATAAATATCTGCTATACAGTATGTGCCTGTTTCATTCCATGACACTGTTTGTATATATACATTCCGCGGTTTTGGAACAGTATCATCTGTTGTGTAAAGCTTTTTATATTCCGGCACCTGGGATATATAAGGTATAGAATCAGTAGATACTTTAATAACTGTATCTTTTAATTTATCAAACACATAAAATGCTGACCAGTCATCAGGCCTGCCTACTTTTGGCCGGGATAATTTATCTTTTACATAACCATCACTTGTAACATAATCAGGAACCTTGGTCAACTTTGCATCATCATTTCTTTCATAGAGTATATAGGTTACAAACCTTTCATCAGGGCTGACCATAAGGTTTTGAACTTCTTTATTGCCGGTATAAATTGTTCGTAATGGTTTTTCATCTTTATGGTCTTTCAAAAAAGCTTTTGTTGCTTCAGATTTTTCTTTCCTGCTTTTAATGACAGAAGAAGTTTGCAAAGCTTCATTGTCAAGCCATTTTTGTTGCTGTGAAATATTTTCAAAATTGGATGGTGCAGGTTTATTTACAAAATGAGTGAGTTGTGTTGTAGTACCGGTTAAAGCATCCCATGCATACAGGTCATCATTCAACTGGTAAACAATTTTGTTATCATCTTTCAAAAATGAAGGATTATATTCTTCATCTGCTGTTTGTGTGATGCGCAGCATTTTATTGGTTGCGATATTCAATAAATAAACATCACCATCATGGGTGAAGGTGATTTTTGTTTTTGCAATATTGTAATTGCCGGATGAAATATCACGTGCCATTCGTTTATCGAGATAAGAAAGCTTATCAATCTTATGGCTTGATAAATTATACTGGTAAGCAGAATCACTGTTGTTATTATCAGGGTTCCACATAAAATTGATAGACTTGCTGTCATAATTCCAAAAGACCTGTGAGGGTGAAGTGCCAATCCATTTTTGGTCTTTCATTATTTGAGGAACTGTCAGTTGTGCTTTTAAAATAAAGGGGCAAAAGACTAAGATTATTAAGCAAATTCTCATTTGAAGGTGTGTTTGTTTTTATGAAAAGATTCAGCAAATCAAACGATTTTTTAGCCAATTCACGGGTATTTTCCATAAGATGGGGCCTGATAACCAATGCCAAAAAAAATTTTTTTGAATATAATTAAGAAATTAGTTTAATTTGAAGTTCCAATTTTATTGAAGTCCTATGTATAGAACCAGTGTGAACGTACTACTTATCGATGATGATGCAATTTATCAATTTGTATCCCGAAAAACTTTAGAGGCAACAGGCAATGCAAGCAAAATTGAGATTTGCTCTAATGGTGAAGAAGCAATCCGGTATTTGGAAACTAATGTGAGCAATCCTGCAGAACTGCCTGATGTTATTTTTCTTGATGTAAATATGCCGGTGATGAATGGGTGGGAGTTTTTGGATGCTTACCAGGTTTTAAAACCCAGCATTCAGAAAGACATTCATGTTTTCCTCGTTACATCTTCAATGAATGATGAAGACAAAGAATTTTCCCGCCGCTTTAATTGCGTGGAAGATTACATTGTGAAGCCGTTGAACAGGGAGAAAATATCAGAGTTGCTATCTCATACAGTACCTGTATAATTTTTTAGCACAAACAATTCACATTTTTCAGGCACCCGGTTTTAGTTACGAATAACCGGTGGGCAAGTAAATTTTTTTGCTTTAGGTTTGCCCATACTGCGAAAAAATAGTGTCATATTGTTTATCCATATTAAATTAGCCGCAGTAAAAATAAAATCAATATAAAGATGAAATTTATTGTTTCCTCTTCAGCATTGCTAAAGCATTTGCAACAGATTAGTGGTGTAATAAATGCCAATACGGTTTTGCCTATACTCGAAGATTTTTTATTTGAGATAGAAGATAAAAAATTAACCGTTGTTGCCACCGACCTTGAAACTGTAATGGGTGTTCAGATGGATGTTGAAAGTAAAACCGATGGAAAAGTTTGTATCCCTGCACGGATATTGATTGATTCTCTTAAAAACATTTCTGATCAACCACTCACTTTTAATATTGATAAAAATTTCTCAGTTGAAATAACAAGTGACAACGGTAAATATAAAGTCATGGGCGAAAACCCTGACAATTTTCCAAAAGCCCCTGTGGCTGATGATGCCAATAATTTTAAACTCACAGGTAGCGCATTGTTAAATGGCATCAATAAAACATTATTTGCTGTAAGCAATGATGACTTGCGTCCTGCTATGACAGGTATTTTCTTTGAACTTTCAAAAGGCGCTGTTCAGTTTGTTGCCACTGATGCTCATCGGCTGGTACGATATAAAAGGACTGATGTTACCAATTCAAAAGCTGATAGTTTCATCGTCCCCAAAAAACCATTGAGCATTTTAAAAAATGCTTTGCCTGATAATGATGAAGAAATAACTGTCAGCTATAACAAGAATCATTTTTTTGTAAAGCATGGTGAAACACATTTAAGCTGCCGATTGATTGATGCCCGTTTTCCTGATTATAAAGTAGTGATACCTGTTGATAATCCATATAAGCTTACGGTGAACCGTACAGATTTTCAAAGTGCATTGCGCCGCATCAATATCTTCAGTAATAAAAGCACTAACCAGGTTGCACTTAGCATAAGCGGAAGTGAACTTACTTTGGCAGCGCAGGATGTTGATTTCAGCTCTGAAGGAACAGAAAGAATGAATTGTGAGTTTGATGGTGAAGATTTACAAATTGCTTTCAATGCAAAATTCCTGGTAGAATTATTGAACGCATCTGATAGTGAAGAGATAGTTATTGAATTGTCAACACCAAATAAAGCAGGTATTATAAAACCAACTGAGAAAACGGATAATGAAGATCTGATGATGCTTGTGATGCCTTTAATGTTAAATACATAAAATAATTTCACACATAATATGGAACCATCAATCAAACCGGTTGATGGTTTTTTTTTGAATGCCAGGTAAGTACAAACAGGGCGAGACTTTGATATAATTTTTAATCAGTCATTTTATATCAATTGATTTATTGGCCTTCTTTGTTTTTATAAACATCAGGATTGTGCCGCATCATAAAACGATATACATAATCTTCAGGTACTTTTGTCCAGCCTGTTTGTTCATATAATCCATGCGCATCTTTTGTTGTCAACAACCATCTGCGCAGTTGTTGTAATTCAGGATGTGATTGAATTACATTCATCAACCATTTTGATAAACCTTTACCACGATGTGTTTTCAAAACAAACACATCAGCGAGATAAGCGAAAGTTGCTTTGTCAGTAACCAGTCTAGCAAAACCAATCTGTGTGTCTGAAGTTTTTCCAGTTGCATCTTTCAGGAATAAACCAAAGCACAATGAATTTTCAATTGCCTTTTCAACAATTTTTTCCGGGATATCTTTTGCCCAATAAGATTCTTTAGAAAGAAATTGGTGTATCACATCCACCTGGAGTTTTGACTTATCAGTTGTGATAAAGTAATTTCCGTTGCTGGCTTCATAAATTTCCATCAAACAATTTTTTGTAGATTGATTTTTGTGAGAGCTCGATGATGTCACCTGGTTGCATTGTTTTCAATTCTATTTTTTCTATCCTGTATCTTATCAATCTCAATGTGGGAAAACCAACCTGTGCAGTCATCTTTCTTACCTGCCTGTTTTTACCTTCTTTCAAAATTATTTTGATCCATGATGTTGTTGCATTCGCCCTGAAACGAACAGGAGGATTGCGTTCAGCTACCTGTGGTGCTTCATTAAAAATTTCAATTATTGCTGGTTTTGTTAAATGCTGCTTGCCTTTTATGTTGATCTGTAACCCTTGCTGCATCTGCATTACAGCATCATGTGAAATGTTTCCTTCTACCTGTACCCAATATTCTCTTTCATGTTCAAATGCAGGATCAAGCAAACGGTGATTCAACTTTTTATCATTCGTTAATATCAATAATCCTTCACTGTCTTCATCCAACCTTCCAACAGGGTAAACATTTTTTGGTACAGAAAAAAAATTGGCAAGCGTTTGTTTTTCTTCATCAGTTGTAAACTGTGATAAAGTTTTAAATGGTTTGTATATGATAAAATAGCGGAACATTTTTCAATAAAAAAAATCCCGCAGATGCGGGACTTTGTATATAGATGGGTTAGTAAGTAACTGGGAAATAAATTTCCCGACACAATATTATATATAGTTTTTTCATGCACAAAAAAAAATGCAAACAATTTTATTCACAATTTGAAATTTATTTGTGAATTGTCTTAATAGAAAACATTTTGCAAAATTCAAAATTGAAACTTTCAACATCAAAATCGTTGTTATAAAATTGTGTGTTGATGTTTCATCGTTCCGCAACAACTTAACTTTGTGGTTTGAATTTTTTGAAACGCATCATATAGTTTCATCAATCATCAACTGAATTTTTTTGAATTGTAAAAATTTATAAACAATAAAACAATGAAGTTTCCACAACCAGTTTCATTGGCGCAGATTGCAACTATGATCAACGCTGAAATCATTGGTGACACTGAATCACAGGCTAAAGGCATTAATGAAATACATAAAGTAGAAGAAGGTGATTTATGTTTTGTTGACCATCCGAAATATTATGATACCTGCCTGAACAGTGCAGCAACACACATCATCATCAACACAAAAAATGTAAACGTGCCACAGGGAAAAAACCTGTTGGTAACCGATGAACCTTTTGAAGCTTATTTAAAAATCGTAAACTATTTCCGGCCGTTTCATCCAACAAAAGAATTGCAAAACGCAGATGCTGTTGTTGGAGAAGGTTCTGTCATCATGCCGAATGTGTTTATTGGCAAGGATGTGAAGATTGGAAAAAATTGTATCATCCATCCCAACGTAAGTCTTTTGGATTATACTGAGATTGGGAACAATGTTATCATCCAGTCAGGAACAGTTATCGGCAGTGATGCATTTTATTACAACACAAAAAAAGACCGTGATGTTTGGTATAAGAAAATGCAGAGTTGTGGTAATGTAATTATTGAAGACAATGTTGAGATTGGCGCCAACTGTACAATTGACCGAGGTGTAACTGCATCCACACGTATTGGTAAAGGCACTAAGATGGACAACCTTGTGCACGTAGGACATGATACGAATGTTGGATGTAACTGTTTGTTTGCTGCACAGGTTGGCATTGCGGGCGCTTGTGTTATTGAAGATGGTGTTGTGTTGTGGGGACAAGTAGGTGTAAGTAAAACGCTGACGATTGGTGCAAATGCAGTAGTACTCGCACAAAGTGGTGTTCCTTCTTCACTCGATGGTAATAAAGTTTATTTTGGTTACCCTGCAGTAGAAGCACAATCAAAAAGAAAGGAATTAGTATGGATAAAACGTATTCCTGAAATCTGGGAGAAGTTGAAAAAGATTGAAGGGAATAAATAATTAATTGATCAAAGATTTTTTTATGAGTTACCAACCATTATCTGAAAGATATGGTACCATGCATTACAACCGTTGCGGAAATAGCGGTTTGAAGTTGCCTGCAATTTCTTTAGGCCTGTGGCACAACTTTGGCTCTGTTGATGTATTTGAAAACGGGCGTAAGATCATCCGTTATGCTTTTGATAATGGCATCACACATTTTGATCTTGCCAATAATTATGGGCCTGTACCCGGAAGCGCTGAAGAGAATTTCGGTAAGATTTTAAAACAGGATTTTCATGGTAACCTCCGTGATGAATTGATCATCTCCACCAAAGCCGGTTATTTAATGTGGCCCGGGCCTTATGGCGAATGGGGCTCAAGAAAATATTTAATTGCAAGTTGTGATCAGAGTTTGAAAAGGATGGGCCTGGAATATGTTGATATTTTTTATTCGCATCGTCCTGACCCTGACACACCACTTGAAGAAACAATGATGGCTTTAGATCATATTGTCAAAAGTGGCAAAGCTTTATATGCAGGCATTTCCAGTTATGATGCTGAGACTTCAAAAAAAGCATTTGAAATTTTAAAACAATTGGGCACACCTTGTTTAATTCACCAACCAAAATATTCAATGTTTGAACGTTGGGTGGAAGGTGGTTTATTAGATGTGTTGGAAGAATATGGTGTGGGTTGCATTCCTTTTTCACCATTGGCGCAAGGCTTACTTACTGATCGTTATCTAAAAGGAATTCCTGGAGATTCACGTGCTGCAAAACCTACGGGTTTCTTACAAAAATCAGAGATAACAGTTGAGAAAATTGAGAAGATAAAAGGATTGAATGAAATCGCTATGCAACGCAAACAATCATTGGCACAAATGGCGATCGCATGGTTGTTGAAAGATAAACGCATAACAAGTGTGTTGGTTGGTGCAAGTTCTGTTGAACAATTACAAAATAACCTTGGTGCACTCAGCAACCTGGAGTTTACTCCTGAAGAACTTGCTTTGATTGAAAGTATTTTGCAACATTAATTTTTTAGTTTGAGTTTACGAACAAGTTGAATACGACAACCAATTCTTTTCATAGTTTTCTCTTTTGTAAACAATCAATCAGGAAACTATTTTTCATTGAATAAGTCATTTAATTTACTCCAGAATTCAGTATCAAAACCTGAGATCGCAAAACTTGGTTTTAATGGGTTAGATGCATCACCCATTCTAACAATTACCATATTTTTATCCGGTACTATATAAATTCTTTCATCTCTTGCACCCATAGCAGCATACATATCTGCAGGTGCATTTGGTATCATTGAACCATTATAGACTTTTTGCGAACCAGGCACCATGTATTTTGATTTTCCATTGAGCCACCAAAGAAAACCATAAGATGGATTAATGTTTTGAGATGTGCTTATACTTTCCTGGAAAAATGATTCATTGATAACCTGGTTGTTTTCCCATTTTCCTTTATTCAATGCGAGTAATCCAAACCTTGCCATACTTCGGGTGTTGCTGTGATAAATAGTAAATAAAAGGCCATCTCTCCAGTATCCATCCATGCCAATCTTATTTTTTATTTTATCATTGTAATAGGATTCAAATGATTGATGGCTTGCTTTGCTGATGATGTTCATTAATAATTCGAAAACATTGGAATAAGCCCATCTTGTTCCGGCATCTGCCATATATGTGAGGTTACGTTTTGCAACAATTCGGTTTTTGTCATTCAATCCTGAAGTCATTGTAAGCAGGTGCCTGATGGTAATTTGATTTTCTTTTTCTAAAGGTTCACTCGACCAACCTTTGCCCAGGTATTTTGAAACTTTATCATCAATATTCAAAAGCCCTTCCTGTTGTGCAATACCGATAGTGGAAGTTACCAAAGTTTTTCCCGCACTGTTCCATTCCCAATCAGATGTTGGAGTATGGCCATTGAAATATTTTTCAATAACAATTCTGCCATTGACAAGTATCATAAATGATTTGGTGTGTTTTTCATTTAAATATGTTAGCAACGGCGCTACAGCATTTGTATCCCATCCCAAATCCTTAAGTGAAGTTCTTTCCCATTCTGAGCCATTGACAGGAGGAAAATACATTGAAGTATTTTTTTGATTTAAAGGAAAAGAAGTTGTTTCCCTTTTATTAAAACTCAGAAGCGGCAATAAAAATAATATTACGAGGAACGCATTCTTCATAACCTGAGATTTTATCTATTTAAAAATGATAAAGAAAGACTTTAGTTGACTGTAAAAGTTAAAAGATGATATTGATTTTTTTCATCACAGTTTACCTGTTGAAATTAAATTGCACCTGTCGCCAGCCAAAATTTGGTTTATTACAATAAGCTTATGGAAGATTGAGAATTTTGGGATACTAAATTATTAATGGAAACAAATTTCATTGCACTTTTTTCAAACATATGAATTGGGTATTGCAATTTTTTTTAACTTTCTTGCCTCTTAATCAAAACGCATCCTTAATTTTATTTCAATACTTTGAAACTGCTTCTTAAAAAATATTTTTCTTTCAACTGGAAAATAATTTCTTGTGCCTTCCTCATCTTGTTACCTGTGATAGAGGTTTATTCACAATCAAATCATCACAAGGATTCAGCATATATTTTTTCATTACTTGATACTGCAGAATCTATGTTTGCAAAGGAGGACTATGATGCTGCTTTTTTGTATTCTAAAAATGCACAACAATATTCTGATGAACACAATTTTATGAAGGGCCTTGCTTATTCCTTAATCGAACAATCAGATATTTATATTGACCAGGACAGCCTTAATAAAGCTTATTCAAATGCACGGCAGACACATAAAATTGGCATAGAGATAAAAGATCCCTTAATTGAAGCGATTGCTATTATGCAAATGGCACAATCGAAAATGTATGCACGTGATTATGATGAAGCAATTGCATTGTTTGAAAAGTGTACTTCTACTTATTTTAACACGCATGCATCTAAATATGCAGCGCTTGCATATAATGATATGGGTTTTACTTATGGTCAAAAATCCGAACCTGAAAAGCAGGCAGCATGTCTTATACATGCACTCGAAATATATGATAAGATAGAAAACCCTAATCCTAATGAAGTGGCAGTAGTGCTGAACAATCTATCAGGGCTTTATTATTCATTAGGTCAGAAAGAAAAAGCTATCGAATATGGTGAGAGGTCGGTAAACCTCAGGAAAAAAACAGCCAGCGCTTCTGAACTGTCATTAGCATATAACAATCTTAGCCAGATATATCTTGGGTTTAATGATGAGAAGGCAAAAGAATATCAAAAACTCGGTGTTAAATATGCTGAGCAATCAGGAGATGAAAATAGAATGGTTGAGGCTTATATAGCATCATCACTTCTTGCAAGCCACGAAGGGGATTATGCAACATCACTGATGTATGAAAAAAAGGCAGTTGCTTTACTTGAGAAAAATGGCAGGGATTCTGTAATGCTTTCCCGCAGGTATATTGCATTAGGTTTTGATTACAACAGGGTAGGTGATTCTGTTGCAGCAATATCCAATTATACAAAGGCGCTCCGTTTGTCTGAAAAGTTGAATAATTATTATAATCTCAAAGATGTTTACTATTACCTTTCTCAATTTTATAAAACACACAATAATTACACTGATGCTTACAATAACTATAAAAAATATATTGAATACCGTGACAGCATCGTGAATGAAAATACCCGTTCCAGTATTGTTGAGATAGAAACAAAATACCAGGCTGCAAAAAAAGATAATGAAATTGCCCGGTTGAATACTGATCAGAAGATTAAGGAACTGCAAATTGAAAAACAGGAAGCTCTCATTGCTGGTAATAAACAGGAAGCACAACGTAAAGAGAAAGAAATTGAGCTACTCTCCCAGGCAAAAGAACTGCAGGAGTTGAAGATTAATCAACAAAATGAACAGATAGAAAAACAACAATTGCTTGCAAAGAATAATGCACAACAACTGCAGCTTGCAGAAAAAGAAAAGCAGTTGCAGCAACGACGATTGAAGAACTCTGTAACGATAAGGTATTTGTTAATAGCAGGTATAGGTTTGTTGTTGTTATCGGGATATTTTTTATTTAACCGTTACCGGCTTAAAAGAAAGATAAAGGAACAGGAAGCATTATTAAATATCAGGACCAACATTGCTAAAGAACTGCATGATGAAGTAGGGTCTGCATTAACCAGCATAAAAATTTTATCAGAAGTATCAGGGAAGCAAATAGCCAAAGACCAGTCGAAGGCTTCTTCATTAATACAGAAAATTACGGAGCAATCCATGGCCGCACAACAGGGTATCAGTGATATTGTATGGGCAGTAAAGCCTGAAAATGATAAGATGGAAAATATGGTGGTGCGAATGCGAGAATACATTGCACATACACTGGAATCAAAGGAAATAATAACTACTATAGATATTGATGAAAAGGTGCTGGAACAAACACTCGAAATGAATCAAAGAAGAGATTTCCTGATGTTCTTTAAAGAGGCTGTAAATAATATTGCAAAACATTCTGCTGCAAAGCAGGTATATATAACCATTGAAAAACAAAACTCTGATATACACATGGAAATAAAGGATGATGGAAAAGGTTTTGATCCGGAAAAACAAACTTCATCAAGCGGACTTAAAAATATGAAGACCCGGGCTGCTTCTCTTAGTGGGAGTGTCTCTATTGCGTCAAAACCCGGCGAAGGTACATCTATTGACCTGGTGATTCCGACTACATAAATATGTAGTTTTTTTTAAAACCTTAAGCAATAATTTTACTGCATGGCCGCAAAAATCCTGGTATATGATGACAATGAAGCATTGCGTGACAGTATGAAACTACTGTTGGAAGAAGAAGCAGATTCTGAAATGCTGGTACTCATGCCCAATGCTGAAACTGTTGAATCAGACATCCGCAAATTACAACCTGATGTGGTGTTGATGGATATTGACATGCCTGGTGTAAACGGTGTTGAAGCAGTGAGGCGTATCAGGAAAGTTAATGACGCACTACCTGTGATAATGCTCACAGTGTTTGATGATAATGAAAATATTTTTAATGCTATTTGTGCAGGCGCTACAGGTTATATTTTAAAAAGATATGCATCAGAAGAAATTCCCGGTGCAATAAAAACTGTGTTGAATGGGGGCGCGCCAATGACTGGATCTGTTGCAAGAAAAGTACTTGCAATGTTACCCCAGGCAAAAAATACAGAGCAGGAAAAAACCGATCTCTCAGAAAAAGAAACAGCCATACTTCAATTCCTGGTAAACGGTTACAGCTACAAAATGATTGCTGCAGAACTGAAAGTCAGTATTGATACTGTCCGCTTCCATATCAAAAAAATTTATGATAAACTACACGTACATTCTGCTACAGAAGCAGTTTCAAAAGCATTAAACCAAAAACTTCTTTCTGTTTTTTTATAATTGTTTGTTGATATTCCGACATGGCAAACTACATGATCATGTAGTTGTTTGCGATTCCCTCCCATAATAGTTTTGCAGGAACAAAAAAGATAACCATGAAACCTACTTTTCTTGCTTTAGCCATGTTTGTATTTATATGCAACCAGGCGCCGGCGCAAACAATGGGGGAACGTGTAAAAGACAGGGCAGAGTCTGATGCCAATTATAAAGTGGATGAAAAAGTGGACCAGGTTGTGGATAAAGGTGATGAAGCCATCAGCAACCTGTTTAAGAAAAAGAACAAGCAAAAAAATAAAACACAAAATGAAAATAATAATAGCCAGCCAGCCGTTGCAACCAACAACACCAACGAACAAGATAACCCTGGCCAGTCAAACAATTCTACTATTGACAAATCAGTCAACGCAAATGCCCCAAAAGTTACTTCGTCTAAAGGATCTTTTTCTGATTTTCAACCCGGGAATTCAGTTGTTTTTTCAGATGATTTTACACAGGATGCAATCGGGGATTTTCCTGCAAAATGGAACAGTACCGGATCCGGAGAAGTATCACAGATTGATGGCGTGGCGGGCAGGTGGCTTGAATTGGCAGACAATACACTCGTAACACCGGAAATGAAAAACGCTTTACCGGAAAACAACACCATTGAGTTTGATCTTTTTTTGAATGCACCGGATGCATCAGTAGTTCCGTTTATTCAATTTGGTTTTTCTGATTCTAAAAATATCCTCACACAAGATGTATATCGTTCACAGCGTTTCTGGGTTTCGTTGGATAATTATAATGATATGCAGACGCATGTTTTGAATTACGGGTTGAATGATCTTGATCCCATCGGTAATAAACAATCATTCCCTTTAACTGATTATGCGGGTAAAGTTTTGCATGTCAGCATTGCCATCAATAAAGCAAGGTTGCGTGTATATCTTGATCAGACAAAAATCATTGATCTGCCAAAGGTGCTTACTCCAGATATGTTGCATACATTCTATATTGCCAGTTATCCAAAAATACCTGCATCCAATGCAGGCTTGTTTATTGGTAATGTAAAAATTGCAACATCAACAACTGATGCAAGGAGCCTCCTGGTAAAGAAAATGATGGAAGAAGGGAAAGCTTCCACCAGTGATATTTTGTTTGATGTAAACAGCGATGTGATCAAACCTGAATCATATCCGATCATCAACCAGTTTGGTGATGCATTAAAAAGCAATACGTCTTTAAAAATAAAAATTGTCGGTTATACTGATAGTGATGGCAGTGATGCAAGCAACCTTGACCTCTCAAAAAAACGCGCTTCATCAGTGAAAGCATATTTAATTAATCATTACAGTATTGACGGGAACCGTATTCAAACTGATGGTAAAGGTGAATCGCAACCTGTGTCATCAAATGATACTGAAGCAGGCAAAGCAAAAAACAGGAGAGTGGAATTTATAAGACTGTAAACAATGAACTCTGTTTTTAAAAGGATTTCCTTTATTCCCGAAAACATCCGATAATCAGCTTTTCTTTTTTAACGTATTTCAATTATCTTTCTATTTATTGGTAAATATGTTTTTTTTTAATCAAAGCTTCCATTCTTTATCCTGTTATTGGTAAGAACAACTGCTGATTGGAAAAGAAAAAATTGATCGTAGATACTGTATTAAAGAGACTTCAACAACTTAAAGAGGAGTGGAGAATACCGGGCTCGAACCGGTGACCTCTTGCATGCCATGCAAGCGCTCTAGCCAACTGAGCTAATTCCCCATCATTCAAATAACAGGCGGCAAAAATAATGGAATGAATATAGCAGGCAAAATCAGATTTCAATAATATTTTTAAATGAATATTTTTTTTGAATCGTCTTTAAATGTTTTATTTAACCCCTGGAAAAATTTTATACTATTTTTCCCGGCACAGTTTGAAAAATTTGTTTATTAAAAAATATTAATGGCAATATGAAAAGAAGAAAATTTATGCAGCAAACAGTTATGGCCGGTGCATCTGTTTTTGCAGCAGCATCCGTAAAAGCAAATTCAATAAATAAAAAAGATACATCAGCTTTTCATTTAAATTATGCTTTTCATGATGGCATGTTTGCAGAGAGTGCAGGAAAAAATTTTCTTGACCAGATACGGTTTGGCTATGATAACGGTTTCAGGGCAATTGAAGATAATGGCATGATGGACCGCCCAGTTGATGAACAAAAAAAGATTGGTGATTTGATGGCAAAGCTGGATATGAAAATGGGTGTCTTTGTTTTGAACTTTGATCACTGGCCTGTAAAAACTTCACTCACTTCGGGGGATAAAGAATGGAGAAATAAATTTTTACAATCATGTCATGATGCAGTTGAAACTGCAAAACGTTGTAATGCAAAATGGATAACAGTTGTGCCGGGCAATTATGACAGGACCCTTCCAATGGGTTACCAGGCTGTGAATGTTATTGAAACCCTCCGGCAAGGCGCTGCAGTTTTTGAACCACATAATTTAATAATGGTGCTGGAAGCATTGAGTGATACCCCTGATTTGTTCCTTCGACATTCTGATCAAACAGTGGAGATATGCAAAGCAGTCAATTCACCTTCCTGTAAATTTTTATTTGATATGTACCATATTCAACGCAACGAAGGCAACATCATTAAAAATATTGATATGGCCTGGGAAGAGATTGCATATCTGCAAATCGGTGACAACCCCGGCCGTAATGAACCCGGTACCGGCGAAATGAATTATCATAACATCTTTAAACATATTTTTCAGAAAGGCTATACTGGTGTCTTAGGTATGGAACATGGCAAATCAATTAAAGGTAAAGAGGGTGAAGCTGCATTGATAAAAGCTTACAGGGACGCTGATAATTTTTAATCACCTGATTTTTATTTTATGCATTTTTTAAATGAAAATTTTACCTTGAAAATGCATTCTGATACCTTTCACATAATATTCAGGTGTAAATATTTTTGGTGATGTTATCTTCACACCCCGTTCAGTAAGTATTTTTCTATGACTTTAAAAGATTCATTCAGTCTCGCATTCAATACTGTTAAAAGCAATAAACTGCGCACAGGCATCACTGTAGCCATCATTGCTTTTGGCATCATGGCATTAATTGGCATCATCACTGCGATTCAGGCAATGAATGATGGCTTGCGGGATAGTTTTTCAACAATGGGCGCTAATGGTTTTACAATTGCTTACAAAGAGCGTTTCCGTTTTAATGATAATGATGATAATAATAAAGTTGATAAAACTAAAAAAGTAAAAAAATCAAATCTTGATAAATACATACAGTTGAATGAAGCCGAACTGTTTAAACAAAAGTATAATTATCCCGGCACTATTGTAAGTATTTCACTGAATGGTTTTGGTAATTATGATATCCATTACAAGGATAAAAAAACAAACCCGACAGTGCGAATGAGTGGTGGTGATGAAAATTATATTTTTGTCAATGGTTTTACTATTGCAGCAGGCAGGAATTTAACACCATTGGATGTGCAGTCTGGCCGTAATGTTTGCCTGTTGGGCAGCGATGTTGCAACAAAACTTTTTGGTGAACACAACGAAATTGCTGTAGATAAATTTATCAATGTGGGTGGCGCCCCTTACCGTGTAATTGGTGTGTTGAAATCAAAAGGTTCAAGCGCTTTGTTGCGTGCTGATAATGTAATTATCACTTCTTATAACAATGTGCGGAGAACAGGTTTAGGAAGCAATTCATTTGTAATAGGTGTGTTGGCAAATGATGTTTCACAGGTGGACGCAGCTATTGCAGCAGCTACAGCAGAATTCAGGAATGTTAGAAAACTGATGCCTACTGATGCAGATAATTTTGCGATTGAAAAGAGTGATAAACTTGCGGAAACGTTTATTTCATTATTAGGTAGCATACAAGGTGCTGCCGGTGCTATTGGTTTAATCACTTTATTTGGCGCTGCTATTGGTTTGATGAATATAATGCTTGTATCAGTGAATGAAAGAACGCGTGAAGTGGGGTTGATAAAAGCATTAGGCGGCAAACGAAAAAATATACGCCAGCAATTTTTATTTGAATCTGTAATCATCAGTTTATTGGGTGCAATTTTCGGAATCATCTTAGGTGTACTCATCGGTAATATTTTTGCTGTGTTTTTAAATGCAGGGTTTACTGTGCCCTGGGGTTGGGTAATTGCAGGTATAATTATTTGTTCACTCGTTGGTTTACTCGCCGGTATCTGGCCTGCAGTAAAAGCATCCCGTTTAAATCCTATCATCGCCCTTCGTTATGAATGATTATCGTCTGGCATAATCATTACTTCCAATCATTTATTATCTTGTGCTGAATGTTTTGAGAAAAGCTTTTTGGCTTTTAAAAAAATTGCATGGATGATTATGGAGTGAAAGTTTTATTTGCAGTACGCTCATTTTATTTCATTGCTTTTGAAAAAATGATTTTATGAAAAAGATATTTTTACCATTGCTGGTATTGCCTTTTTTTCTTTCAGCACAACAAAAAATTGACCCCAACAGTATTAAAAATAAAATGCAATGGTTTGCTGATGCTAAGCTTGGCATATTTATTCATTGGGGTATTTATTCCGTAGGCGGCGTTGATGAAAGCTGGAGTTTTTATAATAAGAAAATCAGTTTCACTGATTACATGAAACAATTGAATGGTTTCACTGCAAAAAATTATGACCCGCAGCAGTGGGCCGATTTGATAAAAGAAAGTGGTGCACGTTATAGTGTAATGACAACCAAACACCATGATGGTGTTGCATTGTGGGATACAAAACAAGACCATTACAGTGTTGTAAAAAATACACCTGCAAAACGGGATGTGATAAAACCATTTTTTGAAGCATTGAGAAAAGACAGTATTAAATGCGGGGCTTATTTTTCTTTGATTGACTGGAGCTATAAAGATTACCCTGGATTTTTAAGGGATAGCAACAGATATAAAATAGAAGATGATTATGACAGGTGGGATAGGTTCAGGCATTTTTTCCAGGCACAGATAAAAGAAGTGTCTGAAAATTTCAAACCTGATTTGTGGTGGTTTGATGGAGATTGGGAACACAGTGCAGAAGAATGGGAAGCAGAAAAAGTAAGACAGATTTTATTGAAGGATAACCCTAATACAATTATCAATGGTAGGTTGCAGGGTTATGGTGATTATGAAACACCTGAACAAAATTTTCCTGTAGTTCGTCCAAAGTATAACTGGTGGGAATTGTGTATGACCACAAACGATAACTGGGGTTATCATTTAAACGATGATAACTGGAAAACACCTTATGAAGTGATAACCATTTTCGCAGATGTGATTTCAAACGGTGGAAATTTATTACTCGATATCGGCCCTAAAGCAGATGGTACAATCCCTGAACAACAGGTGCATATTTTAAAAGAGTTGGGCAAATGGGACCACAAACATGCAGAAGCAATTTTCGGTACATTAGGTGGGTTGCCACAAGGTCATTTTTACGGGCCAACTACATTATCAAAAGACTCAACAGACCTGTATTTATTTTTACCCGGAAAAGTATCTGGGCAAATGGTGATAAAAGGATTGATGAATAAAATAAAAAATATTTCTGTTGTAGGTAATGGTGCAAATCTTTCATACAAAATAGTCGGTAAAGTTTCTTTTAGCCCAATTCCCGGATTGGTATATATCACTGTTCCTGAAGATGTGCAGGATGAATATATGACTGTATTAAAAGTTGCTTTGGATGGGCCGGTGAAATTATACCGGGGACATGGCGGGTTACAATAAATGAAGTAGTGAGATTGCTTAATCTTCACCTTGTAGTTAAAATTAATAAGTATTAAAGAAGGATAAGAAGGTGTTTTTTTGCTTTTTACAGTGAGTACATAAAAAATTGTTAATCGCTGAAAACCACAATCAGAAAGGTTATTAACGCTTCATAAACTTCAACCAATTGGCACAACAATACTAAAACATTATCTTTGCACCGTTTTTTTAAACTGGCTGCTGTGGGTAATTCAATTTGAAAACTGATAATATAATGGCAGATATTTTTGAAAGATTGGTAAAACATTACGGACCAATCGGTGAACACAGAGAACGTTCACACGGGTATTATACATTCCCAAAACTTGAAGGTGAAATTGGCAACAGGATGAAATTCCGCGGTAAGGAAGTTATTGTCTGGAGCCTGAATAATTATCTTGGCCTGGCCAATCATCCCACAATAAGAAAAGTGGATACTGATGCAACAGCAGCTTATGGTTTGGCTTACCCCATGGGTGCACGCATGATGAGTGGCAACAGCAACTATCATGAACAATTGGAAAAAGAACTGGCCGAATTTGAAAATAAGGAAGATACAATTTTGCTCAACTATGGTTACCAGGGCATCATGAGTGCAATTGATGCCATTTGTGGCAGGCATGATGTGGTGGTGTATGATGCAGAAGCACATGCATGTATTATTGATGGTTTGCGTTTGCACCCCGGTCACCGCTATGTGTTTCATCACAACGATATAGAAGATTGCGAAAAACAATTACAACGTGCCACAGCATTGATTGAAAAACAAAAACGCGGTGGCATTTTAGTAATATCAGAAGGTGTATTTGGAATGGCAGGCGACCAGGGTAAACTGAAAGAAATAGTTGCTTTAAAAGATACTTATGAATTCAGGTTGCTGGTGGATGATGCACATGGTTTTGGCACATTAGGAAAAACCGGCGCCGGTGCAGGTGAAGAACAGGGTTGCCAGGATGGAATTGATTTATACTTTTCTACGTTTGCCAAATCAATGGCTTCTATCGGCGGCTTTATGGCAGGGCCAAGGACAATAATAGATTATATCCGTTATAACATCCGTTCACAAATTTTTGCAAAGAGTTTGCCGATGCCTTTTGTAATCGGTAACCTGAAGAGGTTGGAAATGTTGCGTGCTATGCCGGAACTGAAAGAGCAGCTCTGGAAGAATGCATTAAAACTTCAGAACGGGTTAAAAGAAAGAGGTTTTGATATTGGTAAAACCAATAGTGTTGTTACACCGGTTTATATGAAAGGCGGCGTGCCTGAAGCAACTGCAATGGTGATGGACCTGCGTGAAAATTATGGTATCTTTTGTTCAATTGTTGTTTATCCTGTTATACCAAAAGGTGATATCATTTACCGCCTGATACCAACAGCTACACATACTGATGCAGACATAGAAGCAACATTGAATGCATTCAGTGAGACTAAAAGAAAATTAGATGCAGGTGAATATAAGGTAGAAGATATTGTGATGGTGGAAGCAAGTTAGAAATTATAAAAGCACTTATATAAAAGGTTCGTTGAATTACAACGAACCTTTTTTTGTGTATGTTGTTAGAACAAAGAATAACATCATGGTATTTTCAGAAGTCAGCAGAGGTCATAGTAAGCCGGAAACGAGCTTCGCAAATCGTAGAGATCTAACAGAAGGACGAAAGACTGAATGTTAGAATGGCGAATGGGTCAGGAAGTTTATGTTACAAGCAACAACAATCAAAACACGTAAGAGAAATACCTTGAGGGAGGATAAGCTGGAAGCTGAAAGTGAAACTTGAAAAGGAGTTGAGCCAGTCAGTACAACCAATCTCTCTGGTGGCATATTGTTATTGTTACTACTACTAAATTAAATGGTGATATAGAACAAGTAAAAGAGATTTTATTTAATGAATTTTTGGGGTATAAAATATTATTTCCGAATTGGCGCTTCGCAACTATAATTTGTTGTTTCAAGAATCTGAAAAATTTAGATCTATCATTTTTTCGAGAGGAAAATGAAATCCATAATATAGATACAAATAATTTGTTTAATAGCTTTCATAATTTTATAAAAAACAATAAAGATTTTAATATTCCTTTACTGCCATCATTTTATGCATCAAATGGAGGTTTGTATAGCCTAATTTTTTTAATTATGCTTTTCATTATTGCCGTAATCTTACATCTAATATGTTCTATAAAGACAATGCCAATAACATTGTTTTTTGTTTTAGCAATAATTATTCAATTACTGCTTCGCTGAAGCAAGGATATTAAATTCTATGAAAAAATGAAATAATAAACGAAAAGGAGTAGAGATGGAATACTGAGATGGCCTAATTTTCACGGACAGATAATTCCAATAAATTTACAAAGTTTA
>CAYNTP010000041.1:0-29590 GCA_964400415.1 uncultured Parafilimonas sp.
GTTTTTGCGCAAAGGTTGTATGTGTTGCAAACAGCAAGAGCAAAGAACAAAATAAAAACTTTTTCTATCGGTTGGTGTCCTCACCAAACGAAATAATGTTCATCACTTTTTCTTTCCTATTCTTCATTGCATAGCTGTTGTGCAAGGGATGGACATTGAGGTTTTTTGTAAACTATTTTTTTTTATTATTTCAAAACATAGCGCAGCAAAGTTTTATATTGCAAATAGAACAGTGAGTTCCTTCAATGCAAAAACACAATTACTTTTGGAGAAAATGTGTTTGGAAAAAACGTTGCAGGAAATGATAGACATTCGTACTTCGTAAAACGCAATGTCCTTTTCTGCGCTCAATGCTTTGCGAAAGAGACATTGCGGGGAAGGAAAAATGAAAAATCATAATTTGTATTTCGGTTGGTGGAGACACCAACCGATAGAAAAAGATGGCAAGACTATGGTTGTTTCAATGGGACGTACTGAAATCGGAATGGCAAAAACATTAATCCATGAGGCTATTCATGCAAAAATCGGATTAACAAACAAGGATGATGATGCAAATCACAATACATTTAGTACTTACCAAAGTACAATGCTATCAGCATTAAAGGAATATAACACGGATAATAAGCTTGGATTTTCAGACAGCCAAATAGAAGCACTTTCTTGGGAAGGGGCACAAAAATCTGATGCTTTTAAAACCTACATAAATGGTATAGCTGAAAAGAACGGTACAACATATGACCAAGAGTATAAAAATTGGTATAACACGATTGAACAAATGGGATGGAAAGAAACCAAAAAAGAAGAAAAAAAATAGGAGGTAAAAATGAATGTTTGGGTTAAAATATTTTTTTCGGTAGTAGTTTGTTGTACTCCCCTTTTGTTGTTGAGCCAAAGTAATATCAAGAAGTTCCATTTTGTAGAATACCAAACAAGGAACGATAGCCAATCTTCTTCTGGTTCATATCAATTTGAATATGCACGAATCTATAACAAAGACAGTTCCTTTAGGGAAAAGGGGTTGTTTACTAATGATACATCAAACAAGTATAGTACAACGGATGTGTTTAAAATTAAAAATGGATGCTGGTATATTAAGAATAAGGCAAAGTGGGAGATTTTTTTTAATGGTGGGAAAGCTGTCGGTACGACAGTACGTATTAACGGCTATAACTTTAGACTGATATGGAAGAAAACAACCTTTCTTGATAATGATAAAATTATTTATCGGTTAGAGCTAAAGCCAATAGGTGTATCTATTAGTGGTTTAGGGTTTTATTATTTTACTCCTAATGAAGGGGTTATTGCTATTGATGGTCATGATTATTTTACAGTCAGAGCAGATAAAAGATACTTAAACCTGCAGTAACAAAAGCCGCAGTGATGCGGCTTTTGTTTTATGAGGCGTAAGCTTTTTTATTTTTAAAATCTCTTATCAGGGCATCAAGGGTAATAAAGATGTGTTCCTGTTCATTATCAGAAAGCTTTTGTATATCCTGCAGGCGTTGTAAAATCTTTTTCTATCGGTTGGTGTCCTCACTAAACGAAATAATGTTCATCACTTTTTCTTTCCTATTCCTCATTGCATAGCTGTTGTGCGAGGGTTGGACATTGAGGTTTTATGTAAACAATATTATTTTCTTCCTTCTTTCAATGGAACACACATACGTCATCGTTATTAAAAATTAAAAACATAGCGGAGCAAAGTTTTTTCCTATCGGTTGGTGTCCTTACCAATCGAAATAATGTTCATCACTTTTTCTTTCCTATTCCTCATTGCAAAGCTGTTGTGCGAGGGATGGACATTGAGGTTTTTTGTAAACGATTTTTTTTATTATTTCAAAACAAAGCACTGCAAAGTTTTATATTGCAAAAAGAACAGTGAGTTTCCTCAATGCTAAAACACAATAACTTTTGGAGAGAATGTAATGGAAAAAAAGTTGCAGGAAATGATAGACTTTCGTGCTCTTAAACCGCAATGTCCTTTTCTGTGCTCATGGCTTTGCGAAAGAGACATTGCGGGGAAGGAAAAATATACCAGCTTCAAATTTTATTGAACCTGTACCTTTAGTAACGCCAAGTATTGACATACCTATTGAAGCTCCTGTTGATTTTCCGATAGAGCCAATAGAACCGGAAATATTCCCGGAGATAATACCATGATATGAAAGGCAATTATTATATACAAAAAAACAAATTGATTATTGATGATAATAAGGAAATCGTTTTTGATTATCCTATTCAGGAATCTGTTGAGATTGATGACATGCTAATAGTTCGTATAGATTTATATGATAAGGTTGCTCCTTTAGAAGAAAACATCTTTGGTGTTAGCTTAGCAGAGAAAAAAATTAAATGGCAAATTGAAAAACGGAAATATCCTATAGGTGGTTATTCAAAAATGAAATGCCCTTTTGTTGGCATCTCTTTCTATGACAATAAACTTCGTCTTTTTAATTGGTGTTCAACAGCATTTATAGTAGACCCTCTTACGGGTAAAGTATTAGAAGAAGAACAAACAAGATAAATGTAATTGAGCTATTAAATATAAATAGCAATGCCGCAAGTACAGCGGCTTTGTTTTTTATTTTTCTATCTTTTGGTGTTCTCACCTAATGAAATATTGTTTATCACTTTTTCTTTTCTTTTCCTTATTGCATAGCTGTTGTGCGAGGGATGGACATTGAGGTTTTATGTAAACGATATTTTTTTATTTTTTCAAAACAAAGCGGAGCAAAGTTTTAAATTGCGATAAGAACAATGAGTTTCCTCAATGCAAAAACACAATAACTTTTGGAGAGAATGTGATGGAAAAAAAGTTGCAGGAAATGCTAGACATTTGTGCTTCGTAAACCGCAATGTCCTTTCCTGTGCTCAATGCTTTGCAAAAGAGACATTGCGGGGAAGTGAGTAAGGAAATAATAATTTGTATTTCGTTTGGTGGAGACACAAACCGATAGAAAAAGCTTTTTCATTTTTTTATTCTTTATTTAGAAACATCGTAATTACTTTTGCGCGGATGAAAGTTTTTGCAATCATTTTCGGCATCTATTTTTTGGGGTTGACTACAATGCCCTGCACTGATGCTTTTCATGATTGCCAGAATAAGACAAACAACTCTTTTATTACCGGGCAAACAAACAAACACCAGACCGGCAGCAGTGATAATTGCAGCCCGTTTTGTGTGTGCAATTGTTGTAACGCAACTACAACCTTTAAAGTAACCGATAACAAAATCCTGCTGACCGTTTTACCTTTTCTTTCAAAAAACATTACACCTGTAAAAGATGTAAATTTTGTTTCTGAATTCTACGGGAACATCTGGCAGCCGCCTAAAATCAGTTAATGGATATCAATGTTCCGCAAAAATGGAACTGCTGTTTGCAATTTGAATCATTGTAAACGGTCTCCTGTTTATTCAATTAACTGATACAATCATGTTAGACAGTATTATAAAGTTTAGTATAAAAAACAAACTCATCATCGGTATGATGACTGTGGCATTAATGATTTGGGGAATATGGAGCGCCACGCAATTGCCTATTGATGCAGTGCCGGATATTACCAACAACCAGGTGCAGATTATTACCAATACGCCTACACTTGCGAGCCAGGAAGTGGAACAGTTGGTAACTTATCCGATTGAAAAATCAATGGCGAATATACCCGGCCTGATAGAAATGCGTTCTTTCTCCAGGTTTGGTTTGAGTGTGATTACTTTGGTTTTCAAAGAAGATGTTGATATTTATTTTGCAAGGCAACTCATCAGTGAACAACTGAAGTCGGCTGAAAAAATTATTCCGAAAGATTTAGGGCAACCGGAAATGGCGCCGGTAACCACCGGGCTTGGAGAAATTTATCAATACGTAATCCATCCGGAAAAAGGGAGCGAGGATAAATATTCTGCAATGGATTTACGCACCATGCAGGACTGGATTGTAAGCCGCCAGTTGTACGGTATTGAAGGTGTTGCTGAAGTTACAGGTTTTGGCGGCATCAGCAAACAATATGAAGTGGCTTTAAACCCGGACAGACTAAAGGCACTGAACGTTAGTATCCCCGAAATTTTTACTGCTCTTGAAAAAAATAATGAGAACACCGGCGGCGCATATATTGATAAAAAACCCAACGCTTATTTTATCCGTGGCATTGGCATGGTGAAATCAATCAATGACATTGAAAATATCGTTATCAAAAATGCTGCATCTGGTATCCCTTTATTAATCCGTGATGTGGCAAAAGTGCAACTGGGTTCACCACCCCGGTATGGTGCGATGACTTATAACGGAGAAAAAGAAGTAGTGGGTGGGCTTGTGCTTATGTTGAAAGGTGCCAACAGTAATGAAGTGGTGAACCGTGTAAAAGAAAGAATGAAATCAATACAACAATCATTGCCTGCTGATGTGGTGATTGAACCTTACCTGGACAGGTCGGAGCTTGTAAAAAGGGCTATCGGCACAGTTGAAAAAAACCTGGTGGAAGGTGCATTGATTGTAATTTTTGTGCTGGTGATTTTTCTTGGAAACCTGCGTGCAGGTTTAATAGTTGCATCAGCTATACCACTCTCTTTGCTATTTGCATTTGCCATGATGCATGTGTTTGGTGTGAGCGCTAACTTAATGAGCCTTGGCGCTATTGACTTTGGTTTAATAGTGGATGGCGCAGTCATCATAGTGGAAGCCACATTGCATGTATTGGCAACAAAAAAATCAAATACCATTCTTACCGGTAACCAAATGGATGATATTGTAGAAATGAGTGCAGGTAAAATGATGAAGTCTGCTGCCTTCGGGCAAATCATTATCCTGATAGTTTATGTGCCGATACTTTCATTAAGCGGAATTGAAGGAAAAATGTTTACACCGATGGCAAAGACAGTAAGCTTTGCCATTCTTGGCGCATTGATTTTATCATTGACTTATATACCAATGATGAGCGCTTTATTTCTCTCAAAAAAAATATCACACAAGACAGGTTTTTCAGACAGGATGATGGCAGCTTTTCAAAGAATGTATTTGCCCCTTTTACAAAAAGCCATCAGGATAAAATACTGGCTGGTAGGCGGTACTATTTTAATTTTTGTATTGTGTGTTTTTCTGTTTAAAAATATGGGTGGTGAATTTATTCCCACACTTGAAGAAGGTGATTATGCCATTGAATTTGTATTGCCGCAAGGCACTTCACTTTCGCAGACAATAGAAACAGTTTTACAGGCAGAGAAAATGATAAGACAATTTCCTGAAGTAAAAATGGTGGTGGGTAAAACCGGCGCTGCTGATGTAGCCACAGACCCGATGCCGATGAATACAACGGATTTGATGGTGGTATTAAAACCAAAAGATGAATGGGTATCAACAGATGATTTTAATGAGCTGGCAGAAATGATGAAAGAAAAACTGGAAAATATACCGGGTGTAATTGCAGAACCAAGCCAGCCGATACAAATGCGTTTTAATGAATTGATGACCGGTATCAGGCAGGATGTTGCAATAAAAATTTTCGGTGAGAATTTAGATACACTGGCATCGTTGGCTCCGGAAGTTGCAGGTGTTATCAAAGATATTCCCGGTGTAAGCGACCCTGTGGTGGAAAGGACAACAGGCCTTCCGCAGATTGCAATTGAATATGACCGTGCAAGGATTGCAGGTTATGGTTTAAATATTGAAGACATCAATCATGTGGTTGAAACAGCATTTGCAGGAAAAACAACAGGACAGGTTTTTGAGAATGAAAGAAGGTTTGATTTGGTAGTGAGGTTGGATAGCGCTTACCGCAATTCATTGGAAAATGTTGCTGATTTATTTATCCCTTTAAGCAATGGCAGCCAGGTGCCTTTGTCGCAGGTTGCAAATGTTTCTTTTAAAGAAGGGCCTGCACAGATAAGCCGTGAAGAAGGAAAGAGAAGAATTGTAATTGGGTTTAATGTCAGGGGCCGTGATGTGCAGACCGTGGTGAATGATATACAGGAAAAATTAAACAACAAAGTGAAACTGCCTACAGGTTATTATTTCACTTATGGCGGCCAGTTTGAAAACTTGCAGAATGCAAGTAAAAGGCTGATGGTTGCTGTGCCTGTATCATTGCTGCTGATTTTTCTGCTCCTCTATTTTACATTCCACTCACTCAAACAGGCAGCATTGATTTTTACTGCTATACCCATGAGTGCAATTGGGGGCGTGTTTGCTTTATTGGTGCGTGGCATGCCTTTCAGCATCAGTGCTGGTGTAGGATTTATTGCTTTGTTTGGTGTGGCTGTATTGAATGGCATTGTCCTCATCGGCACATTTAATCAACTGGAAAAAGATGGTGTAGCATATATTATAAAAAGGGTAACTGATGGAACAAAGGAAAGGTTGCGGCCGGTATTAATGACTGCCACCGTTGCATCGCTTGGTTTTATCCCAATGGCGCTTTCACAAGGTGCAGGAGCAGAAGTGCAAAAACCTTTGGCGACAGTTGTAATCGGTGGATTGATGTCGGCTACATTCCTTACATTATTTGTATTGCCATTATTGTACATCATTTTTAATTCAGCAATCAAAATAAAACCCAACATGAAATCAATCACACTAACATTGATATTTATGCTGGCTGTTTCTAACATACCAGCATTGGCGCAGGTGAAGGTGGTTTCAAGCGCTGATGAAGCCATAGATATTGCAGTAAAAAACAACCTCGGCATAAAAGCCGGTTACCTGGCAGTTCAGTCAGCTCAAAGCCTGGAGAGAACAGCAGGTGAATTGCCTAAACTGAATTTTAATACTCAGTTGGGGCAATACAGCAGCAGGCAGTTTGATAATGCATTCCAGTTTTCACAAACCATTCCTTTCCCGGGTATTTTCAAGTCGAGAAAAGAACTGGTGAAGGCAGAGGTGAAAGAAAGAGAATTGAAAAATGAATTGTCAATTGTTGAATTGAAAAACCGGGTGCGTACATATTATTACGAGGTACAGTTTTTACAACATAAAGACAAACAACTGAAATACCTTGATAGCCTGTACGATGATTTTATCAGGATTGCCCAACTGCGGTATAAAACCGGTGATACAAAAAAAACAGACATCAGTACTGCAAAAGCTAAGAAGGGTGAAATTAATTTGATGTTATTACAGAACGGGGTAAATCTTAAAAATGCTTATCAATATTTAAACGCTTTACTCAATATCCCAGGCTCGATAGAAATTGCAGAAACAGATATGTACAGGCCTTTACAGTTAAATGAAATAATGGATAGCGCTGTTATCGCAAATCATCCTGCCATACAATCATTGTTGCAGGATGCAATGATAGCAGAACAAAAAAAGCAGGTGGAAAAAGCACAGTTCTTGCCTGATTTTACTCTTGGTTATACTAACCAGTCATTAATCGGTTACCAGTTAATCAATAACGAAGAAAAATATTTCGGGCCGGGCAAACGGTTTAACTATATGAATGTAGGAATTGCCATTCCATTATCATTTGGCGCCAATAAGGCAAGGATAAAATCTTTTGATTTTGAAAAGCAGGCTGCACAGGCCACTGCGATGCAGCAACAACAGGAATTGTTTGCACAACTAAAAAATGTAATGCAGCAATATCAACAAAATGTTATGCAATACAGGTATTACCAGGATAAAGCATTAACTAATGCTGATGAAATAATTGCTGCAGCCCGGTTAGGTTATCGCACAGGAGACATTAGTTATGTTGAATACCTGTATGCTTTGCAAACAGCAACAGACACTCGGTTAAATTACCTGGAGAGTATCCGGAAAATCAATGAATCTGTTATCACTATTTTTTCATTAACTAATCAATAATACTATGTACCACATCATAAAAAAATATTCACTGCTGCTGATGTTGATTTTTTCTTTATTGACAATTGCAGGTTGTTCAGGTAAGAATGAAAATGCAGTTTCAGTTAAAGATAGCCTTGTTGCAGAAAATGAAAACCATGATGAAAATCCATCTGTCGCTGCATTAACTGAAACACAAATGAAAACTGTAGGGATTGAATTAGGCAACATTGAACAGAAGGAATTAACAGCAACCATTAAAGCCAATGGTGTATTGAAAGTGCCCAATAGTAAAAAAGGAAATGCTACATCATTGTTTGGTGGCTCCATACAAAATATAAATGTTCAGATTGGTGATTATGTCAACAAAGGGCAAGTGGTGGCAACCATCACCAACCCGCAGTTTATTGCGATGCAGGAAGAATACCTCACCCTCAACAGTAAAATTATTTATGCAGGCCAGGAAATGCAGAGACAGAAAGAACTGAATGAAGGCAATGCCGGTGCCAGGAAAAACCTGCAGTCTGCTACTGCAGAATACAATGAGCTTCGCACCCGTAAAGCTTCACTTGAAAAACAAATCAGCATGATGGGTATTGACCCGGGCAACATTTCAAATAATTCCATGCGTTCATCATTGGTGGTTACAAGCCCGTTGAGTGGAACCGTGAGTAATGTCTTTGCAAAAATCGGCAGCTATGTAGATGTTACTTCACCAGTGATTGAAGTAGTGGACAACAGTTCGCTGCACTTGGATTTGCAGGTGTTTGAAAAAGATTTACCCAAAATAAAAGAGGGACAGGTGATTCATTTCACACTGACCAATAACCCCACAAAAGAATATGATGCAAAAGTTTTCAGCATTGGTTCATCATTTGAGAACGACAGTAAAACAATAGCCATTCATTGTGCTGTAACAGGCAATAAAAACGGTTTGATTGACGGGATGAATATTACAGGTTTGGTGAGCCTTGACCATGCTACAACACCTGCAGTACCTTCTGATGCAATCGTAGAATCTGATGGAAAATATTACATCTTTGTTCAGGCTGATAATATGAATGATGCAGATATTAAAGACACAGCATCACAAAATGAGAAGCATTTTTATTTTGAAAAAATTGAAATCATCAAAGGTGTATCTGACTTGGGTTATACTGCTATCACATTGGTAAAAGATATTAGCGCTGCAACTAAGATTGTTACAAAAGGCGCATTTTTTATCAATGCAAAGCTGGTGAATACGGAGGGGCATGAACATTAAAGAAAATGCTTAGTGCTTGTTTTATTTTAAATACCCGGATAATATTTATAAAAAGAAAAATCATTAAACGATATCATCAACAATTTAAATTAATGATGTTAAGTCATGAATGAATTGGTTGGGCAGAAAAATGTTGTTGTATTGAATGAACTGTTTTTACTCAAAAACCGAAATAGTTTTTTGCGTTGTAGTAACAAATGTCCTGGATGATTTTCCCAACCCATTTTTCATCATTAGGTAGCTCGCCATTTTCCATTTCTTCACCAAAAATGTTGCACAAAATCCTCCTGAAATATTCATGCCTTGGATAAGAAAGAAAGCTGCGTGAATCAGTCAGCATGCCGACGAACCTGCTGAGCAAACCCATATTGGATAATGCATTGAGTTGTTTCGTCATCCCGTCTTTCTGGTCTAAAAACCACCATGCGGAGCCCCATTGTATTTTTCCCGGCACTGAACCATCATTGAAGTTTCCAATCATCGTTGCCATTACTTCATTATCTGCAGGATTGAGGTTATAAATAATTGTTTTGGCCAGCATATTTTTTTCATCCAGCTTATTGAGAAAAGCAGATAGTGTTTTTGCCTGGCTGAAATCACCGATTGAATCCCAGCCAGTGTCAGGGCCAAGTTTTGATAAAAGCCTTTTGTTGTTATTGCGCAATGCACCTAAATGAAATTGCTGCACCCATCCTTTTTCCCAATCCCATTCTGCAAAAAACAAAAGCATGGCGCTTTGAAATTTTTGTTGTTTGTCTATACCCACATTTTTACCTGACCTCAGTTCAGAGAAAATATTTTTTATTTCTTCTGATGTGAAATCATCTGCATAGATTTTTTCAAGCCCGTGGTCGCTGATGCGGCATCCCATTTCATTAAAATAATCATGCCTCTTTTTTAAAGCATCAAGAAACGCCTGGAAAGATGTGATGTCAGTATCACTAACGTTACCGAGTTGGTTTACGTAATCATTAAATGCATTGGCATCATGTACAGACATCGCTTTATCGGGTCGGAATGCCGGCAATACTTTGATTGAAAAATTATCATCTTTTATTTTCTTATGGTATTGCAAATCATCAACAGGGTCATCGGTGGTGCAGACAACTTTTACCTGCATCTTTGTCAACAGTCCACGTATTGAGAATTCCTTTGTTGCAAGCAAAGTATTCGCTTCATCATAAATTTTTTTTGCTACAGTTGGGTTGACAATTTCTTTGATATTAAAATACCGCTGAAGTTCCAGGTGTGTCCAGTGGTATAAAGGGTTGCGTAAAGTGTAAGGGACAGTTGCAGCCCATTGCTCAAATTTTTCCCAGTCAGTTGCATTACCAGTAATAAATTTTTCATCAACACCGTTGGCACGCATAGCCCTCCATTTATAATGGTCGCCATATAGCCAGGCCTGGGTAAGGTTTTTAAAATTGATATCATCAGCAATTTCTTTTGGTGAAAGGTGGCAATGATAATCTATAACAGGCATGGATTTAGCGTAGTCGTGGTACAATAGTTTTGCAGTGCGTGTTGACAGCAAAAAATCGTCATCTAAAAATTGTTTCATCAATTGAAATAATTTAGTGAGGTAAATTTAACTACAGAAAAATTTATAAATACAATTAAAAAGAATAATCAGTATTGGTTTGGTTTTGTTTGAAGACTTCTATAACCACGAAGTCACGAAGCACACCAAGTTTCACAAATATTTTTTTGATGTTCCTTCGAGTCTTAGAGCCTTCGTGGTGAAAGATAAATTTGCTACCACGAAGCCTCGAAGAACACTAAGGTTGACAATGATATTTTCTTAGTGTTGCTTTGAGTCTTAGAGCCTTCGTGGTGAAAGATAAATTTGCTACCACGAAGCCTCGAAGAACACTAAGGTTGACAATGATATTTCTTGAATAACTGTTTTAATTTCTTATGCTATGAAATAAAGAATACAATTTTTTGAACAATTAAATTATCACTTATTTTTCGGCATACGAAGTTCATTGTGTTGTAGGCATTCCCATCTATACAAAACTGTAATACAAAGAATCAATAGCTTAATCCAAATCCAAATTTATATAATGGGTCTTTTGAATCATAAGGCACATCTGATTTTTGATTGCGTACTGCTTCCATAGATGATGGTAGTTCAATAGGCAAATGACCGCCTGGTTTATATTTACCAAAAACAACATCAAGGACTGCTGCATCACTTGCACCAAAATCGGCCAGTAACCCTTTGGCCTTTGCGCTGATTTCAGGTATTACTGCAGGACGATCAAGGTAAATATCAACTATGGTTGGAATAGTGCCAAGCAATTGCAGGATGCTGTCTTTCTGAGCACCTTTAAAATCAAGGTCACCATGATGAAACATTTGCGACATTGCAATGGGTGATGGCACAGGATAAAATGGTGTAGTTAACCGTATGATTGCAATATCAGCATCTTTTGGATTGTCCACAACAGTTCCATATTGTGCTGCAACTTTTAGATCAATATTCTGAATATAAATTTTTAGTTTGTTTTGTTGTAATGGTAAAATCTTATTATCATTTTTTAATAATGTAATAGCCCTTCTTTGTGACTCTTCACCTGCTTTTACAAACTCTGGTTTACCTACGGTTTTTACAGCATTGGCTTCATCAATAAACGGATCGTCAAAGAGGCCAAGTTCGAATTTCTGACGTAATAATCTTTTTACACTTTCGTCAATCCTTGCAACAGTTATTTTACCTTCTTTTACTAATTGCACAATCAACTCAGGACAATTCTCACCACCAAACTGATCTACACCTGCATCAATTATTTTTTTTACTCTTTCTATCCTTGATAAATTTTCAACACCCCATGCTCTTGCAGGCCAGACAACACCACCAATTTTTCCATCTGTGACTAAACCCCAATCGGTACAAACAACACCATCAAAATGATATTTATTGCGCAATAATCCTGTAATGATATCCTTGTTATAAGAAAAGCCAACATCTTCACTTGTTTGCCCCATCGGCACACCATAATATGGCATGATTGCAGCTGTATGTACTTTAAATGCAGCTTCAAAAGGTATCAGGTGATAATTAAAATTATGACCCGGATAAACCTGTCCTTCCTGGAAAGGGAAATGAGGATCCAATCCATTCTTCTGTGGGCCACCACCTGAAAAATGTTTTGTCATACATGCTACACTGTTGGATCCAAGTTCTGTACCCTGGAAGCCGAGTATGTATGCAGTTGCCATTTTTGAAGTAAGTGTAGCATCTTCACCGAAAGTACCAGCAATGCGTGGCCATCTTGGTTCAGTTGCAAGATCAACCTGTGGGTGTAAAGCTTCGCGGATACCGATTGCCAGGTATTCCTGTCTCACATCATTGGCAAATTCTCTTGTAAAATTTGCATCACCAATTGCACCAAAACCAAGTGGTTCGCACCATTGTGAAAATGTGTTGGCGCCAAGGGCAAATACATTTTTAGTGAAGTGGCTGCGTGGGTCGCTTGCAATTGTAATAGGGATACCAAGCCTTGTAGAATCTTCTGCAAAACGCTGCATGCTGTTGTACCATTTTGCAAGTAATGCGACTGAAGGGGTAGCCCATAAATTAAAATGGTTCATCTGGTATTGCTTCACCAGGTTTAATGCGTTGGGAGCAAAAGCAAAAATGCCCTTGCCAGGTCTATCATCAATTGAACCATCATCATTGATCCTTGCTCCGTTTATAAACATCATGCCGGCTTTTTCTTCGAGCGTCATCTGCGAAAGGATATCATTTATCCGCGCTTCAACAGGTTGACGGTTGTCTTCATACACATCAAGTTTTCCATTTTTATTCAGGTCGCGGAAAGTAAACCCATCAATGGTCTTTAATACCGATGAATTTTCTATTACATTTTTGCTCATATTCTTTTGAGGCGCTTTCTGCCATGCTGCAATGGCAATACATAAAGCAATAATAATTACTGATGAAAAGATTAATTGTGTTGCATGCTTTCTCATAAAACTATTTTATTGTATTACTGTTAAGAAATAAAGATAAAGTTTTTCATTTCGAATAAATAATAAGTGGATTTTAATTTTGATGGTGAGTAGCGAAAATAAATCTTGTGTGAGTGCAATCACTTAGTGAAATAACTCATATTCTCCCTATAGGTATTTAAAATATACTTCATCTAAAAAATATAGTGTTGTAAAGTTTTATATTGCAAAAAGAATGAAGACATTATCCCTGGGATAACACACTGAAACTTTTAGAGAGAATGTGATGGGTAAAAAGTTGCAGGAAATAAAAGACATTCGAGCTTCAGCAAATGCAATGTTCATTTCTGCACTGATGGCTTTGCAAAAGAGACATTGTGGGAAAAGGGAATACAATAAATTTCAACAATGAAATATTTTGCTTTTATTATATTAGCGATAGTTGTTAATAGTAGTTTATTTAGTCAGCAATCGCATAAATTACCCAAAGAAGAATATTTAGAAATCCCATTTACAGGCAATTCTAAGCTTTATGCAAGTAAGTGTAGCAATGAAAGTCTGAATCATACTGCAAGTACTCTTGTTATTAAATATGATAGTTTGAATAAACTCGATTACCTGAAATCTTATAATATTGATTCCGGGTTTAATTGTTTCTCATTAAAAGATACATTTCCTCTTGCTCAGCCTTTCAAACTTGTCCGAGAAAAAATAGATTTAAGAAATAAGGCATGTATCTTATTTAGCATGACTGATATAAATCACGAATTTGTATATTGCTTATTTGTTTTTAAAAAAAGCCGTTTTGATAAGTTTCTAAAGAAGAAGTTATCTATTAAACGAAGGTGGAATAAAAATACAAAGGAAATTGAGTATATTGAAGTAAGTGATTTTGCTAAGTATTCTAATGGGTATATCATCGCTAAGTTGAACAACTCGCTAAAGTTGTTTAAAATATAAAATACTTACAATAGCTACTTGACGTTTTTACCTATCGGTTGGTGTCATCACCAAACGATATATTGTTCATGACTTTTTCTTTCCTTTTCTCATTGCATAGATGTAGTGCTCATGATGGACATTGAGGTCTATAGTAATGATATAAATAATTTCATTCTTTCATATCATCGCAATTATGTGTTGTAAGAAATGGAGATAGGCCTCACACATTTACCTATCGGTTGGTGTCCTCACCAAACGAAAAAAATACTTTATCAAAAAACAAAAATGTGTAAGGTCTATATTTCACTTCACTAAAACTTGGCACCTTCTCCAGGCTTAGGAATTGAACTAAGAATAAAATCCCTCAATTGCTGGTTTGCTGTTGCCTGGTCTGCTTTGCGCATATAAACCATGTGGCCGCTTCTGAAACCTTTCCAGCTTATCCGGTCTTTTAATTTGCCACCTGGGTCCATCTGCCATAAACTATATTTTGCATTGAAATAATCACAGGCTCCATCATAATATCCGGACTGTACCATTAAATGCAGGAATGGATTTTGTGCAAGTGCCTGCCGCAGGTTTTCTCCCGTCCTGTCATTCTTATTATTCCATGGATATACGTTGCCAAACATATTGTACTTTAAATCTGTTTTATACTTCAGTTCATCTTTCAGGTAAATATGAATAGCAGGTGTAAATGAATGCAGCCATGAAGTTAATTCTGCATTGTAATCAGGCTCATCACCAGCATCCTCCCTGTCAATGCCACGATACCTTGAATCTAACCTGCCGATTGTATAACCTTTGTCCCTCAACAATTCTTTCCAGAAAAAATCCGGGCTTATTACGAGGTTATGTTGTAAAATTTCTTTTTGTGATATGCCTGAATACCTTGATATTTTAGCTGCAATATTATTTTTATCTGCATCACTTATTGTATTGCCTTTGATCAATGCTGGTATCAATTCATTCACTGTAAAATTTTCTACTTCAGGCAACATATCAGTAAGGTCTTTGTTCTGGAGATCTGCCGGTAGCATCTTATGATACCATGCAGTTGCTGCATAATAGGGCAATATCAATGATTCGCCTACAGGGCCATCCCTTTTTATTCCGAGGTCAGTTGGAGAAACCAATATCACACCATCGAGGTACATCCATTCTGAATTTTGTAATTCCAACGCAAGGCCTGAAACCCTTGTGGTACCATAACTTTCGCCAATCAAAAATTTTGGAGATGCCCAACGGTCATTGCGTGTTACAAATGTGCTGATCCAGTCTGCGAGGTAACGGATGTCTTCATTAACACCAAAAAATTTTGAGTCAGGTACATCATCACTAACTTTTCTTGAATATCCGGTATTAACAGGATCAACATAAACTATGTCTGCAACATCAAGAATAGAATTTGGGTTATCATGTAAACCATAAGGTTCAACAGGGTAACCTTCTTCATCAATATCCAATATCCTTGGCCCTGTATATCCGATTTCCATCCATACAGATGGTGTGCCAGGACCACCATTAAAAGAGATAACAAGAGGACGGGAGTTTTTATCTTTTACATCAGACCTTTCATAATAAGTATAAAATATAGAAGCAATAGGTTTTCCTTCATCATCCCAAACGGGTAATGTGCCAGCAGTAGCAGTATATGGCACAACTTGTCCCCTGATAGTAACTGTGTGTTTGGTAACAATTGCAGAGTCAACCAAAATCATTGGGTTCTTTGAAGCGCTCTTCTCAGATTTATTTTGTTTGGAAGAAGGTGATGCATCACCCTGTGCTGATAATTGTAAAAACGGAAATGCAAGAAGCAGTAAAAAAATGGTAGTCCTTTTCATCTGAAATTAGTTTATTGGTAAAAGTAAAATATCGTCAAATGTATTAAGTAAAGTAATCACACCGTTACCGATTATAATATTATTGCACTCACCAGTTAAAATGACTGAGAAATGAACTGATGAAATTTATGATACCATAAAAATTCATTCTTAGTGCGAAAGAAAAGATTTGAACCACGAAGCATGCAAAGGTTCATAAAGATTTTTTTGGTGTTACTTCGAGTCTTTGAGCCTTAGTGGTGAGAGATAAATTTGTTACCACGAAGTCACGAAGCACACTAAGGTTCATAAAGATTTTTTTGGTGTTACTTCGAGTCTTTGAGCCTTAGTGGTGAAGGACAAGAATCAACCTCAAAACTTAATATATTCATTTCAGTTCATAATGAAAATTAATAAGCGCATTTTTTCAAAAAACATTTTAATATTTGACTGGCACAATTAAATTATAGATTGCCATCTTTTTTGTAATGCATTTTCTTATCCTGATTTTTTAATAAAACCTTTTCTGAATGATGATTATTCTTTACTGCATACTCATGCTATTACACAAAATGTAGTATCAAAAAAATACCTGGCAGTTAAAAAATTTTCTTATTTAACCGGTTCGCGAAAATGAAACTTCCAGCACTTGTGGGACCTGTACCTCTTCCCGGGACGTTGCTAAAAAATATCAAATTCAGTAATAAATTTATTTCACATCCCAGATTTCTTTCATTACTGAATCAAGGTCTTTTAATGCCTGGCTGCAATTGCCATTATAAGAAGAGCCATGCATAGTAGCCAGTGTATTTGGTTTTAAATCAGCAAGTGAAAAAAGAAGTTTACCAGTGTTATGTGTATAAGGAGTATAATCCATCAAAGGCCCCTTTTGATATGCCAGCATTGATGCTTTGTGCAATGCAAGGATATCTTTATCTGTAATATCAACTACATTTCCATTTTGGTGAAATAAATCAGAACACAATAAAGTTTTATTGGTTTCTTCAAACATTACGCCTGCATCCCAGCCATGTGGCAAATGCGGTGTGCGGATAAAACGGTAGCTGTATTTACCGGTTTTAAGTACATCATTACCAGCCATAGCATGTGCAGGCCTGATGGCATAATCATTCATATTTATCATCGCACCCAAATCACTGCACACTGCCTGTGCATTAGGCGCTAATTGCAGCCATTCATTTAACCCGCCACATTCATCCACTTCAAAATGACTGAAACCAACCCACCTGATCTGGCTGGGAGGAAGTAATTTGCTGACTGCTTCCCTCAAGACCGGAAACATGTTTTTCATTCCTGCATGATATAGCATCGGTTCATCATCTTTAATAAGAAAATGATTGAATTGAAGGTTGGGGCGTTCTACAAATACTGAAATCCTGTAAACGTCCGGAGCAATTTCTGAGATCTTAAACATAATATTTCGGTTTTAGTAAAATAATCATTTTAAAACCTGTTTGTTATTTGATCAACTGATACAAGCAGGAATCATTTAATCAGGAATTTAATGAATGCCTTCTCAATTTTTTCAGCTAATGAGTAATCATTGTCAGAGCCTTTAAAAGCATTCTCAACTGGAATGTCTCACCGGTGGTGAATGGATAGGTTAGAAAAATAGCTGAAGCAAATCACAACTTCAAAGAAGACCATCATTATAGTTGCAGCAAGAGTAGGAAGGACTAAGATACTAAAATCCGGAAAGCAAATCACAAGTTCGTTTTATGAAGATATTATTAAGCGTGTTGCAATATTCAATAAACTTAATCATCCTTTTTACTCAAAATGTAATCGGATGTTGGTCAATTATCTTTTAGCTATACAAATATTTCAACAAGCAAAATAGTTTATGATGTAAAAATTTTAAAGCTTTAAGTGATGGCTGTATGTTTTTTAAACAAAAACCTTAGTTCATTTTTCAATAAACCCTAGTAATAAAAGGCCAACACAATCAATAGACCTAAATACCTTCTTTTTTTATCATCATAAGCTGATTAATTTCTATCTGCAACATTCAGCTCGCTGAAAAAATATGGTTGAAAATATAAAGTTGCTTTACTCAACAAATTTCCCATAATATCTACTGTTATTCATTAGTTGATATTTCAAACAAAAGCATCATCCTCATTAATTATTGGAATTGCCATCACTAAATAAACCTGCAATTACATTTCTGAAACCATTCTGTTTAAACTGTTGAAAAAAATATTCCACAGATGCTGCAAAGCCAGTGATAGATGAAAGGTCTTTGCCCCATAATGATTCATTGCCCAGGATTTTTTTAACTATGTTTTCATCTTGAGTATCCATCCAGGTATTATAGAATAGTGAAGCATTGTTGTCGTCTAATTTATATTGTATGTTATCGGCTTCTGTAAAGAATATCCCATCTGATTGCTTTACGGGTTTCATGAATAAAATAAATGCAGCTATGCCTGCAGCCATACATGTTGGCGCCTGTTTGTTTTTTTCTGCATAACTACAGATAAGCGGAACACAACGGGATTTTATTTTTGCAGAATAATTCAGGCTGATGCTAAGCCACCTGTGTTCAATAAAAGGGTTACTGAAACGGTCAATCACCTGGTTGGCAAAAGCAATTGCATCATCTGTACCGATGTTTCCACCTGTGATGCAGGGTGCAATTTCATCTTTCATTAATTTTTTGATAAATGAATTGAAGCTTATATCACGCATAGCTTCATTTACGAGATTAAAACCAGACATAAAAGCGAGGGCACAACAAAATGTATGCGTGGCATTTAAAAGCCTGAGTTTTAATTCACGGTATTTATCAATATCAGCAGTGATAATAACTGTTTCATCAGTTTGTTGAAATGACAGGATTGATTTTGTTTTTTCTGAAGCAGTTTCAATAGCCCACAAACTATACGGTTCACTCATGATTGTGAGCGCATCTGAATAACCTGCATGTTGTTCAAAAATTTCCTGTTCCTGTTTTTTCAACGCTCCCGGTACAATCCGGTCAACAAGCGAATTACAGAAGTCATTGGCTTCATTCAGCCATTTGAGAAATGTATCTTCCAGGTGATTGATAGTTGCCAACTGCAAAACAATATCTTTAAGCCGTTCACCATTGTCAACAATTAATTCAGTTGGGATTATCACCATGCCACTTTCAGCGTTTCCATTAAAGACCTTGAACCGCCTGTATAAAAATGCGAGCAACTTGGCTGGGAAAGAATGAGGCGGTGCAGCAAAAATATCATCATCGGTTTTTAATTCTATCCCCACTTCAGTGGTGTTGGAAATAACGACCTGCATTTCAGGGCTTGCAGCATATTGCATTATCTCATACCAGTTTTCATTGGCTGATAAAACTCTACTGATGGCAGCATTGATGATAAATTTTTCTGTTTTTTCCCCATCAACGATGCCTTTGATACAATGTGTAAATAAGCCATTCTGCTTCGCAAATGCATCAACGTTACTACCGGTAGATTTCACCACGACTACCCGCCCGTTGAACACATTTTGCTTATTGGCTTTATCAATGTAATAATCCGGTAAGCCCCTTAATAAGACACCTGTTCCAAACTGCAACACTTTTTCCGGCAGATTGAAAATGAATGTATCAGGTGCGTTGAATCCTGTGGGGGATTTTTTTTCAATAATCAGTTGTTTGCTTAGTTCCATAAATATGATGCTTTTTCTCAAATAAAAAACATGTATGGGAACTAATGTAACAATAAGAATTAAAATGAAATAATTATTGCCCGAAAGATTTCATGATGCTTAATTGTTTGAGATGTGAAAACCGGAAGTTAACATCAGTCTTGGACAGCATGTACATCGCCATCTATTCTTTTAAAGTTTGGACTGATAAACCATGTTAGCAATAAGAATGGTAATGCTGTAATTACAGAACTCCAGATGCTCCCCTCAGAAAAAAAAGAGTTGTATTTTTTTGTCACAAAAAAGTAAATATTCACTCCCAGCACAATGGAAACATGCAAAATAATATGGCTCCTGTTGAAGCCTGCATAATCAGAAAAATCAATTGAATTCCTGTTCCAATAGATGAAGTAAGCAAACTGCAGGGCGAATACCAGGACGTTCAGGTTGAAAAACGGATTAAGAAATAAAAATATTTTGACATTAAACTCGACCAGTTTATCCGTGACTCCAGTAAGGAAACCAAAGAACACGAAAATAAATATTGAATAAAAAATCAACAGGAATAATGACATCAGAAAATTTTGAATTGCAGGAAAATGGCCCTGGTATTTCTTTGCAGCAATGAAACAAAAAAGCGTACGGATTAATTCCTGCCACCAGAAAAGCCATACCAGGTAAAACACTGTTACTTCACCCATGAACAATGCTATTATGGTGATAATAAAAGTGGCAAGATGACCGAATATGGTGATTTTCCTGTTTGTCATTTTTGTAATTGAAATTTTCTCACAAAGAGAAAAAAGAATTTAATGCATTATTACTCATAAGCCGGGAGAGATATTGATTGAAAAAATGCGTTGAACAATTTTATTTTTTTAAAAATCCACCATCTTTGTAAATGTAAAGTTTGTGCATATAATTTTTATCTATTTGCAACCAGCCAACCGCAGGAGTGTTGCTGTAATTTGCCGGGAAATCTTCTTTATCCAAAAGGATTCCCCGGCCCCAACCAATAAGAAAAATTAAGCAGTTAGTAATTGGTTGTTGAATTGTATTGATAATTGCCCCACAAATACAAATCATCTTACAGCATAATTTTATAAAGTTGAAATAACCTGGTTGTACCAATGATATAATGTGCAATTGGCATATCACATCATTTTCCTTTTCAGGCATTCCTTATCTTATTTCTATACAGGTTAACAACGGCCACTACTTTATTAAAACTTTTATTTTGCTTCAGTGAATTTTTGCTGCAATATTGCATCACTGTTTGTTGATAGTTCCAATATGATGCAGTTTTTTCTCTTGTAAAATTGGAGCCTAAAAATTTTATACGCAATACGATAAAATGCGTATTTTTTGCGCTCTGATATAATAAAAAGGTAACTGTCTGTATGAAGTGTATCGTTGTTCTTCAAAAAAAATTCATCATTCTTATATGTTTTATTTTTTCCTGTTGTATTGTGTATTCACAACATGGAATTTCTTACATGCAACAACTGGCAGACAGCCTTTCCATTCCATCAGGTAATGAAGCAATAAAGATTTGCGACAGCATGCTGACTGAAACAAAACTAACCAAAGAGGAACAGGGTGTTTTTTACAGGATAAGAGGAAGGGCATTTTATTTCAGGGGAAATTATAAACAGGCTGCTGAAAATTTTGATAATTCGGTGAAAGCATTAACGGGCTTGTCTTCAGAAAATGAATTAGGGCTTACATTGATTGAGCAGGCAAAGCTTTACCGTAAATTAAAAATGTTTCCTGCTTCAATTGAAACCTATCAGAAAGCGGCATCCATTTTTGAAAAAAACAAAGATGATAATAACCTCGCCACTGTTTTAAATGAATGGGGGGTGGTGTATGAGATGGAAGAAGACTATCCGAAGGCTATAGATTTTTATAAACGTTCATTGACGTTGAAAGAATCAGTACATGATACAATGGGGATTGCCTATTCGAATGCTTTTTTGTCAAACGTTTACATGCTGATGGACGATTTGAACAATGCTGAGCAATATGCTAAAAAATCATTGCACCTTTTTCAGCAGTTGAATGACCCATTCAGGATTGCATCGCAAAGCACAGATATGGCTTCGTTGTATATTAAGAAGAAGTTATACAACGAGGCTATTCAATTGTTGAATTATAGCAACGGCATTGCCATAAAAATGAAAAACCGTGATTTGTTATCACAGAATTATTTGCAGTTGGCAAACATTTATACAATGATTTCAGATTATAAAACTGCATACCAGTATTACCAGCAATATGCATCATTGAAAGATAGTTTGTTTACTGAGTCGTCTCAAAAAGCAATTGCAGACCTGAACATCCGGTACCAGACTGCCAAAAAAAACAAACAAATCCTCGAACAGCAGAACAGTTTATTACAGCAGCGTTGGTTGTTGTTGTTTGCCTTTATTCTTTTATGTGTTGCTGCACTTGTTACATTTTTTATTTACCGGAATAAAAAATTGCGTGAGGCGCAGCTTATCAATGAAGCAAAACATAAAGAAGAAATTTTGCAGATGGAAGCAGAAAACAGTTTGCAGCAGGACCGCCTGCGCATTTCCCGGGACCTGCATGATAACATAGGTTCTTATCTCACATTTATCAACGCTACCATCAACAGCAATAACCCTGAAATGGATTTGCTGAAAAAAACAACAAGCGAAAGTATTGCAGAACTCAGGCGCACTGTATGGCTCATCAACAGGCCATCTGTAACGATTGAAGAGTGGTTGATTAAACTGCATGAATATCACCTGAAAATAAAAAATGTTTTTATACAGTCATCACTTGCAGACCCTGCACTTGCATTGACTGCAGTGCAGGCAACAAATCTTTTTCGTATTGTGCAGGAAGCAGTTAATAATGCAGTAAAATATGCAGGTGCAGAAAGAATTGATATCAAAGTGTCGCAAGTACAACAGACAATTCGCGTGGATATAAAAGATAATGGAAAAGGTTTTGATTTGTCAGATGCGAAAAATGGTTTTGGGTTGGAAAATATGAAGCAAAGAGCGCAGGAGATAAAGGGTGAATGTATTGTCAGCAGTGAACCCGGCAAAGGTACTTGTGTCAGCGTGCAATTGACTGTTGCTGCATAAAAGAATACGGAGTTTTGCGTATTGTTTTTTGGATAAAACAAACCGTTATTTGTTGTTTATTCAGGCTGATATTTTTATCGGGGTATGGGATGAAAATTAAGAATCTGGTGGAATTGTTTTTTTTAGGAACTGCAGGTTTCAAACTCAAAACTTTTTATTAATTCAAACAGCATCAAATGCTAACCTTAATATCATTTTAAGATGGTGATGAAAAACTAAAATTGAAATTGAATGAAAAAGATTACAATAGCCATAGCTGAAGATAACCCGCTTGCAAAAAAAGCAATTATTGAAAAGCTGAAGAAGTATGAAGATATTGATATCTGCATAAAAGCATCCAATGGTGAAGAATTGCTGGCGTTATATCCTGTTACTCCTGCTGATGTTGTTTTAATGGATATTGAAATGCCGGTGATGGATGGCATCACTGCAACTGCTAAAATCAGGGGAGCATTTCCAACCTGCAAGGTCATCATGCTTACCACTTTTGATGATGATGATAAAATTTTTAATGCGGTGCTCAATGGCGCTTCAGGTTATTTGCTGAAAGATGAAAGCAATGAAAATATTTATAAAGCTATCATTGATGTTGTGAATGGGGGAGCTGCCATGTCGCCGGCTATAGCTTTTAAAACATTGCAATATGTCAGGCAGCAACAGGCTGGCAATGCTACAGCAAAAGAAAATAAACTTTCTGCAAGGGAAATTGAAATACTTACTGAACTAAAGAACGGCCTTGCTTATCGTGAAATAGCAGAAAAACTTTTCATCAGTGAAGGTACCATACGCAAGCACATTGAAAATATTTACCGCAAACTGGAAGTGAACAATAAAATGAATGCAGTAAACCTGGCTGTAAAAAATAAATGGATTTAAAATATTTTTCTTTACAAACAAATTTGTTGTTTCTACTTTCAGGCATTGAAATTCTGAATCACTTTTTGCAGGATTTCTGTAAATGTTTATCAATAACAATTTATACCTGGCTGCTTCACACAGGTAACATTATAGTATTTGCGAATAAACAAATCCGGTTTATTACATTCACTTCAAACTTATTTTTCATTTGATAAAGAATACGGAAAGCTTTCTTTCTGTGTGCCCCTTGTTTTATTTGGGGTGGATTGCATTTCAAAATTAATGACCGCACCCTGCTCCAGGCTTTGATGGCTGAACCAGTTTTTGCTATATGGTTTGCCATTAAAACTGATACTGTTTACATAGATGTTTTTATTATTGTTGGCAGGTGCATTAATAATTATTGCTTTACCGTTTTCAAGATGTATAGAAGCTTTCTTAAACAAAGGAGCACCAATCACATATTCAGCGCTTGTGGGGCATACAGGATAAAAGCCAAGTGAAGAAAAAACATACCAGGCTGATGTCTGGCCGTTATCTTCATCACCGCAATAACCATCAGGTGTTGGCAGATATAATTTATTCATTGTCTCACGAACATGGTATTGAGTTTTCCATGGCTCGCCTGAATAATTGTATAAATAAATCAGGTGTTGAATGGGTTGGTTGCCATGGGCATATTGGCCCATGCCTGCAATCTGCATTTCACGTATTTCATGAATCACTGCCCCGTAATAACTGTCATCAAATATCGGTGGCATATCAAAGACAGAATCAATCATGGCAGTAAATTTTTTTGCACCTCCCATCAAATCAATCAACCCCTGCACATCCTGGAAAACACTCCATGAATAATGCCAGCTATTGCCTTCAGTAAATGCATCACCCCATTTAAATGGATTGAAAGGTGATTGAAAACTACCATCTTTATTTTTACCACGCATCAAACCTGTGGAAGCGTCAAAAAGATTTTTATAATTCATGCTCCTTCGCTTGTACAGATTAACAACGGAATCGGGTTTGCGAAGTGCTTTGGCAAGCCGGTAAATTGAAAAATCATCATAAGCATATTCCAGTGTCCTCGCTGCATTTTCATTAATGTGTACGTCATAAGGCACATAGCCTAAAGTGTTATAATATTCAACACCTTTCCTGCCTGTGCCGCTTGGGCCTGTTGCATTGGCGCCATGAATGAGTGCTTCAAATAATGTTTCAATATCATAACCCCGCAATCCTTTTAAATATGCCTCTGCAACAATTGATGCAGAATTATTTCCCACCATTACATCTGCATAACCCGGGCTGCTCCATTCCGGCAACCATCCGCCTTCTTTATAATCATTGATTAAGCCTTCCTGCATTTCTTTTACAATGGATGGATATACCAGGTTCAGGAATGGATACAATGCACGGAATGTATCCCAGAAACCTGTACCGGCAAACATATATCCAGATTCTATCTTTCCATTATAAGGGCTCCAGTGAACTATTTTTCCTTCCTGGTTTATTTCATATAATTTATTCGGGAAGAAAAGCATGCGGTATAAGCAGGAATAAAATGTTCTTGTCTGGTCAATGCTGCCACCACTGATGTTCACACGGCCTAATGTTTTATTCCAGGTGTCTTTTGCTTTTGTTGCCAGCTCAGCAAAACTCTCATTGCCTTGTTCACGTTTTAAATTTAATTCTGCCTGTTCAAAACTGATAAATGAAGATGCAACCCTTGCATGCACTACTTCGCCTTTTGTTGTGACAAAACCAACCAAACCCAATGCGTGGTCAGTTGTTGTTTCCAGACTGGTATTCAACACAGTATCATTATATGTTTGTGCAATGGTGAATGGCTTATCAATATAAATCACAAAATAGTCCCTGAAATTTTTTAAAGAGCCTGCAGCATATTTTGTGGAATAGCCGATAATCTTTTTTTCTGCAGGGATAATTTTGATATAAGAACCTTTATCAAATGCATCAATCACGATAGTGGAACTGTCGCTTGCCGGAAATGTAAAACGAAACTGCGCACTGCGTTCAGTGGGTGTTATCTCTGTTGTAACATCGGCATCAGCGAGGTAAACTTTATAATAATATGGTGTTGCAATTTCAGTTTTATGAGAAAACCAGCTTGCTCTTTTTTCTTCATCAACTTTCAGGTTGCCTGTTACAGGCATAAGGCTAAACATTCCATAATCATTCATCCAGGGTGAAGGTTGATGCGTTTGTTTAAAGCCCCTGATTTTTTTTGCAGTATAAGTGTATTGCCACCCATCGCCGTTTTTACCTGTTTGTGGTGTCCAGAAATTCATTCCCCAGGGTAAAGCAATAGCAGGATAAGTGTTGCCATTGGATAAAGCATAATCAGATTCTGTGCCCATTAAAGTGTTGACATAATCAACGGGACTGGATATATTGTCAACTGTTTGCGCAGGCGCAATTTTGCATATTATCAAAAGAATAATGCATGTAAATATTTTTCTCATTGAATAAATTTTTCGGGTAAAAAATTGTGATACAAACAAGATATTGAGCCGGTATCAAATTGCTCCTGCAATATTAATTTTTATACAGCATTGACAGGATAAAATTATTATTTTGTGAATCCGGTTTTGAAGAATTAAAAAAAGATATTTGTTCAAATTCAATTGAAAAAATTGATAGCTACAAACCTGTAAACATTATTTTTACTTACTATGGAGCATTATGAAGAAGAAATAAAAAAAGAGTTTCAGCTTGAACGGATTATTTTTTTCAGCGACGCTGTTTTTGCTATTGCCATCACACTGCTTGTTATTGACCTGCGCATACCTTATGAAGAAGGATTTTCTAATGTTGACCTGCTGCAGGCAGTTATTGATAAGATACCTGAACTGATAGGTTTTTTTATCAGCTTCTTTTTCATTGGCGCCTGTTGGGTTAAACACCATAAGTTATTTTCATTTGTAAAAACATTTGATACAAGGCTTATCTGGCTCAATATGTTTTTATTATTATCCATAGTGTTGCTGCCATTCACAACCGGTATTTTTGGAATGTATGGCAATCTATCTGCTGCATTTTGTATTTATATCCTCAATGCAGTATTTGCCGGTATGATGGATTTTTTTTGCTGGAAGCATATTCTTAACCCAAAGAAAAAACTGGCAATTTCAAATTTTGATGTTCATTTCCGAAAGTCAATCTATACACGTTCACTATTGATGCCTGGCTGGTTTTTTATTTGCGGCATATTTGCAATTATTTTTAATTCATACATAGCTGAGCTGATGATGCCAGTAGTAATTTTACTTTATACAGTAGTAAAAAGAAAGGAAAAAGCAAGATTTGTTAAACGCAAATAATTCTATTCAATTTTTTTCGGTATAAAAGAATATCATTTTATGGAATAACCAATTCCTCGAAAATATTTTTTCTGAAGAAATTGATTATTCCACTCATATAATAATTTGATCAGTTTTGAAAAAACACTGATTAAATTTCAAATTTTACAATAGAAAAATTATCAATAAAATTTTACTCAACTATTTTTTCTATGTGAACCGGTGTACCATCTTTCTTCAATCCTTCCACAACTATTCTAATTTTCTTTGCTACATCATTGTTGTAGAAAGAAATATTGATTTCCTTATTGTCTTTGTCATTCATATTTATCATCGGGTTCCAATACAACGTTTTCCTTAAATCAGATGTTTCAAAATCTTTTGAAGAATCATAATCCGGTTCATAATATTCTTTGGAAATAGTATATCCTATTAACTGGTAATGATATTGATCATAATATTCAGATGTTGATGAATATAGTTTTGTATAAATAGCCAATGATCCTGGTGGTCTATCTTCTCTTTTTATAATACTTCCCAACATTATTCCGCCCCCATTTCCAGGCGCCAATACAAATTGTCTTGGAAAATATTTTACAAAAGCAATATCGGGTAAAGGTATTTGCATAGCTACATCAGGTGTGGTTAATGATTCATTGAGAAAAACATACTTTGGGAGTTGGTTGCCCCAATAACCTGGCAACCTTGCTGTCAGGAGCCTTGGTAGAGATGTAAAGTTATATGCTAAATTACTGTTGTCTTTACTTTCCAGTTCCAATCTGAATCCATCAGTGTTTTTAAATGCACCGCTTGCGTATTCGTCCTCAACAGAATCTACTTTTAATTTAGCTTTTGTAGTAACAATAATATCAGGTAATGTGGTTTTATAAATTTCAAACTTGTCGAAACCTTCAAATTGTTGTAAATATTCAGGCGATAATTTTGTTTTGTATGGGTAATGTTTATATGCTGCTTGTGGTAATTCAGCATAAGAAAATTTAATATTTCGGAATCCTTTTTCAGGATGATAAATAAGGCTCGTGGTATCAAAAAGGATTGCTGAAGAATCGGTAAAATTGTTATTACTATTTACAGGAAGATCATAAAGAGCAAATTCCTTTTTATTCATGCTCAGGAATGACAACTGTTCCGGGTGTTTGTTCTTTCTGCTGTTAACAGTTCCATTTAAAAAGAAATAACTGCTATCTCTTGTATATTGAAAAGAAGGAGTTTCATTTTTTACAATTTCATGCCATTGATATCTTCTCCATCCGTTTGTCAACATAACCAGGTCAAGTTGTTGCTGTTTTTCAAGAGTTGTGTTTGAAAAATAATATGCGGGATTATAAACTTTTCCTTTTAGCATACCCGTGAGTAATAGATTACTAAGAATGTTTGAAGAAGTGTCTGCGGGTATAGCTGCATCAGTAACTGAAATGGAAAGATCTGCAGCTATGCTATCAGTATATTGCAATGCGATTTGATTCAATCCCTTTTTGTCTAAATTTTTTTGGCTAACTGATACCTGTGGACGAAATGTATTGATATCATTACTGCTGACATAAGAAATCCTTTCTGCAAGTGGGTTCCAGTCATTATCTAAAACTGTAAAAGTGACGATGCCTGATGGTAAATCATTCACAGGTATATTGGTGACAATACTGTCATGATTTTTAAATTTGACATTTGATAAATAGTCCACAAGACCATTCATAGTTACCAGCAAATGTATCTGACGCAACTCAATGTTATTTCCTTTTCTTATTATAACCTTCCTGCTATTTTTTTCGACTTTTACTTCCATTGTAATGCCAACCGGCTGAACCTCCGGAAGAGGATCTGCTTTAATAGTCCCATCACTTGCAGACCAATCTGCAGTATAACTGATGCCTGCTTTAGGTTTTAAATAAAAATAACCCATACCATCATGTATGGTTGATATATTGGTAATAACATTACCTGCATTATCTTTAAGTACACCGCTTATCTGTACAGGATCACCATATTGATCAGTTGCTTTAAATGCTATTTTGTTGATCACCCCTGCAACTAAATTACCTCCTTCAGGAAAGAAGTGTAATGTGTTTTTCGATTTTACAAAAGCTTCATGCGTACTGTCAGGTGTTACTCTTGTCGCTGTACGCACTGGTATTGTTTTATGGAACAGGAAGTCATATCCGTCATTCAACATCCACTTTGTATATGCCAGCACTGACAGGTGGTTTCCTTTGAGATTGGCAGGAATAACAAACTGGCCGGCAGCACCTGATTCCATTATTGGATAAGACTGGTGTGCCATTAATTCCCCTGTTGCATCGTACCAATCTACATACAAGTTTTTGCTGTAATCTGAAGGGAAAAGATTAGCTTTTAAATATGCTTTAAACCAGATTGTGTCTGTAATTGCATAATAGCTATTATCAGTTTGCAGGTAAACATTCTCTGCAGGATAAGAAACAGAATAGTTGTTCAATAAATCTACAGGGCTTTGTGCCGATGCTGAAATAAATAAATTTAAAGCGATGATAAGGTAAAGGCATTTCGTTGTCATACGATATTCTTTTTTGAATTTTTGAGTTGAATAGTAACAAGGTTTGAGATAAGCAAAAATAAAATGGAATTTGGGAATTTTATAAATTCGCAAACCATTTTTTATTCAAAAAATCTATTAAATAAGCATTGTTTGAATGTATTTTTTAGCATTAGTTATCTTCTTTCCCTTAACAAGATGAAAGGTATTTTTAAATTTTTTTTGGTTTTGTTCCAGCAAAACTCATCTTGATTTTTAACTGTACAATAGCATCCTGTCTTAATTTCTTCACATCATATTTTTTAATCTTTGAAAATTATATAAGCGCTTATATATTTGCTGCATGAGTTTTTA
>CAYNTP010000041.1:29690-33895 GCA_964400415.1 uncultured Parafilimonas sp.
TTTTTAATCTTTGAAAATTATATAAGCGCTTATATATTTGCTGCATGAGTTTTTACCAGGACCTCGGTTTCCTCGTTTTCGGGAGCCGTTTAAAGAGATTGGGGGACACATTTATCAATGATGTAAACCGCATTTATAAAGTCCTGGATATAGAATTTGATGCTTCCTGGTTTCCTGTATTTTATTTCCTTTCTCAAAGCAATGAAGTTTCTATAAAAGAAATTGCAAATGAATTGAAAGTCTCTCATTCTGCTGTCAGCCAGTTGGTGAGTGGTTTACAACAAAAGGGATTAATAAAATCAGTGGTTTCAAAAAAAGATGCCCGCCATAAAGCTGTAACTTTTACTGCCAAAGGAAAAAAGCTTTTGCAAAAATTGCTTCCTGTATGGGATGCACTTGAGAAAGCAATGGATGAACTTGCAGGTTCATCACCTGATGGAAAAAAAATTTTAAATGCTTTATCCGGTATTGAAAACGGGTTGCAGGAAAAAACATTATTTGAGCGTATTGAAACGCATGTTTAATTGATTGTTTGCTATGAGTTATAATTATCTCCCGCTTGATAGAAGCCGGCTCGATTTTGAACAGGTGAATAACTTGCTTGATTTCAACCAGCATATCTCCATCACTTTTGATGCGCATGACCGCATCAATAAATGCCGCAGTTATCTCGACAAAAAAATGGAAGACCAGGATGCGTTGTATTATGGTATCAATACAGGTTTTGGGTTTTTGCAAAATGTGCGCATCAACAAAGACCAGATTGAAAAGCTACAAGTCAATTTATTAAAATCACATGCCTGTGGCATGGGCGAAGAAGTGCCTGCAGCAATTGTAAAACTGATGTTGATGCTTAAAGTAAAATCATTGAGTTATGGTTTCAGTGGTGTGCAGATAGATACGGTAAAGCGATTGATAGAAATGTTTAATAATGATGTCTTGCCGGTGATTTATACTCAAGGCTCTTTAGGCGCTTCCGGTGATCTTGCACCATTAAGCCATTTGAGCCTGCCATTGATAGGTCTCGGCGAAGTGAATTATAAAGGGAAAAGACGCAAGACTGAAGATGTCTGGAATGAGTTAGGATGGAAAGCTATTTCACTGCAGACAAAAGAAGGCCTTGCAATGATTAACGGCACACAATTCATGAGCGCTTATGGAATGTATTGCCTGAAGAAAGCTGCACAACTGATAAAAATGGCTGACATCATTTGTGCTTTATCAATAGATGCTTATGATTGTGTTACCAGTCCTTTTGCTGAATTTATTCAAACTATACGGCCTCATAAAGGACAGGTGGATACTGCAAAAAATATCCGTGCATATTTAAGCGGTAGCGTTATTGCATCACAAAAAAAATCACAGGTACAGGATCCTTATTCTTTCCGTTGTGTGCCGCAGGTGCATGGCGCTACAAAAGATGTTTTTGATAATGTGCTTGATGTTTTTTTAACTGAAATAAATTCTGTTACTGATAACCCCAATATTTTTCCTGATGATGATATTATTGTGAGTGGTGGAAATTTTCATGGCCAGCCATTGGCATTGCGTTTGGATTTTTTAAGCATTGCAATGAGTGAACTTGCCAACATCAGCGAGAGAAGAATTTACCAGTTGATCAGCGGACAAAGAGGCCTTCCTTTATTCCTTGTAAAAAACCCCGGATTAAATTCTGGTTTTATGATTCCTCAATATACTGCTGCAGGTATTGTTAGTGAGAATAAACAATTGTGCACACCTGCAAGTGTTGATTCAATTTCTTCCAGCAATAACCAGGAAGATCATGTGAGCATGGGTGCCAATGCAGCAACAAAATGTTTGCGGGTTATCAATAATGTAGAAAAAGTTTTGGCAATTGAATTGATGACAGCAGCACAGGCATTGGATTTCAGGAGGCCATTAAAAACTTCTGAGCCATTGGAAAACTTGCATGCTGCATTCAGAAAGATTGTTTCTTTTAATGAAGAAGACAGGGTATTGCACGATGATATGATGAAAGCAGTGGAGTTTGTAACTTTATACAAAATACAACAAGAGGATTGATTGTAATATTACGATAGATGATTTTGCCTTGTTTAATTATAAAAATATTCTGTGAATCTTATTTGAATTGATATAAAACATTTTGATCATGACAACAACACATTCTAAGTATGACCCGATAAAATATAAGACACCTACGGGAACTCAATTGCACTGTAAAAGCTGGATCCAGGAAGCTGCCTTACGCATGTTATTAAACAACCTGAATCCTGAAGTTGCTGAAAGGCCTGAAGAGTTAATTGTTTATGGTGGGAGAGGAAAGGCTGCAAGAAATTTTGAAGCATTGGATAAAATCATTGCTGCATTAAAAATTTTAGAGAATGATGAAAGCCTGTTGATACAAAGTGGCAAACCTGTTGGCATTTTGAAGACACATGAGAATGCACCACGTGTACTGATATCAAATTCCCAACTCGTTCCTAAATGGGCGACATGGGAACATTTTAATGAGTTGGAGAAAAAAGGCCTGATGATGTTTGGACAGATGACTGCGGGTAGCTGGATTTATATCGGCTCTCAAGGCATCGTGCAGGGTACTTATGAAACTTATGCTGCAGCAGCAGATAAGCATTTTGGCGGCTCATTAAAAGGCACATTGAATGTTACTGCTGGACTTGGAGGTATGGGTGGCGCACAACCTTTGGCCATCACAATGAATGAAGGTGTTGCATTGGTAGCAGAAGTAGAAGAATGGAGAATTGATAAACGCCTGCAAACAAAATACCTTGATGAAAAACATGTTGACATTGACGAAGCAATTGATGCCGCATTGAAATACAAAAAAGATGGCGCTGCAAAAAGTATCGGTGTGTTGTGCAATGCAGTTGATCTTCTGGAAAGATTGATTGAAAGAAATATTATCCCTGATACTTTAACTGATCAGACTTCTGCACATGACCCATTGATTGGTTACTGGCCTCATGAAATAACTTATGAACAGGCGAAAGTTTTACGTGAAAAAAATCCTGAACAATATATTGAATATGCTTATCGCAGCATGTATAAACATGTGCAACTGATGTTGCAGTTGATGGATAAAGGTGCAATAACTTTTGATTATGGAAACAACATCCGCGCAAGGGCTATTGAGTTTGAAGAAAGAAATCCGGCATCGCCACTTGTGGAAGAATTCAAATCACTTTTTCAAAGAGCGCCTGATCATGGGGCAGGGGAGTTGTTCCCGGGTTTTGTACCGGCATATATCCGCCCGTTATTTTGCGAAGGTAAAGGGCCATTCAGGTGGGCTGCTTTGAGTGGCGATCCTGCTGATATTGCAGTAACGGATGACGTAATTGCGAAGTTGTTCCCTGAAAATAAATCATTGCAACGCTGGTTAAAACTGGCTAAAGAAAAAATTGCATTCCAGGGCCTGCCTGCACGCATCTGCTGGCTGGGCCAGGGCGAAAGAGAAAAGGCTGGTCTTGCATTTAACGAATTGGTGAAAACAGGTAAGATAAAAGCGCCAATCGTTATAGGCCGTGACCATTTGGATACGGGTTCTGTTGCAAGTCCTAACCGCGAAACAGAGTCAATGATGGATGGCAGCGATGCTGTTGCAGACTGGCCTTTATTAAATGCATTACTCAGTACAGCAGGTGGTGCCAGTTGGGTGAGCTTACATCATGGTGGTGGTGTGGGAATAGGTTATAGCATCCATGCAGGTATGGTGATAGTTGCAGATGGTACTGATGCTGCAGCAAAACGTTTGAGCCGTGTATTAAGAAATGATCCCGGTATTGGTGTTATCCGTCATGCAGATGCAGGTTATGAAATTGCAAAGAGAACAGCGAAAGAACATCACCTCGATATTGATGAAAGGTTGAAGTAAAAAACATATCTTTTTTGAATTGAAACAGTTAGTTCAGGAGAAATTTCCTTTAAGCATTTTTTTCATGCAAACACTATCCTTTAAGTCTTTGTATTGATCATAATTAGGAATAGCTTCATAACCTGCTTTTCTGTATAAGCTTTTTGCTACTTCAAAATAAATACTCGTTTCTAAAACCGCATATTCAAAACCGTTTTCAATCGCCCATTTCTCCAATTCAAGTAGAACTGTTTTTGAAATACCTTTACCACGATAAGATTTTTGAACATACATTCTTTTTCATTATTGTCCGACTAAAAATAGCATAATATATCCTGTAGCCCTTATCTGGGAA
>CAYNTP010000042.1:0-30602 GCA_964400415.1 uncultured Parafilimonas sp.
TAGTGTAAGCTTTCGTTTCCTGCAACATCTTCACTTTATCTTACTGCAAAAAATAAAGTGTTGCATAAGGGTTGTGGTGCATTACATAGTAATTAAAATTATTACAAACGCTATTAATCATTCTCCGTTTTCAGTTCATTCTCCTCAGGTTTATAAACTAGTATTTTATCAATACGGTTATTATCCATATCCACAATTTCAAACCTGAAACCATGCCATTCCAACTGGTCACCTGCATTTGGTATCCGTTCCAGTTCTTCTAAAATAAATCCTGCCAAAGTATTAAACTGCTGTTCGTCTTCATCTAAGTAATCCGTATGTTCGAAATAACTTAAGAAATCATAAAAAGGTATTTGTGCATCTATTAAAAAACTTCCGTCTTTTCGTTTCACGATTTCATATTGTTCTTCATCTACATGTGGCACATCACCTACAATAGCATCCAGGATATCATTGAGTGTTACAAGACCCTGTAATGTCCCGTATTCATCTACAATAAATGCATAATGAGATTTGACTTCTTTAAATCTTTCGAGCAATTTATAAGCAGAATTATTTTCAGGTACAAATAATCCCGGTGCCATCACTTCTTTTAATGAAGTGCCTGGTTTTGCCTTAATGATATCTTTTAAAGAAACAATGCCTTTCATATTATCTATTGCTCCATCGCAGACAGGATAGATGCTATGAATTTCATCTTCGGGCAATTGTTTTATTGTATCAACAGTCTGGTGAATTTCAAGCCAGATAATATCACTCCTGTGCGTCATCAGTGAAGTGATATTCCTGTCGCCCAGGTGAAAAACACGTTCAATGATTTCCTGTTCTGCTTCTTCAATAGTGCCCTGGTCAGCGCCTTCATTGATGATTGCTTTTATCTCGTCTTCTGTAACATTCGATGCATAACCCCTGATGTTAAATAAGTCAGTGATAAAGCTGCTCGACCTTGTCAGCAACCACACAAAAGGGTAACTGATTTTTGTAATAATACGCATTGGCCCTGCAAACGTTTTCGCAATGCTTTCAGGGTTACTTAAACCGATTTTTTTCGGCACTAATTCTCCGAGCACCAAAGAAAAATAAGTTACAATGATAACAACAACTGTTGTTGCTATGCCATTACTGTAATGTGCTGTCAATTCAAATTTTGAAAAAAAGACGATGAGGCTATCCTTGATTTTTTCACCTGAAAAAATACCGTTCAGGATACCGATTAATGTAATGCCTATTTGTGTGGTTGAGATAAATGCGTCCGGTTGATTGGCGAGCTTTAATGCTTCTTTTGCACGCTTGTCGCCTTTATTTGCCAATGCCTCTAAACGGCTTTTGCGGGAAGAAACCAACGCGATTTCTGCCATCGCAAAAATGCCATTTAAAAATATAAGGCCGAGAATAATTAATATTTCAGTCATAAAGTGTAAAACTAATCAATAAGTAAGTGTGAAAGAAAGCGTGGTGCAACTTCATTGAAGATACTTGCTGTTTTGTCATTACAAAGTCATAATTGCAATGTTCAAAACTATCGGGGTTTTATAATGGTTTTTTGAATCACTGTTTTTTTCAACAGTTGTATTTATTTTGATTGGTACTATTGAAAAATTGAATAGTGATTTTATAACACTGTCATTGCATTAAAAGTTTGCTTGATTATTTTTTATTGACTGCAATGATTTTAATGGTGGCAATCCTACTCTTTTATTGTACAACATTGCAACGCAATAACCGATAATGCTCCCGATGATGGCTCCGCAAAAAACATCAATCGGGTAATGCACACCCACATAAATTTGTCCATAACTAATCGTTGCAGCCCAGAAGAAAAACAGGTAAGCCCATTTGCCAAGATAATTTCTTAGAGTAAAAAATATAAAAAACGCAGCGCCGAAATGATTCACTGCATGTGAAGATGGAAAACTGAAACCACCACTGCAATGCCTCAGCAACATACGCACATGGCCAACCATTGCAGGATCCTGGCATGGCCTCAAACGGCCTACCCAATCTTTAATAAAACTACTACTCAACTGATCTGTTATCACTACATTCATTGCGATAAACACGATCCACGTCCAGGCTCGCCAGCCAAAATTTATCAATACAAACAATAACAAAAAAAGATAAATAGGGTAAGACATGGTTGCATCGCGCCACCATGGAAAATTATGATCAAGAAATGGCGTTGTCCATACTGTGTTTATTTTATAAAAAAGATTCTGATCAAAATTTATGAGAATGTTACCCATAGTAAAATTTTAATTGGCAAATGTAGTTAACCTGTAATTACTTTTAAAAGTGACTGAAAATAAAACCATTTTCAAAAAATCATTTTGCCTTACTGCTATGATTGATAACATTCAAACACTTTACTGATATGTATTGTGGTGCCTTGCATCACCGGTTGAAGAAGTAAAGGAAAGTTTAAAATATTGTTGTAATCCGGTAAGCAGGGATTATTTTTTAATCCGGGAGAGATAATTTATCAACGTTAAAACAGGATGCGGTTTTTTCAATTATGTTTGCGCATTGCAAATAACCGAAAAATGGCTTTAATAAAAAGTATATCCGGGATAAGGGGAACGATTGGTGGTAAGCCTTCTGATTCATTAAGCCCGGTTGATATTGTGAAATTCACTGCTGCCTATTCTGTTTGGCTGAAACAACAAAGCAAGCATCAACCTTTAACTGTAGTGGTAGGCAGGGATGGCCGCATCAGTGGCGCTTATGTGCAACAACTCGTAATGTCAACTTTGGTTGCCAGTGGTGTGAATGTTATCAATCTTGATTTAAGCACTACACCAACTGTTGAGATGGCTGTGATTTTTAACCAGGCAAGTGGTGGAATCATCGTTACTGCCAGCCACAATCCTGCAGAATGGAATGCTTTAAAATTATTGAATCAACAAGGTGAATTTCTCAGCGCTGCAGATGGTGAAGCATTATTGTCTATTGCAGAAAAAGAAGATTTTGGTTTTGTTACTGTTGATAAATTGGGCGCTATCACAAATGATTCAACAGCGCTTGAAAAACATATTGATGCTATCATACAGTTATCATTGATTGATATTGCTACAATAAAAAAGAAAAAGTTTAAAGTGGTGGTGGATTGCATCAACAGTACCGGCGCTATTGCAGTGCCTGCTTTATTAAAAGCGCTTGGTGTAAAAGATATCACTTTGTTGAATGAAGAAATTACAGGCAGGTTTGCACATAACCCCGAACCTTTACCTCAACACCTGACTGCCATCTGTAATGAAGTGAAAAAACAACATGCTGATATCGGTATAGTCGTTGACCCTGATGTTGACAGGCTTTGTTTTATTTGTGAAGACGGAAGCTTGTTTGGTGAAGAATATACACTGGTTGCAGTTGCAGATTATGTGTTGCAAAAAATGAAAGGTAATACAGTGAGCAACCTTTCATCTACCAGGGCATTGAAAGATATAACACTCAAACATGGTGGTGAATATTTTCCAAGTGCAGTAGGAGAGGTGAATGTGGTTACAAAAATGAAAGCGGTGAATGCAGTGATTGGTGGCGAAGGAAATGGTGGTGTTATTTTACCAGAACTGCATTATGGCCGTGATGCTTTGGCAGGTATTGCTATCTTCCTGACTTATCTTGCTCAAAATGGTAAAAGTGTTTTGCAGTTGCGCAAAACCTATCCCGATTATTTTATGAGTAAAAATAAAATTGAGTTGGGTAATGGTGTTGACGTGAAGAAAATTTTTTCTCACCTGCAAAAAAAATATAAATCACGCCCCATCAATACTGAAGATGGATTGAAGATTGAATTTGATAATGACTGGGTGCATTTGCGTACCAGCAATACCGAACCTATCATCCGTATTTATGCAGAAAGCAATTTTGAAACTACTGCAGAAAATATTGCGAGGAGGTTAATGACCGATATCAAAGAATCAATGTAAAGCAAAGAGTTATCATCTTTATTCGGACAACAATCAATGTAAAAAATTATTTGCCTAATACCTGTTCAAGTTTTAATGGCAAAGCTTCACCACGTAAATTGCGGGCAATAATTTTTCCTGTCGGGTCCACTAAAATATTCTGTGGTATTTCTTTGATGTGATACATTTCAGCTACTGCATTTTGAAATTGTTGCAGGTCACTCACCTGTGTCCAGGTTAAATTATCATTGTGGATAGCCTGTATCCAGTTAGCTTTATTTGCATCAAGCGATACACCCAGTATAGTGAAATTTTTATCTTTAAATTTATTGAACGCTGCCACTACATTCGGGTTTTCCATCCTGCATGGCCTGCACCAGCTTGCCCAGAAATCTATCAGCACATATTTCCCTTTAAACTCGGAAAATGATACATTTTTTCCTGCAGTATCTGTTTGTGTAAAATCTAATGCCTGTGTGCCCACTGCTCCCACTTTATCTTCTTTAATGATGGTTTCAAGATTTTTAGCAAACTGGCTTTCCAATGCAGCGCCGGTGAGTACATGGAATCTTTTTTCCAGCAACAACACATCACGATTGGGGTCAGTGTCATAGCAGTATGCCAGCAACAATGCAGCCACCGGTGAGCTTTTCTTGCGCTCAACAAAACGGTCAACAGAGTTCTGATAAATATTATAAACAGTATTCAGCATAATCACTGCAGAATCACGCATGCCTTCTGTTGTTGCATTCATCATTTGCTTGCGGTAATATCCCACATAATCATTCAAAGGTTTTATATCATACAAAAATTCTTCATAGTCTATATTTGTTGGGGAACCTGTTATCACAATATCCGCTTCACTGTCACCGGTAATATTAATTGTATCCTGTCCCATAAATAAAACCATACGCCGCTGCAATGTTGGAAAGAGAATAATGCGTGCATCAGTATTAGGAACAGAGCCGGCTAATTTGAAAATTCCATTCTGAACTGTTGTCTGTGTAATCGTATCAGTGCCATTAAAACCCAATAACACAACCTTCGTGTTTTCAGGAACTGATTTTATTTTTCCTGTGATTAAAAAATTATTTTGTGCCTGTGTCATAACCGGCACTATCAAAAAAATTAAAATCCATTTTTTCATATCTCTTATAAAATATTTTTCAAAATTTATTTCAATACAGAATCAAGAAATGCTTTTGTTGCACTCGATGTATCATCTGCATTTTCTATTGCTTTAATATAAGCAGAACCAATGATGGCGCCGTTTGCATATTTACAGGCAGACTGAAAACTCTGTTTATCTTTTATTCCAAAGCCCACCAGTACAGGATTTTTTAATTGCATGTTTTGTAAACGTTGCAGGTAAACCTGTACAGCATTAAAATCCTGTTGGTTACCTGTTGTTGATGATGATGAAACTGCATACAAAAAACCTGAGCTTAATGCATCCAGTTTTTTTATTCTTTCTTCTGATGTTTCAGGTGTTACCAAAAAAATAAAATCCAATCCATACCTGTGAATGACAGGTGCATATTCAGTTTCGAATTCATGCTCAGGTAAGTCAGGAAGTATTAATCCATCAATAGCTACATCTGCAGCATGCCGGCAAAATTTTTCAAAACCAAATTGCAACACAGGGTTCATATATCCCATTAAAATAACCGGTACATAAATTTCTTTCCTGCACCCCTGCAATTGTGCAAATAATTTTTCAATCGTCATTCCATTGTGCAAAGCTTTTGTACCGCTGGCCTGTATCACCGGCCCATCAGCTAAAGGGTCGCTGTATGGCATACCCAGTTCAATAATATCTGCACCATTATCCTGCAATGCTTTCATCACCGGTATTGTACTTTCCGGACCGGGAAAACCTGCAGTGCAATACACATTTAAAACATTATTTTTTTTGTATTGAAATAATTTTTCTAACCTGCTCATGAAAATATTTGTGCTGCGAATTTCTGTAATTATCTCTATAATCTTCGCATGTATTTTAATTCATACAGATTAGTAAGATATCTACTGAATAACAGTAAGGATTTTTAATAAAAATAGTTTTTATAAACAGTGCAATAAAACAAGTGTATTCAACAGTAAGAATTTTCTATTGTTACTTTTTAAAATCAAACAATGTAGCAGTGAATTCACCTCTTTCCCTCTTCTTTGTCAATGCAGAAAAGTTTCCTTTATACCGCATCGTTTCGGGTACCAGTAAATTTCCTACATGTGTCATTTCAACATCAATCTTTACATCAAAATCATAGAGACCTGCATGGTAACTTAATGCATACGTACGCCCAACCACTTCCATTGTCTTTGCATCAAATATGGTTGTCATTTCATCAACCACTATATTATTCCTTCGGAAAAATCCCAGGTCATCTTTTGGTTTTATTGAAAATATATACACCCATTGCCCGTTGCGGGTGTCATAATCTAAAGTATAGTTATAAAGTTTGTGTGCATCATCATCGTATAAATCGAGTTTGTTACCGATGAATGGTATGCCCGGAATTTTTTTGCCAGGCTCAAAAAACAACATCTTTAATTGTTCCTTATGTTTCTCTGTACCGCTCTTGCCTGCAGTAGAAAATTCACGGCCGGCAACAATATTATTTTCACCACAGGTCTTTCCTTTAGTAAGAAAAATAGAAGCATACATTTCGCCGGTCATGTAATTGAAATCACCATTCGGTTTTAAAAAATTTCCGGTTGTCTTTTGTTCGAGTGTTTGTGTAGTCCTGCATCCGTCTTTTCGCAACTGTCTTGTTTTGCTGAAATAACTCGCTTCAAGGTTGTTGTGTTTATCCAGCATGCGGATATTGTTGTACGCAGAAAATTCAACGATATGCAGGTTGCGGAATGCTTTATAAAAAGTAGTGTCGTTTTGAATGCGGCGCAACAGGCTTTTATAATCCATGTGGTTGCGCACAATAACTTCCTTCAATGTAAATGTACCCTTGTCAATGATAACAGTGGTATCTTTCCCTTCTACAACGAATGAATCTTTTTCCTGGGAAAATAAACTTACGGGCAACAGGATTGAAAAAAGGATAACATATTTCAACTTCATTTGGGGAAAGACATTTTGTAATCCACTTTTATTTTGCCTTTTGTAATATCTGCAAGTTTTCCTTGTAATAATTTTCTTTTGAAAGGTTTTAAATGATCAATAAAAAGCTTGCCTTCAATATGATCATATTCATGCTGGATGATCCTTGCTGTGATGCCTTCAAAAGTTTCAGTATGATGATTGAAATTTTCATCATCATATTCAATAGTAACAGTTTCAGGCCTCACAACATCTTCCCTTATTTTCGGGATGCTTAAACAACCTTCATTATAAGGCCAGGGATTGCCATCTGTTTCTTTTAACCTCGCATTGATAAAAATAATTTTTCTGCCAGGTTCATCAGGATATTTTCCCTTGTCTTCATCATCCTGGTTGGCAAAAAGCTGTTCGCTGTCAACAATAAAGAGGCGGATGTCTTTATTTATCTGCGGGGCTGCTAGGCCCACACCGTTGCTGGCATATAAAGTCTCCCACATATCCGCAATCAATTTTTTAAGATCAGGATAATCGGGTGTTATATCTTTTGCTACCGTTCTTAACACCGGTGTCCCGTATGCAACAATGGGTAAAATCATAATAACTTTTTACTACCTGGAAAATTTTTATTGAACCCTTACAATTTTGGGTGCGAAGATAAATATAAGCATGTTAAGCAGAGGATAAAAAAGGCTTTATTCATCCAGGCTCCTGAGGTATTCCTGCAGCATGATGGCTGCCGCCACCTGGTCAATATTTTCTTTTTTCCTTCGCTCTTTTTTCTTCATCCCCATTTCTACCATTGCCTGTGATGCCAGTTTGGAAGTATAACGTTCATCCACTGTTTCAATCTTCATCCCTGGAAATTCTTTTTTGAATCTCCCGATAAACTGTTGCACCAATGGTGTGGCATGTGTGTCAGAATCATCCAGGTTTTTAGGTTCGCCAACCAGCACCAGTTCTACTTCTTCCTGTTGAAAATAATTCTTTAAGAAAGAAAATAAATTATGTGTTTCCACAGTGGTTAATGAAGCGGCGATAATTTTTAAAGGGTCAGTCACCGCGATACCGGTTCTTTTTTTCCCATAATCAATACAAAGGATGCGCGGCATAAAAAATGAAAGGATAAATTATTTAAAAAAATTGAAGTCTCATTTTTCTTCTTAATGAAAAATAAACATATCAGCTATCACCAATACTGCAAACACAACACTTGCAATACCGTTTGCTGTCATGAAAGCAATATTCACCCTCCTGAGGTCATTGGGTTTTACTATTGAATGCTGGTAAATCAACATACCGCAAAAAACAATAATCCCAATCCAATACATGAAATGAAAATGACCGTAAATGCCTGCAGCAATCACACAGGCTGCGCTCAAAGCATGGAGCAATTCAGAAACATGCAATGCTTTTGGTTTGCCCACAGTGGCAGGTATTGAATATAAATTTTGTGAACGGTCAAAATCAATATCCTGCAAAGCATAAATAATATCAAAACCACTTACCCAGAAAATTACTGCGAGTGAAAATAAAATAGGCAACACATCAAACCTGCCGGTAACTGCAAGATAAGCGCCGATAGGAGCGAGGCTCAATCCAAGGCCCAGCACTATGTGGCATAAATAAGTAAAACGTTTTGTGTAACTATAAAATAGTATGACAAACAATGCAACGGGTGAAAGATAAAAACAAATTTTATTGATAAAAAAAGAGGCAGTGATAAATATGAAACAATTCAGTAAAACAAAACGCAATGCGCTTCCCGGTGAGATTATTCCTTTTGGTATTTCGCGGATGGCAGTTCTTGGATTTTTTGCATCGAAGCTCCTGTCGAGGTAACGGTTGAAAGCCATAGCAGCACTGCGTGCTGTAACCATACAAATTAAAACCAGCAGAAACTTTAAAGCTATTTCACCGGTAGAAAATTCAGCTGATGCTTTTTGTGTTGCTTCATTAAGTTGGTCATTGCCACGACGCCATGCAGCCGGTAATGAATAATATAAATTTGTGTATCCTAAAAAAAATCCAATAAGGGCAAAGGGTAATGCAAAAATGGTATGCGAAAATTTTACCAGTGATAAATAATTCTTAACCGTTTTCATAAACTGCTGCAAAGGTAAACCCTTTATGAAACTTATGGCATCGCAGTTTTAGAATGATTGTAATTTATTCTTCCTGCTTTATAAAACGATAAGATTTATCATCTGGTGAAATGGGAAGTTTGCCTTCAAGGTATCCGTCTTTAATTAAGAATTCATTGTTGTCAAAAAATATTTCTGCTATCCACGGTTCGAAACTGAATGTGTATTCAGCGGGTTCTTTTTGTAATTGAAATGATGAATAACGTTCGGGGCATATTTCACATAAAAGGTGTATTGAATCTGATGGATAAGGCAATGCTAATAAGCCATTATTATCAAAACTAAAGATTGAATCTTTACCATCATTGAAAACCCGGCAATACACTAAATTGTATAAATATGGATTATTATTTACAAGTTGAATAGAAGAAAATTTTTCTTTTGTATGATTAGTGTTTTCAAGCTTGAAATCCTGTCCTGGCCTGGGTTTGCCGGTGAAAACAACCCTGTCATTTTTTATTGTCCATCTGCCACTGCCATAGCGGTCAAGTGCGCCGTAAGAAAAATAAAATTCAAAACCTGAATCGCTGTTCAGTTTAAATGCAGCAGCAGTTTCCATTACGCCATCAAGAGCATACTCGCCGGTAATATTTTTTTGTGCATTGGTTTTTGACATAGTGATGATGATTACAGTTAGTGATAAAATGAGGTGCTTCATAAATCGCTTACAAAAAATTTAAAATCAAATTTAATGATTCACCAGTTTCCACAAAACAATTCCTGCAGCAACACTTACATTCAAAGAATGCTTCATGCCATGTTGTGTTATTTCAATACAACCATTACAAATGTCCATTGCTTCATTTTGTACACCTGTAACTTCATTGCCAAAAATTACTGCAATTTTTTTGTTGGAAGGAATTTGAAATTTTTCAAGAGCAATACTTTCTTCCGCCTGTTCAATGGCATATATATCATAACCATTTTCTTTTAATTGTTGTATGGCATCAGTTATTTTTTCAAACTGCATCCAGTCAACAGTATCAACTGCGCCCAATGCTGTTTTATGTACAGAACGGTGTGTGGGTGGTGGTGTGTAACCACAGATAAAAATACACTCAATCAAAAAAGCATCTGCAGTCCTGAAAATACTGCCAACATTATAAGCGCTGCGGATATTATCGAGTAATACAATTATCTTGTTTTTTTCAGCCTGTTTAAATTCTTCAACCGTTTTACGGTTTAACTCATCCATACTTAATTTGCGCATGGCGCAAAATTAATCAAGGGCACCTTATTCCAAAAAGTATAAAACCTTTATATTTGACCAGTCAAATTTTTTACTAACTGATTGCTGATTTAATAAGTTGCAAGAATCCTTAAAGTCTATACATTTGCGCAGCTTTTAAACCGCTTAAATTGATTACTTATGATTTTGAAACAACTTGCCGTGGTTGTGTTTGGAACCCTTATTTCAGTTGTTGCCCTCAGCCAGAAAAAAGATCCCCTGATGAAATTTGGTAATGTTACACCGGATGATTTCAAACAGGATGTTTACAGTATTGACTCATCTGCTGATGCAGTGTACCTGACAAGCGCAGGTTATTCCAAATACGAAGGAAATTCCAGTGGATGGTTTTCCATTGTTTACACCGTGCATGAAAAGATCAGGTTGCTACATAAAAAAAGTTTTGATGATCTGAGTACTGTAAAAATCGGTTTATATGTGAATGGTTCAGATTATGAGAAACTGGATGATTGGCAGGCTGCAACTTACAACCTGGAAAATGGCCAGGTGGTTGTAACCAAGGTGGATAAGAGTTCACTCTTTGAAGATAAAGAAGGTGATTATAAAATTAAAAAATTCACTTTCCCTAATCTGAAAGAAGGCTCAATCATTGAATATACTTATACTACAATAAGCCCATTCTACAGGGATTTACCAACCTGGTATTTCCAGGGTAGTTATCCAAAATTAGTAAGTGAGTTTACTGAAGAGTCGCCTGAATTTTTTCAATTGGTTTTATTAAGGCAAGGTTATCTGACACCTGCTTTAGATACTGTAATTTCTTCTGCAGATAATTTTAATGTACTTGAGCCAAGTGATTTTTCTTCAAACAAAACCTATAGTATCAGGAGCAGGACAATACAACATACCTGGCAGTATAAAGATGTGCCTGGCCTTAAAGAAGAAAGTTATATCACTGCTCTTTCAAATTATGTTCAAAAAGTAGAGTTCCAGTTTTCTGCCATCAGGTTTCCCCAGGCTGAGCCCAAAACTTTCCTGAGCACCTGGAATGAAACAGTTGATCAATTGATGAAGGATGAAAGATTTGGCGAAGACCTTAATCTTCCCAATGGTTGGCTGAAAGATGATATAAAAACTGCAGAGAATGATGCAACGGATGCATTGACAAAGGCAAAAAATATTTATGCTTTTGTGCGTGATAATTATAGCTGCACAGACCATGATACAAAATATCTTTCACAACCACTCAAAAAAACACAGCAATCAAAGAAAGGCAATGTAGCAGATATTAATTTGCTGCTAACAGCTATGTTGAAAGTGGCAGGATTTGATGCATACCCGGCTCTACTCAGCACAAGGGCACATGGAAGGGCTTATGACATGTACCCGATAATTGCAAAATATAATTATGTAATAGTACAGACAAAAATTGATGATAAGGAATATCTGCTGGATGCATCCAATCCTTCTCTGGGTTTTAATTTATTACCGGCATATTGTTACAATGGTAATGCACGCATGATTGCACCAACGCCTTACCTGATTGACCTGTCACCTGATTCTTTGCATGAGCCTGAAGTGACTACATTGTTTTTAACCAATGAGGAAAATGGGGAAATACAGGGAAGTTATAAACACATAATGAATAAACTTCAGTCAATTGACATGCGGGATAAGATGAAGAAAACAAATGAAACAGAATATTTCAAAGATGTGAAAAAAGGTTTTGTATATGATGTGAATTTAACCAATACAGGAATTGATTCACTCCATCAGAAAGAAATGCCGGTATCAGTGCGGTTTGATTTATCATTTAAACCTGAAGAAGACATTATTTATTTTAATCCAATGATTGCAGATGCTGTTTATTCAAAAAATCCATTCGCTGCAGCAACCCGTAATTATCCTGTTGAAATGCCATATTGTATTGATGAAACTTATATACTGAGCATGCAGGTGCCAACAGGTTATGTGGTAGATGAACTGCCGAAATCAACAAGGGTTTCATTAAACGGAAGTGATGGCATGTTTGAATATCTCATCCAGCAGTCAGGCAATACTATTCAAATGCGTTGCCGTACAAAAATCAACAAGGCCACATTTGAACCTGAAGATTATGAAACACTACGCAACTTTTTTTCTTATGTTGTTCAAAAAGAAAATGAACAGATTGTATTTAAAAAACAATAACCATGTACAACCGCCTGATCCTTTTGATTGCAGTTTGTTTTTTATCTCTTATAATGCAGGCACAGGTTTTTCCTGCATCTGCAATTCCTGATTCTTTAACTGAAAATGCCAATGCTGTGTTGAGGGCCGAAGAACTCAGGATAACAATTAAAGATATTGATAAGGCAACAGTACATCATAAATATGTGATGACTGTATTAAATGAAGCTGGCAGGCGTTATGCTGTTTATCACAATTCTTATGAAAAGCTTGTAAGCCTGAGTGATATTGATGGAAACCTTTATGATGCTAATGGTAAGCATTTAAAAAATGTAAAGAAAAAAGATATCGCAGATTTTATTAAGGATGACCAGATGGCTTTCGTTACTGATAACCGGATAAAAATGCACAGCTTTTATTCAACTGATTATCCTTACACTGTAGAGTATGAAGATGAACAGGATTTTGATGGTATTTTTTATTTGCCTTATTGGATACCACAACTCTCCAATTTTTGTTCTGTGCAACAAAGCCGCTTTGTAGTAGAAACACCTGTTGATTATAAATTAAACTACAAGTCATTCCGTTATACTGGTAAACCTTCCATCATTAATGATGGTAAAAAAATTACTTATACATGGGAAGTTAAAAACCTGAAAGCTTTTGACGATGAAGTTTATTCGCCTAATCTGGAAGAACTCACTACTGCAGTCTTCCTGGCTCCGGTTGATTTTAAAATTGAAGGATATACAGGTAAGATGGATACATGGCTTGACTTTGGAAAATTTATTGCCACTTTAAATGCAGGCAGGGATGTGTTACCCGATAATGTGAAAAAAGATGTGCATGACCTTACTGATCACCTTAACTCAACCCGCGAGAAAGCTTATGCATTGTATGACTATCTACAGAAAAATACAAGGTATGTGTTGGTGGCGCTTGGTATAGGTGGTTGGCAGCCTTATAATGCAAATTATGTGGCCACAAAAAAATATGGTGATTGTAAAGCGCTTTCCAATTACATGGTCAGCCTGTTGAAAGAAGCTGGTATAAAAGGCAATTATGTTTTAATCAATGGTGATGAAAATGATCTTCATGGTTTATGGGAAGATTTTCCTTCGCCATTTTTTAACCATGCAATAGTTTGTGTGCCTGATGGAAAAGATACAATCTGGTTTGAATGCACCAATCAGACGATGGCACCCGGGTATCTGAGCGCATTTACAGGCAACCGCAAAGCATTGATGATAGCAGACGATGGCGGCCATATTGTGCATACACCTGTTTATACACCGAAAGATAATTTGCAAATTCGTGTGGTATCTGCATCAATTGACAGTACAGGTAAACTGAGTGCAATCTTAAATACGAGATATACAGGTGTGCAACAGGATATACCACATGCTATTATCAACGACCTGGATAAAGATTATAAAGAAAAGTATTTAAACAGTGAGTTGAACCTGCCCACCTATAAAGTCAACAGTTCAAAATATATTGAGAAGAAAGCCCTGGTGCCTGAAGTAAATGAACAACTTGACATCACTGCACTTTCTTATGCAACTGTTTCAGGCAAGAGGATTTTTATCAAACCCAATTTGTTTAATAAAGTACCATCGAAATTTAATGAGAGTGATACAAGGCTTTTTGATATTGAATATCCATTTTCATTTCATGATATTGATTCAATAGATATCAAAGTGCCTGAGGGCTATGTGGCTGAAGCATTACCAAAATCTGTTTCGCTGAACAGCAAGTTTGGAGATTATTCTATCGTATATAAAGTTGATAACGATAAAGTAATTGTAATCCGGGATTATGAACGTGCATCAGGCCGTTTCCCGGCAGCAGATTATAAAGAGTTTGCAGAATTTTATAACAACATGTACAAAGCTGACCGAGGCCAGGTGGTTTTGGTAAAAAAGGATAGTTAGAAGAATCTCCTCAACCAGGAATATTATTTCATTGATTTCATTTTGAATTGAAATCTCTTTCTCAATTGATGAAACCATATCCAATTTCAGAATTGGTTAACTGAATCAAATCTCTTTCAGATTATTGCTTATACTTTTATGATTGCCCTGCGCAACTGTGGCAACTTTTCCATTTTATTTACTTAAAAAATACAACAGGAAATCTTTTCAGTTTGATTTGGGATTGCCTGCAATAATTGCATAAAATTTTGAAAACAAATGACATAGTTGCATTTTAATTTTACAGTTGATATTGTGAATGATTTTTGCTGATTATAAACGATTAGTTTAAAAAATAATCCCCAAAGGAGATAATTAAAATATATGAACTTAGGAAACTTTACGATAAAAGCCGCTGAAGCGTTTCAACAAGCGCAGCAGATAGCTTTTAATAATTCCAATCCGAATATTGAAACAGAGCATATCTTAAAAGCTTTGCTGGAACAGGAAGATTCACCTGTTGAATACCTGTTGAAGAAAAACAATGTTACACTCAACCTGCTTGACAGTAAATTGGATGAAGCATTGAATAAACTTCCGAAACAAAACAGTGGTGAAGCAGCGCAATCTATCAGCCGCGATGCCAATAATGTTGTGCTTCGTGCAGGCGCTGTGCTCAAACAATTTAATGATGAGTTTGTAACACCTGAACATTTATTGCTCGCAATTGTACAGGGCAATGATGCATCTGCAAAAATTCTGAAGGAAGCGGGCCTTACAGAAAAAGGACTGGTAACTGCTATTAAAGAATTGCGCAAAGGCGATACCGTTAATTCGCAGACACAATCACAGGAATTTAATGCGTTGAATAAATATGCCCGTAACCTGAATGAAATGGCAAGACAGGGTAAACTTGATCCTGTCATTGGCCGTGATGAAGAAATCAGGAGAACGTTGCATATACTCTCCCGCCGTACTAAGAATAACCCTATCCTGGTAGGCGAACCCGGTGTTGGTAAAACTGCAATTGCAGAAGGTATTGCACACAGGATTGTAAATGGTGATGTGCCTGAAAACTTAAAATCAAAAATTATTTATGCGCTTGATATGGGCCAGTTGATTGCAGGCGCAAAATATAAAGGAGAGTTTGAAGAAAGGTTGAAAGCTGTTATTAAAGAAGTAACCAACAGTGATGGCGGCATCATTCTTTTCATTGATGAAATTCATACACTCGTTGGCGCTGGTGGTGGTGAAGGCGCTATGGATGCAGCAAATATTTTAAAACCTGCATTGGCACGTGGTGAGTTGAGGGCAATAGGCGCAACAACTTTAAATGAGTACCAGAAATTCTTTGAAAAAGATAAAGCATTGGAACGCCGTTTTCAGAAAGTAATGATTGATGAACCCAGCGTGGAAGATGCAATATCAATTCTCCGTGGTTTGAAAGACCGTTATGAAACACATCATCATGTACGCATAAAAGATGAAGCTGTTGTGGCTGCAGTTGAATTATCCAACCGTTATGTTACCGACAGGTTTTTACCTGATAAAGCAATTGATTTAATTGATGAAAGCGCAGCCAAACTGAGGCTTGAAATGAATTCAATGCCTGAAGAACTGGATAACCTCGAAAGGCAAATCCGCCAGTTGGAAATTGAACGTGAAGCTATCAAACGTGAAAATGATGATGTGAAATTAAAATCACTCAATGTTGAAATCAGCAATCTGAGTGTAGAGCGAGATACATTAAAAGCAAAATGGAAACAGGAAAAAGAACTCGTTGAAAAAATACAGAATGCAAAAGCATCCATTGAACAATTAAAACTTGAAGCAGAACAGGCTGAACGTAATGGTGATTATGGAAAAGTAGCAGAAATACGGTACGGAAAAATTAAAGAACAGGAAAAAGTAATTGCTGATTTTACAAAACAACTGGAAGAATACAGCAGGCAAGGTAAGCGGTTGATGAAAGAAGAAGTGGATGCAGAAGATATTGCTGAAAGTGTTGCTAAGGCAACAGGCATACCGGTGTCAAGGATGTTGCAGAGTGAACGTGAAAAACTCCTGCATCTTGAAGACCATCTGCATGAAAGGGTAGTAGGGCAGGAAGAAGCAATTACTGCAGTGGCCGATGCTATACGCAGGAGCCGTGCGGGTTTGCAGGATCCTAAAAAACCTATAGGCTCTTTTATATTCCTCGGTACTACAGGTGTGGGTAAAACAGAACTGGCAAAAGCGCTCGCAGAATATTTGTTTGATGATGAAAGTATGATGACGAGGATTGATATGAGCGAGTACCAGGAAAAGCATACGGTATCAAGATTGGTTGGCGCTCCTCCCGGTTATGTTGGTTATGATGAAGGTGGTCAACTGACAGAAGCAGTACGTCGCAAGCCCTATAGCGTTGTATTGCTGGATGAAATAGAAAAAGCACATCCCGATGTCTGGAATGTTTTGTTGCAGGTGCTGGATGATGGCAGGCTGACTGATAACAAAGGCCGTGTGGTGAATTTTAAAAACACCATCATCATCATGACAAGCAACATCGGCAGCAGCCTGATACAGGATGCATTTGAAAATGTTACAGAAAAAAATGTTGATGAAGCTGAAGAAAAAGCCAAGGTAGAAGTGATGAATTTATTGCGGCAGACAATCAGGCCTGAGTTCCTGAACCGCGTTGATGAAATCATCATGTTCCATCCGCTGATGAAGAAAGAGATAAAGAGTATTGTTACTATCCAGTTGAACCAATTAAAACATTTGCTGGAAGAAAGCCATATACAACTTGAATTCAGTGATTACCTCATAGATTATTTAACTGAAAATGGTTTTGACCCGCAGTTTGGTGCAAGGCCATTGAAGAGGTTAATTCAGAAACAAATCGTCAACCAGTTGAGTAAAAAAATACTGGCAGGTGATATTAATAAATCGCAACCTGTTTTAGTTGATGTGTTTGATAATGTGGTGGTATTTAGAAATGAAGTAGCTGAAAAAGTGAAGTAATCATTATGCAGTTATAAAAATTCAATCTACAATAAAGGCCGTTCATAAAATATGAGCGGCCTTTGTAATTAAAATGATATTTATGTTTTTTTCTGGTGAGCAGCAAATTTGAAAATAAAAAATGCAAACTGTTAGTTGTACATGTCCTCACGCAAAGCATGCACCCTTTCATCATTCAGGTATTCATCAAATGTCATTAACCGGTCAATCATACCATTAGGTGTTAATTCAATGATCCTGTTGGCAACAGTTTCCATAAAAGTATGGTCATGTGATGTAAGCAAAACAATACCCGGGAATGACTGGCAACCTTCATTGAATGCCTGTATGCTTTCCAGGTCAAGATGGTTGGTAGGCTGGTCAAGAACAATCAGGTTTGGGTTTTGCAACATCATCCTGCTGATCATGCAACGCACTTTTTCACCACCACTCAGCACATTTGTTTTCTTCAGGATATCATCACCACTGAATAACATCTTACCAAGGAAACCTCTTAAGAATGGTTCATCAGCATCAGTAACATGCGATGGTACATATTGGCGCAACCATTCAATCAATGTCAAACCTTCATTGAAAAATTCAGTGTTCTCCAATGGCAGGTAAGCTTTGGTGATTGTTGTTCCCCATTCAAATTTTCCTGTATCAGGTTGTTCATTGCCATTGATGATTTCAAAAAAGTTGGTAACAGCCAAAGGGTCTTTACTTAAGAAAGCAATTTTTTCTCCTTTGTTTACACTAAAACTAATTTTATCAAACAGCTTCCTGCCATCAACAGTTTTGCTGAGGTTTTCAATATTTAAAACCTGGTTACCTGCTTCACGCAATGGTTGGAAAATAATACCAGGATAACGACGGTTGCTCGGTTGTATTTCTTCTATCGTTAATTTCTCCAATGCTTTTTTTCTTGAAGTAGCTTGTTTACTTTTTGAAGCATTTGCAGAGAAACGTGCAATGAAATCGAGCAATGCTGCTCTTTTCTCTTCAATCTTTTTATTCTTATCATTGATCTGGCGGCTCATCAATTGTGAGCTTTCATACCAGAATGTATAGTTGCCGGTAAATATTTTAATTTTCTGGCGGTCCACATCAGCAACATGAGTACATACTGCATCAAGGAAGTGACGGTCATGGCTCACTACCAAAACAATGTTTTCATAATCAGCTAAAAAATTTTCTAACCATCCAATTGTTTCAATATCCAGACCGTTGGTAGGTTCATCTAATAATAAAATATCAGGGTTGCCAAACAATGCCTGTGCTAATAATACACGCACTTTTAAATTACCGGGAATATCCTGCATCAGGCTGTTGTGAAATTCTTCTTTCACACCCAGGCTGCTCAACAAACTGGCAGCATCGCTTTCAGCTTCATAACCGCCTATCTCTCCAAATTCTGCTTCCAGTTCTGCAGCACGCATACCGTCTTCTTCATCAAAATCTGCTTTGGCATAAATGGTTTCACGCTCATGCATCATCTTCCACAATTTCGAATGGCCCATCAATGCTGTATTTAAAACAGTCTGTTCATCAAATTCAAACTGGTTCTGTTTCAAAACAGCCATACGTTCACCTGGTGTAATTTCAACTACACCTTTATTCGGTTCAATTTCACCACTCAATATTTTAAGAAAAGTGGATTTGCCGGCACCATTAGCGCCGATGATGCCATAACAGTTCCCGCGGGTGAAACTGAGGTTAACCTCGTCAAATAAAACTCGTTTGCCGTATGATAAGGTGATATTTCTTGCACTGATCATTTTTACCTGCTCAATTTTTTTGAAGGCGCAAAATTAAGAAATGCAGGCTAAGGTGCAAGTTGAAAAATAACTTAAGCTGTAATTATTATAATTACTTTAATAGAATTGATGGAATCACCTTTCGATAACAATATAATTTGATTTGTTCACATCCTGAAAAGTGCATTTTGTCAAATTCCTACTATATTTATAGGATATATGGAATAAAACTCCTTATTTTGAATTCAAAATATTACCAAATAAACCGGGCTATCACAAAACACTACATCTATGATTTCAAAACTCAGTTCTGATGAAGTACTAAGCTTCCTGATCATTGTAAGTTTAATTTTAATTTCAGCACGTATTCTTGGAGAAGTTTTCAGAAAATTTAAACAACCGGCTGTAATCGGAGAAATACTTGCTGGCATTTTGTTAGGCCCATCTTTGTTGGGTAGTATTTCACCACAATTGTTTCAGGATATTTTCACTTCACATAATGGCGTACCATATAAAGCTTTTGATGGTCTTGCACAGATAGGAATTATTTTATTAATGTTTATTGCCGGATTTGAAGTTGACTTGAAACAAATCCGTAAGCAAGGAAAACAAGCTGCTTCCATCAGTCTTATGGGTTTGATTTTCCCTTTTGCTTTAGGTTTCGGCGCTGTGTGGCTTTTTTATGAAAGGATATTTTCATCAGCAACAAGTACAAATCCTGCAATAGCCGCAATGTTTTTTGGAACTGCTTTATCAATAACCGCATTGTCTGTGATTGCAAAGATTTTATTGGACATGGATATCCTCCGTTCAAAAATCGGCAACCTTGTTTTAACTGCTGCAATGATAGATGACTTCCTGGGATGGATATTGTTTTCAATTATTATGAAACTGATAAAGCCTGTAGAAGAAAGCGCAATCTGGCCAGTAACCATGGTCTTTATTTACACTGTTTTTATCCTTACCATCGGCAGGTGGATCGTTGATAAAATATTATTAATAGCCAATAAATTTTTATCAGTCGGTGGATTGATAACAGTTGCGGTAGCATTGTGTTTACTGAGTGCTGTTTATACAGAATATCTCGGTGTGCATAGTATTTTCGGCGCATTCCTGATGGGTGTTGCTATTGGTGATTCTAAATTTTTTCCTGAACGCATACAAAGTATCTTACACCAGTTTGTGATCAATATTATTGCCCCGTTATTTTTTGCATCAATTGGTTTAAGGATAAATTTTGTTACCAATTTCAACATTGAAATTGTTGCCATCATACTGTTGATTGCATGTATTGCAAAATTGATTGGTGCAGGTTTGGGTGCACGGATGAGTGGTTTAAGCAAAAATGAATCTTTTGCAGTTGCATTTGGAATGAATGCAAGAGGCTCACAGGAAATTGTTTTGGGCGCGCTTGCATTACAGGCAAAAATTATTGATGAACCGGTTTTTGTTGGACTTGTTGTAATGACAATTGTTACAATTTTAATTGCAGGTCCATTAATGAAATATTTTCTCAATAAACATACAGCAACAATAACTGATAATTCCGTAGAACCTAAAATTGAAATTATTTCACGTAGAGGTTCTGCAGTTACCGGTTAAAGATGCATGTAGCGATGATCAACAGATAGTATACCTTTTTATAAATTTGTAACATTGTAAATATCTTATTTTTGAAATGTGCAGTGATGTAATCACTCAATAAGAAAAACCATGGTTTCAAAACTCAGTCCTGAGGAAGTATTGAATTTCCTCATTATTGTAAGTATAATTTTAATAATGGCCCGCGTGCTCGGTGAAATTTGCCGCCGCTTCAAACAGCCTGCAGTTATTGGTGAAATATTAACCGGTGTAATTCTTGGCCCTTCACTTTTAGGCGCTGCATTTCCAAATCTTTTTAATGAAATCTTTATTTCCCAACCTCGTTCTTACGCTGCATTTGATGGCCTTGCCAATATGGGTATTATCTTATTAATGTTCATTGCAGGCTTTGAAGTTGATTTGAAACAAATCCGCAAACAGGGAAAACCTGCTGCAGCCATAAGCATCATGGGCCTTGTACTTCCATTCGCATTAGGTTTTGCAACTGTTTATTTTTTTTATGATGAAATTTTTTCTGTTTCCACACATCGCAAATTTATACCTGCAATGTTTTTGGGGACAGCATTATCAATAACAGCATTATCAGTGATCGCAAAGATCCTGATAGATATGAATATGCTGCGATCAAAAGTTGGTAACCTGATCCTCACTGCTGCTATGATCAATGACTTCCTCGGATGGATATTGTTTTCAATCATTATCCAGTTAATGCAAACAGGAAAACAGGAAGGCTCTGTTTTTAGTGTTGGTTATGTGCTTTTATATACTGCTATTTTATTAACTGCCGGCAAATGGCTGGTAGATAAAATTTTAATGGTCGCCAATAAATTTTTATCAATAGGTGTGATTATTACTATTGTCGTATGCTTTTGTTTGTTGAGTGCAGTATTTACTGAATTTCTTGGGGTGCGTGGTATTTTTGGTGCTTTCTTAATGGGTGTTGCTATCGGTGATTCGAAATTTTTCCCGGAAAGATTGCAACAGATCCTGCATCAGTTTGTTGTAAATATTATTGCGCCATTATTTTTTGCATCAATAGGATTAAGGGTAAACTTTATTGCCAGTTTTGATGTGAAAGTTATATTGATTATTGTAGTGATTGGTTGTTTTGCAAAAGTATTCGGTTCTGTGATTGGTGGCAGGATGAGTGGCCTCTCAAAAAATGAATCTTATGTAATTGGTTTTGGAATGAACTCCCGTGGTTCGCAGGAAATAGTTTTAGGTGCTTTGGCTTTGCAGGCAAAAATTATTAATGAACAAATATTTGTAGGGCTGATTATTATGACTATTGTTACAATAGTAATGGCTGCGCCATTAATGAGATATTATATCAGGAAAGACAATGCAGCCAATGCAGGAAAAGAAGTAGCGTTAGAAACATCTGTATAGATTTATTATTTCCAAAATTATTTTTGATTATAAATTAATAGTAATGCCTTCCTGGTGAATGGCATTTTTTGTTTCATCATTTTATTATTTTGTGCCAATATTATTGAGTAATGACAGCAGATAATTTATTTATTTCAAAACAGTTTTCGTTATTGGCTCAACTGATGGATATTCACGGAGAAAATAGCTTTAAAGCAAAATCATATTCATCAACAGCTTTTGCAATAAAAAATTTACCACAACAACTTTCTGACATCCCACGCGAAAAATTTTCTTCAATCAAAGGCATCGGTGCTTCAGCCGCAGCTAAAATCATTGAAATTTTTGATCGTGGTGAAATGACTGCACTGACAGAACTCATTTCCAAAACACCACCTGGCATTTTGCAAATGCTGAATATAAAAGGTATAGGCCCAAAAAAAATTTCAGTAATCTGGAAAGAAATGGGTATCGAAGATGTTGGTGAATTATTATATGCCTGCAATGAAAACCGCCTGACATTATATAAAGGGTTTGGTGAAAAGACACAGAAGAGTATCCAGGAAACGATTGAATTTTTCCTGAACAATATCGGTAGTTATTTGTATGCACAGGTGGAAGTATTGGCAAAAAGTATAGATGAAACTTTGCAAAAGGAATTTCAGAAATATACTTTTTATCAGTCAGGAGATTTCCGCCGTCAAATGGAAATAATTGATAAGTTGGAATGGGTAACAAATGTGCCGGAAAAAGACTTGCAGGATTTTTTGCACCAACACAAATTTGTGACAGAAAACATTGATTCAGGTGAATCAATTTTCAGGGGCGAAGAAGAAAATATTGTATTGAAATTTTATCATACTCCAACTGAAAAACTTTGTTTGCAATTATTCTCAACATCGTGCAGCAAAGAATTTCTTGCTGAATGGAATAACAGGAATTTATTTAAAGGCAAAGAAGTTTTTGAGACTGAAGTAGAAATTTTTGATCTTGCAGGCCTTCAATTTATTCCGGCATTTTTGAGGGAAGAACCAGCAGTAATTGATAAGGCATTTCAAAATAGTTTGCCTGGAGTCATTCAAACGAAAGATATAACTGCAATTATTCATAGCCATTCCAGGTGGAGTGATGGAGTGAATACAATTGAAGAGATGGCGATTGCTGCAATAAACAAAGGATTTCAATACATCGTTCTTAGTGATCATTCAAAATCTGCATTTTATGCAAATGGCCTCTCAATAGAGAGAATAAAAGCACAGCATGCAGAAATAGATGAATTAAATGAGAAACTGAAACCGTTTAAAATTTTCAAAAGCATCGAAAGCGATATTTTAAATGATGGCAGCCTTGACTATCCTGATGATGTTTTAAACAGCTTTGATATTGTGATTGCATCTGTTCATTCCAATTTAAAAATGAATGAAGAAAAAGCAATGATGCGTTTATTGAATGCTGTGAAAAACCCTTATACATCAATATTAGGCCATTGCACCGGAAGGCTGTTACTGAGCCGTGCAGGATATCCTGTTGATCATAAAAAACTGGTGGATGCCTGTGCTGAAAATAATGTAGTGATTGAATTAAATGCACATCCGAGAAGACTGGATATTGACTGGCGGTTTGTTTTTTATTGTATTGAAAAAGGAGTTATCATTTCAATTGACCCCGATGCACATTCCACTGAAGGATTTAATGATATTAAATATGGTGTACTGGCTGCTCAAAAAGCCGGGGTTACTGCAAAGCAAAACCTAAGTTGCTTTTCATTGGCAGCATTCGAAGTATTCCTTGAAGTGCAAAGAGCTAAGAGAAAGGTTTAGTGATTTTTTTCAAAACTATTTGCAACTTATTTCATTCATCACCAATTGCGCAAATGTTGCAAGCGTTAGGCGCTTTTGAGGGCTTATTTTATCATGAAATATTTTACTTTATATTTTAACATCCAACCTGCATTAATCAAAAATTTATAACAATAAAAATATCTCATTTGCAAATTTTCATTACAGTTATAAGTACCCTGCAAAAATTAATATTTGTGGTGGCAAAGTTTTTGCCACATTTCTATAAAATTTTTTATGCCTTATTTTAAAAGTTTTACAGGAGATGAGACCGTACAGATCTATTATGAAGATTTAGGAAAAGGTGATCCAATTGTTTTTATTCATGGATGGCCATTGAGCCATGAAATGTGGGAATACCAGGTAACACCATTACGTGAGTTAGGATACAGGTGTATTACTTATGACAGGAGAGGCTTTGGTAAATCAGAACAATCATTGAAGTCGTATGACTATGATGTGTTGGCCGAAGACCTCAAAAATCTTTTGGACGAAATAAATGTAGATAATGTTACCCTTGTTGGGTTTTCAATGGGTGGAGGTGAAGTAATCCGTTATTGCAGTAAGTACAATAATAAAAGGGTGAGCAAGGTTATTTTGGTTAGCTCAATTATTCCTTATATGTTACAAACAGATGATAATCCTGAAGGAGTGCCTGCTGATGCTTTTGATGAATTTGAAAACCAGATAAGGGAAGATCGTCCAGGTTTCTTTTCAAATTTTTGCAAACATTTTTATGGTGTTGGGTTTTTATCACACCCTGTAAGTGATGGAATATTAAACTGGACCCACTCAATGTTATTTCCCGCTTCACAAAAAGCTGTATTGAATTGCATGTCTTCATTTTCTCAAACAGATTTCAGAAATGAACTCTCAGCTATCAATGTTCCGGTTTTAATTGTTCATGGTGATAATGATAGAACTGTACCAATTAAAGCTACAAGTGAACAGGCTGCAAAAATGATAAAGGGCGCTGTGTATAAAATTTATCCTGATGCACCACATGGTTTATTCTTTACACATAAAGATATTTTAAACAGGGATATCATTTCGTTTATTATCACTGGCGATGTGAACATGGAAGATGTGATTGAAGGTGATGCTTCAATATTACCAAGCAATGAACCATTGCCGGGCCTGGATGAATAGAACTGATTATCAGAATTAAAAAATCAGGTTATAGATTGTAATAGCCGGTAAATCTGTATTGTGCAATTCAATACTTCAAAATATTCTTTTCAGAAATAATTTTTTCTGTTCATTTTCCATTATGATATTCAATTAAACCATCCATGGGTTGTTTTAAAATGACACCGGGCTCCATTTCATAACTGTGGCAAAGGTTTTTTATTACATCTTTAAATCCATAAGCAATACCGCCGGTAAAATGAATCGGGTATAGCCAGCTCTCTGAATATTTTCTCAGGTGTGTAAAGAAAAAGTCATTTAAACCATCTTCAATAATATTTTCAATCATAAAATGACCACGGTTCTCAGCAAGGAATTCTGCGAATGATGCGAGGTAACGGTTGGGTTGTGGTTTGAGATACACATTCATGATTATTTCATCTGCATTGGTATTATATTTTGTATTGAATGCATACATTAGTTCTTCATCAAATGTGTTGTATAAAAAATACTGGATTACTTTCCTGCCGAGGTATGCGCCACTCCCTTCATCACCCAGCACATATCCAAGTCCCGGGCTGTTTTTAATTATTTTCCTGCCATTATAAAAACAGGAATTGGAGCCTGTTCCTATTATACAACTGACACCTTTTGAATGTTTGCATAAAGCCCTTGAAGCACCAAGTAAGTCAGTTTGCACTTCAGATTTTGCACTGGGAAAAACTTTTTTTAAAACATCACGGATGATTTTTTTATTCTTATTGTCTTTTAATCCTGTACCATAAAAAAATATTTCATCCACCTTCAACGACTTTAATTTCGGGGTTAACTCCTTTTGTAACAGGGTGGAAATCTGTCCAGCATTTAAAAAATACGGGCTGATACCGGTTGTAATAATTTTCTTCTTTTTCCCTTCGTACAGGTAGCACCATTCACATTTGGTGGAGCCACTGTCTGCTATTAAAACTGTTGCCATTTATTAAGTTTAAATAAACAATTACAAGTTATTACTGATATTCGTGTTTTTGAGCATCAAGATACAAAGAGAAAATATTATGGTCAGTAAAAAAATTCAGGTTTGGTTGCCGCTTTTATTTGCTATCGTTATGGCGTTGGGAATGATAATAGGATACCAACTCCGTGCAAAAACAACCGGTGGTGATTCTTTTTTGCATACAGAAAATACTACAGCAGTCCAGGAAGCTATTGATCTGATCAGGAATAAATATGTTGACAAAGTGGATATGGATAGTCTTGCAGGGCCTGCTATCAATGGTTTGTTGGATAAACTTGACCCACATTCAATTTATATCCCTGCTGATGAATTACAAGGTGTGAACGAAGACTTGCAGGGAAATTTCCAGGGTATTGGAGTAGAATTCCAGATAATAAGAGACACAGTGAATGTGATGAATGTAATACCTGATGGCCCTTCTTTTAAAGCAGGTGTGCAAATAGGCGATAAGATAATTGCAGTAAATGATTCCATTAATTTGACTGGCAAAACTGTTACCAACGATGTTGTGCGCAATATGCTTCGTGGCAGAGGTGGTTCAAAGGTGCTTGTTTCAGTTTTAAGGGGCAGCAACATTCAGAAAATAAAAATCACCCGCGGCATTATTCCATTAAACTCTCTTGATGCAGCTTATATGCTTGACAGCACAACTGGCTATATTAAACTCAACAAGTTTGCTGAAACAACATACCAGGAGTTTATGGCAGCAATGGAAAAACTACAGAAACACAACATGAAAAAACTGGTGCTTGACCTGCGTGATAATGGAGGCGGCATTATGCAACAGGCAGTGTATATCGCTGATGAATTTTTGAATGATGATAAACTCATTGTTTATACACAGGGTGTTCATTCACCGAGGCAGGATTATCGTTGCAGTAAAGATGGTGTGTTTGAAACCGGCAAATTAGTGGTGCTTGTTGATGAAACAACAGCATCAGCCAGCGAAATTTTAGCCGGCGCTTTACAGGATTGGGATAGGGCCACAATCATTGGCAGGAGGACTTTTGGAAAAGGTTTGGTGCAACAACAGTTTAATTTATCTGATGGTTCTGCACTCAGGCTAACGATTGCGAGGTATTATACACCACTCGGCAGGAATATTCAAAAACCCTATGATAAAGGACGTGAACAATATGAAGAAGAATTGATGAACCGTTATCACGATGGCGAACTGGTTACAAGGGATACTTCAAAACATTCCGGTAAAGCTTATAAAACACCGGGTGGACATTTGGTGTATGGTGGTGGCGGTATAACTCCTGATATTTTTGTTCCCTTTGATACAAGCTCTCAGCCAAAAACAGTCATTGAGCTTTTTGCCCGTGGTACTGTCAGGGATTTTGTTTATAATTATTATATAGCAAACAGGGACAGGTTGCAACAGTATAAAACACCCAAGCAATTACACAGCAATTTTCACATGGGAAATAATGAATGGAATGCTTTGAAAAGTTTTGCAGTAAGAGATTCTATTAATGTTGCCGACTTAAATGATTCTTCAAAAGATTTTGTTTTGCGCCAGATGGAAAACCTTTTAGGAAGACAGATGTGGCGAAGTGAAGGTTATTTTGAACTAAGCAATGCTGATGACCCGATGATTAAAAAAGCAATGCAGGTATTGCAGTAGCATTTTGATGTCTTTATGTAAAAGAAAAAGGATTGTACAAAATTATTTGTATTGTGTAGGATTTATTACCATTCACTGTATTTGAAATTTTACAACGCAGGAAGAAAACCTTTTTATTAATATTGTAGAAAGGTGTTTTCATACAAAAGTCTGCAACTTACTTGATACAAAAATCAACTATACAATTATTACGTTTTCCTTTTTCATTTTTCCTGATGCCTGTTTTCTGGTTTGCACTTTCATTGGTGCCTGTTATAAATATTTTTAATGCTGTATTGATTTTTTTCATTATTCATTTCCTTGTCTATCCTTCCAGTAATGGGTATAATAGTTTTATGGACAAGGATAGTTCAAGTATCGGTGGAGTGGAAAGACCTTTGCCACCAACCAACCAGTTATATATTTTTTCAGTTATAATGGATATAGCGGCTATTGCATTGTCGTTTCTTATTTCATCAAAAACGGCTTTATGTATTTTTATTTATATCATGTTTTCAAGATTGTATAGTTATAGAAAAATCAGGTTGAAAAAGTTTCCTGTTATTGGATACCTTGTTGTGATATTCAACCAGGGAGGCTTGATTTTTTATACAGTTTTTAATGCAGCAAATTTGGATGCAAATAACACAGCGCATAAATTGGGAATTGTTTGTGCCGTTTTTTTAATTGGTGGTTTTTATCCGCTCACTCAGATATATCAGCACAAAGAAGATGCTGCGGAAAATGTAAAAACCATCAGCATGATGCTGGGAAAAACAGGTACATTTATTTTTTGCGCAATAGTGTATGCAATTGCATTGCTGATGTTGTATTTTTATTTTTTATCAATTGGAAAAATGTTGCTGTTTGAAGTGCTGGCTGTTTTTTTTCTGCCTGTTGTCATCTATTTTTCAATATGGTTTTACCTTGTAAAAAAAGATGAAAGCAAGGCTGATTTTATACATACCATGCGCATGAATAAAATGGCAGCTATTTGTACGAATCTTGCATTCATAACAATATTAATTTTGAATCATATTGACTGAAATTATTTCGATAGGGACAGCAGTGCCGGCACATAGCCTTAATCAAAGGGATATCATTCCGCTCATGCAGAAATTGTATGGCCTTGATGTAAGGGAAGCACGCAGGCTTGCATTTATGTACAGGATGAGCGATATTGAAACAAGATATACTGTCATTGATGATTATGCACAGCCTGATGAACAACACTGGAAATTTATTTCATCAAAAAAAGAAACGCCTTCGCCCAATCTTGATGAGCGGATGAAAATTTATAACCGCGAAGCATTGCCTTTATCTGTTGATGCCATCAATGATTGTATCAAAGGAAAAATTTCAGCAAAAGAAATTACGCACCTCATTACAGTAAGTTGTACCGGCATGAGTGCGCCGGGCCTGGATTTGCAGATAGCAGAAGCAATGGAGATGAGGCCTGATGTGTTCAGGACTTCAGTCAATTTTATGGGTTGTTATGGAGCAGTACATGCATTGAAGCTTGCAAAATTAATTTGCGACAGTACACCCTATTCAAATGTGCTGATAGTGGCAACTGAAATCTGTTCTATTCATTTTCAAAAAGAATTTACACCTGATAGCGCTGCTGGTTCTTTGTTGTTTGCAGATGGCAGCGCTGCTGTATTGGTTTCTAATGTTATACCTTCTGAAAAAAAACTGGAGTTGTCAGATTTTTATTCCAAAGTTGCATATCGTGGTAAAAAAGATATGGCTTGGGAGCTTAGTCATAACGGGTTTATTATTACGCTGAGCAGTTATGTTCCTGATTTGATAGAACAGGATATCGCAATGCTGGTGGAAGAAGCCACACAACATTCCGGTTTATCAATAAATGATATTACTCATTGGTGTATTCACCCGGGTGGTAAAAAAATTTTGCAGGCAATACAATCACAGCTTGGTTTAAACGATGATGATATGCGGTTTTCAAAAAATATCCTGAGCCATTATGGTAACATGTCATCACCTACTGTTTTGTTTGTGCTGAAAGAAATTTTAGATAACATTGAAATCAATAAACCTGCAAATGTTTTCGGCGCTGCATTTGGGCCTGGTCTTACTATGGAAACATTTTTATGCAAAAAGCAATGAACCTGCAATACCGGTCTTATCAGAAAGAATTGCTGGATGGTGATGATATCCCTTTTGATGATATCATGCATAATATGCGGGAGTTGAATATCATCAATCAATGGCTCGGCGGCCATAACATCACATTAAACGGTTTTAAAAAATTATTGGGAAAAAGAAAGGTTGTTCATGTTTGTGAAGTTGGATGTGGCGATGGCAATAATTTATTCCGGTTATACAAGTGGTGTAAAAAAAATAATATTGGCTTTAGTTGTACAGGCATTGATATAAAGGCTGAATGTATTGAAGCTGCGAAAAAAAATTGTGTGGTTGAAAATGCTGTATGGATTGAGCAGGATTATAAAAATGTTTTTTTTGAAACAAAGCCGGATATTATTTTTTCCAGTTTGTTCTGTCATCATTTCACAGAAGATGAATTGGTGAAGCAATTGCAATGGATGAAAGCAAATTCAAAATTTGGTTTTTTCATTAATGACCTGCAGCGAAACATATTTGCTTATCATTCCATTAAAATTATCACACGCCTTTTTTCTTCATCATATCTTGTACAAAATGATGCGCCATTGAGTGTGGCACGTAGCTTTCAAAGAAATGAATGGGAAGGAGTATTAAAAAATGCGGGCATAGATAATTATTCTATTGAATGGAAATGGGCATTCAGGTATTTGATAGTGAGTAACAATATTTGCATTGAATAATTTTTGAATAAAGTTGTGTTGGTGTTTTTTTCCGTCATTTCGACAATAGGAGAAATCTCATGATAATGCACGTCGTCATTTCGACGATAGGAGAAATCTG
>CAYNTP010000043.1:0-26687 GCA_964400415.1 uncultured Parafilimonas sp.
TGAGAATTTCAAATGGTGGTGCATCATCCTATTTCTGGCTTAGATATGCAGGTGGGAAAATTACAGTTGTAGCAAATGATGGCAATGATATTGTGCCTGTAGATGTGGACAGGCTCATCATCGCAGTTTCTGAAACTTATGATATTGTTGTAACGATACCAGACAATAAGTCTTACGAATTGATGGCAACAACTGAAGACCGCACACAATCTGCAGGTTACTTTATTGGCAATGGTACAAAACAGTATGTGGGTGAAATGCCACGCCTGAAATATTTTGAAGGTATGGAGATGATGAATGATATGATGAAGATGAATGGCGATATGGATGATATGGGCATGAGTATGAGCCTGCAAAAAATGGATATGAATACGGTGATGTATCCTGAAATTACCGGCTATGAAAATAATGACAAAATGCAGGGAATGAAAATGGATAATATGGAACATTCCAATCATTCAAAACCTAAAAAAATTGTTACGCTGAATTATGGAATGATTCAATCACCACAAAAAACTACGCTGCCGGAAGATGCACCGGTAAAAGAATTAAAATTTACACTGACAGGAAATATGAACCGGTATGTGTGGAGCATGGATAATAAAGTGCTTGCTGAAACTGATAAAATCCCGGTGAAGCAGGGTGAAATTTTACGCATCATTTTATACAACAACTCAATGATGCGGCACCCCATGCACCTGCATGGTTTTGATTTCAGGGTATTGAACGGGCATGGAGATTATTCACCGCTCAAGAGTGTGCTCGACATCATGCCGATGGAAACTGATACGATTGAATTTCTCGCCAACAAAGAAGGTGATTGGTTTTTTCATTGCCATATTTTATATCACATGATGGCAGGAATGAACAGGGTATTTGCAGTGGGTGATTATCAAAATCCTTATTTGCCCAACAAAGAAAAGGATTATAAAATGCTCCAACGTGAAAGCAACATGCCTCATTTTATGATACAAAATGATTTTGCCATCAACGGTAATGATGGTATGTGGATGTTGCAGAATACAAGATGGAGCATCGGCACTGAATGGCGGTTAGGTTATAGTGATATGCATGGATATGAAACAGAAACACATCTTGGGAGATATGTCGGAAGAAACCAATGGTTCATGCCGTTTATCGGGTTTGACTGGCGCTACAGGAAAATGGGAATTGATGAACATGAGAAAAATTTATTCGGGCAGAAAAATGAAAAAGATAAACGTGGTGCATTCAGCATAGGGTTTGATTATACTTTACCCATGCTCACCATCTTCCAGGCTGAACTGTATCATGACGGCATTGTGCGGCTACAGTTAATGCGGGAAGACATTCCTGTCTCAAAAAGATTGCGTGCAGGATTTATGGTCAACACCGATTTGGAATATATGGCAGACCTGAAATATATCGTTACAAGAAATCTCAGTATCCGCACACATTATGACAGCGATATGGGATTTGGTGTTGGGGTGTCGTTGAACTATTAATGATTTTATTAAAAAATAAAATCAATAGCTTAGAAAAAAACAAATTCATTTTTCCAATTCAAAATTTTCAACCTTAAAAAAACAAAACCGGAATCTGCTAACAATTTGAGTGAATAAAAGACTTAATTATCTTTTTTCAAATAATTACAAAAACTTCCTACTTTTGATAGAGCATCCCAGTTTCACATCAATTGTCTGACTTGAAATTGCAACAATCAGGTTATTAGTGAAAATCTCTCAATTGATTGTTTAGTAAAACATCTTCAGCCTTGCAGGAAAAATTGGTTTGGATTTTAAAATCTGACGCCTGCTGTCCTGGAAATTTATTTCCAGGGAACGATTTTATTTTTTGGAAATAGTAAATCTAAAGTTATGATGTCATCCATCACTTTTCTAACCATTCAAACATCAGCTGCATTGATTTCATTTATTGCTGGTGCAGTTGTTGTGTTAGTAGTTATCTATCTGTTTAGTAGTTCATCCCCTGCTGAGGATAAAGTTTCTGCAAAACATAAAGTTTACAAAGTAAGGGCGAGGTATTTTTTTGGATTGGTGATTTGTGTTATTGCGGGACTGGTAGTTACCCTGGGTTTTTTGCCTTATCCGCAATTTCAAAGCCAGCCGGATGAAACTGTTACTGTTGTGGGCATGCAATGGGCATGGAAGTTTGCACCAGGCATATCAGATAAAAAACCATTAGAGATGGAAGGCGGAAGTGAGATTACTTTACCAGCAAATAAACTCATTAAGTTTTTAGTCACCTCATCTGATGTGAACCACGATTTTGCTATTTACAATACCAAAGGTGTCATCGTAGCACAAACTCAGGCAATGCCTGATTACCAGAATGCACTTGAATATAAATTCCCGGAACCAGGCGATTATCATATACTCTGCCTTGAATATTGCGGGATAGCACATGCTATTATGGTCGGTACAATTCATGTCAAATAAAAAATTTCCAAAAATGTTACAAATAAGTCCTGTTGAAATAAAAAGACAAAGAAAACTTGTTGTTACCTGGAGTGTAACCTTCATGGTCGTATTTCCATTGCTCATCACTTTAGGTCTTTTAATGCGGCTCAACCAGGGTGAAGATATCAGTTTAAACCCTGGCACTTTTTATACACTGATGACATTACATGGCCTCGGCATGGCAGGTTTATTGTTCACATTTTCTTTTGCCGGCTTGTGGTATCTCGTTGGCACAAGGCATGCAAAACTGAATATCGGTGTTGGATATTTTGTTTTTACACTTGTGTTGATAGGTGTCATTGGCCTCGCAATTGCTACATTGATTGGAAAATTTGGACCGGGTTGGTATATGTTGTACCCCTTGCCATTTATCGGCGCTAACTGGCCTACATGGTCCACAGGGTTAGCAATTATTTCCCTGATTATTCTTGGTGTTGCATGGCTTGTCGGTATTATACACCTGGTTTCAGCCATGTCAAAAGAGTATGGTGGTTTTGGTAATATAATGGGCTGGCAATATTTAAGAAAAAGGAAAGAAGGTGAACGTGATTTGCCACCGATAGTAATGATTACTACTATCAGTCTTGTACCGGGTTTATTGGCATACCTGGTAGGTGCAGCCATGTTGTTTATGTACCTGATGCAGTTTTTTGAACCATCATTGCATTTCAATCCATTACTGATGAAAAACATGGTTATGTTTTTCGGCCACACTCTTGTTAACATTACCCTGTATTGTTGTGTGGGTTGGGTGTATGCACTGTTCCCAGAATATACAGGACGAGAATGGAAAACCGATAAAGTGCTTGTTCTTTCATGGAATGCCACTTTCATTTTTATCACCTTTGCATATTTCCATCACCTCTATATGGATTTTGTTCAACCAACTGCATTACAATATATAGGGCAAATCGTTTCATATTCGAGTGCAATACCTGCAACAGCAATAACAATGTTTGGTGTGATTTCACAAATTTATCATTCCAAAGTAAAGTGGGGTATTATTCCAATCAGCTTTCTCATTGGCGCTGCAGGTTGGGCTATAGGAGGATTTTCTGCAGTAGTGGATTCTACAATTGCAGTAAACACAGTATTGCATAATACGCTTTGGGTGCCTGCACATTTTCATACTTATATGGTTGGCGGTGTTGTAATTTTTATCCTTGGTTTTTTATTTTATCTATCGCATACTAAAGAAGAACAGGAAAAGGACAAAACAGCAAAAATTGGTTTCTGGATTTTTGTAATTGCTGCACATAGTTTTATAGCCATGTTTTATTCCGGCGGGATGGACAGCATACCAAGAAGGTATTCAGATTATAAGGGCATACCCATACCATCAGTGCATAGTACAGGCGCCAGGCTTGCTCAGACTGCAGCCATATTTATTGTCCTGCTTTTAATAGGTTTACTCATCATGTATATTTCAATAATTATAAAATTCAGTAAAAAGAAAAATGCACCCGCAATAGAAAAAGCAGGGACATGATGAATGCAAGAGAATTTTATTCTGAAAAAAAGTAACAGGTGAAAAAAGTTTTGATTCCGTTGTGTGCACTCGCATTATGCATTGCTGTTATCTGGAAATGGACGCTGGGATTTTCATCATTCACCATTTTTTCTTACACGCTCAATGCGGCAGGCAATATACCACGTGTCTTTCCTGATATAACATTGATAAACCAGGATGGAAAAGTTTTTCATTTGAATGATAAACATAAATATGTGCTGGTAAATTTTGTTTACCTCGACTGCCCCTCTGTCTGCCATAAAGTAAATAACCAGATTGAACAGGTGTATCATTTGTTTGATAGCTCAACTGTTCCATCGAAACTTGAATTTGTTACTGTCAGTTTTGATTTAGCACATGATGGTATCAGTAAGATAAAAAAATACAGGGCATTTTTTGGAAATGATATTGATGGATGGGCTTTTGCAATTCCATATCATTACAGCCAGGCTTCATTCAACAGTTTCCTGCACAATGTTGGTATATGGAAATATTCAGTTCCTGCAACCGGTATTATCAACCATTCCATATATTTATTCCTCATTGGGCCTGATGGCAAAATTGTAAAAGTGTTTGACCCGGCAAGAGACAGTAACAATACTATTGCAGAACAAATCAATGCGTGCTTAACAAAAAAGGCAATATAATTTTCATCCTGTTAATCTTAGGTTTATCCTGGGTGGTTTCTTACCCGTTGAATGCATGGTTTTCCGAAACCATGATGCGTCATCAACTCCTGCAATTACCCGCAATGCTTGTATTAGGTATTGCTGCAGGTTTCTGGTTTTCAAAATATTTTCATATTGGCATAACAACCGGCATCACCATCTTAATTTTCATCATGGCTTCAATTATTTTCTGGATGTTGCCACACTCAATAGATTATGCTGTTATCAATGCATCGTTTAACAGGATTATGCATGTCAATATGCTGATTGCAGGTTTTTTTGCAATCCCGGTTTTACAAAAAACATTATTTGAAATTAGAATTATTTTTATAGGGATGTTGTCGTCAATGCTTTTTGCTACAGGCATAACATTGACAAACTATGACCTGTTGTTATGCAGCTCTTATGATATCAGCCAGCAAAAAGAAACCGGTATCCGTTTAATCATTACAGGTATAATATTTTATGCAGGCACAATTTTTATTTTTATCAGGGGGCCTGGAAAAAAATAAATACAACTCAATAATCATTATGCAGAATAAAAAGTGAACTTACTCCTGAAAGTTCTTAATTCCTCTTCCAGGTTTGATTCAGGCAAAGGGACATACTGCAACAATTTTGATTGTCTTTCCACTTCAAGATTATGACTGGTATAATTCTGATTGATAAAAAATGATTCTACATCAGGATAAATATTTTTCATCACTTCCACTATTTCAAGGATGCTTAAAGTTTTATCAGTTAAATTATAAATGCCGGAAGGGATTTCAGTATTGAGTAACCTGGATAGTACATCAGTGGTTTTTTCAATATGGATAAAAGACCTGTTCTGGTGGCCTGTTCCATTTATTGTAATCCGGTTGTTGAAATGCGCATCAAACATAAAACGGTTGATGACTGCATCAAAACGCATGCTCTTGCTATATCCATACACATTGCCCAGGCGTATAATGACTGTTTTCATTTTTTCAGACAAACGTTGTATATGCCTTTCCGCCCTGAATTTAGATATAGTATAAAAGCTGTCTGGTTGAGGCAAAGTGTTCTCAGTTACTCTTGAAGTTGTATTGCCATATACGCCTGTACTGCTCAAAAAGAACAACTGCTTCACATTACTTTCTTCCAATGCATAAGTCAGTTCTGCTGTGCCCCAGTGATTGGTCTGTTCATAAATATGCCCGTCAATGTTGGCAAAAGGTGTAGTCACTTTTGCAGCGAGGTGAAAAACCACATCAATATTTTTTAATGCGCTTCGCAACCTTCGTGTGTCTAGCATTTCACCATGAATAAACTTCACCTTTGAATTTGTTACTTTATGACCGATAAACAAATTATAATTGCCCCTGCTGAGGTTGTCATACACAACAATTTTTTCAACTTCACTTAATTCGCTCAGTGTATAAATCAGTTCTGTGCCAATATAACCTGCGCCACCGGTAATGAATATGTTCATTGTATTTTAAAATGAATGTTCTTTATAAATTTTTTCTTAATCAGGTATCCCTTTTTCCTGAAAAATATTTTCTTCTATTTTTTTTCAACAAGTTCTGTATTCAAACCGCATTCAGATTTTTTTAAACCATACCACCTGCCATCACGTGATTCCATATTGCTCATATCCCATTTGCGTGTGCAGGGTTCGCAGCCAATGCTGAAATATCCTTTATCTTCCAATGGATGATGCGGTATATTATTTTCACGCAGGTATGCATAAATCATTTTACCGGTCCAGTCCAGCATCGGGTGGAACCTTATGGTTCCGAATTTTGCATTCTCCTCCACTTTAAAATTTTTGCGCACTTCACCCTGGTCTGCACGCACACCATTTATCCAGACATCAAACTGTGCGAGTATCGGTTCAAGTGGAACTACTTTATTTAAGTGGCAGCATAAGTCCGGGTCGCTGGCAAATAATAACCTGCCATTGCTGTCGCGCTGGTTGATTTTTGCAGTAGATGAAAAAACACTGATTACATTAAGGTCAAACAATTTCGCAATGTCATCCCTGTATTTCAATGTTTCGGGAAAATGATAACCCGTATGCATAAAATAAACAGGAATCGAATTATCAATCTTACTCAGGATATGCAGCAATACCACACTGTGGGTTTGAAATGATGAAGTAGTAAACAGCTTTAGCCCAAGTTGTTTATACAGTTTTATCTTATCTGCAATTTGTTCAACAGTCATAACGAATATTTTTTTACGATTAACCTTATTCAAAAAAAAAGCCTTCTTGATGGAGAAGGCTATATTTATTGATTCGATTGTTTAATTGATTACAATAGTATATCCTTCCTGTAAAAGGCAATGCACATACAACAGTAAAATGAAGAAAGATTATACATATTTTTTATTCCGGCGGCAAATATAAAAAGATGTTATTCAAAAAAATAAATTTTATGAAATAACATTTCAAAAATGAGAGTTTGATGATAAATGAACATCGGGAAATAATTTAAACATGTAGCTGAAATAAAAGATATTATTACATACTGTGCCGGCAGTTCAATTGCTATAACCACAAAAAATTATAACATACAATTAATTGTCATTTTTACAACAACAAGGAAGCGAGGATGTAATCAGCAATCAAAATAAGGATACAACTCACAACAACTGCAGTGGTGCTGGCACGGCCGATTTCAAACGAACCACCTTTTACAAAATATCCAAAATAAGCGCCCACGCTGCTGATGATAAACGAGTAAGTATATGCTTTGTACAATGCAAATGAAACATTGTGAAGGTTGAGGCTTTGTCGCAAACCAATATCAAAAGTCTGTGTGGAAAGTATCCCGGATAAAGCGCCTGCTGTGCGGCCACCCCAGATGGCAAGTGTCATTGAAATAATGATTAGTGCCGGTATCACTAAAAATGCGCCGGCAATTTTCGGGAAGATGAGATAGTTGCGGGTATTGATACCCATAATTTCTATTGCATCAATTTGTTCACTCACACGCATGTTGCCCAATTCACTTGCAATCTTACTACCTACCACACCTGCAAGCACAATACAAGTGAGTGTTGGAGAAAGCTCCAGTATTATAGTATCTCTTGTTATCTGTGAGATGGTTGTTTTTGGTATCAATGGGCTTACCAACTGATAAGCTGTCTGCACAGTTGTTACCGCACCGAGGAAAACGGAAATGATAACAACGATGGGCAGGGAACCAAAACCGATTTCTGCTGCCTGGTGCATGAATTCCCTCCAATACATTTTTGCATTCTCAGGCCGGGTAAACATGCCTTTCAACATCAAAAGATAACGTCCGATATTGGTGAGTAATTTACCAATCATATCAAAAACTTATTGTTGCAAATGTATTAACTGATATTAAAACCGTGCTGTAAATTTTTAAAACCTTTCCATTTTTATTTCACAATATGATTTTATGAACACGAGCAGAAATTGTTCCACTTTTCAATATTAAGCCTGCACGTTTTTAATCTAAAAAATTCAATGAATAAACCCCATTAACAAAAAAGTCATTTAAGATCAATCAACCTATAGATATAAAAATCCCTGACAAGCACTTTGCTTCTATACTGATGTATTACTAAAGGGGAATCCACTTTAGAAAAAGATGACACCAATGCATTATCGGGAGCAGAAAAATAATTTGAAGGAGTGATATAATAAGCATCACTACCTTTCTTTAAACTTCCATTCAGGTGATTTAACCATGCAAACTGATGGATATTAAACATCGGGCCAAATGCATATAATTTCATGTGTAGTGGAAAAGCTATATAGTAATACAAATCAGCGGCCGGAAACCATTTATTTGAAATAATGGCTGCATTATTATCCATTAAACCATATTTTGTATCAGATGCTTTAACCTTCTGAAACTCCAATTTAAATTTGCGCCAACCATACATATCCAAAGTAAAATCACCTTTACCCAGGTTTTGATATTTCTTAACGCTTAAAGTGCCAGGTAAAAAATTGATTGACGCCCATGCAATAATTATTGGAACTAATACTAAGACAGCAGATGTCTGTATCCACTTTTTAATATAAACTTTTTTAAAACAATCATCACAATAATAAGCAGTAAATATTAATAAGGACAGATATGCAGGGCCACTCCAATGTGGCAAAGTATCCCTGAAAAGAGATACACACCACAAAATGGATATAAGCGGAAAACTTAAAAAAAATATTAACCAGAAAAATCGCCTGCTTTCCCGGAATAATTTTAACCTGACAGTTTGTATAAATGTAATCAGGATAAAAATAAAAACAGCAGGGTTACAATATAATATTTCACCCAATATCTCCTTTCCAAATGATAACAGATGGATACCTTTATTAACTACTACCCTGCTACTCTGATAATTATAAGTTATGAAATTGTTTTTAAAATTCCATATAAAAATGGGGATAATAATTATCAGTGTTATTAAAAATGCCAGGTAAACATAAGGATCCAATAGTTTCTTCCTTTCAAAAAACAACATGTAAAGCCCGGCAGCAAACCATAAATACATCCCATGTACTTTACAAAGTGTTGCGAGCCCGGCACACAAACCGAACCATAAGATACCGGCGCTTTGTTTTTCATGAAGAACGAAAATCCTGATCAAAAAATAAACACTCAATAACCAGAAAACTACCTGAGGTGAATCCGGTATGATGAGAAAGCCGCTTATAAAAGTTGTATAAACACAAGCATTATAAAGCAAAGCAGCATACCAGCCCGAGTGTTTATTTTTTAACCTGCTTAAAATTTTATAGACTAACCAAGTATTAATTGCAGCGCCAATTATTGAAGTGAGTCTTACAAACAATTCGTTATTATGGGTAAGGTTAAAAGTAAATAACCTGATAAAAAGAGCAATCAATGGAGGGTGATCAAAATAGCACCATTGCAAATGCAAAGCGTAAGTCCAGTAATAAACTTCGTCATTCCCAAATTCAAGTGTTGAAGCGAGAATACACTTTAGTAAAATAATACACCCAATAAATTTAATTACCTGTTTGTTATAATTAATATCAGTGCTTTTGGTCATATTAATAATTTACTTAAGCAGGTGCAATTATTCACAAAAACATCAAAAAGGTAGTTCATAATATGAGTAAGGTATAATACTTTAACTATTCTCTAATATTGGTTAATTTATTTTTTCAATATAAATCCTAATTTAGGATAATGCTCCTGTTGCAATGACTGAGAAGAAGATTTTTTATGAAAATAATTTTCGCTCCTGTTGCATGTTTTTTAATTTTCACAAGTTCTATCATTGCACAAAATGATTCATTAAACATAAGGAAAGACAGCATTTCTTTGTTACATAAAGATTTAACATTACAGGATAGCTTTGCTTTCAAAAATATTCATACCGGTTATGAATATTTCAATATCCCCCGATACTTTTCTTTACTCGCATCCGATTTTAAACAAGACATCACAGCGCCTTTTCATCTTACTCAAAAACAATGGTTACAAACAGGTATTTATGCAGGCGCTATTTTAACTTTACAAGGATGTTCAGAATATTTTGATGAACCAATTCAAAAGTTTGCATTGATGTTAGATGATAGCAGCAAATCAATTGCAACAATAAGCAGTTACGCTACACATTTTGGTGGAAATTATGAATTATTTGCCCTTGCTGCATTAGGTGGTTATGGAGTTGCGTTCAATAATAAAAAACTACTAACAACAACACTACTTGCCTCACAAGCTTATATAACAAGTGGGCTCATTGAAAATGGAATTAAATATTTATCCGGAAGACAACGTCCATCTTACTATACACCCGGTCACACTGAAGCAGAACCTACTTGTCATGGCCCTGGATTTTTATCCAATAATCATTTCAATTCCTCTTTCCCTTCAGGTCATACCACAGTGGCATTTGCAGTAGCAACGGTTTTTGCAAAAGAATATAGAAATATAACCTGGGTTCCAATAACAGCATATAGTGTTGCATCACTCGTAGGTTTAAGCCGGCTCACTCAAAATAAACATTGGGCAACTGATATCATAGTAGGAGCTACTTTAGGATATTTGTGTGGCAACCAGGTTGTGAATAATTTCCATCGCCATGCTCAAAAAATATCTTATCCTGACCAGGGGCACTTGACTTTCAGCTTAAATTACTATGGCAATACTTTAGAACCGGGTTTGGTATATACATTCAGAAAATGATACATTCAGAAACCTCTTATAAAAATATTTTTTACAATTGAGAAATAGGAAAATAATCCGATTCCTTCCGTGTATTTCAAAACAATAAATCAATTTTCAAGTTGAAAATATTAGAAATATTGTTATAAGAAAATTCTATTATTCTTAATAACAATGCATAATTAATACAGATGATATTAATGCATTAACCACCGGTAAAAATCAGGGAACTCCTGTCTCCAGTATTTTTCATTGTGCTGCCCAAGGGGGAAAGTAACAAACTGCATATCACAGCAATTTTTAGCATTTACAATGTCAAACATTTTTTTCATATCCCTGACCATTGACAGGCTTTCTTTTTCCCCTGCATAAAAATAGAAATACAATTTTTTCTGCCAGTTTACTTTGGCAGCATCGGTAAATATTTGTGGCGATATCCAAAACGAAGGCGAGAAAATACCAGCGCCACCAAAGACATCCGGGTATTGTATCATTGCATACATTGAAATCAATCCACCCATGCTGCTGCCCGCAATAAATGTATGCGATGCATCTTTCATTACCCTGTAATTACTGTCAATATGTGGTTTTAATGTATGAACAATAAAATCAAGATACTGTTTCCCCTCTCCTTTTCCATACTTTGCATTATCATAAGGGTTGTATTCATTCAACCTCTTATCACCGCCATTGTCAATACCCACAACTATACAGTCTTTGCGAAGTTCCGGCTCAAGGGTGTCAAGGCATTCATCTACTCCCCATTCCTGGCCAAATGCTGAGGTACGTTCATTAAATAAATTCTGTGCATCCTGCATATATAAAACAGGATAAGTCTTGTTTTTACTTGTCTTATATGATGGCGGAAGATAAATCCATATTTTCCTGTAACGGTTTAACTGCGGCATATAAAAAGCAGTGTCCATAATATGCACGTTAGCAGTTGCTGTGTTGGGTTTTGGTTTTTGTGGTGCATCATCTTTCCACCCGGCAATTGTACAATCAATCGTTGTATCGCCATGAATAGTTACTGTCCTGTTTTCAATATCATCGCCGGTAGCTGTTGTTTCTACTTTATCCCAACTACCTCTTGTGAATTTAAATTCATAAAAACCGGTGTCAATATCCAACACTATGATGCGCCTGTTGCCACCAAAGGGATTGAGTTTTGAATTTTTATCCTGTGGGTTCCATCCGTTAAAATTACCAGCTATATAAATTTCTTCATTTGCTTTTGCACCAATGCTGGTAACAATAACCCTGACAGTATATTGTGCATTGGCGCATGTTGAAAAAAGAATTAAACCAAAAGCAAAAAATATTTTCCGCATATTCATCATATTTACATCACCACATTTACACCACTTTATTTAAACAGCAAGAGCCAGTAATTTCTTATGCAAAGAAATCACCTGTGGCAGTACCGCCTGTTGTTCATCATTCACAATAATAAAATCACACAACTTCATTTTAATTGTTTCATCAACCTGGTTATTCATCCTTGCCAATACATCTTCTCTTTTTACATTATCACGCAGCATTACTCTTTGCAAACGCAGGTGTTGTGGTGCATATACGCCAATCACATAATCAAGATGAACAGCAGCAGCAGATTCAAACATCAAAGCAGCTTCTTTGATAATGTATGGTGATGTTTGTCTATTTATCCAATTTGCTGCAGCAGCAATAGTAACTGGATGCACCACTGCATTGAGTTGTTCCAGTTTAAACTTGTCATTAAAAACAATACCTGCAATAAATTTCCTGTTCAGTTCATTATCGTGATATGCATTTTCACCAAACAACTGAATAATTTTTTTCTTCAAACCTTCATCTTCATTCATCAATTGTTTGGCAACATCATCAGCATAAAAAACCGGTATGCCCAATACAGAAAATACCCGGGAGACTGTTGTCTTACCACTGCCCATACCACCTGTCAATCCAATTTTAAGCATAGCTTCATGAAATATTATTGCTGTGTCAAAGGTATATCACGTTTCAGCATGTCATTGCGGTTGGCCATATCCCAGGCAGTATAAAATACAAGCTTTGCCCTTTTAGCCATCAAATCAAAATTGATTTTATCCACTGTATCAGTTGGCCTGTGGTAATCGGCATGTGTGCCATTGAAATAAAATATAATCGGCACACCTTTACTGGCAAAATTGTAATGGTCGCTGCGATAGTAAAAACGATTGGGGTCATTCGGGTCATTGAATTTTCTGTCGAGCTCTAATTTACAACAGGCATTATTTACACTGTCTGAAATCTTCATTAAATCACTGCTCAGTTTATCTTCACCGATTGTATAAACATAATTGGTAGAATCACCATAAGTTCGTTTCGGGTCTATCCTTCCTATCATATCTATATTCAGGTCAACTGAAGTAGAGTCAAGCGCAAATACAGGATGGTTAGTATAATATTCACTTCCCCATAAACCTTTTTCTTCACCTGAAACCGTCATGAAAACAATTGTTCTCCTGGGTGAATAACCTTTATCCCTTGCTTTTGCAAAAGCAGTTGCAATCTGTAAAACGCTGGTAGTGCCACTGCCATCATCATCAGCGCCATAATAAATCACATCACCATGTTTGCCAAGGTGGTCATAATGTGCCGTTACAAAAACGTATTCACTTTTTTTATCTGTTCCAGGTAAAACACCTATCACATTGGTGCTTTGAAGATGTTTCGTTGCTTTCTGCAAACCAACCTGCATATTCACCGGGTAAATATTTTTTGCAAAAGATGTATTCACTGATGCAGTATCTGTTTTCAAAATTTCTGCAGCAGTTGATTTTGAAATAAACATCAATGGCGTTGTTGCAGGTGATGATGATGCATGAGGAATATACATCCTGCCAATTGCAGCATATCTTTTGTATGGAAAATCATTGCTCACAATCATTAATCCAGCAGCGCCAGATTGCGAAATAGAACGGATGTCCTGCATCAGCACGCGGAAATTAGCAGAAGCATCTTGTACAATCATCACCCATTTATCTTTCACATCAATATTGTTTGTTTGTGTTGAATCCTTTGCACCTGAACCCATGAATGCAATTTCATCAACCGTCCAGTTGCCGGCAGGGAAACCACTTCCCGGAGCATAGTCATCAACAACTTTTAATGTTTTACCATTCACCACGAGAGTAGTACTTTCTATTGAATCCTGTAATACCGGGAAACTCATCTGGTATTTTCCTGAATCACCTGGCAATAATTTGAGCTCTTTAAAATATGCTTCAATATAAGCAGCAGCTTTGCGTTGCCCTTCAGTAGCAGTTTCACGGCCTTCCATACCCGCACCAGCAAAAACTGTCAATTTTTCTTTTAATGCTTCAGGTGTAATGATACCTGCAAATTTTTCTGCCTGTTTATTTTGTGCAGAAAGTTGGATGCTGAAAAAAATGCATCCGAGAATAATAAGTTTCTTCATTTGTTATGATTGATAGATTTGCTAAAATGAATAAAATAATTCAAAGCAACAAAGTAAAGATTATAAATGGCGGATTGTAAAGAATATGGTTACACTTTTCCTTTGCTTCCGTTTAAAATAAGTATTTTGGCAGCCACATGAGACTAACAAAACTCTACAAAGAATTTTTCAACAGCGAAAAATCAGGCGGGCTGGTTTTGGTAATTGCTACTATTATTTCACTCTTTATTGCCAACTCTGCATTACAGCAACAATATATTGGTTTCTGGAATACAGATTTCAACGGCCATAACATCACACACTGGATTAATGATGGACTTATGACAATTTTCTTCCTGCTCATCGGGCTGGAACTGGAAAGAGAAATTTACATAGGAGAATTATCCAATATCAAAAATGCTTCATTGCCTATCATTGCTGCAATTGGCGGTATGGCGATGCCAGCAATCATTTACACAATATTTAATTACCAGACTTCAACACAACACGGTGTTGCCATACCCACAGCAACGGATATCGCATTTGCGATTGGCATCTTATCATTGCTTGGAAACCGGGTGCCCGCTTCATTAAAAGTATTTCTTACTGCCCTCGCTGTAATTGATGATTTAGGCGCTATCATCATCATTGCAGTATTTTATACTACCACTATTTCATTTATTAACCTTGCTATTGCTCTGGGCATTTTTGCTGTACTGATTATTTTAAACAGGTTGAAAGTACATAACCTCATCCCCTATTTAACAGGCGGTGTATTGATGTGGTATTTCATGCTGCACTCAGGCATCCATGCAACAATTTCAGGTGTATTGCTTGCATTCGCTATTCCGTTTGGTGATGGCGGTGAAAAATCACCTTCTTATATCCTTCAGCATATTTTGCATAAACCTGTTTCATTTATCATCCTGCCGCTATTCGCAATTGCCAATACCTGCATTACTATTCCTTCTGATTGGATGGAAGGCCTGCTTCGTGTAAACAGCATAGGCATAATTACCGGGCTTACAATAGGTAAACCACTCGGCATTTGTTTATTTTCATTCATTGGTGTAGCTCTAGGAATTTGTGCTTTACCGGGTGATATCAAATGGAAACATATCCTTGGTGTGGGTTGTTTAGCGGGTATCGGTTTTACCATGTCTATTTTCATCACTTTATTAGCATTTAACATTGAAGCAAATATTAATATTGCTAAAATTGCTATCCTCTTTGCATCACTTTGCTCAGGTATAATTGGTTTCTCCTGGCTGAAATTTCACCTTCGTGAAACCCAGGTTGAAGAAAGCTAATTTATATCTTGAGGTAATAGTAAAATATTTTTTACCATTACGAAAACAACAATTCATTGAAGTCTTATTGAACTTAGCGGTGTTGATTTTTTTCTTCAACTTAATGTTTATTAATTTTTCACTTCTCACCCTTAAAATGATGAAATAAAACTGTTTCAATGCTATTAACGCAAATTTTGTTGTTCAATCAAAAAAATGCTGTGATTTTTGCAGGCATTGCACCAGGTAGCATAAGTTGCCCTCAATTGAAAAATTATTTGCAGGAAAATTCATAATACATGCAACAATCTATCTGCAGGGCAATAGGGTGAACAGTTAATATTATTTTCCGATGAGTGAACTGAAAGTATATAATTCATTAAAAAGAGAGAAAGAAATTTTCAAACCGATTACTCAGGGTCATGTGGGGCTTTATGTGTGTGGGCCAACAGTGAGTGGCGAAAGTCATTTAGGCCATGCACGTCCTTATGTTACGTTTGATATTGTGTTTCGCTGGCTTATGCACCTGGGATATAAAGTGCGTTACGTGCGTAATATTACTGATGCCGGTCATTTTGAAGAAGAAGGCCGTGATGCAGAAGATAAGATTTCCAAAAAAGCAGTGCTGGAGAAACTGGAGCCAATGGAACTGGTGCAGAAATATACCAACTTATATCATTGGGCCATGCGGCAATTGAACAACCTTGACCCTACAATAGAACCAACAGCTACCGGACATATTGTAGAGCAGATTGGGATGATAGAAAAAATTATTGCTGATGGTTATGCTTACGTCGTGAATGGCTCTGTGTATTTTGATGTTGCAAAATATAATTCAGATTTCTCAAAAAAGGGAGAACCTTATGGCATGCTGAGTGGCAGGGTGCTGGATGAAATGATTGCCACCACCCGTGACCTCGACAACCAGGAAGAAAAACGCAACACTGCAGATTTTGCTTTATGGAAAAATGCACCGCCTGAACATATCATGCGTTGGAAAAGCCCGTGGGGTGAAGGTTTCCCGGGATGGCACATTGAATGTTCTGCCATGAGTACAAAATATCTTGGTGAAGAATTTGACATCCACGGTGGTGGCATGGACCTTCAGTTTCCACATCATGAATGCGAGATAGCTCAAAGCAATGTTTGCAATCATAAAATACCTGCACACTATTGGATACACAATAACATGATAACCATCAATGGTAAGAAGATGGGTAAAAGCTATAACAACGTTATCACATTGACGCAATTGTTTGATGGAACACACCCTATACTGGAACAGGCATATCACCCGATGGTAATACGGTTTTTTATTTTGCAGACACACTACCGTTCAACACTCGATTTCAGCAATGAAGCATTGCAGGCAAGTGAGAAAGGATTAAAACGTTTGAGTGAAGCTTTTACCAACCTGAAAAAATTAAATGCAGGGAACAATCAGGTTCCTGCCAATAAAGAGCTTGATACAAAAGTGAGAAAACTCCTGTCAGAGTTTGAAGACTTTATGAATGATGATTTCAGCACAGCAAAAATCCTGGCGAATATTTTTGAACTTGTTCCCATCATCAATGGCATCAAAGACAAACATATTGCTGCTGATGCATTGAGCGCTGATACATTGAAGCTTTTACAGGATAATATGAAACTGTATATTGAAGATATTCTCGGATTACAGTTAAACATCACAACGGGTGATAACAAAATGGAAAGCATCATAAACATGCTCATCCAACTGCGTAAAGATGCCCGTGCTAAAAAAGACTATGCTACCAGCGACCGTATCAGGAATGATTTGCAGGCAATCGGCATACAACTGAAAGATGAAAAAGACGGTAACATGAGTTTTGTTATCAATTAATAATCTCACCAGGTTATCAACATGCAAAAATTTTTTTCAATGAGTCTTTACTCATGGAAAAATTACTGAAGATAAATATGCTGTCGTGTTATCAAAAGCAATCTTATTGATTTCATCCTGGTTGAAACTTGTCAGGAAAATATTTTCCAATGTAGGCTCATCTCCTTTTGGTTCCTGTTGTGTCAGATAAAAATCTGTACCATACATTAATTTATTGATTAATGGTTTGCCAAAATCATCCACCATATTTCCCTGCCTGAACATATCAACAATCAAAGCAAGCGCCCTGGTATCGCTGAGGGTGTAAGAAATATCGGAATAAACATTCTCATAAGTCTTCATCAGTTCAATCACCTGGCTGCACCAGTTATCTTTCAGGTAAACAGGATATTCATCACCCAATTTTAAATCATCCTTTGTAGCATTTGCAGCGCCACGCAATACTTCATTGGAACCACCGAGATGTGCAAGACAGATTTTCAGTTTGGGGTATTTATCAAGAACAGGTTTATAATTTTCAGGATGGCCGAAAATATTACACCAGACTTTATTTTTCTTGTGAATAGATGGGTCATTAATTACATTGGTAATCCTTGAACGGATGGAAGGCATTGATTGAGCATTTTCATTCAGGCTCGGTACCTGTAATGCACCCATGTTAAGCAAAGACTCAAATCTTCCCAGGTAAAAAGAACCGCCACGGGTGCAATGTGTCATTACAGGTACCTGGTTGGCTTCGGCCCAGGCCCATAACAAATCAAGCCGTTTATCAAATGGAAAATATCCTGCTGCGGGGTAAATTTTTATTCCGCAAAAACCTTTGTCAACATTAATATATTTTTTCGCCCAGTCTTCCAATAAATCAAAACCGGTTTGCCTCGCATCCACACCTAAGAAAGGATAAATATTTTTCTGAAACAAGGCATTACGTTTGATATCGCATACTTCTTCTACCTGGGTTTGAATATGAATATGATTGGAAGAACGTTCGTAATCGAGATAATCCAATACCTGTGTCAACACCACAATTTTAAAATCGCCGAACTTGGTATAATTCTTTGCGAGCATTTTATAAATGTCAGTCTGATTTGCCGAAGTACCTATCTCAACAAATTCAATATAGCGTTGAATGACGCTGCGTTTATCTTTACTTGCAAAAAGCAAGTAAAATTTCAAAATACCTTTCATTGCCCAACGGGTACCGTCTTTCTGTAAAAATCTGTCAATCCATTCAGCAAGAGTAGCATTACCTATACCTGTCTTCAAAAAATAATCCGGTGCATGGTTGACCGTAAAAATATGTGCATGTGCATTGGTGAATGTCTTGTTCATACTTCAATATTTTTATCCGTTCGATGGTTTGGTTCCAGCCCTGCGCAGGTTAACTGCTTTCATTAACAAATCAAACCAGAAAGGCGCACCAAAACTCAATGAAACCGCTGTAATGATGATACCAAGGATGTATGCAATAAAATTCCAGAAAGTAAGGTGCTTATGCATTTCAAAATAAGTGCCGTTGACAGGTTTATATTTTTTAAACCAGGTAATCGGTGCCTGGTTAGCCTTCCATCCAATAGGAATGCCCAATGCTGCAATCTGGTCTATTTGAGATGTTGCTTTATCAAATGCTTTTTGCCTTGTTGAATCATATCTCCTGGTGAGTGAATCAAGGAGTTTTAATTGTGAAATAAATTTCGCTGTGTTATTAATCAACGTTGTATCTACTTTCACTGAATCGGTATTTATCTTCAAATTCGCTGCAGCATTGTATGCCCTTTGCAAATCAGTTAATCCGGTATCAGCTTTTTGTGCAGCATAATTATCAGCAAGGTTTTCAGCAACCGGCAGTAATTGTGCCCTCAACCCGGGTGTCCTGTAAATTGTCTGGAATAAATTGATGCTGTCCACATTCAATATTAATGCTACTACCAGCGAAATCCAGAACAATCTCGTGCGCATAAAAGTTTTATACCAACCTGAAGTACGGTCCATCTGGTCGTTAAACCAATCCTGTATTTGCTTATTCAGTGCCTCCAATTCATTATGCGAAGAATCAGGATTGGTTCCTGAACTTTTTGACTGGTCTATGCTTCTTTCCACAATATTCATCAGCAACAATTTCAAATCAGTATGTTGCATCTGGTAAACAGTATTTGCAAACCTTTCAAAAATAGTTGTACGTGCTTCTTTCAAAGCAATACATTTTGTTACCTTGTCAAATTCATATTCACGTGAATGGTTACTGATGACATCTATCAAAGCTTTGCTGAACATGGCAGCACTGATATATTGAGGAAGGCTTGTATTATTTTTCCTGAGGTTCTTTATCATAGGGTGCATGTAAATCAACTGCCCGAAATTGATATTGATATCATCATTGAATAAATTGGAAATCGTGTTGTATAAAAGCGTGCCACGCTCTTTAAAATAACTGTTGACAGCTTCTGTTACCGTACTCACCAACAGGCTAAGCAAAGCATAAATGAGGATGAGGCAAATGATGGTTCCGAATAATGGTGAATTAAAAATTGTGTTTTCCATCCCGGGCATTTTCAAAGTGAAATGTAATGCATCTGCACGAGTTTTCAAAATTTAGAAAACTGAAGAAACAATGAAACATAGTCCTGGCAAAGAAAAAGGGTTATAGAAATTTTAAATCAGGATGAATATTAAATCCATACTTTGGCATTTTATATTTTTATTGTTTCAAAGAAGGAGCAATCATTGTTGAAATGAATTTCCCCTTTGTTATTATCAGAAAAATTTAAACAAATGAAAATCGCATTTACAGTTTTTATCCTTGCTTTTTTTATCACAACAACTTCTGCACAAACTTTACCTGTTGCGAGAAATTATCAGGCCGCTTATGATAATGGAACCCGCTCAACAAACGGCACACCTGGTAAAAACTATTGGCAAAATACTGCTGCATATTCAATTGATGTCAGCTTCTCACCAATGAAAAGAATTGTTTCAGGCACTGAAGAAATCACATACACCAATAACAGCCCGGATACTTTGCACCAGGTGTGGTTTAAACTTTATCCTAATTTTTATAAAGAAGGTACACCCCGCGACCAGGAAGTAAAAAAGAGCGACCTCAATGATGGTGTAAGAATTGAAAAGTTTTCAATAAATGGTATTCAACACGTGCAGGATAACCTGCATATTACAGGCACCAATATGATTACGAAAATACCTGCCTTACTACCAGGAGAAAAAATGAAATTCAACATTACATTTTCATACATACTCAATAAAACATCACACGTCAGGACAGGAATGGTAGATGAGTCTTCAGCGTTCATTGCATACTTCTTTCCCCGTATTGCAGTGTATGATGATATAGACGGATGGAACAGGATCCCTTACACCGGTTCTGCAGAAATGTACAATGATTTCTGCTCTTTTAATGTAAACATTACTGTGCCCAAAGATTATATTGTTTGTGCTACAGGAAATTTACTGAATGCAGATGAAGTATATAACCCACAGGTTGTACAACGTATCCATGCTGCAGAAAATAATGATGGCATCACCAAAGTGATTGATACCACTGACCTGCAAAACGGCAGCATCACCGCACAGCATACCACCAACACCTGGAGATTCAGCGCTGACAGTGTAACTGACTTCGTATTTGCGACGAGCAACCATTATGTATGGTATGCGAGCAGCCTTGAAGTGGACCCAACCACCAAAAGAAGGACAAGGGTGGATGCAGTTTTTAACCCGGAACACAAAGATTATTTCCGAGTGATAGATTTTGCCAGGAAAACAGTAGAACTGATGAGTTATACATTTCCTGCATGGCCTTATCCTTACCCGCATGAAACTGTTTTTGATGGGTTAGACCAGATGGAATACCCGATGATGGTGAATGATAACCCGCTTGAAGATAAAGCCGATGAAATTGAATTAACAGACCATGAAATATTTCATACCATGTTTCCATTTTATATGGGCATCAATGAAACAAAATATGCATGGATGGATGAAGGATGGGCAACCATAGGCGAATGGTTATTGTCGCCGATGATTGATTCTACTATTGACCCCGATGATTATGGTATGTATCCATATAATTCTGCAGCAGGTGATGATTATGACATGCCAATTACTGCATTGAGCAACCAGGTTTCAGACAATACTTATTTCTTAAATTCCTATCCAAAACCGGCGATGGGTTACCTGTATGTAAAAGATATGTTGGGTGATAAATTGTTTACAAAAGCTTTGCATTACTATATTGAACAATGGCATGGCAAACACCCGATACCGCTTGATTTTTTTAATTGTATGAATGCGGGCAGCGGTATCAACTTAAACTGGTTCTGGAAGAAATGGTTTTATGAAGATGGTATGCCAGACCTTGCCATCAGCAATGTAAAACGCAACGGTAAGAAAACTACTGTTACTGTTCAAATGAAAGGTAATAAACCTGTGCCGGTGCATCTTACAATTTATTACACTGATGGTTCAACACAAACATTACATCAGAGTATTGCTGTTTGGGAAAAGAGCAACACAACCTCATTGGATTTCACATCCGGTAAAACAATTGAAAAAATTGTTTTGGGTGATGTGCATGATGCAGATATTGATGCAGGCAATAATGAATGGAAGCCCTGATTATTTTCAAAACATCATTGAGATTTGAAGCATCATATTTGAAACAAAAAATAAAATGATGGCTGAACAAAACACCCGCCAAACCGGATGGAATGATTGGACTTTATTTCTCAACCGTGTCTTAAAAGGAACCGGCCAGATAATGCTCCAGGAAAATGCTGTAACAGGTTTATTATTTTTAGTTGGCATCACCATTGGCTCTATCAATATGGGGTTAGCAGCAATCCTTTCTGTTTGTTGTGCAACACTGACAGCCATTGCATTGAAATATGATAAAGAAAATATTGATAAAGGATTGTATGGCTTTAATGCAGCATTGGTGGGTGTAGCGTTATTGTTGTTTCTGCAACCAATAGCAACAACCTGGTTTTTGGTTATTGGTGGTTCTGTAATTTCGGTAATCGTTACACAATTTTTTATTAAAAGAAGCTTTGTTGTTTTTACACTTCCATTTGTATTGGTTACATGGGCAATTATTTATTCAATCAATTTTTTTTCTCCTTCCCTTTTGATGGATTCAACTGAAGCAGCTATACATTATGAAAATGATTTTGGTTTTGCTTTCAGGGGATATGGCCAGGTTATATTCCAGGAGCATATTATCTCCGGCATAATTTTCTTTATAGCTGTTTTTATCAGTTCTCCGGTTGCAGCACTCTATGGCCTTGCAGCATCAATAGCTGCTGTATTTATTTCAATCCCATTTTCAGTATCTCCTGAAAATATAAATGCAGGATTGGTGAGTTATAATTCAGTTTTATGTGCCATCGCATTTGCAGGCAACAAAATTAAAGATGGAACCTGGGTTTTAGTTTCGGTTGCTCTTGCATCATTCATAGGGTTAATCATCAAAGACAATATCATTCAATTGACATTCCCTTTTGTTGCTGCATCGGTAATTATTTTAAACATAAAAAAAAGAGTGCAACCTTAAAACTCTAAATAATATTTTTTTGTATTAATTGGCCTGTTATAAAACAAAGAAATTAGTTTTAGAAACATCATGCTTTTAAATCAAAAACTAATCACCTTTTTCAAGAATAAAAATCTCCTCAACCGTTTTCTTAAAAACTTTCGCAATTTTCAAAGCAAGGACTGTAGATGGAACATATTTATTGGCTTCCATAGCATTGATAGTTTGCCGGCTTACCGAAACTTTATTTGCCAGGTCTTCCTGTGTCAGGTTCAATCTTGCTCTTTCTACTTTAATGCTATTTTTCATCAGTCACAGCTTTTGAGTTTTTATACAAAATGTAATTAAACCTTGTTATGAAAATAATCAGGACAGTAAACATATTATACAACATGATGTTGAGGAAAGAAGTGCCATAAACAAACAAAAAACACAGTAACAATAAAAAATAATTTACCCAAACAGCCCACATCAAAGATGACAACCTGAGTTTTGCAATAAATTCATCTTCTCTTTTCTCTTTTGAAAAACCAACAAACATTGCACCGATTATAAAAATGGAGCCGACAATAGTATTGGTCATATTTGTTTTTATAAAACCAAACGATTTGGTTTCACCAAAAACCTGGTCATTGAAAATGGCAAAAGTCCAGCTATTAATATGAAAAGCATCAAAATTGGAAAAGCTTAAAACAATACCGGCAATTGTTGCAGGTATAAGCAGGCACCAGCCAATAAGTTTAAACTTATGAGGTAATAACAATCCGGTTTTCATGATTTTATATTTTTCACGAATGTAATGTATTTATTACTTTATGTAAAGTATTTTTTACATTTTGTAATATATTTTTAACATCATGGGCTTTGAGAGATTCTCGTTACTTCGTGCTAAACAAGGACTAATCAGCTTGAAATAGGCAGTAACTGAAAGAAGATTTATCATGAAAAGAAAACAGGATAACACACCTGTTTCAAATAACAGTGGTTAACTTAACCGCATTTGCGAATAACAATAGATAGTGTTACAATTTACTTTTCAAATATTCAATTGTTGCCGGTTTATCAAAACCACAGGCCTTTTTCATATCTTCCCTGTATTCAGGAAGGTCAGTCAAAGGGTCGGCCTTTAGTGCATAGTCATAAGCAGTCTTACCGGCATTATCTTTTGCTTTAGGGTCAGCGCCATTTTCAACCAGGAATTTCACCAGCCTTAATTTACAGTTAAGCGCAGCTAACATCAAAGGCGTAGCGCCATCATTGGTTCGGGCATTCACATCTGCACCAGCTTTTAATAAAGCACCACATAAAGTTTCACAACCATAATATGCAGCAGCAACATGCAGTGCAGTGCGACCTGCATCGGTTCTGTTAGCATCTGGCTTTGCCCCATTCCTGAGTAAAAAAAATGCCCTGGGGTCATCTGCTGAATAACGGCAATAATCAATGAGCAATGAACCATGGGCTTTTGCTTCGTTGGGGTCTTCTCCATTTTTGATTAATGCGAGTGCTGTAACTGTGTCTTTATTTTGCAATGCTTTATCCAAAGGCGTTTGTGCAAATGAATTATTGTTAAATAATAACAGTAAACAACAAAAAATGGAGGCAGTTAAGTGAAATCTACTTTTCATGTTTTTAAATTTTGGTTGCAATTATTAATAAAATTTTCATTGCTGAAACAAAAACATAATCAATGTTTCACAACAAAAATTTCTGCTGCTAAAAATAGAAGATTTCAACAAATATGCAGCAGATTATTTTTTTATCTTCCCCATTTTCGGCACAATAATAGAAGTTTAGAATTAAAGGATAAATTCATCTTTATTCGTTGAGCCTTGCCTCCTTATATAAAAAAACAAATCAAACTGAATGGTGAAGGCCCGCTATAAAAAACACAACCTCTCTACAGCTAATTACAATATTTTACAATTAAAATATTTTTATTGCCGCTCTTCATTCTATTTATCCGCCACTCATATTAAAATGTATATTGGCAGCATTTCTAAAACCAGGAACTGCAATTATTAATTTACTGCCATCATGAAAATTTACAATCAAAATGTTTATTTTGGCAAAATTGATATTGCCTCCCGGCAAAACGATTGCAACTATTATTAATTAAAAATGTAAGTCACATGAAAAAACTTTTAATCTCGTTTTCGTTGTTGTTTTTAATTGTTTCTACCGGCAACTCCCAGTTTCCATTCGGACCACCGCCGCAAAAAAAACTTGACCCCATCGTTCAGAAAATGATGGATGAAGAAAACAATAATTCACAACTCAAACAACTGGCTCATGAGTTACTGGACAAGATTGGTCCAAGGTTAGTAGGCACACCAAAAATGCAACAGGCTAATGACTGGGCATTGGCAAAATATAAATCATGGGGCATTGACGCACGCAATGAAAAATGGGGTGAATGGCGTGGATGGGACCGCGGCATTTCTCATATTGATATGGTCTCTCCCTGGGTGAAAACACTTGCCGGTACACAATTAGCGTGGTGCCCTTCTACAAAAGGGAAAACAATTTCTGCAGAAGTCATTATACTTCCAGACCTCGCTGATAGTTTAGCTTATGTAAACTGGCTACCCAATGTAAAAGGAAAATTCGTGATGATAAGCATGCAGCAGCCAACAGGAAGGCCTGATGCAGACTGGAAAGAATATGGCACTGACGAATCAACAAAGAAAATGAATGCTGAACGTGATTCATTGACAAGCGCCTGGAGAAAAAGGATTTCAAAGACAGGTTATAACACACGCACTTTACCTGTTGCTTTGGAAAAAGCAGGCGCAGCAGGCATCTTAACAAACTACTGGAGTAAAGAATACGGCGCTGATAAAATATTTGCTGCATATACAAAAACAATTCCTACTGTTGATATTTCACTGGAAGATTATGGTTTGGTATATCGCCTTGTGGAAGATGGGACACCGGTTAAATTAAACATTCTTACCGATAGCCGTGAAACCGGTGTTCAACCAACATTAAATACTATTGGTGAAATTAAAGGAGTGGAAAAACCAGATGAGTACGTTTTATTATCTGCACATTTTGATTCATGGGATGGTGGTACAGGTGCAACTGATAATGGAACAGGAACTTTGGTGATGATGGAAGCAATGCGTTTATTAAAGCAATTTTATCCTAATCCAAAAAGAACAATCCTGATTGGTAATTGGGGCAGTGAAGAAGAAGGGCTCAACGGTTCAAGAGCTTTCGCTGAAGACCATCCTGAAATCATGAAAGGATTGCAGGCTTCATTTAACCAGGATAATGGTACAGGTCGTATTGAAGAAATTTCAGGCGAAGGATTTTTGAATGCTTATGAATACCTGCAAAGATGGCTTGATGCAGTTCCTTATGATCTTAAAAAGGATATCAAGACAACATTTCCAGGCACACCCAGCAGGGGCGGCACAGACAATGCATCATTTGTTGCTGCAGGCGCACCGGGCTTTTCACTGGAAAGCCTGAGTTGGGGTTATTTCAGCAACACATGGCATACCAACCTTGATACTTATGATAAACTTGTTTTTGATGACATGCAAAAGAATGTTATCCTCACTGCGATCTTAGCATATATGGCCAGTGAAGATCCTTCATTCTTTAACCGGGATAAATCCGTACTACCAGTAAGCCCATTCACAGGAAAACAAGGTGTATGGCCTGAAATGAGGTCACCTAATCGTAAAGGAGGATTGGATTAAAATTAATTTTCAGAAAACCGTCTCAATAAAAATTTTGAGACGGTTTTTTTATGATTTATTATTTCGTGCCTTTTTTAATGATGT
>CAYNTP010000044.1:0-26057 GCA_964400415.1 uncultured Parafilimonas sp.
CAAAATTTCCAATCAACTTTAGTTCAGGCTCCTGAAATCAACAGGTACCAGTTTACTTACACCGGGCTCCTGCATGGTTACACCATAAATAACATCCACTGTGCTCATTGTTGTTTTATTATGCGTAACAATGATGAACTGCGAGTTGTCGCTGAACTGTTGAATCATGTTGGTGAACTTGCCTACGTTGGCATCATCTAACGGCGCATCTACTTCATCAAGGATGCAAAACGGTGCAGGCTTGATGAGATAAATTGAAAACAACAATGCAGTTGCCGTCAATGTTTTTTCACCACCACTTAACTGTGTAATGCTTGATGGCCTTTTTCCCTTAGGTTTTGCCAATACTTCAATGCCTGTTTCTGCAAGGTTATCCGGGTTTTCGAGTATCAAATCTGCTGTATCTTCTTCAGTAAACAATGCTTTAAATACTTTCTGGAAATTTTCACGCACCTGGTTAAAAGTATCAAGGAACTGTTGGTTGGCAGTGGCTTCCACTTCTTCAATTGTCTGCAACAAACTTTCTTTGGCGTTCACCAGGTCCTGCTTTTGTTCAAGAATAAATTCATATCTTTTTTTCATCTCTACAAAAGCTTCGATAGCAGTCGGGTTTACTTCACCGATATTCTCCAGCCTTTTGCGCATTTTATCCGCAGCAGTCTGCAATTCTTCTGCAGTAGAAGATGTTGTACGTGCTTCATCCAGGATATCATCCAAATCTATTTTAAACTCAACATGCAAACGCTCACGCATGCCTGCCAGGTTAAGTTTCAATTCACTCAACTTGTCTTTTATTTCATTCAACAACTGGTCAACAATTTCTTTGTCTTTTGTTTTGTGCCGCAGCTCGCTTTCTTTTTCCTGCAGTGCATTGCGGTGATTGTAATAAGCAGCATCAGCTTCATTCAGTTTCTTTTCTTCACTGTCTTTTGTTTGCAACAATGTGCGGGCAGCTTCTTCAGTTGCAACAAGCGTGTTTGCACCTTCTTCAATTTCAGTGATGAGGTTGGCAGCCTGTGTCTTGTTATCTTCTATCTGTACATGTAATTCTTTCAACTGGTTTTGCTTGTAACCCACTTCCTGTTGCAATGCAGCTATCTTACTTTGCAGGCGGGTGAAAGCAATATTAGTTTCATTAAAATTACCTGATGCTACCCTGTATTCCTGTTCTGCATTTTTATAAGCTTCTTCTGCACCTGTTATTGCTGCGGTTGTTGTTGCAAGTTCTTGATTCAATGCAGACAGTTCGCTGCGCATTTCTGCAATCACTTCCTGTTCACCTTCGAGGCGTTCCTGCATATCCTGCAATTGCTTACCCGCATTTTGCTGCATGTTCTGGATGTTTTCCATTTTGTTGCGGGCAGCAAATAAATTATTCGTCAACTGGTTGATTTCAGCTTCAGTTTGTTTAATGAGGTTTTCTTTCAACTGCTCATTATAACCAATTACTTCATTGTGTTTTTGTTGAATGACAGATTTTAATTCTGCAACAATTTTTTCCTGTGCTGCAATCTCTTCCCGCATTTTTTCGAGGTTCTTGGCACGACCTATCCTTTTGCCTTCAAACAAACCTATGCTTCCACCGGTTAAACTGTATTTTCCTTTTACATATTTACCGTTGCGTTCCAGCACAACAGAGCCATTGCTGTTATTTAATGCTTCATCATTTTCTGCAATAAACACATTACCCAATAAATATTCAGCCAGCTTTTTATATTGCTCATCCACTTCAATCACATCAATTGCTCTAATGGTATTTTGAGGTTGGTGCGCATCTACCTGTATTTCAGAAATTTTATCAAGCAACAGGAAATTGGCTTTACCTTTTTGACTTTTATCCAAAAGGTCAACAGCATGCAGGCCTTCTTCAAGATTGTTGACAATATAATAATTCAGGAATGGTGACAACACATTTTCCAATGCAGTCCTGTATTGTTCCTGCACATAAATAATATCTGAAAGAATGGGTGCAGATGAATTCCACTCTGCATTGTTGTGTAAAAATTTCACGCTTTCAGGATAACCTTCCATTGAATCAACAAGGCTTTTCAGCAAATCATGTTCATTACGTTTTGCATCCAGTTTACGGTTTTCTTCAGTGAGTGTTGAACGCAAAGATTCCAGTTCACCCTGCGTCTGCAGAATCTGTTGTTGCGTTAATTCATGTTGTTCTTTTAACTGTTCAAGCACTGTGCGTTTTTCATCCAGCACAGCTTCTTTATCTGCTACTTCATCTTCCAGTTGTTTGATTTGTGCCTGCCTGTTTTGTTGTTCCTGTTCTACCTGGTAAATACTTCTCTGCAGGTTGTGTACAGAAGTTTCTGCGACTGCAACTTTCTTTTCTGCATCAAATTGTTTGCGTTGTGTCTGCAGGTGGTTGCTGCGCACCGCATCTGTTGATGCACGTTTTTCATCCAGCGCTGCTCTCTTATTTTCAGTTTCTGTGCGACTGTTTTCCAGTTTGTCTTTTAATTCAGTCAAAGCATCGCTTTCTTTTTCAAACTGCAGTTGCGTATATTGAATAGAGTCTTCAATATTTTTTAACTGGTCTGTAGCCCTATTTAAAAATTCTTTTAATGAAGCATCTTTTTCTTTCAGGTAAACCAACCGCTGTGATGCAAGGTTTTTTTCATTTTCTTTCAGGCGCAACTGTTGCACTATTTCATTGAAATGTTGTTGTTGTTCCTGCAAAGCTTTTTCTTCAGCAATAAAATCAACCCTCTCCTGTTCCAAAGCTGCATCGCCTGTGGCAATAGCTGCTTCCAATGCATGTTTCTTATCAGTCTCTTCTTCCTGTTGCCTGTTGAGTTCTTTATAAGTAAGATTGAACCCTTCCAATGCAGCTTTTGCCAGCTCAACAGAAATGGTTTTGTATTCTTTTTTTATCTCGTGGTATTTCTCTGCTTTTTTTGCCTGGCTCTCTACTACTTTCAACTGGTTTTGAATTTCAAACAAGAGGTCTTCAATCCTGTTGAGGTCGGACTCTGTTGCATCCAGTTTTTGTTTAGCTTCTTTTTTTCTTGTTTTATAAATGGTGATACCTGCTGCCTGTTCCAGCATCCTGCGACGGCTGTTGTCTTTGTCTTTAATGATGTCGTCAACCATGCCCAGTTCAATGATAGCATAACTATCATTGCTGACACCTGTATCAAGAAATAAATTATGGATATCTTTTAAACGGCAAGCCACATCGTTCAGCCGGTATTCACTTTCACCATTTTTAAAAAAGCGGCGGGTAACCCTTACCTCGTTGAATTCTGTGGGTAAAAGGTTCTTGGTATTTTCGAAAGTTAGGCTAACTTCTGCCAACCCGCTTGCAGAGCGGGTTTTAGAGCCGTTGAACACCAATGCCTCAAGGTTCTCACTGCGGAGCTGAGATATTTTTTGTTCGCCAATCACCCAACGTATTGAATCAATAATATTGCTTTTGCCACAACCGTTAGGGCCGATGATGCCGGTGATGCCCTCATCAAAGTTCAGGATTGTTTTGTCGGCAAAACTTTTAAAACCTTTGATTTCAAGTTGCTTCAACTTCATAATACTTACTTCTTTTTTTTAAACCGTATATCTTATAACGCATATCCTATTAATAGTGATATGCTTCCATCTGTATTGCGAACATAATCATATTTGCAAAGGGAGAAATTAACGTTTACTGCACTGTGGAGAAGTGGTGGAAAGGAAAATTTTTTAAATAACTGACCTGGTAGAATTTATTATTAACCGGCCACTGACTGCCCTAAAGTTACATTTTTAAGCACTTTATTTTTTTTACTGATATATTCATTATACACCAATTGAATGGAAAGAGCAAAGATCATACTCATGTTATACCAGATAGATGTATCCCAGACATCACTTACAAAACAAGCTGCTATCATGAGGATCAAATAACTGATAGGTGGAGCTGCTAATAACAGGTTACCTGTTTTAATAGCCAGTTTATATAACCTGTAACCCCATCTTAATACAGTAAATAAAAATGTAAGATAAAAGATCAATGCTACAAGGCCATATTCCACGGCAATTTCAAGATAAGTGTTATGCATAATTTTATCCTGTATGCCGGCAGGAGAAAACTGCGCCACTGTTGCCTGAGAAGCAGATTCATCACCACCCATACCAAAAAGAGGATGCCTCTGCAATTGCTGTACTGCAGCGCTCCAGTAATATACACGGTCACCACCACCCTGCTCAGTCATATAAATTGCCCTTTGCACAGTGGGTGAATTCAATGAAATAGCTACTACAGCTGCTGCCCCGATAAATGCTGCAAATGCCCAAATTGTAATATAACTCCAGCTTTTGCCTTTCATGTTGATAGCAAAACCTAATAAACATACAATTGCAAAAGTCAATAATCCGTTTCTTGATCCCATCTGCATAATGGCATAACCAACTGCTGCAATAGCAATTAAAACCCAGCCCTTAGTCAAAAGGCTTGTTTTTTTCATAAAGAAAGTAATATAACAATAAATAGAAATAGCAGTTAACTGGGCTGTATAATTTCCATGGTGTGCATCGCCTAATTGCAAAGTATCCTGGTAGCCGGCACCACTTTGAACACGGCCATTCAACATAAGGTTAACACCTAAGACAATCAGAATAAATGGCACAAACCTTCGGGTTCTCTCCAGTGTCTTTAAGTTTTGTTCAACCGGATAATTAATTAATACTTTCAGGTAAAAAATATAAAAAACAATTTTCAAAGTCTTCATGATAACGTGCAAAACCGGTGACCATTTTGCATGGATCATAATCAGGCCTTGGTAGTTCTGTGGATATTGATAATAAACAAATATGCCTTGTATAACAAAGTAGATAAATATTACATAAAAAATAATGAACCTGTAAGGCACCATTTTGCTCATTTTATTTGCCGTTAAATCGTAAAGAAGCATCGGCGCTACTCCGGCCAGAATAAGTGTTTCAGAAAAGTCGGTATTCTGCGTGGCCGAAGACTGTGTTACTTCAGCTTCAGAAAATACACCCTGGCAAAGTGCAATAGTTAATAACATCGGGAAGATATAAGATCTGTCGTAAAGGCACAATGGTATAGCAAGCATTACAAGAGCCATAGAGGTTGACTCTAACAAACAATAATACAATACGCCACTGACCAATGTCATTATTGCAAGGAAAATGAGATCGTTTGATTTTACAAGCGATGTTTCATTTTGCAGCGACCGGCTTGGTAATGAGGGAAACATATCAACTACACTTTATCAGTTCAAAATTATTTAAAAGTTTCTTTTAAAATGCTAAAACCTAATCCACTTCCCTTTCTTCAGATGTATCAGGAATAACTGCTACCTGCAATTGCTTTTTGTTTTTCTTTTTTCCTTTCTTAAACATAGCCACAAGGTCTTGTTGAATATAAGCAATATCACTACCCAACAACTTTGGTTTTTTTAGGAAAATATATACCACAACAATTGCTGCTACTGAACACAATGAAGCAAATGCAATTATTTCATCTTTTATGAAATAGTGAAAACCAAAATAAGCGCCATAACAGGGTAATACTAAAATGATAGATAAAATAAGGCCATTGTAATATGGTTTAAAAACCAGCTTCATCCAATCGTCCGGGAATATTCTCTTCCTTATTATTGCCATCATCATGACATAAGAAATAAAAGTGGAAATAAAAATACCCCAGGCAATGCCATACAATTGAGGAATGTTATCTTTTCCTGTTACTTCTGAATGTGCAATAAAAAAATCTTTACAAAGGTAACCCAGGTAGATCATTACAATTATAATTACCGAACTCTGAATTTTCCTTATCAGGTTCAGGTTGATAAGACCATGCACCCGCATTAAAGTATCACCTAAACTGGCAGTAGTACGCAAAGGGAGATTAAGAAAAAAAATCTGTAATAGAGGTACAGCTTCCAGCCATTTTTTCCCAAGAAGTACCAGTACAATTTGTTTACTGAACAAAATAAGAAAAATCATCAACGGCAATAAAAAACTTATGATGAGGGAAAGAGTTTTTGAAAATACTTTAAAAGTTCCTTTCTCGCCATCATTCTTTTTCACCATAGCCGGCATCATCACACGTTGCACCATATCATATAAGAACCGTTGGGGTATGTTCATGATACGAAAACTTCTGTCAAACACACCTAACACCGCTGAACTCACCAGTTTACCTACTTCCAGCACTATACCAAAGTTTGATATGTATGTATTCAACCGGATAAATGTTAATCCTGTTCCATAACCTATCAGGTCTTTCCAGTGTTGTTTAGAAAATCCAAGTTTAAGTGGTACGGGTTTATAATAAAGCAAGACCAGCATTTCTGCACCGAAATAAAAAATCTGTGACCACACCAATGACATTACACCAAAACCAAAATAAGCCAATGCAATTCCCAATACATTTGATAATAATAACATCACACCATCTGCAACAAAGATTTTCTTAAAAGCAAAATTTCTTTGTAGCTGTGCAAAAGATGAAGAATAAATAGCTGCAAATAAAAAAATAACACTAAATATTCTCAGTGATGAAGTTAACTGTGGTTCTTTATAAAAATCTGCTGCCCATGGTGCGAAGAAAAATACTGCTGTATAGATTACAACAGCCAATAAAATACTGGATAGGAATGCAGCATTGACATGCTGTTTATCAATCTCTTTCCGTTGCAATAAAGCATCACCCATACCCCCATCACCCAGCATGTTACCAAAATTCATAAACGAATTGAGTAGCGCAAAAATACCTAACTCAGATTTTGATAATAACCTGGCCATTACTGCATAATAAGCAAACTGCGAAAATACCTTCACGCATACGTTCAGCATTTGCCATGCACCTGATTGTACAACTTGTCTTTTTTTTACCATGCCTGCAGAAATCCCTTATAATGATTATGCCATAAGAAAGGTTTCCGCTATCTTATGGCATAATCTATCAGAGGTAATAAATTAAATTATTGCGTTAAGCATTAATTGTTCTTTTTGATTTGCCAATCCCAAACATTCTTTTCCAGAAAGGCCTTTTATAATCATCATAATAACCTGAGCCGTATTTGCGCTTGTAACCATAGCCATAGCCGGGTATTGGTTTTATATCATTAAAAATAATATCTACTTTTTTAAATCTTTTCTCATTCACCAAAGCCTGTACAATGTTAACCTGTTTTTTATAAGTCTTTCTCTGGCGGATGATATATAAAACAGCATCAGCATATTTGCTGAAAAGTAATGCATCTGTAACAAGTCCAACTGCAGGTGTGTCAATGATTACATAATCAAATTCGCTTTTTATTGCTTCAAACAAATCAGGCACTTTATCATTTACAATGAGTTCAGCCGGGTTGGGAGGTATGCTGCCAGAAGTAATAATAAAACAATTAGGATGAAGACCTGATGGCCTGATAATATCTGCAGGTTTCATATCAGATACAACATAGTCTGAAAAACCTGGTTTGTGATCAATGTGCAAAGCCGGTGATAGGCGAGGTTTGCGCAAGTCCATTTCCATCAACAAAACTTTTTTGCCAGATACTGCCAGTACATTGGCAAGATTGAGAGAAATAAAAGATTTTCCTTCTCCTCCCATGCTGGATGTAGTCAACAATACCTTTTCCCCGGCACCAGGCAATAAAAACTGAAGGTTTGTCCTGAGTGCCCTGAACTGCTCTGCAACTTCAGAATGAACACCCATATCAACCAGCATTTTCTTCTTTGTTTTGTTGCGTGCAATACCGGCAACAATTGGAACATCTGTGTGATCACTGATATCATCAGTTGAAATAACACGCGTATTCAATAATTCAGTCAGGAATATTGCTGCTGAAGGAACAACAAGCGTTAGAAATATTATACCAATTACTATTATGATAACATTGGGGAAATAAGGTAAAGGCCCACGGATAGGTTCATCTATCACTCTTATAGGTGCCAGGCTGCTTGATTTTGAAACAGCAGTTTGTTCTTTTGTTTGCAACAAATAAGTATATAATCCTTCCAGAACATTCTGGCGCCTTGTGAAATCAAGATAAATCTTTTGCTGTGTGGGTACTTTTTCAATCGAGCTTTGCATTTGTGCATTCCTTGATTCAAGGTCGGTCTGCTCAGTATTTATACCTTTCTTATAGGTCTGCAACATGCTCAATAAATCTCCACGCAACTGGCTCAACTGGATATCAGTGCTCTTTACATTCGGATTATTTTCTGTTGAAGTTTGAAGATAAGTCTGGCGTTGCAATTGTAGTGTATTGTACTTATCCAATGTCTGTACAAAGGCAGGATCCTGTATTGGCGCCGTTGTAGGCATAATACGCGTATTGTTCCTTGCATCTTTAAGATAATTTTCAAGGTCATCAACAACTTTAAATTGTACCTGTTTATCCTGCATGCTTTGGTTTACATTGGTACTGGTCTGCACCAGTTCATTGGCATCGTTGGTAAGATCAGTTAACTTATTTTGTTTTTTGAATGACTCAATCCCTTTATCTACATCAGATAAACTGGCTGCAACTGTTGCCAATCTTTCATCAATGAAAGCAATAGTACTATCGGCTACTTTATTGTGGTTATCAATATCTGCCTGGACATATAAGCCAATCAGGTGTTTCAACATGTCCTCATTTTTTTGAGGTGTAACACCCCCAATAGAAAGGTCAATGATGTTTACCTGTTCATTAACTGTTGAAGCAGTAATATTCTGCATGTAAGCATAGATAGTTTGTGCCCAGCTATTTATCACCATGCCCAAAGTATGGTGTGGATTTTTCTCCACCACATCGGGGTTCCTTACTAATACCCAACTACCATACCAGCAATGTACAGTATCCCCAAAATTGATTGTAAATGTGCTATCGCTGCTTTCATCAACAAAATGAACTTTATTGCCATTATCCACAACACGCACATCATATTCTATCGGGTCTGTAATATTTTTCAATGATAACAGATTAATAAAATATGGTGAAGCTTTATAAACTTCTTCATATCGCAACGGGCCTTGTCCCCAATAGGTTACATTCAATTGCATATCGCGGACCGTTTTCTCAACCAGTGTGCGTGAATGGATAATTTCCATTTCATTCATAACCGCATTTGGAACAGAGAACATACTACCCAATTGATTCAAAACGGTAGATTCATCAACACCGGTAACTGCTTTACCAGTTGGGTTATAACCGGTTACCAACACACGGCCAGTAACAGTGTATCTTGGTGATACAAACAGCATAAGCCCAATGCCAATTAATGTAAAACAAACAAGCGCTATAACATACCAGTACCAATTGCCTAAAACTTTGGCAACAATAAATTTAATATCAACATCACGTTGCGCTTTAACGTTGTTGGTTGGGAGTTCAGTATTTATATCCTGCATAAAAAAATCCGGTTTAGATTTTAATCAATTATCTCACCCGAAAAATATTATCAATGTTGTTATCAATGCTTATTGAATAAGGCGTGCTACTATTACTATCATTAATGAAAGGGCACTTGCAATAATTGCTATATCTCGTGTCCTATATGCACTCGTGCTGGCTACCCTGTCTTCAGTCGGTTCTACGAATAAAACATCGTTTGGTTGAAGATAGAAGTAGGGTGATGTAATGGCTGTTGTTTTATCTAAGTCTATTCTTACAATATTCTTTTTGCCATCTGGTTCACTCCTTATCAACATCACATTATCTCGTCTTCCATATAAAGTAATATCACCAGCAAGACCTAATGCATCAAAAATAGTTGGGTGTTCATTAGGCACAAGAAAAGTTGTTGGATTCTTTACTTCACCCAATACAGTTATTTTAAAATTGGTGAACCTGACATTCACAACCGGGTCTTTAAAATAAACCGATATTTTTTGTGTGATCAGGTCTTTAACCTGGTCAGTTGTCAACCCTTTTACTAATACATCACCAACATAAGGCAAATGCACGTATCCGTCTTTGTTTACTAAATAACCTGAAATGACTGCCTGTGTTGTGTTACCACTATTGTTACTAGTGCCACCGGTTACAGCTCCTGAATTAACAGGCAAATTCCCCTGATTTAATATTGTGTTTGCTGCCGGGTCTAATGTCTGGATATTAATATTCAAGACATCATCCGGGCGCACCATTGCCGGTTCCGGTGTAATAGATTGCAGCACTTTATTCGCCGCAGTGGAATCAGGTACATCTTTAAAGTAAGCTACTCGCTCTACTTTGCAGGATATCAGATTACTAAAGAGGACGAAAAGTAGAGAATAGGTTAAGAAGCGAAGAGCAGTTTTTAACATTCTTATTTTTTTAATTTCCCCAAAAAGCAGGCAAAAATAACTTCATGCCTAATTTATACCAAATTAAAGATTTCAGCCAGCTATAAAGCAATAACGAAATTTTACATTTTTTGTTTTGATTGCAGCTTTCGGCGATAATGAAACTTTATACGCATAACATTTTTTCCGGTTGCCTGTGTTATTTGTTAAAAGTTCATGGTACAACTATTTTATTATTCACCCTGTTGACATCTGCCATTCTCTGACTTGGATCTATTTCTATTGATTTAATTTCAGAAAGTGGCTTGTCAATATTAAATGAATATTCCGGATTTACCCAAGGCCATTCCTTTTCGGTTATTCTTTTAACTGAATCTTCAGCCGGTTTTTCTCCATACATAAGGTTCATCGGGATATAATGCATCTCTTCAGATCCGTCCCTGAATGTAATCAGAACATCAAGAGGCATCGGCATCAAACCAATTCTTTTCAATGATACTGCTACCTGATTACCATTCATATTTATGTCACCGATAGCATAATCTATAGTCCGTGTTGAATTGATCCAATATTGATTATACCAATGCAATTCTATGCCACTGATCTTTTCAGCAATCCGTAAAAAATCATTGGGATTGGGGTGTTTAAATTTCCATTCATTATAATATTCAAGTAAAATCTTATCAAGGTTTTTTTCACCCACTATATAACCCAATTGAGCTAAATAAATAGAACCTTTTGAATAGGAAGCCACACTGTAAGCATAATTTGTATTATAATGATCAGCATGTGTGATCATCGCTTCTTCTTTTCCACTTTTTACAATCCTGAAATAAGACCTGTATGAACTCCCGAAAGCAAAACCGGTATCACCCCTTAACCAATTGCTAACCCTTAATTCTGCATAAGTGGCAAAACCTTCATCCATCCAGGGATATAAACTTTCATTCGTGCCCATAAGGCCCTGGTACCAGTTATGCATAAATTCGTGAATAGCAGTACCAACGCTTGGGCCTTTTATTAAAGTTGCCATCGGGTATTCCATTCCACCATCACCGCCTTGTATGAATGAATAATTTTTATAAGGATAAATGCCGAATGTTTTTGCTATGTATGGATATGCTTTTTCAATGGTATTGGCAAGGTTTTCCCATCGTGATTGTAATGAGTCAACACGTTTATACACAAAATAAAATAAAGGGCCATTCGGAATTTGTTTCTTAATCATGGTATAAGCAGTATCAGCAGCCCAGACAAAATCGTGTACATTATGCGCTGCAAACTTCCATGTGAGCCTGGATGTTTTTGCTTTAGGTTTCAATTCAGCGTTAGCCCCATATCCATAACCTACTTCATCAGGATTTTGTATGGTGCCCGTACCAGCGAGCATGTAATTTTTGTCTATAGTTATATTCACATTATAATCTCCCCACACTCCATAAAATTCCCTTGCTATATAAGGATTGGCATTCCATCCCTGGTAATCATACTCAACCATTTTAGGATACCACTGGCTCATACTATACCTGATCCCTTCTTCATTATCCCTTCCGCTCCTTCTTATCTGAACCGGCACCTGGCAGTTGAATGCAACTTCAAAACTATTTTTAGATTGAGGAAGCAATGGTGTTGTCAATTGTACTTCAAGAATTGTTTCATGATAAATTAATTTTTGGGCAATACCATTGAGCTTTACATATACTGCGCTATCATATCCAATTTCATTTGGTTGTAAATGCTGGATACGGTCTCTTACCCTGACATCCCAATCATAAATCGGATTTCCATCCCTGTCGGTCCCTAAAATTGTTTTACCTAATTCACGGCTTCGCACATCCATCATGCTATTGGGCTGAAATGCATTCCAGTATAAATGAAAAAATACACGGTGTAATGTATCCGGAGAATTATTCCAATAGTCAATTTTTTCAACGCCACTGAATTGGTTTTTTACAACATTCACATTAACGTTGATGTTGTATGAAATTTTTTGTTGCCAGCGATCCGGTTGTGCGTTGACCCAATAAAAAGATAAAAGTACAAGGGGCAATGCAATCGTGTATTTCTTATTCATTCGTAAAAATTATTCCTGCAAAAATGCCTTGCTTTACAGTAGCATACAATAACAGTAAAAAAATAATTTTAAAAGGATATATTTTCTTTCAGCAATCTGCCATTAGAATCAAAATGCAAACACTTTTTCTGAATACCAGATTTCTGAACATTAATCTTGTATTGTAATGGTTGACCTAACTCCTGTGTTTCTGAACTGGAACATTTTTTCCAGTCAGCATACTTACTTTTCAGGAAACCATCTCTTACATCTTCTGGAAGATCATTAAACTCCAAAGCTCTTTCACTACCCTCCCATTCTCCACTTGACGAAAAGCTTGCACTGATCACTGCGCCGTTCAGATGAAATGTAGCTTCGAAATACTGGAGCTTATCCCTCCACTCCACTTTTGTTGCATGTGGATACCTTGATGCAAAAGCATCTGTAACATCTGCAGGGATTTTTCTTAATTGCGCCTGTGCAAAAACAGTGATGAAAATAAATACAAAAACAAACAGGTTTTTTTTCATGCAAAAAATTTATACAACACAACCTTCAACAACAATGACAATCTCACCTTTCACTACTTTGTTGCTGAAGTGGGTACAAACTTCGGATAAACTTCCCTGAAAATTTTCTTCAAACACCTTTGTTAACTCTCTGCTAACACTACATCTTCTCTCTGCGCCGAAATAGTTAATGAATTCCTGCAAAGTTTTAACAAGTCGCACAGGGCTTTCATAAAATACCATCGTGCGTTCTTCCGTTGCCAGTTTTGTGAGCAAAGTATGACGCCCTTTTTTTATTGGCAAAAAACCTTCAAAACAAAAACGGTTAATGGGTAAACCACTATTTACTAATGCTGGCACAAAAGCAGTTGCGCCTGGCAAACACTCTACTTTTATTTTATTTTTTAAACATTCTCTCACCAACAAAAAAGCAGGGTCGGAAATACCTGGTGTCCCTGCATCTGTAATCACTGCCATTTTTTTTCCAGCCAATAATTGCTCAATCAAATGTTGCAGTATCTTATGTTCATTATGCTGATGATAAGGTGATAAGGGTTTTTGAATATTGTAATGCTGCAAAAGCTTGGATGAGGTACGTGTATCTTCACATAATATCAAATCCACAGATTGCAAAACTACGACAGCACGAAAAGTTATATCTTTTAAATTACCCAATGGTGTAGGTACAAGATATAATAAAACCTGTGGTGTATTTATATCAACTTCTTTTTTTACTGAAGACATTTTTTAGTGAATATATAAAACCCACTTTATGATGAATAGCTCAACAAGCTTAGCTGTCAAGGGTTTCAATTTCATAATATTCCATCACCGGGTTAGCAAGTAATTTCCTGGAAGCATCATCAGCTAACTTTTTTGCTTCTTCTTCCGAATCTGCTTCCACCTGCAAAGTAATATGTTTGCCAATCCGCACATCATTCACACCATCCAGACCCAGGTTTTTTAATCCGGCCTGTACAGCTTTTCCCTGCGGGTCAAGCAAATCTTTCAATAACATAACTTTTATCTGAACATTATATGTCATAACTCTGATGATTGTTTATTGAGCAAAGATAAAATAACATAAGCCAAAAAACTTACCGGTACTGCCAGCCATTGTATAAAAATGGCAGATACAATAGTTATCACAGCAATGATAATAAACGGTGCAATTTTTTTTATGGTTACACCTGAAAACTTCAACGCAAGCATTGGTTTTTTTGACACCATCAACCATGAAAGGATAATAATTATCGCATACCAGAACCAGGGGTTTATCAGCACGCTCGTAATGATAGCATAATCATTTGTCCAATAGATTAAAGGGAAAGATGCAATAACCAATCCATTGGCAGGTATTGGCACACCTTTAAAATAAGTGGTTTGACCAGTATCAATATTAAACCTTGCCAAACGATAAGCGCCGGCACATGCAATAATAAATGCAGGCATTAAAAAAATGATGCTTGTATCTAATCCATTTTCATGTTGAGCAAAACTTAACCGCAGGAACTGGTAAACAATCAAGGACGGCGCTACACCAAAACTCACCACATCAGCCAGTGAATCCAACTCAGCACCCATTGGTGATGTTGCTTTCATCCATCTTGCCACAAAACCATCAAAGAAATCAACCACTGCAGCCAGCCCGATAAACAATGAACCCAAAAACATTTGTTGTGGTATGCTTACATATTGCGTGCCCAGGTCTGTTACATCCGGCACCAATGCCAGGTCGTTAGAACTGTATAATGGCACAAGCCCGGGTTGAACAATATATACAATAGCAATACAACCAAAAAAGAGGTTGAGCAGTGTGATGATGTTTGGAATTTGTTTCATTTTTGTGTTGACCGATTACCGCTTACTGTTGCCTGAAACATCAAGTGTTTTAATTAACGCCTGAATCATTGCAATCAGTTTTTCGTATTTCTGATATTTATCATCAAAAATACTCCTATTAATATATTTTCTTTGAACGGAAAGATACAAGCAAGCAACAACTTCCAAAGCTGAACGATTAGAAATTACAAGAAATCTTTTAAATTCTGCATTAGATTGTAATGTTGACCCTTCAGCAATATTTAAAACAACTGAATCTGCTGCACGCTTTATCTGGGATACAAGAATGAACAATTCTTCTTTTGGAAATGATTTAATCATTTCAGAAATTTCACCATCCAGTTCCAAAGCGAGTTGCCAAACTTTTAGTTTTTCAAATTTGAAACCCATCAGTAAACGGTTGTCATTTAACTGTTGACTTCATTAATTGCTCAATTTCTTCCACCTCATAGGGAATATTCTTCATCAAATCTTCATTGCCCCTTCTCGTAATCCAAACATTGTTTTCAATGCGGATACCCAAATGTTCTTCCTCAATATAAATACCCGGTTCCACAGTTAATACCATACCTTCTTTTATAGGTTGTGAAAAAGTACCAAGGTCATGCACATCCAACCCAAGGTGATGTGAAATGCCATGATATAAATACTTCCTGTATGCACGGTTTTCTTTGTCTTCATTTTTTATATCAGATTTTTTCAGCAAACCAATCTTTTGAAAAACAACTGTTGCTTCATCACCAATTTTTTCATGATAGTCATTTAAAATAGTGCCGGGCTTCAGCAAACTCTTCGCGTATTTATGCAAATGCAAACAGGCATTATATACTGTTTTCTGTCGCCTTGTAAATTTTCCATTCACAGGCACTGTGCGTGTAAGGTCGGCAGCATAGCCACCATAGCCGGCTCCAAAATCCATCAGTATCAACTCGCCATCTTTGCATTCACCATTATTGAAAATATAATGCAAAGTCCTTGCCCTGTCGCCACTCGCTATAATGCTTGAATAGGCTTCACCTTTCGAACGGTTACGTAAAAATTCATGCAGTATTTCTGCTTCTATTTCATACTCCATCACACCGGGCCTGATAAACTGCAATAAACGACGGAATGTTTTATCTGTTATATCAATAGCCTGCCTGATTACATCCACTTCATATTTTGTTTTGATAGCCCTGAGTTTCATCATAATCTTAGCAGTGCGTTCATAATTATGCAATGGATAACGCTTTTGCATTTCCTGCGCAAAACGGTAATCACGTGTTGCAGCATAGGTTGTTGATTTACGGTCATGCTCATTGGTACATAAATAAATATTATCTGCAGCATGCACCCATTTCTGTAATAATGCATCAAGGCTGTCAAGCCATACAATTGTTTTGATACCACACATTTCTGTTGCTTCATTGGCACGCAATCTCCTGCCATCCCATTTTTCTTTTATTTCAACAGGCCTCACCAACACCAGCACTTCACGGTATTTTTCATCAGGGTTATCCGGGAAAAGGATGACCATTGTATCTTCCTGCTCAATTCCGCAAAGCCAGTACAGGTTAGTGTTTTGCTGAAAACGGTACAATGCATCCGCATTGCTCGACACTTCATCATTGCTGTTGAAAATGGCAATACTGTTGGGCTTCATTTCTTTGATGAACCGTTTCCTGTTTTCAATGAAAAGCTGGGGATTTAATGGCAAGTGTTTCATGATAATTTTCGTTTAAATATTAATGAGAATTTTATTTATAATTTTCAAGCTCCAGGGCATCTCTTTAGTTCAATTTCACAACAAACATTTTCAACCAACTTCATTGCACATTATATAAAATGCTTAATTCATACAAATCAACTCACTCCGCTCCCTGCCTCAGTATCTTCATCAGGGTTTACAAAAACTAATTTGCCTGCTGCATTTTCAGCCATCAGTATCATCCCGTTGCTTTCAATACCACGCATTTTGCGGGGCGCAAGATTGGCTACCACCACTACCTGTTTTCCAACAATTTCTTCCGGTTTAAAATGCAGAGCAATTCCTGAAACAATAGTGCGTTTTTCAAAACCTAAATCAATTTCAAGTTTTAAAAGCTTATCTGCTTTCTCCACTTTTGTTGCTTCTAAAATTTTTCCAACACGCAAATCCAGTTTGGCAAAATCGTCATATTGAATCTGGGATTTTAGCTGTTGGCTATTAGCGGTCGCTATTGCTTGTTCATTTGCCTTTGTATCTGTATTTTCTGGTTTCACCAAACCGCTTTTTAATTTTTGAATCTGTGTTTCTATTTCTTTATCATCAATTTTTCTGAACAAAATTTCAGGTGGCCTCAAACTATATCCCACACTCAGCAACCTTATTGAACCTGCATTTTTCCATTCCAGCATTTTATCAACTACTTTCATCATGTGCAACATTTTCTTTGCAGTGAAAGGCAGGAATGGATTAACAAGAATAGCAAGATTTGCTGTGAGCTGTAAACATAAATGCAGACAGTTATCAATCAGTTTTTGATTGTTGCCTGAATCTTCATTGTTGGCTGCTTTCTTCCACGGCTCTTTTTCCTGCATGTATTTATTGCCTTTGCGGCTAAGGTCTATCACTTCAAACAATGCTTCCCTGAACTTGAATTCTTCTATTGCATTTTCAACTTTTGTTTTTGTTAGTTGAATATCGTTTATCAAAGCTTTATCCAGTTCATCCATTACATCAGCATGCAAGACCGGCACTTTGCCATTGCATAATTTATGCATCAACACAAAAGTGCGGTTAACAAAATTGCCAAAGATGCTTGCCAGCTCACTGTTATTTTTATCCTGGAAATCTTTCCAGGTAAAATCATTGTCTTTTGTTTCAGGCGCATTGCTGCACAACACATATCGCAACACATCTTCACAACCTTTGAAATCTTCAAGGTATTCATTTACCCACACAGCCCAGTTACGCGAAGTGGAAACTTTATCTCCTTCAATATTTAAAAATTCATTGGCAGGCACATTATCAGGCAACACAAAATCACCATGTGCTTTCAGCATAGCAGGAAAAATGATACAGTGAAAAACAATATTGTCTTTCCCGATAAAATGAATCATCCGTGTATCTTCTTTTTTCCAGTAATCTTCCCAGTTATTGATTAATTCTTTGGTAGCGCTGATATAACCAATCGGTGCATCAAACCACACATACAAAACTTTTCCTTCAGCATCGGGCAAAGGCACTTTAATTCCCCAGTTACTGTCGCGGGTCATGGCACGCGACTGCAATCCATTATCTAACCAACTTTTACATTGGCCATACACATTATTTTTCCATTCTTTATGGTCTTCTAAAATCCACTGCTTTAAAAATGCCTCATAGTTCTGCAATGGAAAATACCAGTGTTTAGTTTTCTTCTTTACCGGTGTTGCATCACTCAATGCACTGCGTGGATTGATTAACATTTCAGGGCTTAATGATGAGCCGCATTTTTCACATTGGTCTCCATAAGCATTTGGATTATTACAGACCGGGCAAGTACCGATGATATACCTGTCTGCTAAAAAAGTTTTTGCTTTTTCATCATAATACTGTTCACTTTCCTTTTCTTCAAACAAACCTTTTTCATACAAGTTCAGAAAGAAATCCTGTGAAGTCTTGTGATGAATAGGATTAGACGTTCTCGAATAAATATCAAATGAAACACCAAACCGTTCAAGGCTATCTTTGATTATAGCATGAAATTTATCTACCACCTGTTGTGGTGTAACACCTTCTTTCATCGCACGGATGGTAATGGGCACTCCATGTTCATCACTGCCACAAACAAATTTCACATCACGTTTCCGGGCACGCAGGTACCGCACATAAATATCAGCCGGTAAATACACACCTGCCAGATGCCCGATATGCACCGGGCCATTTGCATAAGGCAAAGCCGCAGTAATCAAGTACCGCTTAAAATCCTTCACTTCTTTCAGCCCTTTATTATCTTCAATTTTATTATCGTTATCCGCCACTTGTTTATTTATTATTGCTTCAGTAAAGGCTGCAAAAATAAGCTAACACTTGCTAAACCTTTCAGAAATTAAAGCGCCGTCAACCATTGTTCTGCCTTGATTGTATCATTTATTTGTCTACATACAGTAAGTTTTTTCCCAGCGAAAAGCAGAACTTCCCCAAATGAAAAAAGCTCAAATAATATTATTGCCCCGATTAAAATGCCAACAGGTTTTTTTCATTATAGTTTTAAAAATAATAAGTTTGGCATCCCGGTTAGCTTAAATGTAACCACACAAGAAAATGCAGCAACAATTTTTTAAACATGAAACAGCAGTTATTGATGATGGCGCAATCGTTGGTGAAGGCAGTAGCATCTGGCATTTTTCACACCTGATGAAAGGCTGCATCATAGGGAAAAACTGTACTATCGGCCAGAATGTTTTTATTGCATCCACAGTTGTGCTGGGCAATAATGTGAAAGTGCAGAACAATGTTTCATTGTATGATGGTGTGGTTTGTGAAGATGATGTTTTTCTTGGCCCTTCCTGTGTTTGCACCAATGTTACCAATCCACGCAGCGCTGTCTCAAGAAAAAATGAATTCAAACCAACAGTTATTAAAAAAGGCGCGACAATCGGCGCCAATGCCACATTGGTATGTGGAATAACGGTGCACGCATTTGCGTTTGTTGCTGCCGGCGCTGTTGTTACGAAAGATGTACCCTCTTATGCTTTGATGATGGGCAACCCTGCAAAACAAAATGGCTGGATGAGCGAACATGGTGAGAAACTTATTTTTAACCAGGAGGGCATCGCCGTTTGTCCGGCAACAAATCAAACCTATCGCTTAATAAATAATGCTGTTGAAAAAATAACAGTATGAAATGCTTCACATTTTTTTTATTTTGAAACCGGCTACAGAATTTCTATGAATCGTTCCTTGCGTCGCACACTTCGGCAACATATCTTTGATTCAACATGAAGAAAATACATTTTGCAGTTGTAGGTTGTGGCCATATCGGGAAAAGGCATGCTACATTAATAAAAGACAACCCGCATGCTGCATTAACTGCATTGATTGATATTAAAGAACCTTCTGCTTTAAATATTGAACAGTTTGAAACATCATTTTTTTCTTCACTTGAAAATTTCCTTTCTTCAGATACAATTGCAGATGTGGTTGTGATTGCAACACCCAACGGTTTGCATGACACACAGGCAATTGAATGTATCAAAGCCGGTAAGCATGTGGTGATAGAAAAGCCAATGGCGCTCACAACAAAAGGTGCACAAAATATTATTGATGCTGCTAACACTTATCAGAAAAATATTTTTGTTGTGATGCAAAACCGATTCTCTGCTCCTGTTGCCTGGTTGAAAAAAATTATTGATGATAAAATCGCCGGTGAAATATTTTCTGTTCAGCTCAATTGTTTCTGGAACAGGGATGAAAGATATTACCAGCCGGCAACGAACAACTGGCATGGAACAAAAGAATTAGACGGCGGTGTTTTGTTTACCCAGTTTTCCCATTTCATTGATATTTTTTATTGGTTGTTTGGCAACATAAAAAATATACATGCAAGCATGCATTCTTACAAACATCTTGCAGCATTTGATGACAGTGGTGTTGTTACTTTTTCATTTGGCAACAACAGTATTGGCTGCCTCAATTTTTCAACAGCAATTTGGAATAAAAATTTTGAAAGCAGCATCACGGTTATTGCAGAAAATGGTACAATAAAAATCGGTGGTCAATACATGGACACTGTGGAATATTGTGATATAAAAAATTATACAATGCCTTCATTAACCACATCAACAATTCAAAATGATTATGGCCATTATAAAGGCAGCGCTTTCAACCATCATTATATCATTCAAAATGTAATTGATGTATTATGCAACAATGCAACCATAGCTGCAACCGCAGAAGAAGGCAAGCAAGTGGTTAGTATAATTGAAAAAATTTACAAAGCAGCAGAATGATTGTTTGAAATATTTACAGTGTAGCCATATCAATGACAAAACGATATTTTACATCACCCTTCAACATGCGTTCATAACTTTCGTTGATATCTTTTATATCAATCACCTCTACATCTGAAACAATATTTTTGTTTGCACAATAATCCAGCATCTCCTGTGTTTCAGGTATTCCGCCAATCAATGAACCGGCTAATGTTTTTCTATTCATTATCAGGTTAAATGCATAAACCTGTGATGGCGTTGTTGGTGCACCAACACAAACCATAGCTCCATTCGTTGACAGCATATCAAGATAAGTGCTATACTCATGAGGAGCAGAGACAGTATCTAAAATAAAATCAAAATAGCCTTTCATTTTTTTCAACTGGTCTTCATCTTTTGTCAGCACAAAATTATGAGCGCCCAATTTTTTCGCATCCGCTTCTTTCGAAGGTGAATGGCTCAGCATCGTAACTTCTGCACCAAATGATGCTGCTAATTTTACACCCATATGGCCCAGCCCGCCTAAACCAAGGATGCCTACTTTATCACCTTTTCCAACATTCCAGTGGCGCAAAGGAGAATAAGTAGTGATACCTGCACAAAGCAATGGCGCTATGCCTTCCAATGGTGATTTATCAGTAATTCTCAAAACAAAATCTTCATGTACCACAATTCGTTTGCTGTATCCGCCATACGTTACACCACCGCTGTGTTTGTCTTTCCCGTTATATGTTCCAACAGAACCATTCAAACAATATTGTTCCAAACCATCTTTGCAATTGGCACATTCACGGCAACTATCAACGAGGCAACCAACAGCAGCAAGGTCACCCACTTTATATTTTGTTACATGGTTTCCAATTGCAGTTACTCTACCAACAATTTCATGGCCTGGCACTGCGGGATAAACAGTTCCTCCCCATTCATTGCGCACAGTATGTAAATCACTGTGACAAACCCCGCAGTATAAAATATCAATCTGCACATCATGTGGTGTTGGTTCTCTCCTGTCTAAACTCCAGGGCGCTAATGGTGTAGTTGCGGTTTGAGCCGCATAAGCTTTTGTTGCTGACATAAACTGATTATATTATTTATTCTGAAAAATTGTTGTTGCAGGAACCGGCTACAAATTATAAAAATATTCAGCATTGTTACAGAAAATATTTTCCTGCTCTTCAATTGAGAAAGAAGAAAAATAATCTTTCGCTATTTGTAAAACGGTAGTATATGATGCAGCAGTTAAACATACAGGCCAGTCAGAACCATACATCAACCGATTTGTACCAAATGTTTCAGTAACTACATCGAGGTATGGTTTGAAGGTTTGGTTTGAAAAATTTTTCCAGTCAGCTTCTGTAACCATCCCAGATATTTTACAGAAAACATTTTCACAACTTTTAATTGAGCGTATGTCATTTTCCCACTGTTTTATTTCACCTGATTTTATATATGGTTTTGCCAGGTGGTCAATAACAAATTTCTGATTGGGGAAAGCCTGTACCAGTTTACTTGCAAATTGCAACTGGTCAGGATAGATAAGGAAATCATACACAAAATTCCACTTCTCCAGTTTGCTGATACTATTTTTAAATGCAGGCTCCAGCATGAGCGACCGGTTTTTTTCTCCCTGTAAAATATGTCTGAAGCCTTTTAGTTTTTTATACCTGCTCCAATGATTTAGCCTGTCTTCAATATCATCAGCCATTAAATCAACCCATCCGACAACGCCACGGATAAAATCAAATTCTTCAGCCAAGCATAGAAAAAAATCATTTTCTTCTTCAGTTTGATTTACCTGAACAGCCACGCAACCGGATATATTATTTTCTGCAAAAACTGACTGCAGTTCTGCAGGTAAAAAATCTTTCCTGATAACTGACATATTATCTGATATCCATCCGAAGTCTTTTTCATTGTATTGCCAGAAATGTTGATGCGCATCAATAATTTTCATGTATAAGTCTTTTGCCTTTCAATAAATAGAAAACGTTATTGTTCTTTTCAATAAGGATATAGTTGAATCAATAGCAATAATTTCTGTTTTTATACCCCAGGATAAATTTGCCTCAACATTTTAAAACAGAAATATTCTTCTCAAAATACAGGTAAAAAAGAGACTATTGAAAAAAATTCTTTTAATCAACTTCCACAGTGAATTTGTTTTTCAAAGTGTTTTTCCTGTAAAGCTATAATACATTATAAAAACTCCTTTCCAGGCCTCATTTATTATTTTGATTAATTTTATTTTTTCATAAATATTATCAATAATGACTTTTACTCAGTTGGAATATATCATCGCTTTAGATACCCATCGTCATTTTGCTGAAGCTGCAGCACAATGTTTTATAACACAGCCAACACTCAGCATGCAGGTCTTAAAGCTGGAAGAAGAATTGGGTGTCAAAATATTTGACAGGAGCAAACAACCTGTTTTGCCCACAGAGCCTGGTGTTGAAATAATTGCACAGGCAAGAAAAATTATAGCAGAACGTGATTTGCTGAATGAAATGATTAATTCAAAAAAAGATATTATTTCAGGCGAATTAAGAATAGGTATCATACCAACACTGGCTCCATATCTCCTGCCTTTGTTCATCCCCAGTTTTACAAAAAAACATGAACAGATTAGACTGGTGATTAATGAACTTACCACCAACAATATTATTGCATCTCTGAGGCAGGGCAAAATTGATGCAGGCATCCTGGTTACACCATTACATGAAACAGGTATTAAAGAAGACGTTTTATTTTATGAAGAAATGCTGGTGTATGTATCTAAGAAAAATGCTTTGTTCCGGAAAACTTATGTTTTGCCAAAAGATATTGATCCAAAGAAATTATTGTTGCTGCAGGAAGGCCATTGCTTCAGATCTCAGATCATGCAGTTATGTGAATTGCAAAAGGCAAAGGGTAGTTTACATTTTGAATATGAGGCAGGAAGTTTTGAAACATTAAGACGAATGGTAGAATTGAATGATGGCATCACCATTCTGCCTGAACTGGCAACACTTGATATGACAGCGGGACAGAAAAATCATTTGCGCAATTTTAAGCAGCCTGTACCAGTACGGGAAGTCAGCCTGATAACACACAGGTATTTTGCCAAGAGAAAATTGATAAGTGAACTGAGAAAAAGTATTATGGATGTTGTACCCGGAATCCTTAAGAAAAACTCAAAAACAAACATAATACAGGTACAATAACTTTTGGTTCTTCAGATGCATGGCTACAAAAACGGATTTGTTAGTTCTTATTTTTTAGCAATACCAATTGATCAATGATCATTTGATTTAAAAAAATCAGACAGTTGTTGTATGTGGTCTGTATTGATATAATCAACATGTAAATTCATTAAAGTCTTCCATGCATTTATATTATCAGGTGCATCCCAGAAACGGACTTTCTTTTTCAAACGATGTGCTTTATTAATTAAATCAACCAGTTTTTGCCTGTCTTGTTGTGTGAGAGAATCATTTCCATTCCACAAAGAATAATTTTTGAAATCATCACTTAACATCACGATTTTTTTAAGTGCATTGTTTGAGTACTCTTCACTTAACACACCATCAAAATGAATGAATGAAGGGTAATCAGAAAAAGTTTCAGGCATAGGCCTGTTACCGCTGATGGTAATTATCATTGACTGGCTGTTGATGATAGAAGGGTAGTGTTGCAAAACCTGTATTAAGGTATCAAGTGTTGCAACAGCACTTGTTTTAATATCTATCATCAGTTGTAACTGTTTTTTCTTATCTGAATATGGATAACCGTGATTATTTTTTATAGCAGACTGCAATGGTGTGAGATAAAGATTTTCAAGTGTACGGTCGTTTTTCAGCTCACTCAAATTATGCCCAACCAACAAACGGCCATCCTGCAAAAAAATGTCTGCCTCAATCGAACCAAAACCATTATCATAAGCTTCATACAATGGATTGGTTTGTTCATAATCATTATGCGAGTGGGCATTGCTTGTTGTATATTTTACAGGTTGTGCAATACCACAAATTGTATTGATGAATAATAAGAAAGTTAATATTTGCTTCATTTAAAAAATGTACTCATCATCAGGTTTTATGATGCAATTCAAATGGAATAAAAGATGAATTGCCTGTAAAGTATTTTGTCATTTAGTCTTTATAATTTTTTGGATCAAGCGCAGCAGGCCTCCAGTTCTCAAAAAACTCAGCAATCTTATCGTGGTTATAACCTTTGCCTTCTTCGAGATAAGCGGAATTCTGTGTATGCAAAAGCTTACCATTACCATCTAAAATAATAAACACCGGGAACCCAAACCGCTGAGGGAAACCATATTTTGCAAACACTGCCTGGTTTTTATTTTCACCACTATAGTTTAAATGATACACAACAAAATCAGCGTTCACTATTGAATCAAGCTTTTGGTCATTCGCAACTGTTAAGCTAAAACGCTTACACCAGATGCACCAGTTGCCGCCACCCTGTATAAAAACAAATTTATTTTCAGCTTTTGCTTTCTTTACTGCAGCAGCAATTTCTTTCACAGCATCATCTTTAGGATTATATAAATGCGCAGTATCTGTACTTTGTGCATGAGCAGTATAAAAAATAAAAATACCCAACACGAAGAATAGCTTTTTCATTTCGATAATTTAGTAGTTGCAAAGCTTCAACTTTGAGATGATACAAACAAAACTAACTTTGCAAAAATCCATGTATGAATTTTGACATCAACAAACTTGTTACAGTTACATTCACTCTTTTCGCTGTCATTGATATAATCGGTTCTATCCCGGTACTGATCAGTTTAAAAGCAAAAACCGGTAATATCAGTTCAGCCAAAGTAACTCTTGTCAGCGGCATTTTGATGATTGTTTTTTTATTCCTGGGTGAACCATTGCTGAAAATTTTGAACCTTGATGTACATTCATTTGCCGTAGGTGGATCTATTGTGATGTTTTTAGTCGGGCTTGAAATGATACTTGGTCTTGATATCTTTAAGGAAGAGCCAGGATCTACCGGAACCCTTGTCCCCATTGCTTTTCCACTGATTGCCGGAACAGGTACTTTGACCACCATCATGTCACTGAAAGCTAATTTTGAAAACCATTATATTTTACTTGGGATCATCATTAATCTTGTTATAATTTTTATCGCCATGCATTCATTGAAATGGATTGAAAAAATTTTAGGTAAGACCGGTTTGATAGCTGTGAGAAAATTTTTCGGTGTGATATTGCTGGCAATTGCAGTTAAAATATTTGGTACAAATCTCGCTGCTTTTGGAAGATGAGTTTTACTTTTTTAAGTTGCTGACATCCGTGATGGAGGGAAACTGTTTTATACCGAAACATTTAATGACAGGGCTTCAGCAAGAGCAAGAGAAAAATATTTAAAATCCGGTATTGGAAAATCGTACTTGAAATCATTATTGCAAACTGGCAGTAACAATTAAAATAGTTAACTATTTTCGCGGCTGATTTTCTGGTCCTGTAGTACAATG
>CAYNTP010000045.1:0-24285 GCA_964400415.1 uncultured Parafilimonas sp.
ACCGTCATTTCGACGAAGGATGCCCGTCGTCATTTCGACGATAGGAGAAATCTCACCGAAATGCATATCATTACTTATTAATGCGAAGTCGTTCTATTTTATTTAATCAGTTTATTAATGATGAGACCTCTCCTATGGTCGAGGTGACGTTCCGTAGTAGGATGCCCGTCATTTCGACGATAGGAGAAATCTCAACTTAATGATCATTAATCTAAATAATAAACAGACCTCTCCTAAGGTCGAGGTGACGTTCCTTGATGGTCGAGGTGACGATCTTCTGAACCGTCATTTCGACGAAGGATGCCCGTCGTCATTTCGACGATAGGAGAAATCTCAACGAAATGCTTATTAATCTAATTAATAAACAGACCTCTCCTAAGGTCGAGGTGACGATCTTCCGAACCGTCATTTCGACGATAGGAGAAATCTCAACTTAATGTTCATTAGTCTAAATAATAAACAGACCTCTCCTAAGGTCGAGGTGACGTTCCTTGATGAGCGAGGTGACGTTCCATGATGGTCGAGGTGACGTTCCTTGATGAGCAAAGTGACACAAAGCCACCATCACCCCCAACATGCAAACCGGCATTTCAATAATCATCTGTTGTTATAACAGCGCAGGAAGGTTGTATGAAACACTGCAACACCTTGCACTGCAAAAAACCAATGCCACATTGCAATGGGAAATCATTGTTGTTGATAATGCCTCAACAGATAATACTGCAATCATTGCTCAGCAGACCTGGGATAAACTGGGAAGAACTGATGTTGGTTTCAACATCGTTGCAGAACAAACACCCGGCCTCAGCCATGCACGTGAATGTGGTGTGTCTGCAGCAAAATATGAATACATCATCTTCTGTGATGATGATAACCTGCTCAGTGAAAATTATGTCCAGGTTGCTTATGAGCTTATAACTGCTGATGATACCATCGGTGCAATGGGTGGCATCTGCACTGCAGTCAGCGATATAGAATTGCCTGCATGGTTTTCAAAATATGAAGAAGCTTATGCTGTGGGTAAACAGGCACAGCAACAGGGTTATATCAATGGTAAAGGGTATATCAACGGTGCAGGTATGGTAACAAGAAAAACTGTTTTCCAGTCATCAGTCAATAAACAACTGCCTGTTATCTTAACTGACAGGAAGGGAAATTCATTGAGCACAGGTGGTGATGTGGAATATTGTCAAAGGCTTTTGTTGCAGGGATATAATTTATATTACACCGAAGCATTGGTGTTTCAGCATTTCATTCCTGCATACCGGTTAACTGAATCTTACCGGGATGCTATTTTCAAAGGAGTTGAAGAAGTGCAGGTTGTTTTAAAAGAATATTTTGAAGCAACAAAAATTAAGAGGTCGGGTTTGTATGATAAAACCAGGATGTTGGTGGCTGCATTAAAAGATTATGCAAAAAGTATTATCCGCAGGCGGCAGCCCAATGCATCTTCCGACAGGCTTTTCTATTATTTTTTTAACCTCGGTTTTAAAAACAGGGATGACCTCGCCATCATCAAACATTTTTACAACACCCGCAATAAAAATATTTCAAAGCCTGTATGAGTGAGCCGCTGGTATCTGTAATTATGCCTGCCTACAATGCTGGAAAATTTATTGATGAAAGTATCAGGTCCGTGATCGCACAAAGTTTTACAGGTTGGGAATTGATTGTGGTGGATGATGGTTCTGTTGACAACACAAAACAAATAGTTGAACAGTTTTGTAATACCGACAGCAGGATAAAATATTTCTATCAGCCTAATGGCAAACAGGGCAAGGCACGCAATAAAGGGATTGCGCAGTCAAGAGGAAAATATATTGCATTCCTTGATGCTGATGATGTATGGCTGCCGCAAAAAATGGAAGTACAGTTAAAAGAAATAGAAGAAAAAAATGTGGACCTGGTTTTTGCTGAATGTATAATGTTTAGTGATACTGTTGATGCTTCAAAAAAATTAATGCAGTCAGGTAAAGGTTATTTCAGTGGCGAAGATGGAGTAAAGAATTTTTTACAACATAATAAAATTCCTATCCTCAGTGTCTTGATGAAGGCAGAAGCTTTGAAACAAATGAATGGTTTTTCTGAAAAACCCTGTCTGCAGGATGCAGAAGATTATCATTTATGGTTGTGCCTGTTGATGAATGGGAAAGTGTTTTTCGGATCTGATCATGTGCTTGCAGGTTACAGGGAACATCCGGGATCTTCCACTGTTGAAGATAAGCTGGCAGCACAAAAAGTTGTGGAAGCTTTGCAAGATTTACAACAAAAATTTCCTGCTTACAATGATCTTATACAGGCCGCAATGAAAACCTGGTTTAAGAGGTTCCAGTTTATTGCATACAATAAGGATTATGCAAAAGTGATAAAAAAGAATTGTGATTACCTTGGTAAACAGGGTTACAATTTTTTTTTCCAGTCACTCTATTTTTTTTGCGGCTTCAACATTACAATGCGGATGATGAATAAACTTATTAATACTTAAAGTAAACTGCAATATGAATGACTTTGTTAAAGATATTTCAATAATTATCCCCTGTTATAACACTGAGCCTGGATTTATCAGTGAAGCAATTGACAGTGTAAAAAAATATACAGGCAGTTACAGTTATGATATCGTTATAGTTGATGATGGCTCCACCAATCCTGCTACAATAAGTTTTTTGGAAAACATCAATGATGCAGGTATAAGAATAATTAGACAACAGAACAAAGGGCTTGCCGGTGCAAGAAATACCGGCGTCGCCAATACTCAAAGCGAATACGTTTTATACCTTGATAGTGATGACAGGATAAAACCTGAATTTATTGATACAGGCATCAATGCTTTAAAAGCAAATGAAAAAAACGGTGTAGCTTATGCCAATGCAGATGCATTCGGTGATGGCAGCCGTACCAACTTCACAGCATTGCCTTTTGATATCACAACATTAATCCTGCAAAACCATGTACCGAGTTGTGTGGTGATGCGCAGGAAAGCCTGGGATGATGTTGGAGGTTTTGATGAAAGACTGCGGAAATATGAAGACTGGGAACTTTGGGTTAGGATGCATAAAGCCGGTTGGAAATTTTGTTTTATTCAAGAGCCGATGTTTGATTACAGGATACAGCAAAATTCATTGTTGGGGGCTTCTGATGAAAGAGATTTTAAAAATGCAGTTGCATATATTTTTAATAAACATTGGGACCTGATATACCAGTTGTATCACGAACTTTATGCAACACGCATCATTTATCAAAATGATATGAAGCGGCCATTCAGGTCTTTCCTGAAATATATCAAATACAAGTTTTAGGATGGCAAGTTTAGGCGATTGGCTATATTATAAAAAGAAATATAAATTAGTTACAATACCTGTTTATTCCGGGGATAAAAAAAATAAAAGGATACTTGCATTAACTTATGAAAGAAACTGGGAGTTGCCTGATGGGTTTTCAGTAAATTATTATGATATTAATTCAAAATTGACAATAGTTAAAGACCCTGATATTTTAATTGAAAGGGAGTTTAATGATGGCAAAGCAGAGTATGAGTATTTATATAATCATGGTTTAAAGAAAATTTCACCCAAAGCTTTCTGGTTTATAGATGCACATGTTTCAAATAAAGATCGGGTCAGGTACTGTGATAATTTTGATTTCGTTTTTGTTGCACAATCCCCCTACCTGGAGTTTGTAAAAAAGCATACTGTCTGTAAAAATATTTTTTGGCTGCCTTTGTGTTATCCCGGCCAGGCTTCGGGTATAACTAAGAATAATAGTTCAATATCATATCCTATTTCTTTTGTGGGAAAAATGGATAATGGCTATACGAAAAGACAACAGATGGTTAGCTTTCTGAAAGAAAATTATGGTAATAATTTTTATGCAGTAACTGACTATGATAATATGAGTAATATCATACGGCAATCAAAAATCACAACAAATTATTCAGTTAAGGACGATCTGAATTTCAGGGTATTTGAAGCATTGGGTTTTGGCACAAAGCTTTTGACAAATTATGTTCCTGACCTGGATAAGATAGAAGGTTTGAAAGAAAGGCTTAACTGGTTTGAAGATTTCTCAAGTCTAAAAGAACATGTTGACAGGATATTAAATAATGATTCTGATACTGAAAAGTTATTTAAAACACAGCAGTGGATCAAACAAAATCATACAATGAGGAACCGACTGGCGGAAATGATACAAATGATCGAAACCGGTAAACAGATTGAATATAAATAGTAAAATAAAACTTGTATTCGTCTGATGTCCTCTACACCAAAAGTTTCAGTCATCATTCCGAATTATAACCATGCTCTTTATCTTGAGCAAAGGATAAATTCTGTATTAAATCAAACATACAGAGATTTTGAAGTGATTATTTTGGATGATTGTTCTACAGATAACAGCAGGGAAATTATTGAGAGATTCAGGCAGCATGAGAAAGTCAGTTCGATTGTTTATAATGATTTGAATACAAATAACCCGTTTCAACAATGGAACAAAGGTATTTTATTAGCAAAAGGAGAGTATGTATGGATTGCTGAAAGTGATGATTGGTGTGAAAATAGCTTTCTTGAAAACCTTGTCGAAGCGTTGAATAAAAACCCTGCATGTGTAATAAGTTATTGCCAGAGCTATTGTATCGGTAATGATAACTGCATCAGGTTTCAGTCAAATCATACAAGCCTTGGAGAATATGTGAATGGTAAAAAATTTATCAGCAATTATATAGCCAGGCGTAACCCCATTTTTAATGCAAGTATGGCAATATGGAGAAGGAATGCATATGCAAGGATTAGTAAAGATTACATGAATTACCAGCTCGCAGGTGATTACTATTTCTGGACTGAATTATGTACCTGTGGTGATGTTTATATTTCAGGCAAACTGCTTAACTATTTCAGGCAACATAATCAGAATGTTAGTTTCAATGCAGCAATGAATGGGCCTGGTTTAAATGAACAGGCAATGATATTGCAAAACCTGCTGGAAAAAAATATCTTAACAAGAGAAGACTATTTACAGGCTATAAAAAAACTGTATAGTGAATTCAGGAGCAATGAAAAAAACATGCAGAGAAATGATGCTCTTCAGCTTAATAGTTTTTTTAAAAAAAAATCCGGGCACAATTTTACCCTGCACCTGTATCATTTTCAGAAATCAATGCAATCATCTTTGAAAAAACTGTTGCATATATAAATGGATAGCCCGCTTGTTTCAATAATATTAACCAGCTATAACCAACAGGAATTGTTGCAAAGAGCTTTTGATTCATTGATCAATCAAACGTATAAAAACATTGAAATAATTATAGTTGATGATTGTTCAGGAGATGAACGCAATAAGATATTAATTGAGCAATGGAAACAACAGTTCCAGGGAAAAGTGAAAGCATTTTATCAATCGAAAAATGTTGGTATCCCCACAAATAAAAACACAGGTTTTCGTTTGGCAAAAGGTGAATACATTACTTACCTTGATGGAGATGATACCTACTATGAAAATAAAATAGCTACAGAAATTGAAACCTTTCAGCAACACCCGGATGTGGATATTGTTTACTCAAATTTTGATATTAAAAATTTAAACGGTGACTTCATATCGGTTTGGTCTTCTGCGCCAAGGCCTGAAGGTTTTATTTTTGAAGATATCGTCTTAAACAATTTTCCTGATTGTCATACTCATCGGTATGAATTATTTAAAAGGAAAGTATTGTACAGCCTGAATTTTTATGATGAAAAATTAACGATGTATGAAGATCTAGATTTAATGATACGATATTCATTAAAATATAAAGTTGCATATAACAATAATATTGGAAGCTCTTATTTTAAAAACCCGGAATCAGTGGTTTCTAAAGCAACCGGTTTGGAGTTAATAGAGCAACAGGAAAAAATTTATAAGAAAAATGTTGACATAATAAAAGCGCAGGGATTAGAAAAGGAATTTAAAAAACAACTTGAAAAATTGAACCTCGATAAACAGTTTTTTGCAAGCAGGATAAATTATCCTTTATTATTTAAGGCTTTGATAAAGCAACCCCATCAGGCAATTAAAATTTTGAAAATTATTAATTACCTGTATAAAAAACAGCACACTTTTAATTAACTGCATAGATCAATAATGAAAAAACTTCTCGTTACTGGTTCTTCAGGTTTAGTGGGTTCTGAAGTATGCCTGTATTTTGCAGGCAAGGGTTATGTTATTCATGGTATAGATAACAATCAGCGGGCTGTGTTTTTTGGCCCGAACGGAGATACAAGATGGAACAGGGAAAGGTTGCAACAACTGATACCGGGTTATGTGCATCATGAACTCGACATCCGTGACCGTACTGCTATTGCGTCGCTGTTGAAATCAACCAGGCCGGATGCAGTGATTCATACTGCTGCACAACCCAGCCATGATAAAGCGGCACAGATACCTTATGATGATTTTGATACCAATGCTGTGGGCACGCTCAATGTGCTGGAAGCTTTGCGGCAGTCAAATCCTGAAGCGCCTTTCATTCACATGAGCACCAATAAAGTGTATGGTGACGGGCCAAATAAAATCCGGATGAAAGAATCAGAAACAAGATGGGAATATGATGACCCGGATTATGAAAACGGCATCCCTGAAAGTTTCCCGATTGACCAGACCAAACATTCCATCTTTGGTATTTCAAAAGTGGCAGCAGATGTGATGGTGCAGGAATATGGCAGGTATTTTAATATGCCCACCTGTTGTTTGCGTGGCGGTTGTTTAACAGGGCCCAACCATAGCGGAGTTGAGTTGCATGGTTTTTTGAGTTACCTCGTGAAATGCAATGTGGAAGGAAAGAAATATATTATCAATGGATACAAGGGAAAACAGGTGAGGGACAACATCCATGCTTATGACATTGCCTGTTTTATGGATGCATTTATTAACGCACCCCGTATTGGCGAAGTTTACAACCTGGGTGGTGGTAAAAACAATACCTGTTCCATCATCGAAGCTTTTGCACTTGCTGAAAAATATACAGGCAAAAAACAGGTGTATGAGTATATTGACAAAAACAGGGACGGTGATCATATCTGTTATTACAGCGATTTGAGAAAAATGAAAACACATTACCCGGGATGGGATATCAGCATCAGCATAGAAGAAATAATTCAACAAATTGCAGCAAGCTGGATAAAGCGGTTGAAACATGAAGATACTGTTGCTTAGTGATAATACACTCAATGAAAATGATAAAGGCGCCCCTCAAACTCTATATAATATTTTTTCTTTTGTTGCACCAGCCGATATCTTATGTATCACTTCTGTAAAAACTTTTAAAAATAACAGGCCTTCTGAACCATTTACATCCCGTTACCGGACTTACAGGTTTTCATTTTTTTCAATCCCGCTAAACAGGTTTACACGATATATAAAAAATATTGAGAAGTACATTAATTATAGTTTTAATTATTACCTGCGTTCATTTAAAAAGCTTAAAAAGGCAATTGAAGATTTTGATGCCGATGTGGTTGTCTTATCCTTCACCGGTGCTGAAAGCTTGTTTATGTATGGTAAACTAAAACCTGTTTTTAAGAATAAAAAAGTTTATCCCTACCTGATGGATGACTGGATGATACATGATACAACAAGGTGGCCTGGTGGAAATGTTCAGGATGTTATGGGTACAATTTTAAGCACACATACATCCTGGATGATGATAAGCAAAAACCTGTCTGATATTTTAAGTGAACGGTATGATATAAAACCAAAACGATTGCTGGAAATACATAACCCTGTTCAGATGACAGGTGAACCTGTTTTACCTGTATATCATTCAAAAGATGAATTTGTGATAGTGTATGCAGGTTCGTTGTGGCCTATGCATTTTGATGCTTTAGTGGCAGTGGCAAAAGCTGTTGAAATTTTGCAAACGAAGAGAAAAATAAAATTGATCATTTATACTTCAGAAAGTCATTGGAACTGGCGTAAAAATGAATTGGGTTTTAAAGGCGTTGAGTTTGGAGGAAATATAGCTTACAGTCAAATCCACAAAAAACTTGCTGAAGCAGATTGCCTTTTGATTACTTCATCTTTTTCGAAAGAATGGGTTACACATACTAAAGGTTCAGTGCAAACAAAAATCACTGATTATATGAAGGCAGCAAGATTGATTATAGGTTGCGGCCCTTCTTATGCAGCCAATCATGAGTTTATAAAAAAATATAATTGCGGGATATGCATTGAAACCGATGACCCTCAGAAAATTGCTCATGAACTTGAAATGATTCTTGATAACATGGAATCGAATCAGCAATATGTTGTAAATGGTGTTGAAGCATTACGCTGTTATTTTAGTTTTGAAAAAGTACATGAAAAACTAAAAGCTTTTCTCGCTGCATAAATGAAACCTGCTACAGTTTTTATCATACCTTATTTCGGGAAACTGCCTTCATATTTTGATGCTTTTATTCTTTCAATTGCAGGTAAGAATTTTGACGTATTCTTTTTTTCTGATGCAAAAAAACCGGATGTACTGCCGCTGAATTGCAGGTGGCATTCCCGGACTTTTTCTGAGTTGCAGCAATTATTTTCTGATCGCTTGCAAATACCAATAGATTTTAAAAACTCACGCAAACTGTGTGATTTTAAACCGGCGCTTGGATGGATATTCCGGGATTATATAAGCGCTTATACATTCTGGGGCTCAGTTGACTTAGATACCTGTATTGGTAATTTTGATAAATTTTTGCCTGCCACTTTATTAAATGAAACCGATGTGTTCAGTGGTATCAAAGAATATTTATCCGGTTCTTTTTTTATTATCAGGAATAATGAATATTGTAATAACCTTTTTAAGAAGAGCAAAGACTGGCAACAGGTTTTTTCAGATGAACGGAATATGGTTTTTGATGAATGTGGCGGGCCATATTTCAAGGCATTAAAGGCAGGTAAAACATTCAGGGAAATCAATCCGCCGATAGAAAGTTTTACTGAAGTGTTATTTAAAGAAAACAAAGACCAGCTTAGATTGACATTCCAGGATGTGATTGCAGAACCAAGAAAAGGCAATACGATGGTTGACAGTAATTGTGTGATGTATGACAACCGGGAATTTTTGCTGGTGCATCACATTTATTATAAAGCCTGGTATTCTTTTTTCACCAAAAAGAAAATTGATTTTCCTTTTTATATCAACAGGCTTGGTTTTTTCAGGCATAAGCCTTCATGGATAGTGGTATTGTTTTCAAAAAATTTCCTGAAGGCAGTTTCACTGAAAATTCAAATCAACCTGAAAAAAATTTTACCCGGTGCTTAAATCTTTTCAAAGGAAAATGTATGGGAAAAGAAAATTCCAGTTGTTCTTTGAGAAGCTCTATCACTTTTCAAAATTTGGAAGAAATATAGGTTTGCCTATTGATATTCATTCCAGCGGTGAAATCAATTTTATCCACCTTATTGCAAAAGGGATTAATGGCAGGAACAGTTTTGTTTTCTTTGATATCGGCGCTAATCATGGTATTTATACTGATGTTGTTTTGCAATTGGTGCCGGGTGAAAAACAATGTTATTTATTCGAGCCACAAGCTGAACTGTGTCAGCAACTGACTTTAAAATATTCGGGCAAGACCGCTATTATGATCATTGAAAAGGGTTGCGGTAGTGAAAAGAAACAAAGAGAACTTTTTTCATTTGGCGAAGACACTGTGGCTTCGGTCTATGATAGTTTCAAAGGAACTGTGCAGGCAAAATCATCTGCAACAATAGACATCATCCGGTTGGATGATTTTTTTTATGAGCAAAACATTTCATTTATTGACCTGGTAAAAATTGATGTGGAAGGGCATGAATTGGAAGTGATGAAAGGAATGGGTAAATTTTTACAGGATGGAAAAATTAAAATGATCCAGTTTGAATTCGGTTCATTCAACATTGCTTCAAGAACTTTTTTTAAAGACTTCTGGGAAATGCTGCATGACAGTTACAGGATTTACAGGATACTGAAAGATGGCATGATTGAGATCAAGGATTATTCACCTGACCTTGAAATATTTGATACGACCAATTATGCAGCCATACTTAAAACAATTGATATTAGTTGATGCAAAACGGTGTTTCATTTTTTACCTGTTGTTATAAAGCCGACTGGGAATTTTTTTTAAAAGAAGGCAGGTTAAAAGAAATGATTGACAGGTGCAATCATGCATTTGCAAGCCGCAACCTTATCATCAACAATGTTAATGACAGGGAAGAAGTAAAACTGTATGCTGATAAGGCAGTGAGCGAAGGTGTGATTGATCATTATTTTTTCAGTGAAGATTATATCGAAGCTGCATTGCAGCTTTTTCACCTGCAGAGAAAAAATTTCAGGTTGGATGGCTATGATGGTTACTGGTATAGTGTGGCGCCGCTTACTGCTGCATTTCTGTGTGATACAACTTACCTTCTTTATTTTACCGGTGATTGCATGATGAAAGAAAAATATGATTTCGACTGGATAAATGCAGCTGTCAACAAACTTCAGGATGAAAAGTTTTTTTGTGTAGTTCCAATGTGGGATTATTATGATAAAAATGAAGAAATTAATTTCACTGAAGATGATGAGTGCATTTATGATCATGGTTTTTCAGATCAGTGTTACCTGGCGAGGAGCAGCCAACTGAATGCTGATATTTATAATGAGTATCATGTGAATTCTGAAATATTTCCAATTTATGGTGGCAATCATTTTGAGAGAAGGGTTTTCTGTTATATCAATAACAGGCAATTGCTGAGATGTGTTTTTAAAAATGTGGTGTATGAGCATGGAAAACTGGTGAAGCCTGAGTTTTATAAAGAAAAAAAATTCAGCCTGAAAGATGAAACGAAATATATCATTGCCAAGATCAAGAAAGTTTTCAGGCGCAGGAATATCCTTGTAAAATATTTATTGAGATAAATTGATTTCAGTCATCATACCTACCTGCAACCGGCATGATATGTTGGCCAGATGCATTGAAAACCTGGAGCCCGGGAAACAGCTTGCAGGAGAAGAGGAATATGAAATCATTGTTACTGATGACAGTGATGATGATTTGTCAAAAACAATGATATTAAATCAATACAGTTTTGTGCAATGGGTGAAAGGCCCGAAGAGAGGGCCGGCTGCCAACCGTAACAACGGCGCAAAATATGCAAATGGCAGTTGGCTGGTTTTTATTGATGATGATTGTGTGCCCGGTAACAATTTAGTGCAGTCATACTTCAAAGCAATCAGTAATAACCCTATGGCATTGGCGTTTGAAGGATCTATCTTCCCGGATGACTGGGCTTTGCTGAAGAAGGATATGGCTGAATGCCCGGTGAATACTGATGGCGGTTGTTTCTGGAGCGCCAATATCTGTGTGCAGAAAAAACTTTTTGATGAGATAGGTGGTTTTAATGAACAGTTTTTAATAGCAGCGCAGGAAGACCAGGAGTTGAAGATCAGGATTGAATCAACAACTAAACAGAAAATAGTTTTTGTAAAGGATGCAAAAGTGACTCACCCTGTCAGGTTTTCATCACTCCGTAAAAAAGTATTACAGATTCCAGTTGCGTCTAAGAACTTTTGTATTTATGCTTATAATAATAAAAGAATTTTGGGATATACTTCATTATTGAAATTTTTCAGTAGCCAGTTGACTTTACATTTCAGGAATGTATTATCACAGGTTAAAAAGGGACATTTGAAAATGACACTACTTTCAATTAGCTGGCTTTGCTATGGGGTTCCGCTTAATGCTTTTCATTTTTCCAGGATGGGTAAAAATTAGTTTTGAAATTTATGTCAGCGCCTATCATTATTGTATTGACGCCTGTAAAAAATGAAGAATGGATATTGAAATATTTCCTGGAGATAACAAGCCGTTTTGCAGACTGTATAATTATTGCTGATCAACATTCAACAGATCATTCAAAAACTATTTCTAACAGCTTTGAAAAAGTTCATTTAATTGAAAACACTAATCAGGAATTCAATGAAGCAGAAAGACAAGAACAACTGATTGATACTGCACGCAAACTTTTCCCTGATCGAAAAAGGATTTTAATGGCGCTTGATGCTGATGAATTATTTTCAGCAAATAGTTTGAATTGTTCATCATCATGGGAAAAGATAAAATCACTTGATCCCGGCACAACTATTTTTTTTGAAAAGCCTGACATCCTGCCTGGCATTACACATTGTGTACGTTACCCTGAAAATTATTTTGCAATAGGTTATGTTGATGATGGAGTACAACATTTACCTAAACTTATTCACTCAAGACGAATACCTGGGAAAGATAGTACTGCAGTAAAGATTGATGATATTAAAATACTTCACTTTGCACATACAAGAAAAAATGTACAGTCGTCTAAACTCAGGTATTATTCAGTCATAGAAAATATTCGAAAAACCAATCCTGTTTATCTAAGGAGAAAAATGTATGCATGCAGGTATGATGAAAAAAAATTTTATGCGAAGAGAAATTTTGAACAATTACCCAATGAATGGTTGAAGGGATGGGTACAAAGTGGGTTGGATTTTTCAGAGTTTGACGATCCTGAATTTTCCTGGTATGATTTTGAAGTGCTCCGTTTTTTTAAAGAGTATGGATATAAAAAATTTTATCTTGATAATACCTGGTGCATTAACTGGGATGAATGCAGGTATGCAGCAATTCAGTTAAATTGTGATGTTCCTCCAGGAAAAATACAGTACCCGGGTTGGATACATTTAACCCTTGGAAAAATGATTGACAGATTCTATAACTTTTATAAGGGCTTTAATAAGAGTTGATGCAGCCACTTATTTCCATCATCATTCCTACTTACAATTATGCAGGCTTTATTAAAGATGCAGTGGAGAGTGTTTTGCAGCAGGATTATCCGAAAGACAAAATTGAAATCATTGTGGTGGATGATGGCTCATCAGATAATACAAAAGATGTTTTGCAGGAATTTATCAATGCAGGCATTGTAAAATATTTTTACCAGGACAATGAGGGCAAGGCAAGCGCTACATACAAAGCCATTCAACAGTCGAACGGTAAATACATTTTTAACCTTGATGCAGATGATTATTTTCTTGAAGGAAAATTAAAAAGGACAGTTGAAATTTTTGAAACAGATGAAAGCATAGTGCATGTGGGTACGCCTGCAAAACAGGTGATGCCCGATGGTAATTACAAGATAGAACCTATCCCGGGAGACATGTTGAATACTACTCTCGATGGCAATGAATTATTGAAACGCTTTATGCATAACAATATGCTCTTTGGCGGCGGTTCCACTTATGCAGCCAGGGCAACAGCGCTTAAAAAAATTAAAATGCCAAAAGCTGTGGATATGTTTACTGATGAATTCCTGGTTCTTACCATACTGCCTTATGGAAAAAGTTATTTTATTGGTGAGCCTTTATCTGTTTGGCGTGGGCATGGCAATAATTATTCATTGGATGCTGCATCAAAAGAAGCAAGAATTGTAAAGACCAAAAGGCTATTGGATTCATCTGACGCATTGCTGCATTACCTGTCCTCAACCGGTTTTGATAAAAAGCTGACTGCTATTTATCAATTGAAAAACCTGACGAACCATCTATCATTTAAAGAAATGACAGACACGAAAACTGTAAAAGATATTGTTGGTTATTTTAAAATTGTATTTTTTACAATTAAGCCGGATATGCATTTGATAAAACAATACCATGTACTGAACAGGCTAATACCCACGCGTTTGTTTTACCTTGGAAAAAAGGTTTTTAAAAGAGGCGTTGGAAAAGATTTGCAGGCTGTATGAGTAAAAATTTTTACCAGGCAATTTTTTTATTAAGGTTCAGGTATATCAAAGGTTTTGCGTCAAGGCTGCGTACGTTGTGGTTTTCCTTTGCAGGAATGAAAATTGGCAAAGGCACATGGTTGCCAAAAACATATATTACATGGCCACACCAGGTGCAGGTAGGCGATAACTGTCAACTGGAACATGGCATTATTTTTAAATTTGATGGAATCAATAGCCCCGGCCCTTCCATCATTATTGGTGATAATAATTTCATCGGAAACAATTGTGAGTTCAATATCAGAAAATCAATTCATATCGGGAGCAATAACCTGGTAGCGTCCGGTTGCCGGTTTGTAGATCATGATCATGGCACTGACACAACAAGCCTGATGAAAGATCAGCCTTGCGTTGAAGCAGCAATAGTGATTGAAGATGATGTTTGGATTGGCGCAAATGTTGTAATTTTAAAAGGTGTCGTTATAGAAAAAGGTGCTGTCATAGCAGCCGGTGCTGTTGTAAACAAATCCATACCGGCTTATGAAATATGGGCCGGCGTACCAGCAAAAAAAATTGCTACCCGTGAAAATCGTATTCCTTTGTAGTAGTATGGAGCCGGGCAAGGATGGCGTAGGTGATTATACCCGCAAGCTTGCCTGTGCCCTCAATAAAAACGGCCATGCTGCTGCTATCATTTCTATCAATGACCGCAGGTTGAGTGAAGGCAATATGTGGGAAGGTGTACAAACAGATGAGGGCTTTGAAACAAAAGTTTTGCGTTTATCATCATTGATGTCCTGGAATGAAAGGATGCATGAGGCAAAAAACTGGATAGATAATTTTAACCCTGAATGGCTGAGCCTGCAATATGTGCCTTTTGGTTTTCATTTAAAAGGCCTGCCATTTAAACTTCAAAATAAACTGAAACAACTAACCGGCAAACACCACTGGCATATTATGTTTCATGAGTTGTCGGTGAACAGGTTTGAGTCGCTTAAATTCAGGCTATGGTCTTACCTGCAGATAAGAATAATAAGGTCATTGCTTCATTCGATAAAACCAGAAGTTATTCATACGAATACCGTATTGTATCAAAAAAGATTAAGTGAAATGGGTTTTAACGCTATGGTATTGCCGCTGTTCAGCAACATATCAAGGGAAGCTGATTTTGAAGAAAATGGTTTTGATAAAATTATCCCTGGTTTTATTTCCAGGCACAGGGATGATTATATCATCGGCACTTTATTTGGCAGCTTTGATTTCAAGCGATGGGATATGCGCAGCCTGCTGGATAAATTTAATTACAGTTTTAGTAAAAAAAGAGTGGTGATTGTTTCAATAGGAAGGATGAGTGCTGGTAGTGAATGTTGGGAACAACTGAAATATGAATACCCGCAAATTGTTTTTTTAAGTTTGGGTGAACAACCGGCTTCATTTATTTCTTATTGGTTATCTCAGTTTACCAACTTTGGTATTTTGACAACTTTGCCGGAATTGTCAGGTAAGAGTGGTTCATACATGGCATTTAAAGAACATGGTGTGCCGGTAGTGTGCAGGGAAAAAACCGCTGCTCTTGCATCGCTTAACCTTCCTGCTGATGAAGCTTTAATTGAAGTGAATGAAAATTCTGAATTTATTTTGCCGGAAAAACAAAAACCTGTTTTGCAGTTAGAAAAAGTTGCTGAAGAATTTATACATAGTTTGCAAAAAGCTGAACAACAAACTGTGAAAAGGTAAAGAAGATTAATGAATATAGCTTTCACACTCTGTTCCATCAATTATCTCGCACAGGCAAAGACTTTGTTTGATTCAATCAGCCGGACAAACCCCGGATGGAAATTTATTATTGGATTGGTGGACAAGAATGATAAAAATGTTGACCTTTCTTTTCTTGATTGCGAAATGGTAACAGTGGATGTATTAAATATCCCCGGTTTTGACAGTATGGTACAACGTTATACTATTGTCGAATTACTGACATCTGCAAAGCCATTTTATTTTGAATGGCTGTTTGACAATTATCCTGCTGCAGGTAATGTTGTTTATTTTGATCCTGACATCATGGTTTTTCAACCATTAACAAGGTTGGAAGAAAGCCTTGAAAAATTTGATATCGTACTCACTCCGCATTTCACCACGCCTATCAATGATGATAAACTGCCCACCGAATTGCATGTGATGCAGACGGGTATTTACAACCTGGGTTTTATTGCATTGAAAAGATCGGATAATACTATGGCAATGTTGAAATGGTGGCAAAGCCGTTTACAGGAACAATGCCTGATTGATTTATCAAGGGGTTTGTTTGTGGACCAGTTATGGATGAACCTGGCGCCTGCATATTTTGATAAAGTGCTGGTAGAAAAATATCCAGGGTATAATATGGCTCATTGGAACCTGCATGAGCGCAGGATGGAAAAAACAGATGGTGAATGGTATGTGAATGGGGTGCCTTTGATTTTTTATCATTTCAGCCATTACAGTCCTGCAAATCCCGGGTCTATTGCAGGACATCATAACAGGTATGATTTTTCAACAAGGCCAGATCTGCAGGAAATTTATGACAGGTATAAAGAATCATTGATTCACTTCAATTATTTTGATCTGAAAAAGATACCCTGCCATTATCAGATAGATGAAAATAAAAAGAAAAGAAAGCGGGAACTGGAAACATTTTTAAGGATGGCATTGCCTGATAAAATGAAAGGAAGGATTAAAAGATGGTTTGGAAAATGAAACAGGATGGATTCAATTTACAAAAGGGGGACTATCAACAATTAAAAACAAAAAGCGGTCATCAAAAACCATTAAAAATATTGTTGCTTACACATCATTTTTATCCGGATGTGGGAGGTATTGAAACCAACTCTGAGATATTAGCCCATGCATTTTCAAACTATGGTGCTGATGTGCATGTGTTGACATGGACTGAATGCCAGGGTAAAGAAAATTTTCCTTTCACAGTTGTCCGGAACCCCGATTTAAAAACATTGTTGAAGGAACACCGGTGGGCAGATGTTGTTTTTGAAAACAATCCTTCATTACGTTTGTCATGGGTGAATTTTTTTATCCGCAAACCGCTTGTTATTGCTGTGAATACCTGGCTCAACAGGATCAAAGGTGGAAAAGGATGGAGGGATAAATTGAAAAATCTTTGGTTCAGGCGTGCAGATTATGTCATTGCTGTGAGTGATGCTATCCGCAAAAAAGAATGGCCAAAAGCAGTTGTGATCGAAAACCCGTATAATGATGCTTTGTTTAAAAAGATCAATGATTGCAAAAACAGGAAACCATTTATTTTTCTCGGAAGGCTGGTATCTGATAAAGGCGCTGACCAGGCAATAAAAGCTGTTTCAATTCTGATCAATAAAAATATAATTGACCCTGACAGTTTGCATTTGACTATTACAGGTGATGGGCCTGAGCTTAAAAACTTAATCAGGTTGAGGGAAAAGCTGGGACTGTATGGTGTAGTACAATTCACAGGTGTTTTAAAGGGTAAGGAATTGGTAGAATGTTTGAATGAGCATCAATTTATTTTAGTGCCATCCATCTGGGAAGAACCTTATGGCAATGTTGTTCTGGAAGGTATGGCCTGCGGTTGCATTCCTATTGCATCCAATGGAGGTGGCATGCCTGAAGCTGTTGGTAATGCCGGATTTATTTTCAAACGCAACAACCTGGATGATATGGTTGCAGTTATGGAAACAGCATTAAAAGACCCTGGTAAATTAAAGCAGTTGCACAATAATGCAATTGAGCATTTAAAAGAACACAGGTCTGATCTCGTTTCAAAAAAATATTTTGAACTGATACAGGCTGCTGCCAATTAAATATGGGTGTTGTAATAACTCATCCGACAGGTAATGAATTTTTCAGGGCTGCTGTGCAGGGTTTATATGATGCAGGGGAACTGCAATCAGTTTATACCTGTTTAGCAAGTTTCCCCGGCACTACTTTATATCAACTGGGATCATATAAGCCTTTACGTGATATCAGGAGAAGATCATTCGATAGCTCAATAAAAAAACTTACACATATTTATCCCTGGCGGGAAACCGGCAGGCTGATCTCAATGAAAGCAGGGAATACAACTAAGCTGTTACAAAAAAACGGGATGTTTTCAGTTGACCGGGTTTACCGGGGGTTTGATAAACATGTTGCATCAAAACTGGAAAAGGAAAATGCAAAAGGAGCAACAACAATCTATGCTTATGAAGATGGGGCGGTTGCATCATTTAAAAAAGCTAAACAACTGGGTATGCAAACCATTTATGATTTACCCATCGGCTATTGGCGATGTATGCATCAGTTTCTTGCTGAAGAAAAAGAGTTAAACCCTGAATGGGCCGGTACGCTGGAAGGATTTAAAGACCCGGAAAGTAAGTTGTTAGTGAAAGATGAAGAAATATCGTTAGCAGGAAAAGTGATAGTTGCCAGCAGCTTTACAGCAGCCAGCCTGCAAAAATACAAAGGTAACCTACCACGTATTTGCGTAGTTCCATATGGTTTTCCTGAAGTACATGAAAAAAAGTACAGGCAGATAGGAAAGAATGATCAGTTGAAAATATTATTTGTGGGCGGACTGTCACAACGAAAAGGTTTGAGTTATTTGTTTGACGCAATCAATAGTTTTGGAAAAAAGATTTCACTTACAGTAGTTGGCAGAGGTAATGCGAAAAATGTAAAACCATTGCAGGAAAATCTTATGAAGCACAGATGGATTGAAACCCTGCCACACCATGAAGTTTTATCTTTAATGCGGGAAAATGATGTGTTGGTTTTGCCATCTTTGTTTGAAGGTTTCGGACAGGTGATAACAGAGGCAATGGCACAGGGAACACCGGTGATTACAACAGAAAGGACTGCAGGGCCGGATATCATTCAACATGGAAAAAATGGCTGGCTGGTTAAAGCCGGCTCAGTAAACAGTTTGAAGGAAATGCTGGAATCAATTATTTCCAACACAGGTATGATAGAAGAAGTTGGAATATCAGCGTTGGAAACGGCAATGCAAAGGCCATGGAGTGTGTATGGTGAAGAAATTTCAGAATTGGTTCACAATGCAACAAAATAATGGTGAGAGCATTTTTGTACAGAATATATTTTGAATATATAATTAATCTGTCAATAAATTGAAGCGGTATCCATTTGATGATTCTTTAAAAGCAGCCATCTGGTTGTATTTTTTCCTCCTCATTTTTGAAGGTGCTTTACGCAAATGGTTTTTACCGATGTTGTCAACTCCTTTATTAGTTGTAAGGGATCCGATTGCAATATGGATATTTTTAAAAGCAAGGCAGAAAGGTTACCTGAAGTTTAGTGGTTTGAGTTTTTTAATGGTATTATCCGGCGCAATCAGTTTCCTGACTGCAATGACTATTGGCCATGGCAACCTGATGGTAGCAGTGTTTGGCGCCAGGTTATATATTGTACAGTTCCCTTTGATTTTTGCAATAGGCCAGATCCTCGATTGGGGGGATGTCATAAAAATGGGACGTGCATTATTATGGATAAGCCTGCCGATGACAGTGTTGGCAGGCCTCCAGTTTTTCAGCCCGCAATCTGCATGGGTTAACCGAGGTTTGGGTGGTGATACTGCCGGTATTGGTTTCAGTGGTGCTTTAGGATATTTCAGGCCACCGGGTACATTTTCTTTCACTACAGGTTTAGTACAGTTTTATGGTTTAGTGGCGGCATATATTTTTTATTTCTGGCTGCACCCACAGTATATTAATAAACCATTATTGATGGCGGCCACTGCCGGATTGTTGATGGCAGTGCCTTTATCCATCAGCCGTTCATTGTTTTTCGAAGTGTTTGTATCTCTCACATTTTCGTTAGTGGCTGCATGGCGAAGGCCTAAGTATATCGGTGCAATGATAGGTGGAGGAATAGTCATTGTTTTAATCCTGATGCTATTGCAGAACCAGCCGTTTTTTGCAAAGTCCACTGAAGCATTTACATACAGGTTTACCGGCGCTAATGAAGCGGAAGGTGGTGTAAACGGCGTATTCCTTGATCGTTTTTTAGGTGGTATGATAAGCGCTATTGAGAATGCAGGTAATATGCCTTTCTTCGGTTATGGCATAGGTATGGGCACCAATGTAGGCAGCCAGTTATTAACAGGTGAAATGTCTTTCCTGATATCTGAACAGGAATGGGGAAGAATAATTGGCGAACAGGGATTGTTGCTGGGCTTTATAGTCATTTTTGTGAGAGTGGCAACAGCAGTAAAATTAACCAGGGATTCGGTGTATTATCTTAAAAAAAAGGATGCGCTTGCATGGATGCTCATGAGCTTTAGTGTTATCCTGATTTTGCAATCACAATGGGGGCAACCTACTACGCTAGGTTTTACTGTATTGGGATCAGGATTGGTGGTTGCTGCAATGAATGAGCCGGAATATGAAGAAATTGAAGAAGAAGAAGATGAGCCTGAAGAAGAGTTGGAGGATGTTGCAGTAACATGAAAAATAATACAACAGTAAAGCCCACGGTCATTCATTTCCATCGCAAACCAAGACCGGGTTTTAATTTCAGTATTGAACAGATTTTTCAGCAGTTGAGGGAATTGCTTAAAGACAAAGTGGAGTTTTCAGTACAATATTGCAGCAGTTATAATGATGGTTATTTTTCAAAACTCCTGAATATAATTGAAGCATCGTTTCGTCAGAAAAAAAATGCTGTGTGCCACATAACTGGTGAAGTAAATTTTATCAACCTGTTGATGCATAAAAAAAATGTATTGCTTACCATACATGATTGCAGGTATGTGGATAGAAAAAAGGGTTTTGCAAAAAAAATAATTACCTGGCTCTATCTCAAAGCGCCTGTAAAAAAATCAGCTTACATTACTACAGTTTCAGAGGCTACAAAAAAGGATGTGATCCTTTATACCGGTTGCGAGCCTGGAAAAATTGAAGTGATACCGGTGAACGTAAACAAAATATTTCAACCATCACCTAAGACATTTAATGAGGCATGCCCGGTAATATTACAGGTAGGCGCCGGTGAAAATAAAAACCTTGAAAGGCTTGCAGCAGCATTGCAAAATATTTCCTGCAGCCTTGTGATTATTGGCCAGCCTGCAGGTAATATTATTGAGAAAATGAAGTCGTTGAATATTGACTTCGTTGTGAAAAACAACCTTTCGATAGAAGCTTTATACAAAGAATATATTCAATGCGATATTGTTTCTTTTGTTTCTACTTTTGAGGGTTTTGGTATGCCAATAGTGGAAGCAAATTGCGTGGAAAGGGTTGTGATCACTTCCAGTATTTCATCCATGCCGGAAGTGGCTGGTAATGCAGCCTGCCTGGTAAACCCTTTTGATGTGGAAGATATCAGGAATGGCATATTAAAAATTATTCATGATAAAAATTACCGGGAACAATTATTAGATAATGGCAGGCATAACAGGAAAAGGTTTGATGAAACTGTAATTGCCGGATCGTATTTCAAATTATATCAACTTATTACTTCGCAAATACATGAACGATAGAATACCCGGATCATTATTAACTGCACTTATTTTAACCTGGAACGAAGAAGAGAATATTAGCAGGACATTGTCGCATCTCGGCTGGCTTGAAAAGGTTATAGTGGTTGACAGCAACAGTACTGATAAAACAATAGAACTGATCAGAAACTTCCCCAATACAGAAATATACCAGCGTAAATTTGACACCCATGCCACACAATGGAATTATGGTTTGGAGCTTTGTAAAAGTGAATGGGTTTTATCACTTGATGCTGACTATATTTTAAATGATGGTTTTATAAAAGAAACTATAGAATTTCTTGAAGCAGGTTCAGATATTGCCTATCGTGCTTTTTTTGAATTCTGTGTGTTTGGGAAACCATTACGCAGCAATAATACTACGCCGAGGCCTGTATTATTTAAAAAGGAATTTTGTACTTACTATGATGAAGGCCACACTCAACGTTTGAAGATAAATGGCCAGATGGGTACTTATAATAACAAGATCTGGCATGACGACAGGAAGCCCTTGCTGCGTTGGCTGATCAACCAGTCTTTTTATTCTGAAAAAGAATCTGAAATGTTGCTGAATGCGCCTCATGATATTTTATCTTTCCCTTCAAAACTTCGTAAAACAAAAGTATTGGCGCCGTTGTTGATTTTTGTCTATTCACTGTTTGTAAAAAGATTGATACTGGATGGCTGGAGGGGCTGGCATTATACTTTACAAAGAACGATTGCAGAATCTCTGATATGTATGCGGCTGATTGAAGATAAGTATAAAGATTTTGAGAAGTGAAATTCCTCCACATAGTCCCCTCGTATAAACCTGCATATATTTATGGTGGCACTATTGGTTCCGTATCACGGCTTTGCGAAGGGCTGGCAAATGCAGGAAATGAAGTAACTGTTTTTACAACTACTGCTAATGGTGATAAGGAACTGGATGTTACGCCAGGAATCAGTTACAACGTAGAAGGTGTTAACGTAATTTATTTTAAAAGGATTTTTAAAGACCCGTTTTATATTTCACCTGATTTGTCCAGGCAATTGAAAAAAGAAGCCGGGCAATATGATGTGATACATATCCACTCATGGTGGAATATGCTGGTGATGCGGGCTGCGGCCATCTGCAAGAAACAAAAAATAATTTATTTCCTTTCTCCACATGGTATGATGAGTGATTATATTTTGCAAAACTCAAAAAGCATATTGAAGTGGATCAGCTTTTATGGTTTTGGAAAATCATTGTTGCAGTCTTCAGTCTATCATGCTACTTCAGATGCTGAGGCAGGTGAGTGTGAAAAATTAATTCATGGTTGGAAAGGTTTTACACTTCCCAACATTGTATGGTTGCCTGATGTGCAGGTTGAAAAAACATTAAATAAAAGATTCACTATTATTTTTCTTTCACGCATCCACCCAAAAAAAGGAATTGAACTGTTGTTGGAAGCTATCAGTAAACTTGATGTAAGACCATTGTTGCAAATTGCAGGTACCGGTGATGATGACTATATATCAAAACTGAAATTAAAAGCTGCTGCACTTGGCATTGAGAATGATATTGAGTGGATAGGTTGGCAAAACCGGGAAGAAAAATTTCATGTACTGGCAAAGGCAGATCTTTTTGCACTTACTTCTTATAATGAAAATTTTGGTAACACAATTATTGAATCACTATATGTTGGAACGCCGGTATTGATTTCTGATGTTACCGGTCTGAGTGATTTTGTAAAAGAATATGATCTTGGCTGGATATGTACAACTGAAATTGATAATATCGCTTCGAAAATTAATGAGGCGATGCAGGATAAAAAGAAGGGAGAAGCCATCTGTAAAAAAGCTCCGGCAATTGTATCCACACATTTCTCTGAAGAAAAACTTATACCAGGGTATATCAGTCAGTACCGGATTTGATTTTTCTTTTGTATTTATTATAGACCAAAACAAAAATGATCATAAACACCAATATCACTGCATAAGTGAGGATATCAAAACTTTCATGTGCATTAAATGATCGCAGGTACGTCCAGTTATAATAATTGCTTAATGCGATCATGTCAATCCTGATAATATTGATAATATAAATTGCCACAACCCCGGCAAGGATCCATTTCAACTTAAACTTCACTTTCGCTTTGTGGGCAATGATAAAGGCTATCCACATGCCTATAGCGCCGATGCCCAGACATCCCCATGCAATAGTTACTCCCCGGCTGCCGGCAATGGTGACATTGTCTGCACCATACTGATGTACTTCATAGCCGAAAAGTTTTAATGATAGTGCAGATAAGTCTGATGCTATCAATGTGAGCCAGTATGGAAAATTAGCATAATGCTCCAGTACCGGAACATGTACTTTTCCACCAGGTGTTGTGAGGCCTATATAGAAATAGAACCCGTATTTGAAAAAGAAATAGAGGAAGAGGAAAAGGATAATATTAAATTCTGAACGCTTCATATAAGAGTTCTGCAAAGAAATATCATTCGTGGTTATAAAAAGGGGTGGTGATGTTTTGCCGGGAAGAAAAGTTTGTAATAAAAAAAGTATGGAAGGGTGAAATAATATTTTACGGTTGTTATAATAATGTCACCCCTACGGGGTCTGCAGATTTATGATGTTTGATTTCTTATAATAATATCACCCCTGCGGGGTTTACTGAATTATGAGGTTTGTGGTTTTATAATAATGTCACCCCTACGGGGTTTACTGGATTATGAAGTTTGTGTTTTATAATAATGACACCCCTACGGGGTTTGCAGATTTATGATGTTTGATTTCTTATAATAATGTCACCCCTGCGGGGTTAACTGATTTATGAAGTTTGTGTTTTATAATAATGTCACCCCTACGGGGTTTACTGGATTATGAAGTTTGTGTTTTATAATAATGACACCCCTACGGGGTTTACTGATCTATGATGATTGATGTTTTATAATAATGTCACCCCTACGGGGTTAACTGATTTATGATGATTGATGTTTTATAATAATGTCACCCCTACGGGGTTTAATGAATTTATGATGATTGATGTTTTATAATAATGTCACCCCTACGGGGTTAACTGATTTAT
>CAYNTP010000046.1:0-21685 GCA_964400415.1 uncultured Parafilimonas sp.
TCTTATTATTTAACCTAACGGAATTTTGTGTCCGTCATTTTCGAACCACCTCAGATGACCCTGGTAATTGCGAAAAATATGCAAGAATTGCATATCAGGTTGCTTTAAAGACCAGGAAGTACAATTTAATATCTGTTTGTTTGAACAACATTTCAGCAGCATACGCTTTTAGGGGTCAAATACTCAATGCATTGAAAATTGACCAACAAAATGTTCAGATATCACACTTGCATAATGACACTTCACAAAAGATAAAAGCGTATAACAACCTTGCAGAAGACCTTACTAATTTAAACAGATTTAATGATGCAGAAAAATATCTCGATACTGCTTTTCTTTTAGCAAAGCCTTTTTCAAAAAAGAAAACCGTTGCAACATTATACCTTAATGCTGGAAATTTATTTTTCAGATGTGGTGAAGAAGATCGTTCAGAAAAATATTATCTGTTAGGCTTAGCTTTTGCAAAACAGATAAAAGACACTAATGCAATAATTAACTTTGCGGAAAACTATGCAACATTAAAAATTTATTCAGGGAAAATAAATGACAATGTTATAGGCTTGCTTAATAACTGCATATATTTGACAGAAAAAAACAGTACAAAACCACAAAAAGCTAACCTCTTAAGTACAATTGCGTCAGCTTATAATCTTCAATGCAATTACAGTACAGCAAAAGAATTCTATTCAAAATCTATAAGTGTAAAAAAGCAAATTCCGGATAGTGCAGGATTGGCTGAAGATTACATAAATCTTGCGGTAGTTTACACAATACAAGATTCAATTTTGATAGCCAAACGTTATGCGGATATTGCATATAAATTAAGTACCATCATAGGTTTAAGAAAATGTATTATTTCTGCACAACTTATTAAAGGCAATTGTTACACTGCATTTGGGAATTATGCTGAAGCAAAAAACTTATTATTCCCTGCATATTTTACTGCAAAAACAGACAGTGATATTTCTGTACTCACATTTGCCAACCAATACCTCGGCAATTACTATTATGAAATAAAAAAATATGATTCATCACTAAAATATTACAATGAAGCTTTAAGATATTCAATCCTTTCCAACAATGACAATTACAGGCGGAGGGCATATTTCAACCTTGCGCTTGTTCATAGATCTTTGCTACAACCAGAGGTTGCTTTTGATTATTTGTTGGAATATGAAAAACTTAATGATACTATTCAAAATACTATCAAAACCAGGAGCATCAATGAAATAGCAACAAAATACAAATCAAAAGAAAAAGATCTCCAGCTTAAAATAGCTGAGCAACAAAGTGAACAACAAAGAAAAATAAAAAATTATTTTGTCACAGGCACCTTTGCTTTATTGTTGACTACAGTTTTTATTCTGTACCTGTTGATCAATAAGGGAAAACAAAATAAAATCATTGCCAAAGAGCGGGCTGCAGTATCCAACCTAATGGGAATAATGAAGCATGAAACGGCAAGGCAGTTTAGCAATTTATCAATATCACTACAAAAAATATTATCAGTAAACGACCCTGAATTACAAGTGGGGAAAGCCATAGTAGAAGTAAAAACTAATGCATTACTATACAGTTCCCTGTTTATATCCTCCGGCAAGGCACTTATATCCTTTAAAAAAACAGCAGAAGAATTATTTAAATACAATTACAGCAGAAATTTAATAGATAAAGATGTAAAGTTTGATGTAGCAGGGGATATTGACTTGAATATTAATGGTGAAGAATATCTCTTTGAATACCTGAATGAACTTATCAGCAATTCACTTGAACATGCATTTAAAAATGTGGATGAACCTGCAATTTCTATAAACATCAGGCATACAGTAGAAAAGATCATCATTGAATATAGTGACAACGGCTGTGGTATAACTGATCTTGATAATCTGATAAAACCAGGCAAAGGAATGTATTACGTAAAACTGCTTGCGGAGAATAATCTGAATGGTGAATTCAAAACAGATTTCAGCAACGGTAGCAGATTTACTTTAATCATCCCGGACAAAACTGCAGTTTAAGAATGGCCAATATATTATTAATAGAAGATAATCCCCATCATTTTGATGCAATGGAAAAATACCTTGCAGTATTGGGACATAGTGTTATCAGGAAAAATAATTCAATGCCTCTTTCCAGCTATGATGATGCATTGTGGGCATTATACCAAACAGGTTCAATTGATATAGCACTTCTAGATATTGCTATAAAAGGTAATAAAAATGGGATTGATATTGCTCAGTATATCCTGCAAAACAAACTACCAATTAAAATTATCTTTACAACATATTTGCTCAATGATGAAACAGCATCTGAAATAGCATGGATAGGCCCACAATTTTCAGTAATACCTAAAATCAACAACACACTAAACCAACAGATATTTAATTTTGAATTGCAAAAACATTTATTCCCTTCAAATCCACTACAACAAAATATAATTGAGAATATTTTTATACCTGCTCTCCAGGTAAACCCAAATCGGGACATTAAACACCAAATGCTTACAAGGGAATATAAATACAGTACAAAAGCCATCAATAAAAATCTTATTCAATGCATTAAAACAGGTAACAGGTGGAATGTTCCCAAAAATTATTCGCTCCTGGTGAACATCAATATTAAAGAAGCGTATTTAATACATGCTTCCCTTGATAAAATAATAAATACTTATTTAGATAGCCGTTTTGTTCAAGTAAATGAAAACACTTGCATTAACCTGTATTTCTATGAAGGCATTGGTGATGATGTACATAAATATGAAGTTATAGTTGCCGGATACCCTTATGAAGTAACACTTAAATACAAACCTCATTTTAAACAACGGCTTGCAGTATATAAAATGAGATAGTTTATCACCCATAATATCATTTATGTCATTGCCACTTTTTTTATTTTATTTTTCAGGTTTACTTGCTTGAAGAAAATCGCAGAAAATACTGGAGTTAAAAATTCTGTAATCTTGGAAAACATTTCACTAAAAATAAAAATGAATAATTATTCAGCTTTTTCCTGACTAACAAAACTTAATAATCAAAAGAATTCATACTTCACTTTAGAATATTGTGTTATCCTTTGAAATTTAAATAGAACATTCATCTTAAAACCAAAAAAATCAATTATGAGAACTACAAAATTTTTAACTGCGGCAATAATTTCATTAGTATTTCTGGTTTCTGCTTGCACAAAAACAGGACCACAAGGAGCACAAGGACCTCAAGGCGAAAAAGGTGACAAAGGACAAAAAGGAGATAAAGGTGATACAGGTTCAGCCAATGTTATATATAGTGACTGGTTTACTGCTCCGGAATGGGATTTACTATATTTTAATACCAATGGTTATGACGATTATTACCGGGCATTTACAGAATCAACTCCAGAATTGACTCAGGACATCTTTGATAAAGGTGTTATTTTGGCATATATAAAAACTGTTGGGGCACCAAACATTATAACACTTTTACCATGGACTGATGCACACGAAAACCCAGGCGATCCTTGGATATTTAGTTATGATATTTTTGTCGGTAGTATAAGGTTTCAATTTCAAAATTCTATTTATCCAAATTATGATCCGGATCCTTATGGTTATGTTTCAACAGATAATCAATTCAGATACATATTAATACCCGGCTCCATTGAAACAAATGGTCTAAGAGGTAATTCTATTATGAACAAGCATCCAGACTATAAAAATTATGATGCTGTTTGTAAGTTTTATGGAATACCGAAATAACAAAAAGAGCCGAATTAATTTTTTATATGAAACAAGCTATCACTCCAAACATAATATGTATCACTTTAAAATTGTTTGTTTTAAAATTCTTAGTTAATTGCCGAATGATAAAACAACAAAACGAAAGGATGAATTTTAAATCCTTGCAAAAAAGGATTTAATATGAAGATCGTTGAATTGGAAATCAAAAAATGTCACTGCTTTTAATTTTGACAATAAGTCCATTAAATAAACTTAACCAACCCTGCTATGAAACTTATATTTATTAGAAAATATTTTATTTCTCTTTTATTGGGGATTTGCCTTTTTGGTTGTACAAAAGATAGTTCTGTAACAGAAATAAAATATGAGGTAACCCCATTATCCAACACAACGATATGGACCGCTGTGTATATTAATGAGTTGGGTAATATCATTACAACTGATAATAAGACTGGCTCATGGGAATATTCATTCAAAGACACCCATGACCTTTGCTGTTTATCTCTGGCCGTATTGCCTGAGTGTCTTTGTTCAGATGAAGATATTGAAATGACAATTTATGTTAATGGTAAAGCAGTTCGTTCTGGATTGTATAGTGACTATACAGGTGGATTATATTGGACTTTTTAAATTTTCTTTTAACAATAGTGCCTTTCCACGTTTATGAGAAAGATAATACTATATTTTATTTTTCTACCATTACTTTCTGGTTGCTTGGTTTCACGAAAGGTGAATATTAATGACATCATAATTCACATGCCTGCTTTCAAACAAAAAATCAGTGTAGCAACATTGGATCAAAGAGAACAGGTTTTAGATGGTTCACGAAAATCAGATTTTGTTGGCTATACACGAAACCCTTATGGAATGGCTTTCCCAATTGGTACAGCAAATGGAAAATCATTTTCAGATAATATTTCAGATTGCATATCAAAATCCATGACATCAAACAATAATATATCATTTGTAATAAGTACCAATATAAATGATTCAATTTTCTCAATTTTGAATAAATTCAAGAAAGCTGAGACCAATCGTTTATTACTAATAATATGTAATAAATGTTATACTGACGGTGTTTCTCCAGCGCTCTTATATGACTTGTCAGTGCGTATTTATTCGCAAGAAGGTACACTCTTAAATCAAAAAGAATTTAGTGGCACACAACCTTTAGGAGGAGTAACATGGGGTACAAGCAAAAACGCTGAGAAACACATTAGCAATGGGATAGATAAGCTTTTGCAACAAATTTTTGAAACGAATGATTTCATTTCAGCTCTAAATTGAATTTGACAACATAACAATATATCAAGTATTGATAATTTTTATTTATTAAAACAGAATATGAAAAAAATATTTTTTTATGTCAATATTCTTTTTTTATTAGCAGGATGCGCTATATCTAGAAAGGTTAATTATAACAATATTCATGCAAGTGTGCCATCATTCAATCAAAAAATCAGCATTGCCACATGGGATCAGAGGATACAAGTTTTAGATGGATCTAGAAAACCGGATTTTGTTGGTTACATGAGATCTGGTGCAGGCATTGCTTACCCTATGGGTACTGACGACAAAAGGCCCTTCGTTGATATTCTTTCTACGAATATTTCTTCCGCTCTAACATCAAATGGAAGCTCTGTAAATATTGTTCCAACAAAATCCAGTGAGGCAGAAAGTGATATTCTGGATGCACTTAAGAAAACAAACAATAAAAAACTGATTCTAATAAACTGTAAGCAATTTGTAACAGATGGTTATGGCGCTGAAACATTGACTTACGAATTAATCGTAAACATATATTCTAATGATGGTAATTTATTAAAACAAAAATCTTTTGCCAACAAAAAAGCTTTGGGCGGTAATGCTTTCTGGGGGCCAGGCAAATACAGTCGTTATATGCCTGAAGCGTTGAAAGATTTGATAGAAGAAATATTTAATGACTCAGACATCATTTCAGCATTAAAAGAATCACAATAAATAAGGTAATATAAATAAATGACTTTAACCATTTAAAATCAAAACAAATGCACATGAAAAAATCAATTATTGGGATGGTATTGCTTATAGCAATTTCCCTAACACAAAATGCAAATGCACAAAAAGAAAAAGAAGGCAAAAAATTTACAGGAGGCTTTGGTATTGAAACCGGTTATGAGACTGGAGACCCAGGCTTTAAATCAGTTTTCAGTTCAGAGTTCGGTCTTTCTGCAAGGTTTGGTTTCAAAGTAGGGCCTGGATGGATAACGCTTACACCAGGGTCAAACGTAGTAATACCAAAATCTGTAAATGATGATGAAGACATAAATGTAGGTATCCATTATTATATAAAAGGCGGGTATAAATATATTTTTGTAAAACATTTATTTGTTATGGCAGAAGTGGGATATGGCAATTATACAATTTATACCCAAAGCAATTACGATGATGATAACTTATATAAAAGTAGCAGTGGTGGGGTTTGCTTTTCTCCTGCAATAGGTGGAAATTTCGGAAGTTTTGAACTTGGGTTGCGATACGAATATACCAAGGTTAATGATGGTTCAGTAGGGACTCTTGGTTTACGTTTAGGCTGGAATTTTTAAAAACTTATACATCTATAAAATACAAAACAAAAACTCTTTCTTCTTGAAAATTATCCGGCATAACAAAAACAATAAAGTTATACCGGATAATTCTTAGAAAATGACAACGCTTAAAATAATAGTACTAATATTACTTTAGTTGGTATTTGCTAACTAATATTCCATACCGGAATATTAAAAAACATAATGAGAAAAACTATTAATTCGCACTTTTCTTTCATCAAAAAAAAATAAAATCCATAAATTTATTCCTGCTTTTCATCCTATTGCTATTAACCAATAACTATCCTGAACCAAAAATCAATCTTGAAACTTTTTATACAATGAAAACTATTTTATAACCTTTAAATTTTTTCACGACTTATGAAAACTGTTTATCAAATCACCGGTATTTGCCTGATCATCATGTTCATCGCATGTAATAAAGAAGTAAATAATAATTACCTGCAAAACTCATCAATCAATGACGCTACCGCTTCATCAGGACCTATAAAACAACCAAAACCTATTGCAGCATCTACAACTAAGTCCCAGTTTATAGCCAATGCTGATGGAAGTGGCTATGCAGATTTTACTTTTAGTTTTGCTTCAAGACAACCTGGCATTGGTATTCTTGATTTAAGTTTTATTGCAAACGAAACAGAAAATGTTGCTTTATACATCCAGGCAGTTGACAATAATGGAAATGGTTCAAATCCAGGATTTTTCCAAACTTATAATGATAATACAGCAGTTGCATTGTTATATCCTGGTACAGCATGGTTACCTGATGATGGTAGCTACATTCCAATAACTTTCAGGGTGCATTACAATATCCCCGATGCTTCAACTATTCATTCCGGTGATACAGTCTCAGTTACACTATTCAGCCTTGACTATATATCCAACGTCAAACCAGATATTTACCCACAATCACTCAATTGCCCGCCCACACCTGAAATGATGATTACTGGTGCAAGACCTTTTTTAGGCCTGAATATTTATGACCCAGATGTTTTACATATAGGTTTGACCAGGATACTCGAATTAGAATATGATTCTTATGGGGGTTCATTGGGTATTAATAACCTCCCATTGATTGTAAAATGTACCAATACTAAAATAAAACCATCTCTTGTAGTAAAAGATGAATTAGGCAACATTATCAATACAACAACAGTCCGGAAAGGAAATAAATATACCATTCAATTCCCTGAAGGCTATGGGTTAAACGGCGTAAATGCCCATACGTTTTTTATTTATGCGCATGTGAAAGAGATTGATGGACAGGCATCAATAGAAACACAGCTTCAACCCGCTGCTAATTTTTCCTGGACAGATATTGCGGGTGGAAGAACAACACCCTTCACTACAGAGAACAAATTATATTATAAGAATTTTCCTAAAGGGCTGATAACTGTTACAAAAAATTAATTACACATCTCAATAAAAAAATGAATGACTATGAAAAAAACTTTAGCCATATTAATAGCATTTGCAACATCTTTCACTTTTTTAAATGCACAACCTGGTAGCATAGACAGCAGTTTTGGAACAAATGGGAAAACGGTATTTACTGCAGGTAGTTCAATTGCACTACAGTCAGATGGAAAGATTTTAGTAACCAAAACAGAAGATACTAAAATAAGTGTAACACGTTATTTCAAAAATGGCAAAATAGACAAGAGCTTTGGAAACAATGGTACCGCTTCAACAAATTTTTTTGGGCCTACATTCTTACAATCATCAGACGTGGTAGCAGTCATGTCCGATGGAAAAATTATTGTCGCTTCAGGTGTGTTTAATGGGGATGTACAGGAATCATTTCTTTGTTTAGCTTGTTTTAACCCTACAGGTATTATTGACAGCAGTTTTGGTACAAACGGCCAGGTAGAAACACCTGTAGCGGAATGGAACGCGGATGCTACTGGAATAGTTGTTCAACCCAACGGAAATTTTATTGTTTCTATAAATGCATTCATTGATTTTACACAAATGCGAAAAGCAGCTATCCGGTTTAAAAAAGATGGTACTGAAGATAAAGATTATTATATACAGTTCAGCATATATGATTTATGTTATGCCATGGCTGCACAATCTGATGGCAGGATTATTATTACCGGGAGTTCTCAGGGCGCTTTCAACCTTTTCAGGTTTAACAAGAATGGTGTAATAGATAAATCTTTTGGGAAAAAAGGTATAACACTCCTTCCGAATTACTTAGCAGGTTTGGATGTTGCGGTATTACCTGATGATAAAATTGTTGCTGTAACTACCGATTCAATGATGATACAATTTCAATCCAATGGAAAAGTTGATACATCTTTTGGAAGAAAGGGGAAATTGCACCTTCCGTTTAAACCCGAATCAATTGCCATACAAAAAGATGGCAAAATAATTATTGGTGGAAGTATAAGTAATGGAGCAAATACTGATTTTGCTATTGCCCGCTTCTTGCCATCCGGTTCCCCTGATAAAAATTTTGGTATAAACGGATTAACCATTACCGATTTTGGAGGCTCAGAAGAAGTGTGGGATATGGCAATTCAAACTGATAATAAAATCATAGCAAGTGGAAGAGGTGGTATGGCAAGATACAGAGCTGGCCATGTTGCCACTTTCCGGAATATTCCTTCTTCATTACCTGCATCTTTCAATATTGAGTTGCAGCCAAATCCTGCAAATAACTATATCAATATTTCCGGGTTACAGCAAAACAAAAAAAATATTGTTGAGATTACTGATGCTTCAGGTTTAGTAATGATTAAACAAATTACAAGTGATAAAAATTTCCGTTGCGATATAAGCCGCTTGCACCCGGGAATTTATTATGTATTTGTGATGGAAGAAGGAGGTATTGTAAAGAAGAGTTTTATAAAGGAATAAACTATTTTATCGAAACAATTCAAATCAGATATGATTTTATAAGTCACACATCTTAGTAAATAACTATTAGAAGACAGGCTAACTTTTATTGGCATAAAAGTTAGCCAGCAAATTTAAAATAGGATAACAAACATGATTTAAAATTTCAACTCTCTCCCTAACTCCCGCTTCACATCTTTTTCTTTTATTGATGCTCTTTTATCGTGCGTCTTTTTACCGCGGGCAAGGCCTATTTCAACTTTTGCAAAATTTTTTTCATTGAAAAAAACACGCAACGGTACTAGTGTAAAACCTCTTTCTTTCATCTTTGCCTGCAACCGTTTTAATTCCCTTTGTGTAAGCAACAGCTTACGGTCATGCACAGCTATATGATTATTTGAAGTGCCCATTTTATATTCTGCTATATAAAGGCCACGCAACCATAATTCGTTTTTATCAAATAAGCAATAAGCATCATTAAAACTCACTTTGCCTTCACGGATAGATTTCACTTCTGTACCAAGCAGCACAATACCTGCTACATATTTATCTTCAATATGATAATTAAAATATGCCTGCCTGTTGTTCATTTCCCTGGCCATTATGAAAACATTGAGTGGATTGATAGCAACAACCTGTATGAAAAATTATGAGCCACCACGATGAAGCTGTGATGTTGTTTAATCCTGCAGCAATTTTATAAGAGTGGAAAGTTTATCCTTCAGGTTTTTCCTGTCAACAATAAAATCGAGGAAGCCATGTTCCAATAAAAATTCACTGCGCTGGAAACCTTCAGGTAAATCTTTTTTAATTGTTTCTTTTATGACACGCGGTCCTGCAAAACCAATCAAAGCACCGGGTTCTGCAATATTAAAATCACCCAGCATACCAAAGCTTGCAGAGATGCCACCGAATGTTGGATCAGTCAACAGTGAAATAAAAGGCAGCCCTGCATCGCTCAACTGTGTGAGCTTACCACTTGTCTTTGCCAGTTGCATCAGGCTGAAAGCGCTTTCCATCATCCTTGCTCCACCACTCTTGCTGATCACTAAATAAGGCAACCTGTTTTGTATGCAATAATCAACTGCACGGCTAAACTTTTCACCCATCACACTGCCTAATGAACCACCGATAAATTCAAAATCCATACAGGCAACGACAATTTCAGAACCGTTCATATCTCCTACTGCAACTCTAATACTGTCTTTCAGGTTTGTTTTGGAATGTATTTCATCCAACCTTTTCTGATAAGGTTTTAAATCTGTGAAACCAAGAAAATCGGTACTCTCGATATTATCAAAAAGCTCTGTGTATTTTTTGTCGTCAAATAAAATTTCAAAATAATCTTCGCTGCCAATACGATGATGGTAATTGCATTTCGGGCATACGAATAAATTTTCTTTTAACTCGCTTGTGGTACAGATATAATGACATTCGGGGCATTTGCTCCATAACCCTTCCTGCATTTCTTTCTTCTCAGAAGTAGATGTAGTAATGCCTTTACGCAAACGCTTATACCATTTTTCTTTTGCATCGTTCCCGGAGGTTTCAGCACTTTCTTTAACTTCTTTACCTGGAAGCGATTCGTTTAACTCATCGTCTTTTTCTGCCATGATAAAATCAATAAGGTAAAAAATGGCGAACCGGTTAAAATACCCGTTCGCCAATGCAATGTATGATTTTTTATTTAAGCAATGGTAATACTGTCATCTGTATAAACATCCATGATGTTTTGCAGCATATCTATTCCTTCGCTCATCGGGCGCTGGAAAGCTTTACGGCCAAGTATAAGACCCATGCCACCGGCACGTTTGTTAATAACCGCAGTTGTTACAGCATCTGCCAGATCTGATGCGCCTTTGCTTTCACCACCTGAATTGATTAAACCTACCCTTCCGCTATAGCAATTTAATACCTGGTAACGGCAGAGATCAACTGGATGGTCAGAAGTCAATGTAGAATAAACCAATGGGCTTGTCTTACCATGCTTGGTAGCAAGATAACCACCATTGTTGGTAGGTAATTTTTGCTTGATAATATCAGCCTGTATGGTAACGCCTAAGTGATTGGCCTGGCCTGTGAAATCAGCAGAGGTATGATAATCCACACCATTTACTTTGAATGCATCATTCCTGGTATAGCACCACAATATGGTAATCATACCCAACTCATGTGCCTGTTCAAATGCTTCAGAAATTTCTTTTAACTGCCTGCGGCTTCCTTCGCTACCCCAATAAATTGTAGCGCCAATGCCCACAGCGCCCATATTCCATGCATCTTTTACTGAACCAAACAATGTCTGATCAAAACTGTTTGGATAACTTAAAAATTCATTGTGGTTTATCTTAACGATGAAAGGAATTTTATGCGCATACTTTCTGCTCATCACCCCTAATACACCAAACGTAGATGCAACGCCATTGCAGCCTGCTTCTATTGCCAGCTTAATAATATTTTCAGGATCAAAATAAACCGGGTTAGGCGCAAAAGATGCACCGGCGCTGTGTTCAATACCCTGGTCAACCGGGAAGATGTTGCAATAACCTGTGTTGGCCAAACGACCGTGACCAAGCAACTGTTGCATACTACCCAATACACGGTTGCTGCGGTTGCTATTTTTCCAAATCCTGTCAAGATGATCGGGACCTGGAAGGTGTAATGTTGATTTATCTACTTTGGGGGTTGAGTAATTCAACAAATATTCAGCTTTATCGCCGAGGAGTTCAATAATTTTCGAATTAGCCATGAAAATTTTTATTTAAGTATTAAAATTAATTGATAAAAATCAGCTTCACCAATCAAATTGGGCAGCAAATATATGCAGTAATTTTTTAAAGCATTTTAATGAAAAAAACTACTTGCGCCCATAATAAAAAAATAGTATTTATTAAGGCTTGTTCTGTATAAAACTAACTAATGTTATTTCATTTCCATCAAGCTAATCAATCTCAGAAAATTTTATTTATGTTGCCTGAAAAGCCAATCCATTGCCTGCATATCACTATATGCTGCAATCCATGAAAAATGTCCTGTCTCCGGATATATAGTAAGGCCGGGATGTGCGCCAGCTTTCCTTAAAGCTTCAGCCATATTGTATGCATTCTGTGGGTCCACTGCTGCATCTTCAGACCCATGAAAAATCCAGATGGGTATATGTGCAATGCTTCCAGCTTTTGATGTATCACCACCGCCACATACAGGCATAGCTGCTGCAAACAAACCTGGATAACGTTCAATAGCATCAAAAGTACCATAACCTCCCATTGATAAACCGGTAATATAAATCCTGTTGGTATCAACGGGCATAGTTTTGATTGTTTCCCGGATTAACTCTATCACCAGCTCCATAGGTTTTGAAGGCGTGGATTTTAAATTCCCAACCTGTCCTTTATTTCTTTCAAAATTTGACCAGGCCATTTTTTGTGGGCATTGAGGCGCAATGACAAATGCAGGATGCAGCTTCATCATTTCATCTGTTGCAAAATTCATCACACCCCATTTTAATTGTGCAACATTATCGTTTCCCCTTTCACCTGAACCATGCAGGAAAATAACGAGCGGGTATTTGCGAACAGTATCATAATCAGGAAAAAGGTAGCGGTATTGTAAAGTATCGCCATTCTTATTAATAAATTTTTCTGCACTGAAACGGGAGACCTGCGCATCTGATTTAAATGATACAAGCAAAAGAATAAAAACAGAAATGATGAATTGCATTTTTCTCATGGACATGATATAAGTTTTTGAAATGAAAAAATTGCCTGAAAATATTAAAAGAAACTGTTACTTCAATAAACCTTTTATTTCATTGAGTTTCATCAATGCTTCAACAGGCGTTAGCCGGTTGATATCAATCGCAGAAAGCAAATCCCTGATAGCTGCAAATGTTGCGGAATGTTCATCAAAAATGGAGAGCTGTACATGTGGAGCTGCAACTTTTTTCATATCAATTTTCTGGCCCCCTTCCTGTTTTGCTTCAAGTTGTTTCAACACTTCATTGGCACGGTCAATCAGTTCAGGCGGCATACCTGCCATCTTTGCTACATGGATACCGAAACTATGTGTGCTGCCACCAGGTGCCAGTTTACGCAGGAAAATAATTTTATTACCCACTTCCTTGTTGGTGATATGAAAGTTTTTGATGCGTGGAAATTTATTTTCCAGTTCATTCAGTTCATGATAATGCGTGGCAAATAATGTTTTGGGGGTAGCCGGTGAGTTATGCAAAAACTCAGCAATGCTCCAGGCAATTGAAATGCCATCATAAGTGGAAGTACCCCGTCCTATTTCATCTAATAAAATCAAACTGCGTTTTGAAATATTGTTGATGATGCTAGCAGTCTCATTCATCTCCACCATGAATGTACTTTCACCACCACTTAAATTATCACTCGCGCCAACTCTTGTAAAAATTTTATCTGTTAATGGCACCTTCGCAACATCTGCAGGCACAAAACTTCCCATGTGTGTTAATAAAGTAATCAACGCAGTTTGCCGCAGCAATGCGCTTTTACCACTCATGTTCGGGCCTGTAAGAATAATGATTTGTTGTGTAGCCGGGTCAAGTAAAATATCATTCGCAATATATGATTCACCTGCTGCCAGGTTTCTTTCAATCACCGGGTGGCGGCTGGCTTTCAGTTCCAATTCAAAACCATCATGCAGTTGCGGTTTTTTATAATTGTAGTGAATTGCATTTTGTGCAAAACAACAAAGGCAATCCAATATTGCTAACACACTTCCGTTATTTTGAACAGGCGCAATAAAATCCTGTAACTCTGTCAAAAGCTTATCATACAATTCCGTTTCTAACTGCAGGATTTTATCTTCAGCGCCTGTAATTTTTTCTTCATATTCTTTTAATTCTGTTGTGATATACCGTTCAGCATTTGCCAGCGTTTGTTTGCGCATCCATGATGCAGGCACTTTGTTTTTATGTGAATTGGTTACTTCAAGATAATAACCAAACACATTATTGAAACCGATTTTTAAAGTAGTGATACCGGTTTGCTCCGCCTCTCTTTGTTGTATGTTGATAAGGTATTGTTTACCGCCACTGGCAATTGTCCTCAACTCATCAAGGCCCGCATCTACATTGGATTGAATCACTCCACCTTTATTCACAGCAACCGGTGGAGTTTCATTTATCTCTTTCAGTATTTTTTCTGAAATATAATTAGATGGATTTATTGCAGCGGACAATCTTTTTAAATAATCATTGGTTGATGCAGCACACGCATTTTTTATTTGTTCAGCATATTGCAAACCTTTTGCAAGCAATACTATTTCCCTAGGGTTAATTTTTTTTGCAGGTATCTTACTCACCAATCTTTCTATATCGCCGCATTGTTTTACCAGGTGCTGGATTTGTTTGCGAAGGTCTGTTTGTAAAATAAGGTATTCCACAGCATTCAACCTTTCCTGTATCTTCCTGCCATCTTTCAAAGGCAATAACAGCCAGCGTTTCAGCAGTCGGGCACCCATCGGGCTCACAGTTGCATCTATTACTTTCAATAAACTCAACTGTTGTTCATTACCTGTATTTAATAATTCAAGGTTGCGGATGGTGAAACGGTCCATCCACAGATAATCATCTTTTTCCAACCGTTGTATGTTGGTGATGTGCTGAAGATTGGGATGTTCTGTTTCTTTCAAATAATGCAACACAGCGCCTGCAGCAATAATCCCGCAATGCAGTTTTTCAATACCAAAACCTTTTAATGAGTGTGTCTGAAAATGCCTTTGCAGGTTTTCAGTAGCAAAAGCTTCATCAAAAATCCAGGCATCTAATGTATATGTGTAAAATTTTGAACCGAATTTTTCTTTAAAAAATTTCTGGTGGCTGCGTTGGAAAATTACTTCTGCAGGTTTTAAAGTCTGCAATAACTTATCTGCATATTCAAGGTTGCCTTCTGCAACAAAAAATTCACCGGTAGAAATATCAAGAAAAGCCAGACCAAAAACTGAATCATCATTAAAATAAATACCGGCTAAAAAATTATTGCTGTTATGTTCCAGCAGTTTTTCATTGGTGGCAATACCGGGGGTAACCATTTCTGTTACGCCACGTTTTACAATTCCTTTTGCCAGTTTCGGATCTTCCAACTGGTCGCAGATGGCAACCCTGTAACCGGCTTTTACCAGTTTATGTAAATAAGTATCGAGTGCATGATGCGGGAAGCCTGCCAGTTCACTGGCTGCTGCAGAACCGTTATTTCTTTTAGTCAAAGTAATACCCAAAACCTGTGATGCAGTAATAGCATCGCTGCCGAATGTTTCATAAAAATCACCCACACGGAACAACAAGATAGCATCAGGATATTTTTGTTTGATAGCCTTATGTTGCTGCATTAAAGGAGTATCGTCAGTGGCTTTTGCCATAGCGGCAAATATAGGCAGCACTGAAAGGTGATAAATGATTCGCTCATTCAAATTATCAACAAAATACAGCAGGCTTTGGGAAATCCTTGTTGCCTGAAAATTTAATCACCCACTATCTGCAACAACACAGGGTTTTTCTTTTTATCTAACCAATGAATGAGCCTGATGATATTTTCCCTTTGCATTGCTGTACAGCCTGTCGTTCCTGAATTACTGTTTCGCCATACATGCAGAAAAATACAGGAGCCATCACCATCTACGACCGGGTTGCTGTTGTGCAAAACCCAGACGCCAAATTCATACAAACTATCATGCCTGCGCATATATTCAAAACTGTTGAAGTTCTGATGCGCAGTATCCTGCCTGATTAATGTATTGTAATAAACAGAAGCTGCATCATCCACACAATAAAAATTGGAATCCACCTGCACAAAAGGCATTTTTAAATTTTTGACATCATGATAACTGAATACTTTTCCCAGCGGGAAAATACCGGCAGGTGATTTACCATCTCCTTCATGTTTTGTTGGCATTATGTTGTTCAAAGGAATTTTAGCTCCTGCTGCTTTTGCAAGCCCGTTTTTCCCAACAACTACTGCGAAAGAATCAATCAATTTCCATTGGCCTGATAAATTTTTTCTTTGGTACAAAAACATTTCACCTTCAACAGAATTTACAGATGGTGTTTTTACAAAAATCACCTGGTTTGTTTTTGTGAGATATGCATTAAATTTTTCTATTGATTGTGCATCTGCGACCATGACAAAAACAATAAAAAACAGAGTTAAAAAATATTTCATCATACATCCTCCCCTTTTGCAAAACAACTCCTGCATCGTGGTTCATAAATATCAAGTTCACCCAAAACAACCTGCCCGCTTTGTTTTGTTTTTCGATAAGAAATGCTGGCGATATTACCACAATGCACACATATTGCATGCAGCTTGGTGATAAAATCTGCAACTGCGAGCAAATCCGGTACTGGGCCAAAAGGTTTTCCCGTATAATCCATGTCAAGGCCTGCAACAATTACACGGATGCCATTGGTGGCAAGCTGTTCACAAACAGCCACAATACCATCGTCAAAAAACTGAGCTTCATCAATTCCAACCGCATCAGCATTTTGTGCCAGCAATAAAATATTTTGCGAATGTTGCACTGGTTGTGATTGTAATGTAGATGCATCATGGCTCACCACATTCTGCTCATGATACCGGTTATCAATTGCCGGCTTAAAAATTTCTGTTTTCAGGTGGGCAATCTCTGCCCTTTTCATACGACGGATAAGCTCTTCTGTTTTACCACTAAACATGGATCCACAGATCACTTCTATCCACCCGCGGCGGTCTCCTGAAATATTGGGTTCGATAAACATTAAAATAAAGTTACCTTTAGCTTCGTTTTATTACTTACGAAAGCCTCAAATGTAAATATCTTATGGAAAAAGTTGATGTATTAATAGAGCGGCTGATTGAACAATATAACAGCAAGGCTGGAAAAGAGCAGTTGCGAATTACTGTGCAATTGTTACTGGTTGAACTGGAAAAAGCAAGGGATGAAAACCATAATACACCCCAGGCAGTATCTGTTTTCTTCCCTGTAAATACCAGGTTCAATGCTGTTGATGATGCCGTACCTAAACCATCAATACAAAAAGAAGAAAAAGCTGTTGTTGAAGAAAAAAAACAACCTGCTGTAAAAACTGAACCCAGGACAACAGAAACAAATGAAAGGTTTAATTTCTTCGACCCTATGGTGGAAATACCAACACTTGCATTAAAACAACAGGAAATAAATGAAACAATTGCTACCCAAGGTGAAAGCCTGAATGAAAAATTAAAATCAACAACAGCACGAAAAGAAGTTGGTGTATCCTTAAAACAGGGGCCGATAAAAGATTTGAGAAAAGCTATCGGTATCAACGACCAGTATTTATTTATCAATGAACTATTCCGCGGCGACCAAACCATGTATGAACGTAGCATCAAGACCATTAATAGTTTTAATATTTATGGTGAAGCGGAATTTTGGATTAAACGTGAACTGAAACTCAAATTAGCCTGGCCTGAAAACAGTGAAGTAGTTGAATTGTTTGACCAGTTGGTCAAGAGGCGTTTTTCATGAAAAAATATTCTGTATGTTTATTACATTAAATCAATATTAAAAATTGCTCATTCACTTTTCCATTTTACAAAACCATTTCTTTTTCAATAAAAGTTTTCCAATCCTGCAAACAGTACTGTCAATTCATATTTACACTCGTTAATAAACGGATAAATAAAATAGGTTTTGTTAATTCTTTTGAGAATGAAAATAGACTCAATATTTCATAAGCTTATATCTATTTTTGCAGGCTCTATATTTTCAATATGAATACAAACTCACTGGAAATTGATATAGTGTATTTATGGGTTGATGGCAACGATCCGGCATGGCAGGAAAAAAAATACAAAACTACCGGTAAGCTCAGTGACAATTCAGAAGGGAACAATAAAGGAAGGTATTTCAGCAATGATGAATTGAAATATTCACTTCGTTCATTGGAAAAGCATGCACCATGGATACGCAATATTTTTATCGTTACCGATAACCAAAAACCGGGATGGTTAAATACTCAAAATCCTAAAATAAAAATTATTGACCATAGTGAAATTTTACCACCGGCTGCATTGCCCTGTTTTAATGCAACAGTAATAGAACTTTTCATTTATAAAATACCGGGTTTATCAGAATATTTTTTATTCAGCAATGATGATATGTTTTTCAATGCAGATATAAACCCAGGTTATTTTTTTGCTGATGATGGGTTACCAATAGCCCGTCATAAAAGAAAACCTTTTGGCAAATGGCACCATAGGTTCAAGATGTTTTTCGGCACACTTGGACAATATCGCAAAATGTTAGTAGATGCTTCAAGCCTTGTACATAAGCTTACAGGAAAATATTATACATGTGTACCGCATCATAATATTGATGGTTATTTAAAATCTGATTACAAAAAATATGTAGAAGAAACTTTTAAAAACGAAGTGGAAAAATCTATGGTTAACCATGTAAGGACTTATGGTGATTTCCATCGTTCTGCTTTTTTATATTATGCAATAGCAACAGGCAGGGCACATCTAAAATATGTTGGCAGGAAACAATCAAGCAGGATACTGATAGAACGGCATGATTTTAAAAAATACATTCAACATTATCAACCCGAACTATTTTGTTTAAACGATAGCCAGCGTGTTACAGATAAACACAGGGAAGCAGTCAAACCATTTTTAGAATTTCTCTTCCCAAATAAATCTGAATTTGAAAAATAATAACATGGCTACTATTCCAGGTTATTAGTTGATTTCCTGTTTTATTTCTTACATTTCAAAACCCGATTTTTCAGGCAGTATAGATTCAAATGCAGATGCAACCTGCTCCATAGTGAGGTCATAATTTTTTATAAACTCACTATCATTAATACAAACAAGAGAAAATAATTGTCCGCGTATTGCATTAATTGCTTTTTTAGTCTTGAACAATAACGGGAACATTTTAGTATCGCTGTAGGTATTATACGGATGAAAATCAGATTGGCAGATTTGCCATGTCCTGAACAATTCGAGTGTGTAATCTTTGGGGCTGCGAAACCTGTGTGTTGACATTTCATTCAATTCCTTTCCTGCATAGCCCCAAACTTCATCAAACGTTTTTTTCAGGTATGGTTGTGCATTGTGCGGTGTGCGCAACGTAACAAACTTGTTATAGTATTTCAACCTTTTTGTCAACCTGCCACGTTTTCCATAAATCGGGTTATACCATTTATCATGGTCGCGTTTCATTACTTCTTTTTTATCAAACCTTTTGTTGATAATAACAATATTATTTCTCAGACATTTGTTCCATAAAGACAAACCCCAATTCATTCGGAATGCTGCAATATCATTGGGCAACCCATTTGTAAAAAACCTTTCCTGTTTTAATTGGTTGATAACAAAAAAATCATCATTGAAATAAACAAAATGTTCAGTCAGCCCCTGGATTTTGTGCATGTATATTTCTATCACGTTAGAATTATAACAGGGCAAAAATTGTTTGGGAATATAATCTTCATGTTTTACTTCATTCAGTTTAGGATGATTAAAATTTAACCATTCCGGCCGCTGGCCACATGTTACAAAATGGATTTTTCTAACCCAGGGTGCAAACTTCTCAACTCCCCTGAACCAATACTTTAACAGACCATGGTCCCTGAATCTCGCTGCAGTCAACTCATTTTTGCTGTTATCAATTTTACCGGAATTCATTGCAAATTCTTTCTGCCATTCCGGGTCCGTCATATCTACCCATGTAACTACAAAATCAATTTCCATCTCGAAGTGTTTCTGAATTATGAAAATTCAAAAATAGAGTTTATAATGAATGGTCAATACATTCTTCTTCCATCGCATAAAATATAAATTGATTATTCTGAAAAAAAGAGCGAACGGCATGAAGAAAATTTTTGTCGTGTGGTCTTCAAAAATTATTCAATACAATTCCATTTTTTTTGATAAATCCTTTGCCAAAAATCATACAAACTATTTTGCATTGTTCGTAATATCCACCATTCATTTTTTTAATACTCTTTCTCCATTCAAAAAAATTACTGGTTGCCCTCAATAGCAACAATAGAATCCTGTAGCACCAGGATATGTGGTAATGTAACAGTAGCAAAATTTTTCAAATCTGGGTCTTGCAGGTTTATACTCCCATTAGTAAATACATCCTTTAGTTTTGATTGTAAGCTGAGCAGATAGCTGATATAAGCTTCGTCAAATTCTTTTCCTGATTTTTTATTCAACTCATCCCAATCTTGCAGAGCAGTTTCATCTGTTACAACCGGGAAATTTATTTTTTTAATAAATGCCAGTTGTTCCAGCTTTTCTTTTTCCTTTTCATTTTCATCAACAATCATGGTGGCAAAATTTATTATCCTTTCTGATGTTGACTTTTGCTGAGCCAGAGTACTCAATGCAATTACTGAAGCATTAGCATTTGCCGCTTCAGTGAACCATGTTGAATCATCAAATGAAACAGGAGCCGGCGCCAGTGCTTCCAGTGCAGCAGAATCAGTATTTCGCATTTTATCATTCCCTGTCTTTGAATTTTTATCCGGCGTCAAAATATCACAGGAGAAAAATGAAAACACAACAACACTCAATAATAAAACTGATTTTTTCATGATAATTCCTTTCATCAAACCGGGTTAGAAAATTACAAAACCTACAGGATTGCTGTATAAAAATACATGATACAGTCCATTACACATGAAAGCTTAAGCCACCTTAAAAAAACATATTTTTAATGGAGACAATAGTCAGAAAATAATTTAGAAATTATTTTTATTAGCCAGTTGGCCGCAGGCTGCATCAATATCTTTACCACGGCTCCTGCGCAACCTTGCATTCACACGGTTAGCTTCCAGGTATTTCATGAAATGTTCAATGGTTGTATCATCAGGTTTTGCAAATGATGCACCATCTATTGGGTTGTATTCAATAATATTCACAAGGTCTGCCGGCACCTGCCTGTACAGTTTCACCAGTTCTTCAGCGTCTTTCTGGGTATCATTAAAATTCCGGAACAAAATATATTCAAATGTTACTTCATTTTTTGTGTGTTTGTAAAAATAATTCAATGCATCAATGAGCGATTTGATGTTATTGTTTTCATTGATGGGCATTATCTCATTGCGCTTTTTATCATTGGCTGCATGCAATGACAAAGCAAGTTTAAACCGCACATGGTCATCGCCTAATTTCTTTATCATCTTTGCAATGCCTGCAGTGGAAACAGTGATGCGGCGTGGGCTCATACCCATGCCATCTTCAGCAGAAATTTTTTCTATTGCCTTTAATACATTCGAATAATTCAGCAGTGGTTCGCCCATGCCCATAAAAACAATATTGCTCAGCTTTTTGTTATAAATCCTTTCTGTTTGGGCATTAATCAATGCTGCCTGGTCATAAATCTCATCAAACGTTAGGTTGCGTTCTCTTTGCATTTTTCCTGTTGCACAAAATTTACAACTCAGGCTGCATCCAATCTGTGATGATACGCAGGCTGTCTTTCTGTCTTCCGCAGGTATCAAAACACCTTCAACAAAATGATTATCGAAAGTTTTAAACCTTGATTT
>CAYNTP010000047.1:0-21240 GCA_964400415.1 uncultured Parafilimonas sp.
CACGAAGGCACTATGGTTTACTAAGTTTTTTCTTTGTGTTGCTTTGTGTCTTTGAGCCTATGTGGCAGAATAAATCATCTTTTTTAATGATTCCACCCCGAAATCATTGCAGCTATTTTTACATCATAAGCTTTAAATATGAAATCTCTCATCCTTTCAATTGTATTAACAATGTTCACAGCAAACCTCTTTGCTCAAAAAGAAAAATTTGATATCGTTTCCTACACACCTCCTGCTGATTGGACGATGCAGCAAGGTAATGGTAACATATCTTACTCCAGGATAGATGGTGCATCCTGGGCACAGATTGCCATATATCAGCATCGCAACAGCGAAGGTGATATTCAAACCGATTTAGATAAAGACTGGAATGAACTGGTGGCACAGGGAAAAACGATTTCTTCTCCCGAAAAAACAGCACCCAAAACTTCTGACGGCTGGACTGTAATGAGCGGCTCGGGTGTATGGCAATACAATGGTGCCAATGTGGCTTCCATGCTAACCGTATTTTCCAATAACCGGGTTTGTGTAGCTGTATTATGCAATTCAACAGCTATGCCCTATATGAAAATTTATCAATCTTTGATAGATAATATAGATTTAGATGCCAATGCAGTAAGTGAAACAAATAGTGAATCCGAAACAAATGCTAATGCAAATACAAAACATACTTCCATTGTGGGTCTTTGGAAAATAAATTCTGCAGAATCCAGGGGTGTTGTGAATCACTTTATTCTTTATACCGGAGGATACATAAGAAAAGAATACACATTTAAAAGCGATGGCACTTATTTTTATTGCTTTAAAACCTGGTCGGTTCACATAGAGAATATTTTATACGGTAACGAAACCGGCACATGGACAGTAAATGGCGACAAACTTACATTGACACCAACAAAAGGAATGTCCGGGGAGTGGAAGAAAACCAATAATACTCAAGAGTGGGGCAGCCTGGTTAAAAAAAATAACTGGAAATTAGAAAAAACTACCTACCAGTTCAATATTCATAACGGTGAGGTAGCAACAATCCTACGGTTAGATAGTGGCGGAGCTACAGAAAGGGACGGCGCTTATACAAATAAATATTTCAGCTATGTATTAAGTGATATTAAGTATATAGACTTTCCTCCTGGTGTAAAATAACTGTTACTAATTATAGTATTAGCTATGCATTAAATAATAAGGCAATCATCAATTTTCAGAATGGGTTAATAATAAAAATATGACCCCGGGAAATTGATGTAAGAAAAAAGAATTCTGCAATAGATAGGGCAAGATAACGGATTAGTAAGAACTTGTTTTTATTTCTTCTTACTTGTCTTCAGCTGAAGCATAGATTTTGCATTAATGCCAGATACCACTTTTTTCCCGGTACGTGCTTCTAATTCTTTTCTGGCCACTTTTGCCACATTGCCACCCTGTTTAGCAACTTTTTTACTTTGATTAAAATTCTTTGGGTTGGTCGCCTGAGAAATATCTTTTGTTGACGCTTCTGCCAGCATGTTTAATATCAATTCGGTATTAGTCATGTTATCCCGCAGGTTTTCTTTTCTCAATCCTTTCAGTTGTTTGTATTCTTTGGTTGTTTTGTCGCTCCAGGCTTTGGTAATAATGTCGGTAAGTGTGGCAAACTGAACGCCTTCTTTGTAACCTCGTTTTTTCCATTCATCCGTCAGTTCTTTTCTTACTTCAATACTTTTTAATCTTTGGTTGATCCAGCTTTCGGAATAGCCCAATTGCAAATATTCTTTCATTGCCCGGTCAATGGTGAGTTCGGGGTCTTGCATTTCATCTAATCTTTCGGAAGCTATTTGTGCAAGCCACAATTTGAAAGGTTCTGCTTTGGGCGATGGAATAGATTGTATAAGGCGGAAAAGTTGTTCGGTATCGGCTACATCGGTAAAGCGCTGCTTTCCATCTTCGGCCTCCATTTTCAAACGGTTACAATTTGTAACCGTTTCATTTCCTTCTTTTGCAAGCCTGTGTTTCAGTACTTTCCAATAATTTCTAGCTCCCTGGTAGTTTAACTGATCAGTAAGGACTGCTATCACATCTATAACCGATAAAAGCCACTTTTCCTGTTCGGCATCCCAGATTGTTCTTACTTTTTTTTCTTCAAAAATCTTAATAGCTGCCTGTTGTTCCATATAAAAATAATTTATGCTGTTCTTGCTACGTTTATTTCACGAATTAATCGGTTTTACCCCTCTTCAAAGACTTTTTTGAATTTGCAGATTCCGCCTTCTTTCATAAACAAATTCGTTTCTTCCTGGTAATTGTCTTGTATTTAAAAGTCATAATTGAATCCTGAAATTTACATCATTATTTTTTGAAATAATAAACAGGATGCAGATGTTTTATGCATTCACAAAAAAACCATTTTCCCCAAGCGTACTGTAATTTATCAGCCTAAAAATCATCTTTTTTAATGATTCCATTCGCTGTTACTACCAGCTATTTTTACTTCATCAATCAGTAAACAAACTTTTATTCAACATTTTTATTTTTTATTTACCATAACTGGGATGCACGCACGAAATATCTGTTTGCAAACAAATAAACTTTTTTGTCACCGTTGATTTCTATCCGAAGGTCCCTTTATTTTTTCTACTCAGGATAATGGAAACATTTATTCAATGACAAGGATAAAACGGTCAATACATTTAATATCTGACCATTTGATTCTGTGGGACGAAAACCAGACGGCAGCATTCCCTTTCAGAGGGGACATCCGCAATCAGTAAAAAATGGCGTAAAGTAACCTCCTTAACGTATAAAATACATTGTTTCACTAGGGTGTCTTTTGTTTTTTTTGCATCAGAAAACTTAAACATCATGACAAATAAATTATTTCAAAAAACAGATAAAGGATTGATTGCTCAATCAACCCGGATGGCGATAGCCCTTAAATCAATATTTATCGCAATGGCCTTTCTTTCTATGCCAGCCATCCTTCATGCACAGTTGGGGTCGCTGTTAAAAAGAGCAAAACAAACAGTAGTAACGAAAACCAACAACAGGATTGACGAAAAAGTGGGACAGGCTGCCGACCGGACTCTAGATAAAATGGAAGGCAAGAAGACGCAGCAATCCAACGGGGCAACCACATCTCAAGCCCAAACACAAACGGATGTAAATACTAATTCAGCTTTTGAGCAAACTTCTGCTGGTCTTTCGAGCTACAAAAAATTTGATTTTAAACCGGGCGAAACCCTTATTTACAGCAATGATTTTTCAGGTGAAACGTTGGGGGAATCTCCCATCGGCTGGAACAGTACTGGTACGGCCGCCGTCGTGAATATCGAAGGATTGGATGGTAAATGGGTAGAATTGTCGCGTGATGCTTTTTACCTGACTGATAATAAGGAGTCATTCACCGAAAACTTTACCGTTGAATTCGACCTGTTAATGCGTCGTAATGATCCTAAAGCCATCTTTTCTCAACTGGGGTTTGGACTGATGACATTTTTTGAAGACACCATCTCACACAGGCGCGCAATAAACAATTACAAAGGAGCTTTTGCAGCCGAACTAAAGGTGCAGCCCTACGATTATAATGGTTCGGGAATGCATTATCAATCTTTTGAAAATTTCCATACCTATCTGGAAACAGAAATCAAAAAATACCCTGAACTCCAGACATCAATTAACAAACCCATCCATATTTCCATGCAGGTGCAAGGCGAGCGCTTGCGCATTTGGTTCATCCAGGAAAAAATGTATGACCTACCGCATGCTATCCTGCCGAATGCGAAAATTAACCAGTTATTCTTTTTCGTAAAAGGCAATGGTACCCAAAGAGATGTTGTAGGTTACGACATTTCAAATATCAGGGTGGCAAAAGGCATTGCAGACACCAGGCATAAATTAATTGACGAAGGGAAATTCTCTACTTCAGGAATTCTGTTCGCTGCCAACTCCGCTGCGGTAAAGCCGGAAAGCTTTGGCCTGTTGAAAGAAATTGCCGATGTCCTGAAAAGCAATGCAGTTGTACGAATAAAAATAACCGGCTACACGGATAGTGATGGAGACGATGCCGCCAACCTGGAATTGTCAAAAAGACGGGCAGAAGCAATCAAAGAAATATTAGCCTCCGAATTTTCCATTGCACCCGACAGGATGGAAACCGATGGTATGGGTGAAACCAAACCTGTAGAAACAAATAATACGACGGCCGGAAAGGCAAAGAATCGTCGTGTAGAATTTGTCACACTTTGATCACAAGCGCTGTATCATGTCAAAAATGAACCGGATCAGGTAACAAAAAATTAAAGGCCTGCAGGAATTATAAGTTGCTTGGGCGATTTACTGTTAATGTGCCCCTTGCCTGGTTTCACTTTTTCTGATGGTACGGGGCGCTGTTTTTGTCCACGACTTGAAAGCCTTACGAAATGCCGTTGGATCGGAGTAGCCTAAAATATCTGAAACTTCAGATATTTTTATCGCAGGATTTTGCATCAGTTGTAATGCAATATCTTTTCTTACGGCCCCCGCAACATCCCGAAAAGTTGTCCGCTCCTGCAGCAATTTTCGCTGCAGACTGCGCGGCGTCATCTGAAGAGCGGACGCTGCTTCATCAACCGATGGAATACGGCCTTTAAACCGCATAAACAAAACCTGTTTCAGATTTCCTTCTATAGTGTTATTAATCATTAATGCCTGCTTTTCGTCCACCATTGCATTGAATCGTTCAAACATAGATTGATCGCTGGTGAGTATGGGTAGCTCTATATCTCTTTTGTCCAGAATAATACGGTTGGTCTCTTGATTAAATAAGATATCGCACCCAAAAAAATTGCGATATTCGTCAACAGCTCGTCGTTCATAAGTCAGTTCAATTCTTACAGGGATGATGCGCTTGCCGGTCAATGCTGAAGAAGTATTTATCAGGGACGCAAATAAAAAATCATGAGCCTGCCGTGCAGGTTCCGGATGCTTCATCAGCCACATTTTATTTTGCATTATTTCCAGAATAGCTGCCTCTTTTACTACATATTTGTATTCCACCATGGGCGACGAGAGGCGGCCGTATTTGCATAAAATGCTGCATGCCTGATGAAGGTCTTTGCTGCTTTGAATTAAAAAACCAACCATACCTTGTAGCAGTTTTTCCGTTCCCATACCCACATGAAGTCCCACAAGCGGATCGTTAGTCAATTTTAGAAGTGGCACCCAAATGAGGGCCGCCTTTTCCCAGTCCACCATATTTTCTGAATCGCTGATCTCTTCCTGCCGGATGCCTGACATCTGGCAAAGTGTGTCAAATGCGGCACCGAATGAAGTAGCTGTTTGAAAGATGGTACGTATGACTGTTCCCTGTAAGCCCATGGCGCAAAATATATCGTTTCAGGAATAAAAAATACCTTTTTCCGGCTTCAAAACTAAAGTTCTTTGTATTCAAAATTATAAATATTATGAAGACAACAAAAAGCATGTTTTTAAAAAAATGGGTATCCGGCAATCTGGTCGTTTACCCGGCATTTTTGGGCATTTTACATCCGTTGATTGCACACGGATTTACCGGCGATCATGATAAACTATTGACGACGCCCCAGTTTATCATGCACACCATTTCAATAATCATTTTCGTTTTCATTACAGCATTTATTAGGAACAAAACATTTGAAGTAGTCGGGAAAAAGAAAACGCTGTCAGACACCTGGCCCTTTCTTTTCTTTGCGCCATGGGTGTTCTGGCTGGGCTACTATACCCTCTTCGTGCCATTTGATATTCTTTTTATGTTTCTGTCATTTGGCATCATCAACGCCATACAGTTACGACCGTTCGTCAAAGCTCCGGCAAAATGGATATGGCAATGCACACTCGGATATTTACTCGCATCCGTTGCAGGTATCGTAATTGGCCTTGGCGCTTATCTCAGGTATTACAAGGACTTCCAGGGTATCTCCAGAGATCTGGCTACCTGGACATCCATCAGTATTCCGGTAGCATTCGTTATTGCTTACTACTTCAGGTACATTCTAAGCATTCAGATCCCGGATGAAGACGAGCATGAAATGATTTCCGAAAACAAAGCGCATCTCTCACAAGTTGCATAAAATTCCTGACTCAATTAACCAATAAAATATTACACATGAGATACCAAACACTCAATTGGCTATTGTCAATTATTTGCAGTACGATTCTAACTTCATGCGGAAAAGATCAAGTTTCACCGAACACTCCCGAGCCAGGAACGAACAATGGCCTGGTAACCGGTAAGATAACAGACGCTAAAAACTTTCCTGTGAAGGATGCACGCATTACGATTGAACATACGGTGTGGTACAATAGTTATCTATTCGCTACCAGTAATAGTGAAGGAAAATACGAGGTGTCATTGCCAAATGAACCGGCGGGTGACTGGACTGCCAAAGCCCAGCTTACGAAAACTGCTTACGGTCAAACCTATAAATTTGACCTGGAGCCAGATAACACTGGAACTTTTAGCAAAGCCCGCGGTGCGGTCCGAAACTTCAAATGGAAGCTCAGCGGCAAACGGCCAGGAAATATTGGTTACTATGGTGCACATGTTGACCTGTACCTATTTGGCGCTGATTTGGATATGACAAAAGTAAAACTATCTTTTACCCCTTATCCCGGCGAAACAAATTTAATTGATGGAACGGCCGTTACTGCATTTGAAAGACCGGTTGAGAATGTAGCAGGCACTTTTATGGCAACAGACATACCCATCGGTAAATACACGGTTAAAGCACTATACAATGGCAAAACATTATTGCTAAATAACCGGCACCTGGATGATAGCAATGAAGAAGCCAAGACAGTAATCTTTTGTAATAATGGCTATCTCGGGGAAACAGAATACAATATTGAGTTTTACTTAACGGAATAGAATAGCGTTTAACAAAAGAAAGGACAAAGTGTTAGTGTACTGAAAAGAGGATTCCCTGGAAGTCGGGGCATATCTAAAATCCATTCTATTGTTTTTGTATCTGATTCTGCGCTTTCTTTATCCGTTCATTTGTTGTAAAAACATCAGTTCGGAATTAATAACAGTAATGTAGCAACAATCCTCCGGTTAGATAATGGCAACGCTACAGAACGAGATGGCGCCTATACAATTAAATACTTCAGCTATGTATTAAGTGATAAAACGCTTATTGATTTCCCTCCGGGATTAAAATAACTATTACTAATTAAATGTTTTAGCTATGTATTAAATGATAAGGCAATTATGGATTTTCGGAAGGGGTTAATGATAAAAAAAATGATTGAGGTAAAAATGTAGGTACAATTACATTTTTACTGAAACGTTTCAGTCGGTAGCAAAAGGACGGGTGATAGCAAAGTAGTATATCAAAATGAAATACAACCACAAAATGCAGCAACATTGCCAATGACATTTAATTGAAAAATAAATCTGAGTATCTGTAGCTGTTCAAAATCATCTTTTTTAATGATTACCTCCTCTCCACAATCCATCTATTTTTACAAACAAATTTATTTATACAATGAAAAAACAATCTTTCATTTTCAGCTTTTTAATAATTACCCTGCTGACAGGCATTACAACCACATTTGCTCAAAAAAAAGACCTTATGGCTAATGTTCCCTGTAATGGCACTGCTGATAATATTCCGGGGATATACACCAATCATACCAAACCAAAATATGCGTTTAGCTTAAAAGCAGCTTCACCGCAGGAAAAAACATACATGACCAATCAACTGATTGCCATTGAAAAATTAGAAGAAGCGAGCCGCAAAAATTTTAATCTCACCGGTTGCGTAGCCAGGGTAAGTTTCAGCAATGATATCAGCGATAATGGCAGCTTTCATCATACCGGTTACAGTTATCAATTAGCTGTGTATCAAAATGTATGTCCTGCCAAACTGAATGTTGTAGAAACAGTAGATGAATACAGAACTGTTTTAAGAGTGAAAATAAACCCAACACTGGCCGGTAACATTTCACCACTGGATATTGGAATAGGGAATTTTAATATTTCAAAATATCCCAACTCCATCCAATATAATATCCCAAGTGATTATGTACAAGCTAAAGGTTCAGGCAAAAATCCGGTCAATGTGTCAAAGTATATTTCCGAAAGAATACTATTAGACAACCGTTCTAATAACTATAAAGACGCTCACAACGATTTTTTGAAACTGAATAGCGGCAATGGATATACTGAAAACTGGATAAGTGGCGACAGGTATGGCACGAATGGCCCTAAGTCTTCTTTATGGATAGACCGGCATTATCTTATTACCAAACCCGGCATTCCGTTGCTGATACCTGTTACACGCAAACAGTATTTACAGGATATGCTGGATTATCTTGAAATTGAAAAAGCAAATTTTGAATACGACTGGAACGGGAAAATGAATGGGCTTGCCGGAAATAACGCTGATTATGCAAAAAAGCAGATGGCTATTTTACAGGCTGATAAAGCGGCATATCCAAAATTATACGAAGCTAAAAAAGAAAAAATAAAACAGTTATTGGCCAACCAAAAAGAAGAATGGCTGCAAAAGCAGGCCATAGTGGGAAACCATGGCGGTACCTACGATGCAAACGATCGGTTAAATGAATTGGGAAACTTTTATGACCAGGAAGAAGAATACAAGTCTGCGCTGTATGTGCTGAACCCGGAATATTTCAAACAAAGCTTAAACCAGCCGGCAAAACCGATTTTTATGGAAGTGCAGTTTCGGTATGAAATCAGCGCCGACAAAGGTTTTTCAAAGCGCCTGTTTGAGAACTTTGAAAAGAATTTTGATTTGGAAGCGTTGAGAAAGATGTTACAGTAGTAATTAAATTAAAATCATCTTTTTTAATGATACCTTCTTTTTAACCATCCAATTACTTTTATCTCATAAATATTAAAAGATGAAATCAACTTACCTGTTATTGCTGTTTAGTACTCTTACATTCTCAGCCTTTTCTCAAAAGCCCACCAAAGAACAGAAAGAAAGCCTGCAGGCTGCGCAAAAAAAACTAAATGAAACACTAGCCAATATGAAACCGGAAGCAAGAAGAATGTATGATAGTATGATGAATGCGTTCGGAGGAAATAAAATAATGAACAATGCTATCAACCAGGTAAATAATAATACACAAGCAGGTCCTACAGGACTGGTCCTGATGCCTACAGGTGACCCTAATAAAATTCCAACCGCTGTGTCAAAATTGGCAATACCACCGACACCTACGGATAAATCAAAATTAGTGGCTTATTTAAAACCTGTTTTTGCTGAGTTGTCAAAGAAAATGGAACCAGGCCATAAAAGCGCTGTAGAAAGTTTACTAAATAAAGGGAAACAAACCGGTCAATATGCAATGGTTTTCTGGACACATAATGAATTGGATAAAGCCTTGTATTTATTGACCAATGCCTGTATCACGACTCCTGATGATTATCTTTCTATCAATAACCTGGGCGCCTTATTAACGATGTCTGGTTATGCAAATAAGTCGTTACCACTTTTATTATATGCACAAAAAGCATTACCGGAAAGTGGTACCCTGCTCAACAATATTGGCCAGGCATATCTTAGTCTTGGCTATACCGATAAAGCAAAATCATTCCTGCAATCTTCTATTATGAAAGATTCAACAAACGGAGAAGCATATCGTTCCATGGCGCTCATTACAAAAAGCCAGGGGAATAATAAACTCTGCGGGGGTTATCTGCAAAAAGCGATTGCGAATGGATGCGCTACAAGCGAAATGATTAATTTATTGAACCAGGTGACACCCGGCGTTGATATGTCCGAGACAATCCGCAATAACTTCAAACAATTTTACAAAGACCACAGCATCACAAAACGTTTTATTATTCCAGCCATTCCGGCATCTTATGAAGAAGCGGTTGCTGCCTATCCGGATATCAATACATTTTTTCAAAACTTAGATGCTACGGTGACGAAAGCGGAACAGGATGCAAAGACTATAATCAAGGATTATGAAGCTAAGGGAATGGAAAATATAAATAAGCGAATGGCGCAGATGCAACAAGTAATGGCTAATGCAGGCAAACCCGGTTTCACTCAATCCATAAATGATATGAAATCATCGCTTACCAATCCAATGTTACCAAAAGCAGCGCTGATGATGGCCAGTATTGACAACCCGCAATTCAGCAAATCTTATTTTGCCCGCATGAAAACCGAAGCAGTGAATAGAAAAAAGGCAGAAGATGATTTGAAACAATCATTAAAAGTATCGTATGATACCAGGATTGAAAAATTAGAAAAGGAATTAAAAACGATAGATGCTGGCGAAGGAAAAACGGCTGAAAATGCCCGTGTAGCAGAAATTGAAAAAGAACTATGTACGTTAAAACAAGACAGGCAGACTGAATGGTTATCCAAATCTGCTGAAATAAATAATGGATATATTCACAAAATGGAAGACCTGCTGAATCAACGTTTGCAGGAATATCTTTTCTGGAATACCATTAGCATGCAAACTGTACAAGATCCCACAGCTGTTAACTATAGTTTTTATGTTCAATACTTGCGGGACTTAAATGGTTTTCGGTCATTCTTTCCATATTATGTGGATGGCGGTTTATCAAAACCCTGTGGTGAGTATTTAAAACAAGATAATAAAAAAGGGAAAATACATGAGTGGGAAAGGGAACATTGCGAAGTAGAATTTGAAGTTGACCTGATAGTTACAGGCGGAAAAATGAATTGCGAAGGCTGGTCGGTGTATGCCGATTTTAAAGCCGGATCATTTAAGTATGAACGTAGTATAGACCCTGTAACCTGGGCGACTACCGGCCATAGTATATCAGCCAAAGCCGGTAAAGATAAAGAATTTGAAATCACTAAAAATATCAAAGGTTCCATTGGTGCATCAGTAGAAACCACCATTAAATTTGATGGCAACTTGAACCCTGTTGATTTAATAGTGAAAGGAACAGTAGGAGCTGAAGTGAATGGCCCTTTAGGAGGAAATGCCGGCATGAATTTATTCACAGGTGAGCTCAGTGTAAATGGAGGATTCAATGCTGCAGGCCCTTCTATCCAAAATCTTTTTAAGTGATTTTTTGAAGTATATAATCAAGGTACTAAGGCTCACTAAAATTTCCTTCGTGTTGCTTTGTGGTATTGTGCTTCTTTGAGCCTTTGCGGCAAAATAGAAATATAGAGAAACAACACTTTTCCTTTTTTAAATTAGTAGCTTAAAAAAGCAACCAATTTTCATTTAATACAAACTAACATTGTTTTTGAGATTATTTATTTTGCAGTATAAACAGTTGCAAATTATTATATCAATAAAATATTTTTGCTTTAAAAAGTACACAATCAATCGCCTTAAAATATTGTCCTATGTATAAACAACTATTTTGTCAGGTATCCATTTTAATATTGGCTTTCCTTTTTTCATTCAATAATACCTCTGCACAGAAAGTAACGGATATTTTCCAAAAAGGCATGACCGCCTACAATAACAAGCATTTTGATGAAGCTATCCAGCTTTTTAAACAGGTGTTGCAACAAGAACCCAATAATGATGCTGCATTAGTTCAAATTGCTAATACATATTACTCAATACAAGATGATGCCAATGCTTCTCTATTTGCCGAAAAAGCTTTATCCATCAACTCTAAAAATGAAATTGCACTGAATATTTCAGGACTATTGGCGCAAAAACAACATCAATATCAGAAAGCTATTGATTGCTATCAAAGAGTTATAGGGATTAATCCCAAAGCAAACTTTACAATTGCTCATATGGCCTATTGCTATTTAAATCTGGGCGACAATAACAACGCTGTGGATTATGGTACAAGAGCCATAGAAGTTACAAAAGCATTGGGCTTTACCCCGCAATCTTTTATGTATATTAACCGGGGAGTTGCTTATTTTAAATTAGGAAAAAAGGACAAGGCACTTGAAGACTATCGTTTGGCACTTAGCGTGAATCCCGACGATGTGGATGCCAAAAAAAATATTGCTTTGCTGGAGGCGGCAAATAAAAATAAACCTATGTTGATGTATCCCAATATTAATAAGTTTAGTGACATCAACGATTATGTGTCCGGCAATCTTGGTCCTTACCAAGGGAAAAAAAATATTACACAGGAAGACCTGAAATTATTTGAACAAGTCAGCCGGCATATTGATGATTATAGCAACACTTCTCTCGGTCCTGATTATTATGGACCTGCAAAAAGAGCGCAATCCAACATTTATTATTTTTTGGGTTCCACCCTTTTAAACTCTGATGGTTTTTTTGATAATCCTGCGCTGATGAATGTTGCACTGAATTATTTTGACAAATCAATCAGTACAGAAAATAGTTACAATCATGATGCATTTTCGCCATCCTTACAGGTAAAAACAACAATAGAATCACATGTAGATATGAAAACAGGAGATTATCATTCTACTAATTCTTATGAAAATTATAATCCGCAACCTTTATTTCTTTTAGCTTACAGAGGAAAGGCATTTATTTTTAATACACAAAATAAACCGGATAGTGCGCTGGTTAGTTACATGAAATCAGCAACTATGGATAATGACTTAAACAGAATTGATGATTATCCAATCGGGAGACTTTTGGGTGCTTTTGACGATTTGGAAAAATTAGCTGTGAAAGCGCATTATTTTGACCAGGATTATATAAACTATTGCATTCACTTCCTGGGAAAAGTAGCTACTAAACCTTACCCTGATTCAAAAACTGAGATAGCTAATGCCACCATTGCGACACAACTAAACTTTTTAATTTCACTTGCTGCTGAAGCACCACAGGATATAAAATATAAAATAGAATTACCCAACCTGGATGCACTTGCAAGGTGGGATTATCAATTGATGATACCTCCGTTTTATGCTTTGGATAAGGCAGGGAAAATATCTTACAAAGGATGGGAAGCTAAACGATATGTAAAGGCATTCAACCAGGTTCTTGAAGAACAACAGGTGGATGACACTACCCGGCAAATGCTGCAAACATTGCTGAAAAATAGTTTTGCAGGCTATATGCAATATAACTTTAATGATGATGATGACTTCAAAAAACAAAACCTGAAATATGTGGAAAATTGCAAGGAATTACAATGGATAAAAACCCTGTCTGAAAAATACCCGATAGACGCTACCTCACAAAAATTGCTCGACGATAAAATGAAAAATTGTGCGAAGTGGTTTAAGTAGGTAGATGAATTACGAATTAAAAATTACGAATTAAGAATTACGAATTAAGAATTACGGATTATCTGTAGAGAATTAATAGAGAGCATAAAAATTGAATAGCAGTAATATGGCCGGGATTCTATTCATAGTTAGGCTATTCAGTTTAAAAAAAATTGATACCATAATTTTTAAAAAATTATTGAGCCGTGCTAACTATCTTTTTGTTTGGAATCATTCTGCACAGGCTTCTGCAGAATGGTATTTTAATTACCGGATTTTTCATGGTAATAAACCATCGCAGTATTTCCACTTCACTTGTTCAAAAATTATTCTGTCATATAATTTGTAAGTTTGAAGAATATCTGCATATGGATTGCCTGATACCAACGTTTTAACCAACATAATTTTGATAAGTATGAAACAAATCATTTTTACATTGATTGTCATTTTACAATTTGCATACTCTGTTTCATTTTCACAGATTGAAAAAGAAAATAAAAATGATACTGCTCTTAATTATAAAACAGAAAAGCCCTCTGTCACTCATGGCTCAGTAACAATAGAAGGAAACCTTATAAATTATAAGGCTGTTGCCGGAACAATTGTTTTAAAAGATAAAATGAATACCCCCACTGCCAGCATTTTTTATGCAGCATATTTTAAAGAAGGTGGAAACGATCCTTCGCAAAGGCCGCTTACGTTCTTATATAATGGCGGCCCGGGCAGTGCTTCACTCTGGTTACACATGGGTGCTTTTGGGCCGCAGCGTGTTTCTCTGAAGGATACTTCCCGCACGCAGGCTCCATTTAAAACAGTGAATAATGATTACAGTTTGTTAGATGCCAGTGATCTTGTTTTTATTGATGCACCGGGAACAGGTTTCAGTAAGATCATTACAAAAGAAATGGGTGGGGCCGGTAAGCCTTCGGATTTTTATGGTGCAGACCAGGATGCAAATGCTTTTGCTGATTTTATCATGCAGTTCCTTTCTGATTACAATCGCTGGAACTCGCCAAAATATTTATTTGGAGAAAGCTATGGTACTTTTCGTTCTGCAGCACTTGCAGATGTTTTGGAAGGAAGAGGTATCAGCTTAAACGGGATTATTTTGCTTTCACAGATTTTAAATATTGCTAATTCTCCAGACAATCCTCATGCAGAACCGGGCAATGATCTTCCATATCAACTGGCATTGCCATCTTATGCAGCAGTAGCGTGGTATCATCATTTGCTTCCCAATCAACCGGCTCAGTTGGAGCCATTCCTGAAAGAGGTGGAAAATTTTGCCATGAACGATTATGCATTGGCATTAAATAAAGGCGCTTTGCTTGATGCTGCAACATTTAACCTGGTAGCAGAAAAACTACATGATTATACAGGCTTGTCAATTGAGTATATTAAGCAAGCAAACCTGCGGATAGAAGATCAGCAATTCGGACATGAATTATTGAATAAGGATAATTTAATAACCGGTCGTTTAGATGCACGATACAGTGGATATGCAATCAATCCTTTGGCTGAAAAAAGTCTATATGACCCGATGGATTCTTATATTGATGCAGCTTTTATTGCGGCCTTTAATAATTATGTTCGAAATGATTTGAAATATGGACTTGATCAAACTTTTTCTCCCGGCGGTGAAGGTGTGTATGAACAATGGGATTACCGTCACAAGATCCCCGGTTTTACCGATCCACAGGAAAATATTTATCCGAATGTTATGACTGCGCTGGCACATGCCATGATGTATGACCCGAATATGAAAGTGATGTTGAACTCAGGGTATTTTGACATTGGTACTCCTTATTTTGAAGGGCAATATGAAATGCGACATTTACCGATGCCAAAAGAACTGCAAAAAAATATTGAATACAAATTGTATTATTCAGGCCACATGGTGTACCTGCATCCTGAGTCGCTAAAATTGCTGCATGATAATGTTGCAAAATTTATTGGAGGAACACATAATTAAATTTCATTGATATAATAATTTTAATTGATGAAAATTATTGAAACAAGTACAAAAAAATGTTCTGACATTTTTAAGTTGTTTTTATTAATGTTATTCTCAGTTGGCATTTTTCATACATCAATAAATGCTCAGCTCCTGGCAAATAAAAAATCAAAAACTGCACTTGTTACAACCATTGACAGCATTCTCAATAAAGCAATCTCCTGCCGGCTGGCATCCTCACCAAAAAAAACATTATTCAATTTGCCTGTCTTATCCTGAAATAAGTTTACACAGATTAAATCTACAAAAACACAATAACTTACATTTTACTACTATTTGCTCATTAAGGAGAAATTATTCCCTTAATACTTGACTTAAAACTTCTTCCGGACAATACAGTTTCTTTACTGGCTCCTGCTTCTGATTTACTTAAATGATAATTACGACCGCGTATTGTAATTGAATTAAAGATAATGCTCATCCGAATGACACCAATACCTTTTATAGTGCCATTCACCACAGAGCCCTGCGGAATTAATACTTCATCTTTATACAATCCTGGCTCAACTACCTTGAAACTAACCGGGTCTCCTTCATGTGCAGTTTCTTTTGACAGGTTTTCTCTAAGCATTAAAGTTACCGGAACTCCACGTCCTCTTAGACTTATGGGTTCTTTAATATTATTAGTTGATGCGTTATCATTATTATCTTCTTCCACTTTTTGAGGCTTGACTTCTGGCTTAGATTCCTCTGGTTTATCTTCAGAAGGTTTTGGTTTTTCTGATTCTTTATTTTGTGTTGTAGGTTTTTTATTGGAAGTAGGTTTAATCTCTTTTTGAACGATTATTTTTTCAATATTATCAATTGAATCTTCTTGTTTTTTATCATTTAAAGCGAAAGATAAAGAGTCATTATTTGTATTGCTTCCAGGATTATCTTCAAGCATTACTGACTGAGTTTGTGGGGTTGATTGTGTGCTATCAGCAATAGCAGAATTTTCCGTTTTTTTATTACCATCGGAAAAAACTTTGAATAAGGTAAAACCAATGATAAGTAAAACGATGGCTCCGATTACTGCTAGTTTATTTTTTTGGAAGAAAGATGAATTATCTACTTCTTTCTTTTTTATATCAGCCAACTTTGTAGCAGGTGATTCACTTAATAAAGTAGTAGCTGGTGGTGCAGGCTTTGCAATATCCCCGGGTTGAACTGTAGTTGGCTGTAATGAAACACCTGTGTTTATTGCAGGAGCAACTATTGGTTTAGCAGTATGGCTTCTTACAAAATCTATTGGCAAAGATTTCAATTCAGGAAATGCATTACGTAAAGCCTGGGCAAAATCTGCAGAGGTTTTAAATCTGTTTCCAGGTTTTTTATCCAAAGATTTCAGAATTATATCAGAAAGATTTTCGGGAACAAGGTTATTCCAGTTGTCGGGCATCACCGGTTTTTCTTTTACTATTTCCTGCATCAGCATATAATCGCTTTTCCCGGTGAAAGGAAGTTTTCCTGTCAGCATTTCGTACATAGTAACACCTGTGGCATAAATATCTGAAGCCGGAGACGGGTCATTTCCTTCTATTAGTTCAGGTGCTAAAAATTCAAGTGTGCCAATGAGCCTGCTTACCTGTGTTAGCTTGACCTGGTCTGAAACCTTTGCAATTCCAAAGTCCATAAGTTTTACAGCAGATTCAGGAGTCAGCATAATATTGGCTGGTTTTATATCCCTGTGTAAAACCCCTTTTCGATGTGCATGTTCCAAACCATCCAGCACACTTGTCATAACCGGAACCACCACCTGGTAAGGAAGTGGATTGGTCTGGTGCATTATTTCATCCATGTTTTTCCCTTCAACAAATTCCATTACCATGTAGTAATCATCCCTGTCCTGGATATAATTGTATATCACAGCTATGTTGGGATGTGTAAGTCGTGCCAGTGTCTTTGCTTCGTTTTTAAAACGTTCCTGGAATGCAGGCTGATTGGTAAGAGAAGCGTTCAGGCTTTTAATAGCAACAGTTCTGCCTAAAGTATTATCAATGGCTTTATAAACTTTACCCATTCCTCCTTCACCAATGAGTGCTTCTATTGTATAATTCTGTAAGGTGGTGCCAATCATGATTGTAGGTTTTCATTCATTACCGGGATTTCAAAATCACTTGTGTTTTTAAGTTGTGGTATAGTTGAAAGTTCATTTCGTGTAGCTAATAAGACTGTAATATTATCATGCCCTCCATTTTTTTTGGCTAAATCAACTAAGCGGTTGGCCATTACTTCAATATTATTAACTGTAGATAAGATTGCAGATATTTCATAATTGCTTACAAATTCATACAACCCATCAGAGCAAAGAAGGATGATGTCCTCGTGCCCTAATTGCATTTCTATTTTAAATATATCAGGCTCTATCTCAGGCTTAGTACCCAAAGCACATAACAACATATTTTTTTGAGGATGATTCAATGCCTCCTCAGCAGAAATTTCACCCATATCAATTAATTGCTGAACAACAGTGTGGTCTTTACTTAACTGTACCACATTTTCATTTCTAAACAGGTAAGCCCTGCTATCACCAATATGAGCCAGGTAAAGATTCTCATTAAGAATAACAATTGCAGTAAGTGTTGTTCCCATTCCTATATAAGCATCATTGGTTTGGGCAGTTTCGTAAATAAAATTATTAGCAGAGATAAAAGCCTCTTTCAACGATTCAACAATATTTCCACTTGCATTGTAATAACTATCTCCAAAAGTTGTCAGTGCAAGTTCGCTTGCTACTTCACCACTGTTATGCCCACCCATTCCATCTGTCAGAATGAAGATTATTCCTTTTTTTCTCCAAACAGATTCATTTTCCGGATAGCAAATAATGGCACCATCTTCATTGTTCGTCCTGGTACAACCAATGTCAGAAAGTATTGCTGCACTAATACCTTCTAACTTTAATCGCTTCCTGAATTGCAACAATTTTAAAGGCTTCTTTTTCTTAAACCAGCCCATACTATTTTTTCTTTATAAACTGTTTTAAGCAAATCTTTTTCTGAATGCCAGTAACCCAATTAATGAAAGCACGCCAAGACCTAACAAAGAATAACCTGTTTTTTTCATTCCTGAATTGCCAATGGTTGTTACACTTTCAGTTGGCATTTTATAGTTTACCACCACATTATTGAATTCATCTTTATCAAACACCATATTGTTTGCAGTGGATGGAAGTGTAAATCTCATATTGTTTTGTATGAGGCCATTTCCGCTCCCTTCTGAAACGACACAATTAAAAGAGTTTTCTGTAAGTTTAACCGGTTGAACATCTCTTATTCCCAACGATGCCACCCATTTGTCATTTCCCAAATATTCTACTGCTCCTTTTGCTTTGAATTGAATAGTAAAACTCCGCTCCATTTCATTTGGATTGTATTTGAAGTCATATACATAGTATGGACTTAAAGCTCTTTCATAAGTTCGTTTTACGTTGGAAGCATTACCACCGCCATACATATAGTTCCAATATATCCATTGAGAAGCAGTAAGTTTCCCTGACACATCAAAGATGGCATTGCCGGTGGAATCAATTCTGGCTTCGGTATTAATCATCAATGTTTGATTGCTTCCCTGTCCATTGACAATACTGATAATTAAAATGGATAGAATAGCTAAATATATTTTCCTTTTCATTTGAATAGTATTTTTTGGTTAAGCAATAATTTTTAAAAATTCTTTTGATTGATTAATTAAATAAGAATAATAATCAACCAAATGATATAGAGTTATTGTTGTACCTGTTGACCGTTTTGAACCTGTTGTTTTTGGTTTTGGAAAACAAATGGACCTCCTTGTGCAAATTTTGCTGCCATTTCATCTACCTTGGTACGTAGAAAAACATCATCAGATAATTCCATTTGTTGTACACCTTGTTTATTAAGTGCTACTACATCAACCAAAGTATATCTGGGGTCACCCTGTTGTACTTTTTGAAAAAACTCTTTCATACTCTTCATACCAGCCTTAAATGCTTCTACGGGTCCGGATATACCACCTAATCCTTCTCCACCGATAGCGGTTGATTCTATAGCATAATAATTTCCATTGTATCTTATTCCTGGATATGCATGACCCGGTTGGAAAAAAATAACTGGTTCCAGCCCTGCAGCCTGAAACACACTTGCATATAAAAAGGATAGTTCAATACAAAGACCTGTATTTCCAGTTATGACTTCACGGGGTAACCGGACTTTTTGCTGAGTACTTTGTATGTCGCCAATCTGCCCCCAAATTCCATCAGTAGCGCTATATACCATGTGTGTACGCCTGGTAGCTTCATATACACCCATCATAAACCTAACGGCTTCCTGGTCTCCTCCACCTACAGCTGCAGTTTCTCCTCCCAGCAATTTTTCCTGGATCTGTTGTGTATAATATTTTACTATCGGATCCTGTGGTGTTACAAATACGGGTGTAAGGTCATTGTTGTCTTCCATATCTGCAACACCCCTGACTTCACTTGCCGGTAAATTTGTATATAGGAAATCATTTCTACTTAACATTTCAAATGCGTAGGTCTTTTCATATTTCTCAGGCTTATTATTGGAAAAATAACTAATCCTTATCTGGGCTCTTTCTGTTGACTCAGTAGTCTTTTCAGTAATCTTTTGCGGAAACTGAGGATAGATAGTTACAACAGCAGAACCCTTGGGCAGAATATATTTTATATCCGATGCAGTTGTCCAATTTATATATCCGGGAATTGCATAATCTACTTTTACGTCTCTTAATTCACCACCACCTTTATTATCCAATACGATTTTAGAAAAGTAATACCTGCCATTCAGAGCCATAGGATTGGAATACACCTTATATGCAGCAGGCATAACAGCCTGCATAGGTGAAATATGTACTTCCAGTTCACCTGCCCCACTCATCTTCTCTACTACATTTTTCTGGGTATTTCCTTTCCACAATAGTCCGGCACCACATAGAATTAAGACAATAGGAATCGCAAGCCAATAAATTAATTTCTGAGAAGATTTCGAAGCAGGTTTTACAACATGCCCTTTTATTTCTATTGTACTTGTTTTGGGTGCCACTTCCACTAACTGGGTGGGCATGGGCGGGCGGTAAGGCCTGGGATCCAAATCAAATATAAAAGAAGGCCCATTGGCTCCTAACTTTATTTCATCACCTGGCTGAATTAAAACATTGCCGGTAACTTTTTTACCATTTACATAAGTGCCATTTCTGGAATTATTGTCCATAAGGACGAAGCAGTCGTCTGCTTTCTTAATGATTTTTCCATGTTCGCGGCTTACCCCTAATTCCTTTTCAGTGTCAAACTGGATATCATTGTTAGTGTCTCGCCCTATCGTTAGTTCGGGTTTATCAAAGTCAAACTCTTCAGTCTGGCTATTCTTAACGCCATTGGTAAAACGAATGACATACTTTTGAATTGTTAGTGACATGTTCTGAATTTTTATAATGATTGAATAGGTGTTTTTTAGTATCCATTTTTTAACTCAGATATTTCTCAAAGCATTGATGTAGTTCTTCAGTAGTAGCCAGAATTATTCGGTACGTAAATTATTTCCAAGGTAGAGCAATTTCTTAATACAATTCATCTTGTGCAAACATTTTAGCGCCATTTTTATGTAAGTTGCAGGTTCCGTTAATTGAAACACATTTCATGGTAGTTAGTAAAATCCTTTTTCAATGAATTGATTAATTCCCCAGGTATCATTTTATACTAAAGGTTACCCGATATAAAATAGATGGAAATAATAAAAGACAAATTGGTCTTTTATATATCATCCTTTTTTCAATCGGCTGGTGTCTTCACCAACCGAAACAATAGATATCTGTCTTGTCCTTAAATACAACTGACAATCAAAACCCCGGGTGAAAATAATTTTCTATCGGTTGGTGTCTTCACCAACAGAAACAATAAATATGTGTCTTGTCTTGAAATATGATTGACAGTCTAACCCCGGGTGAAAATAATTTTCTATCGGTTGGTGTCTTCACCAACAGAAACAATAGATATCTGTCTTGTCTTGAAATATGATTGACAGTCCAGCCCCGGGTGAAAATAATTTTTGATTATGCTCCTGCTGAATGCACCAGTCATTAATTTTACCGCAATGAAAACAGTTTTGCTCCTGGCTTTGTTGCTGC
>CAYNTP010000048.1:0-20556 GCA_964400415.1 uncultured Parafilimonas sp.
TTATTCCTGTTGATACCACCTGAGTTCACCTCTTCCTGTAGTAATCAGGCTTTTCAGGCTCTTTTGAATATATCCAGTCCATGCATTGAAACACACATCGTAACATTCGGATTCAGGTACCAATCCAACCTGGGTAAAAACCAATTGCGTTTTATCACCTTGTTTTGAAATATCAAAAACAATTCTATCTCCTACCCATTCATTCGGGTTTTTTGTAAATTTGAAATAATTTTCTTCTACAAGCCATACAACTTTTTTACCTGGAATCATTTCAATGTTTTTCATTTTTGTACGATGGTTATCTTCAAAATGATAATTCCATTCAGCATTGAGTTGGTCAGTTTTGCCTTCAATTCCTTCGTTCCACCAGGCACGCGGATTAATGATAGCTTTATACACTTCTTCAGGTGATTGTTCTACCAGGATGGTAGTTGAGAAATTTTGTTGTTCCATAGTATTTAATTTACATTTTTTATTATAGTTTATCCGGGCAACATTTTATCTGCCCAATCGTGGATAACAAAAGATTTTACAAGGCCTTCCAGAATAAAAGGATCTTCTGTTACAAATTGCTCGGCTGCTGCGCGGGTTTTAAAGATGGCCATGTTCCCACGGTCATCAAAAGGACCGATACCAATTACAACGCCCATCTGAACATATTTGTCAACAACGATTTTATGTCTTGGATAAACTGACATAATGGTTTCCATAGAAGCACCGGATGATTCACCGATTACAACTGCTTTCATCTTTTGTTTTTTTGATTTTGTTTTTTATTTAAAAGCATTTCCAATTTATGAAGTTTGCTTGTCCAGAATTTATCAAAATAATTGATGAACTCCTGTAACTCATCAAAACCATCTTGTTTTAATATGCAATGTCTTTCCCTTCCAATGTTTGAAATGGATATAAAACCCGCATTGTACATAATTTTTATATGCTTGGAAACTGCAGGCCTGCTCATATCAAAATTTTCAGCCAGTGAATTGATGGTCATACTTTGTTTGGTAAGCATTTGTAACATCTGCCTTCTGCTCGGGTCTGCAATAACCTGGAATACGTCAAGTGCCGGTGCTGCCATTATTGTATTTTGTTTAAAAGTTCTGTCATTTGTTTTACATGCTGATCCCAACCGCTGGTATGTGCAAGGATATCATCCAACACAGTAAATCCATCGTGCTGTAGCCTGAGTTCGGTTCCATTATCTTTCTGAACAAGTGACCAGACAACAATTGAATTAAATTTCCTCTTCCCTCCTTTTGTGCTTCCATTCCATGAATAAGAAAGTTTATTGTAAGGCTTTACTTCCAATACTTCACAATGAACGACACCATCATATTTACTGTCTTTACCCGGATCATGTGTGAAAGTAAAATGATGGCCTTTGATTGGTTTGAAATCTGTTTTCATCAGCCATTGGGCAATGAGTTCAGGCTTTGTGAGGTATTCCCATACATCCTGTGGTGTTTGCCTGAAGAACCAGGTCTGTGTGATCGCCTTTTGCATATTATGTAACTTTTAAGTTACACAAATGTATATGTAACTTTTGAGTTACGCAAATATTTTTTAAAATTCTTTTGAAATAGTAAATAAGTTGTTCAAACAAAATCAGTTTTTATCATCGCATTCAGTTAAAAAACATAAATGATATTGTTTAAAGTAGTAGAATTTTTATTCAGATAAAAATTATAAATAAGGCGTATCAGGATAGCAAATTATTCAAATGGTAAATTCATTTTTGACATAACATCTATATTTGCCACTCAAAATTTCGAACTGTCTATGAAGAAAAATTTAATCCTCAGCTTTATGATGCTGGCCGGTATTTCATCTTTTGCACAGGATAATTACTGGAATCCTGTTTCTCAGAATGAAGCACAATCCTTTACCAAATCAACTGAAATTTTTCCTGGTAAATTCAAACCGGCAACCTATAAATTATTTACACTTAACAAAGATGTATTTGCCGGAATACTGAAGCAATCACCTTCTGAAAAATCTGTTTCTGCAGATAGATCAAATTTTATTATTTCAATACCAGTTGCTGATGGCAGTATTGAAAAATTCCGTGTTACAACTTCACCTGTTATGGAGCCCGGGCTACAGGCAAAATACCCGGAAATTAAATCCTATATTGGCAAAGGTATCAATGATGGTTCTGCAGTAATACGGTTTGATTATTCACCAACAGGCTTCCATGCTACTATCATCTCTGCCACTAAACCGACAGTTTATATTAATCCTGTTGCATCAGCAAAAAATCTATATAGTGTTTTTGACAGGTCAAACATCAAAGAAGAAAAACAGGTATTTGATTGCAATATGGACAAAGCGCTTAACAGCCAGGTTCAGGGCACAAATAAAGCAGCAGTCAACAGTGATAACCTCCTTCGAAAATATCGTTTTGCGGTTGCAACAGGCGGTGAATTTTCGCAACTATTTTTAGATGGAACTGAAACCAGTGATGCAGAAAGAAAATTAAAAGTAATGGCAGGCCTGGTTACAGAACTCAACCGCACCAATGCAATTTTTGAATCAGAACTTGGGGTAAGGCTTATATATGTAAATGATGAAGACACTATTATTTTTCTAAATGGAGCAACAGATCCGTTTACCAGCAATGCTTCAGCCTATTTTTCGGGTAAATGGAATACACAGGCTCAAAAAACAATAGATCAATATATAGGCTCAGCCAATTATGATATAGGACATTTGTTGATGGGTTACGCTACAGGTGGTAATGCAGGTTGCATAGGTTGTGTTTGTCATAATGCAGATAAAGGTTCAGGAGCAACAGGCTTCACAGATGATTTAACTTCTGATCCATTTATTGTTGATTTTTGGGATCATGAAATTGGTCACCAGTTTGGCGCCAACCATACTTTTGATTATAGCTATGAAGGCACAATTGCACAAATGGAACCCGGTAGCGGATCTACAATTATGGGTTATGCAGGCACTACGGGAGCAACAGATATTCAACCGCACAGCGATCCATATTTTCATGCAGTCAGCATACAGCAAATAAATGGGTATATAACTTCCGGAACAGGAAGCACTTGTCCTACTTATGATACAATTACTGGAAAAGCGCCGACAGCAGATGCAGGTAGTGATTATACAATTCCAAAATCAACGCCATTTACTTTAAATGCAAAAGCAAGTGTAAAAGATGCACAGGACTCTATCACATATTGCTGGGAGCAGTTTGATAATTTCAAAAAGGGAACATCCTATAAATACCCGGAAGATACATCTACAACCGGCCCTGTGTTCAGGTCGTTAGTACCACAAACAATCAAGCAACGGACATTTCCTGCATTAAGTAGCATACTTGATGGAACCAATGGAAATAAATGGGAAGTATTGCCTGCAGTAAGCAGGACCTTAAATTTCAGGGTTACTGTACGTGATAACCATCCGGGTGGCGGTCAGACAGCAAGTGATGATATGGTTGTGCAGGTAGATGGAAACTCCGGGCCTTTCAGAGTGAAAATTCCTAATGCAAATATTAAATGGACTGCAGGTTCAACATACAAGATTACATGGGATGTAAATAATACCAACATCGCTCCTGTTAATTGCAGCAGGGTGAAAATATTATTGTCAACAGATGGTGGCCAAACTTTTGATATTGTATTAATCCAATCAACATTAAATGATGGAGTTGCTAAAGTGACAATTCCTGCAGATGTCAAAACAAAAAAAGCAAGAATAAAAATTGCTGCAATAGGAAATATTTTCTTTGATATATCTGATAAAGATTTCAGGATTGTAGCGCCTGATGCAGTCAGCAGTATAATAGCATCTGATGCCCAATCAGTCAATACTGACAATACTGTAAAAGTGCAACCAAATCCTGCAAAGAGTTTTACAACAGTGAATTTTAATACAACCTTCAAATCATGCAATCTAACCTTGACCAATAGCCAGGGTAAAATAGTTTACAACAAATTATTGGGTACGGTAAATAAAGGCAGCAGTGAAAAAATTTCTTTAGCAGGTTTCAGCAATGGAGTTTATTTCTTAAAAATAACAACTGAAAAAGGAACACATACAGAAAAAATTATTGTTGAATAATTCAACTTGTACAGATACTGTCAGAATATTTTGAAGTAATATTAAATCATGAAAGCAGTAAACCGCCATCAATCATTTTGATGAAATAATCAAGGAACTGCTTTCATGATTTAATTTATTATCACAAAATAATTTATTTTACTTCAATTTTATTTTTCAAAAACTAACGCCTCCGCATTGGCGCCAAGCTCCTGTAATGCATCGAGGATATTTTTTGTAAACTCATCCGGGCCGCATACATAAAATTTCTGGTTGAAATCTGTAATAGTATTTTTCAGATAAGTTTTATCAATGTGTTTACTGTAGTAAGATGTACCAGGTTGACGGGTAATCACATTAATAAAATTTTTCCCCAGCATTTTTTCAAACTCATCTTTTAAAATAATATCAGCCTCAGTTTTGTTTGAAAAAATGAGCATATTATTACCCGTTTTGTGTTGTTGATGCAGGCTCCTGAAAATAGAAATAAATGGAGTAACGCCAGCGCCACCGGCTATAAATACTCCTTCACCCATATATTCAATTGCACCCCAGGCATCACTTATTTCAAACTCATCTCCCACTTGTATTGATTTGAGATGATTAGTTAATCCCTTCGGGTTATCATATAGTTTTATAGTAAACTCGAGGTAATCATCACCGGGTAAACAGGTGAAAGTAAATGGGTGCTTGTCATCTTTCCAGCCTTCTTTGTTTAATGAATGGTCTGTTGCCTGCCCCGGCACAAATGAAAACCCGTTTGGTTTTGTTACCCTGAATGTTTTTACATTATGCGTCCTTGGAATAATTTCTTTTACTGTTACAATGTATCCGTCAGTCATCTCAATTGATTTATTTGTTTATAAATAAGCTACAAATTATCTGCAATAAGAAAGCCAATTTACTTCATACAATTCATTTACCTTTAGAAAATTTCTAACGTTAATAATATTCAACATGAGCACAAGACGAACATTCATCAAACAAACATCAATCGCAACAGCAGCATTAATGCTTAAGCCCCGTTTTCTGAATTACGATCATTCATACATTGGGTTACAACTTTACACAGTGAGGGATGCCATGCAAAAAGATCCTGCATCATCTTTGGAAAAAGTAGCGAAGATCGGATACAATTCAGTTGAAGGTGCAACCTATAGTGGCACAGGTAATTTTTATGGAATGGATGCAAAAACTTTTGCAGCATTGCTGAAAAAAAATGGATTGATTATGCCAAGCTGCCATTACAGGTTAGGTGAAGACAAATTAGGTTTACCTGATCTGAAAGGTACCATCCTGCATGGTTGGGATAAAGCTGTGGATGACGCAAAGGCCGCAGGGTTGCAATACATGATCTGCGCATGGTTATCACCTGCAGAAAGAGGTAATATTGAACATTATAAACAATTGGCTGCACATTTAAATAAAGCCGGAGAAACCTGCAAAAAAGCCGGCTTACAATTGTGTTATCATAACCACGATTTTGAATTTATTGTTGACAACGGACAGTTGCCTTATAATATCTTATTGAATGAAACAGATGCAAATCTTGTAAAATTTGAAACTGATTTATACTGGTTAACAAAAGCAGGACAAAAACCTTCAAATATATACAATGAACACCCTGGCCGTTTTCCTTTATGGCATGTAAAAGATATGGACAATACAGCGCAACATTCATTTACAGAAGTAGGCAATGGTGTAATAGATTTTAAAGACATTTTTAAATCTGCAGATGTAGCAGGATTAAAATATTTCTTCGTTGAACAGGATATGACGCCAGGCGATCCATTTGACAGTATTTCAAAAAGTATTGCCTACATTAAAAGTAACCTGGTATAAGAGTACAAAGAACATTAACCCGGCCCTTGAGGCCGGGTAATTTTTAAATAAAAAGATTCAACTTACAAAATAATAATTGTGTCTCTCAATCAATATATAGATCATACATTATTAAAACCCACTGCTCTAATACAAGACATCCAAAAGCTATGTGATGAAGCCATTCAATACAAGTTTGCAGCAGTTTGTGTGCCACCACCCATGTTGAAGATTGCCAAACAACAATTAAACAATTCAACTGTAAAACTGGCAACTGTCATTGGTTTTCCTTTTGGCTATTCTGCCATAGAAGCAAAGATGGCTGAGACTTTATTGGCTATTGTGGATGGCGCTGATGAACTGGATATTGTGATAAACCTGATTGCTTTAAAAAACAATGATTGGGCATATCTTGCAAATGAACTCAACCATTTGCTTCCTGTTATCCACCAAAAAAATAAGGTTGCGAAGATTATTATTGAAAGCGGGGTTTTAACTGATGATGAGATCATAAAATGTTGTGGATTGTATGGCGCTGCTGGTGTTGATTTTCTAAAAACATCAACCGGCTATGCAGCAACAGGTGCAACTATTCATGCAGTAGAAATAATGAAAAAACATTTACCAGCAGGAGTTCAGATAAAAGCTTCAGGTGGCATAAAGACCTACCAGTATGCCAAACAATTAATTGATGCAGGAGCAATGAGAATCGGTAGCAGTAGCGGTGTGCAAATTGTGTCAGAAAACTTATTACATTAAACATTAATAATTCTGCATTATTGATTAATTTGCAACAGGTTTTTATTACCGTTTGCTTTTAATAAATTTTCAACCATTCAAATGAAACAATTCTTATTAACATGTATCCTAACGACTATAGTATTTTGCTATGCACATGCTGGTGATACTATTATTGTACATAAAGATGCAAGAGTTGATATGCTCACAGAAAAGCAGGCTGCCATCAATAAGGTAACTGCAAAAATGACTGCGAATGGATTATTCCAGGGTTATAGATTGCAGGTTATTAATACCCGTAGCCGTGATGATGCATTTAAAGCAAAAGCCACTTTACTTGAAAAATTCCCAGATGAAAAAGTTTATGTTATTTATCAATCACCATACTTCAAAGTAAGAATTGGTAATTTTTTAAACAGGGATGATGCAGAAAATTTCAGGTCACAGGTAAGTCAATATTTTACAAATCCGGTTTATGTAATTGAAGACCTGGTAGAATATATTCCAAATGCCGGTGACTTTCAATGATTCAACGATATTATGGTTACTCCAGAAAAAATAAAAGAACTTACTCATAAATATGCGCCGATGCTTACTTCTATCAGGCATCACTTGCATGCAAATCCTGAACTTAGTTTTCATGAATATGAAACATGTAAGTTTATCGGCAACAAATTGAAGGAATGGGGTATTGACTTCAAAAATATAGCAGGCACAGGTACTGAAGCAATCATTGAAGGGAAAAATCCTTCAGGCAGGATAATAGCTATAAGGGCAGACATAGATGCATTACCAATCACTGAAGAAAATTCAATAGATTATAAATCAAAAAATGAAGGTGTGATGCATGCATGTGGCCATGATGTGCATACTACCTGTTTGTTGGGCGCTACAAAAATTTTGAAAGACTTACAGGATGAATGGGAAGGAACAATCAAACTGATATTTCAACCGGGTGAAGAAAAAAACCCTGGTGGTGCCAGTTTAATGATCCGTGATGGTGTTTTGGAAAATCCAAGACCTGATGCAATAGTTGCCATGCATGTACATCCGGGGTTGCAATTTGGGAAATTAAGTTTCAGGAAGGGATTAATTATGGCAAGCGCTGATGAAATTTATATCACGATAAAAGGAAAAGGTGGACATGCTGCATCCCCGCATCTGACCACTGATATTGTGTTGGTTGCTGCACACATTATCGTGAGTTTGCAACAAATTGTCAGCAGGAATAATAACCCTTTTACACCATCTGTGCTTTCAATTTGCAGCATTCATGGTGGCAGCACAACCAATGTAATTCCAACAGAAGTAAAATTGGTAGGAACCTTCAGAGCTATGGATGAAACATGGCGCTACAAAGCACATGAGCTCATCCGTAAGCAGGTTTTTGGTATTGCTGAAGCAATGGGTGCAGAAGCTGATTTGCTGATTGATGTTGGTTATCCGGCAGTAGTTAATGATGTTGTAGTTACAGAAAAAGCAACACAATTGGCGCAAGTATATTTTGGAGATGAAAATATAGAAGAAACAGAAATGAGAATGGGTGCTGAAGACTTTGGTTTTTATGCACAAAAATTACCGGCATGCTTTTTTAGGCTTGGTGTAAGGAATGAAGCAGCAGGCATTGTTCATAATGTGCATACGAGCCGTTTTAATATTGACGAAAATGCATTACAGGCTGGTGCAGGCATTATGGCATGGCTTGGAATGAACCTAAAAATTAACTGAAAAGGGCATTGACTTTTTGAGACACGTATCCTTTATTGCTGTTATTGCTTTAACAGTGCTTAGTTTTTTATCCGTATCTGCCCAACATAGGGCGACTGATACTTCCATGCCTTCATCGAACAGCGGAACTCAAGACTCAATCCTGGTTACACATTATCTACAATTATCTGCATCGTACCTTGAAAGTAAGCCTGACTCTTCTCTCTATTGGGCAGAAAAAATTATTTCATTAGGCACTGCAAAAAATAATACTGCTTACCAGGAAGCAGGCTTAGAAGCGCTGAAAAAGGCACAGGCATCTATTTCACATCTGCATAAAATGCAAATGGACTTTTATCAAAGTGAAGTGTCGCAAAAAAAACAAAAGATAAATATTCTTGGCACTGCAGCTTTCATTCTATTATTGATTTGTGCAGGGGTTGTCATTGTTTATTTTAAACAAAAAAAGAATAACCACCTTATTGAAAAAGATAATATCGAATTAGGTGAAAGACTAAAGAATTTTCAAACAGATGCCAAAGACCTGATGCAGGAAAACAACCAGCTTAAGTTAGAAAATGAAGCGCTTGAGTTTAATGAAGAAAAATTGAAATCCGACCACGAAGCCTTGCAAAATGATTACAATAACCTTATCAAAAAAAATGAAATAAAAGACAAGCTGATACCGATGATAGCCCATGATATACGCTCCCCATTGGCAACATTGCAAAACACTTTGGCACTGACAAGAGATAATATCATCAGCCCTGAAGAGTTCCAGCAATTAAGTTTTTCACTAGAAGGTGATGTATTCAACTTAAGTGGGATGCTTGAAAATATGTTGCTGTGGGCAAGGGAACAAATGTTTGAAATAAAAATCAACAAAGTAAAGTTTGACCTGAGCGAAACATTTAAAGAAGTGATATTGATGTACCGTAACAACCTTGTTGCAAAAAATATCACGTTGCATAATTATATGCCTCAAAACCTTGATGTGGTTTCAGATAAAGAAATCATTGCAGTTGTAGTGAGAAATCTTTTTTCAAATGCTGTGAAGTTTACGGCAACGGGTAAAAATATTTACATCAGCCAGATATTTTTTAATGGCAAAGCTTATATCTCTATTAAAGATGAAGGCAAAGGGATACCACCAGAAACACTTGAAAAATTAAAGACGAAACAACATACTACATCACGTGGCACTGCCAATGAAAAAGGGACCGGTTTAGGTTTAATGTTCAGTAGTGAAATGCTCAATAAGCTTAATGAAGTCTTTGATATTACATCTTATCCAGACAAAGGCACATCTGTAACTTTCTCAGTTGATATGACTGAATAAAAATTGAAAAAAAATTTATAATTACCATTTATTTAAAAAGGGTCATCATCTTCATAATTATTTTCATTCATTTTGCTACCCTTCTGAATAAATAATCTTGCATTATCATCACCGCCATTTTGAGGAGACTGTGGCCCAAGTGGTTTCCAGTTCCCTCCACCTGAAAATCCGTTAGCATCATCATCATTCATATCTTCAAATTTTTGGATGTGCAGCAATGCCCTCAGCTTAATGGAATCAAGTGAACCATTACGATGCTTTGCAATTCTTACAATTGTTTCACCACGAGTGCTTTCACCGTGCTCGTTAGTATAATTTTCATAATATTCGGAACGGTATAAAAACATTACCATATCAGCATCCTGTTCGATAGCGCCTGATTCACGTAAATCGCTTAACTGTGGTATCTTACTTTCTTTGCGTGTCTCAACAGCACGGCTTAACTGGCTCAAAGCTATTATCGGGATACCAAGCTCTTTTGCCAATGCTTTCAGGCTTCTTGAAATATTACTGATTTCCTGTTCACGGTTTGAGTTGCGATCGCCTGAACCACTCATTAACTGCAGGTAATCTATTATTATTAAACCAACTTTATGTTTGTTTACCAACCTGCGTGCTTTAGCGCGAAACTCAAAAATATTCAGCGCTGGTGTATCATCAATGAATATTTCAGATTTTTCCAGTCGCACTACACCTTTTGATTGCAATTGCAGGTATTCATAATCTTCTAGTTTACCGCGGGCAATTTTCTCCAAAGCAATCTCACTTTCTGCAGAAAGGATACGCTGCACCAATTGTGATGCACTCATCTCCAACGAAAAAACACCTACAGGAGTTTTCTTTATCGGGCTTAATGCTGCATTACGGGCAAGGTTTAAAGCAAAAGCAGTCTTACCCATTGATGGCCTTGCAGCTAGTATTATTAAATCAGTAGGTTGCCATCCAAAAGTCACACGGTCTAATGCACTAAAACCGCTTGGAACACCTGAAATATCTTCTTTTTTGTTCCGCATTTCATCAATCCGGTAGATAGCTTTTGCCAAGGCATTACCTATATCTTCATAATTTTTCCTGAGATAATTATTGGTAATACTAAACATTTTATTTTCACTCACATCAAGGAGATCAAAAACATCGGTACTGTCTTCATACGCATCACTGATAATTTCACCACTGATACGTATTAATTCCCGCTGTATAAATTTTTGCAAAATGATTCGGGCATGCGCTTCAATATTTGCTGTGGAAACAACAGCATTGGTCAGTTTTGTGATATAATAAGCGCCACCTACATCTTCCAGTTCACCTTTAGTTTTTAATTCTTCTACTACAGTTAGCATATCAATGGGCATATTCTTATTTGATAAGCCCTGGAATGCTTTAAAAATAATCTGGTGGGCATCAACATAAAAACATTCCGGTTTTAATGTTTCAATTATAGCATCGAATGCTCCTTTTTCCAGCATTATGGCCCCAAGCACCGCTTCTTCCAATTCCCTGGCCTGCGGGGGCAATTTGCCATATACCATCGTGCTTAAATCAATAGCTGGTTTTCTTCCTTTTCTCCTGTCTTTATTCTGGTTAACAATTTCCATTTAAGTCAAAAAAATTTATTGGGTTAGTTACTTGCATCAATTTTTTAAAACACCTTCAACAACCTTGTTACCGGTCATGAATCGTAAACCGGGCAACGAATTAAAGCCAAATAAGTTTATCAAAAGCTTTAATAACCTTTAAATAATTATCAAACTTTAATTCACGTTTTCGCTGGCGCTTATAAACATGCAAAAATATTTATCTACTTTAATAAATACTGTTTTCAACAGAAATAAAAAGTTCTGATAAAATTTCGCACAGATATCAACAATGCAGGGTGTAAAAAAAATTTCCCGATTTTAATGCCTGGAACAATTTTTTTTGCTTATCTGCAACATCAATTTTTGAAATAATTACCTGCTTATTTTCTAAACTATATTTTTGCAGTAATTGTAAAGTATGAAGATATCGTATAACTGGTTACATCAATATTTACCCGAGGCAATAGAGCCACAGCAATTATCAGAAATTTTAACCTCTGTAGGTTTAGAAGTAGAGTCATTGGAATTATTTGAAAATTTTAAAGGCGGTTTAAAAGGACTTATTGTTGGCGAAGTCCTCGAATGTGAAAAACATCCCAATGCCGATAAATTAAAACTTACAAAAGTCAACATCAACAATGAAGCGCCATTACAGATTGTGTGTGGTGCACCCAATGTCGCCGTTGGCCAGAAAGTTATAGTGGCACCTGTTGGTACAACAATTTATCCTTTCAACGGTGAACCTGTCACTATGAAGGTTGCCAGGATTAGAGGCGTTGAAAGTTTTGGTATGATTTGCGCCGAAGATGAAATTGGCTTAAGCGATAATCATGCTGGTATATTAATATTAAATAATGATGCTGTTGCAGGAACACCGGTTGCAGAGGTTTTTGAAGCTTATTCAGATTGGGTGTATGAAATTGGGTTGACACCAAACCGCATGGATGCTATGAGCCATATTGGTGTTGCAAAAGATGTTTGCGCCTGGCTTTCCAATCATCAACACAAAGTAGTAAAAGCGAAACTTCCTTTTATAGTACAATGGGAAACTGTAAAAGAAAATGCAGGCTTTACTGTAAGCATAGATAACATTAATGATTGCAAGCGATATTCTGGAATGGTAATTACAGGTGTTGAAGTAAAAGAGTCGCCAACGTGGTTACAAAACTTTTTAAAGTCAATCGGCCAAAGGCCTATCAATAATGTAGTGGATATTACCAATTATGTTTTGCATGAAACAGGTCAGCCATTACATGCTTTTAATGCTGATGCATTGACAACAAAAAATGTTGTAGTTAAAAATTTACAGGAAGGCACACCATTTCAAACCCTGGATGATGTGGAAAGAAAATTAAGCGCAAATGATTTGATGATTTGCGACAGTGATACTCCTGTTTGTATGGCAGGTGTTTTTGGTGGTATCAAAAGCGGTGTTAATGATACAACACAAAATATTTTTTTAGAAAGTGCATGGTTCAGTCCTTCATCCATCAGGAAGACATCATTGTTACATGGATTAAGAACTGAAGCTGCAGTAAGATTTGAAAAAGGAGTTGATATTTCCGGAACAGTAAATGCTTTAAAAAGAGCAGCACAACTGATGAAGGAAATTGCCAATGGTAAATATGCAGGTGATATCATTGATGTATATCCGGCTGTTGTTGAGAAAAAAACTGTTGTATTGCAATATGCATATCTGAAAAAATTAAGTGGCAAAGTTTACCAGCCGGTTGCTGTTCAGAATATTTTATCATCACTTGAATTTGATATTATTGAATCAACTGATGAATATATCAAAGTAGCAGTGCCATTGAGTAAAGCAGATATATCAATGCCTGCTGATATAGTTGAGGAAATCATTAGAATTGATGGTTTAAATAATATTGAAATTCCTTCCACTATTACTATTACTCCATCAGTGCAGGACAATTCTCTGCACAGTGGTTTAAAAGAAAAAATTGCCCAAATGCTTGCTGGTAGCGGTTTTCATGAAATTGTTACCAACTCAATCACCAACAGTAAGTATTACCCTGAAGAGGAATTGAAACATGCAGTAAAACTGTTAAACAATTTAAGTACAGAGTTGGACATTATGCGCCCTTCAATGCTTGAAACCGGTCTTGAAGCGCTGGCATATAACATCAACAGGAAAAACAGTAACCTTCGTTTTTTTGAGGTTGGAAAAATTTACCGGCATATCAATGAAAAATATTTTGAAACAGAAAAAATATGTTTCTGGATAACAGGAAAAAAACAGCAGACCAACTGGAAAAAAATACATAACGAAGCAGATTTTTTTACAGCCAAAGGCATTATTGTTTCATTGCTTGAAAACATACAAATCCGAAACATTGTTTTTGGTAATCCTGAAAACAACATCAACGGCACAAGCATATCTGTTCAGAAAAATAAAAACTGTTTGGGCAAACTTGTCCAGGTAAACGACCAGCTATTAGATAAATTTGGAATAAAGCAACCTGTTGTTTATGCAGAGATTGATGTAGAAAATTTAGTTAATGCTGCAGCAGGCGAAACAATTGTGTATAAAGAATTAAATCCATTCCCGGTAGTTGAAAGGGATTTGTCAATGGTGATGAATAAACAAATTCAATATGGCGATGTGGAAACAGGAATAAAAAAGCTTAAAACAAAATACCTCGACAATTTTAACCTTTTTGATATTTATGAAGGCGAGAAAATTGCAGGAGATAAAAAATCTTTTGCTATCAATTTCCGGTTTATCAATACAGAGAAAACTTTAACCGATGTGGAAGTGGAATCAGAGATGAAAATGATAACTGAAAAACTGGTGAAAGATTTCAATGCAGAAATAAGACAGTAACTTATTTAATTTCAGAATATGGAAGATTTGCATGCCAGTTTAAAAGACCTGCAATCAGCTTTGCAACAACTTTTAAAAAAACATTCAGCCGTCAAAGCTGAAAATGAACAATTGAAAAGCACAATAAAAAAGCTCAACAATTTATTGCAGGAAAAAGACAAGCAGGTACAGACATCAGAAGAAAAATTAACTACCTCAGGCCTTGCTGCTATTTATGATGATGAAGAAAAAACAATGTTGCAAAACCGCATTGATACTTATATAAAAGAAATAGATAAATGCTTAACCTTACTTAATACCTGAAGATGGAAGAAACATTAATTGCAGTTAACATCCTGGTTGGAGATAGGAATTACCGTTTAAAAGTAAAGCCTTCTGATGAAGAGCAATTGCGTAAAACCATAAAGCTGGTCAATTCAAAACTGCTGGAATTTAAAACCTTGTTTGCCGGTAAAGATATGCAGGATTATATAGCAATGGTTTTGATATGGCTGGCAACAGAACAACCATCCTCTGCAGTTGCCAATGAAGATTACAAAGAGCTGAACCAGAAAATCAAAAACATTGAGCAATTAATTACTGAAAATTTATAGAATAGTTTAATCCTTTTTTTCCAAACTTATTGTTGCCTGACCGGGTACATAAATCCAAGATATTTTCTCTATCGTTTATCAAAGAAAATTCTTTGTATATATCACCGTTAATAATATCCTGTTTACATTAAAATTATCCTATTGTATTTTCGCTGTTTATGACAAACCAGGAGCAAGACAGCCAGGCACACCATTCATTTGATGCGATGAAGGTGCCGGAATTTCGCAGCCTCGCAACAGGAAGGTTTTTTTTCACAATGGCTTTGCGCATGATGACTACATTGCTGGGCTGGTGGATATATAATTTAACGAATGCCCCTTTTGCAATTGGCCTCATTGGTTTGAGTGAAGTAGTTCCTGCTGTTTCACTCGCTTTGTATGCAGGCCACATCATTGATTTGAGTGATAAACAAAAATTATTGCGGCGTGGTATCAGTTTATATTTTCTTTCTGCAATTATTTTGTTGTTGCTTTCAACAAAAAACACTGCCACTGTTTTATCCAATGAAACAATAGCTATCTGCATTTATTTTATCGTTTTTTGCACAGGTATTGTCAGGGCATTTACAGGCCCTGTGTTCAGCGTAATATTAGCGCAGGTAGTGCCAAGAAATTTATTGCAGAATGCAACCACCTGGAACCAGGGCGCTTATTTATCTGCATCAGTTACCGGACATGCTGTGGGTGGTTTATTGATAGCATTCCTCGGTAACACTGGCACCTTTGCAGTCATCGCTGTTCTGATAACAGCTGCATTTATTGTATTACTTAAAATAAAACCAAAACCACCACTAGAAGGGCATAAAGAAAAAAGAACATGGGACAGCGTCAAAGAAGGATTACATTTTGTCTATAAAACAAAGGAAATTCTCGGGGCAATGTCACTTGACCTTTTTGCGGTTTTGTTTGGCGGCGCTGTTGCTATGGTTCCTGTTTTTGCAAGGGATATTTTACAAGTTGGCTCGGAAGGTTTTGGTATTTTAAATGGCGCTTCAGATATGGGCGCAATATGCAGTGTTATTTTACTAACGATATCCCCTTTGCGAAAGCAGCAGGGCCACAAATTATTATTGGCAGTTGGTGGGTTCGGGCTTTGTATTATTTGTTTTGCTTTATCAAAATTGTTCCTGCTGTCATTCCTTGCATTGATGATAAGTGGTATGCTTGATGGTATCAGTGTGGTGATACGCGGCACCATCATGCAGTTAAAAACACCCGATGCGATGCGGGGCAGGGTGATGAGCGTCAACTCTATGTTTATTAATTCAAGCAATGAATTCGGCCAGTTTGAAAGCGGCCTTGCTGCTAAACTGATGGGTGTTGTACCTTCTGTAATATTTGGAGGTTGCATGACAGTTGCAGTGGTTATTATCACCTGGTTTAAAGCACCTTCATTAAGAAAGATGGAATATTAAAAAAGGCGGAACCATTGATAACAGTTCCGCCCTTTTGATTCAATAAATATTCTTATTGTTTTATAATAGTTGTTGAAATAGTTTTATCCTGAGTCTGAACCTTGATAAAGTAACTGCCGCTACTTAAACCTGAAATATTCAAAGGTTGGTTTAACTGGTAATTTGAGTATTGTTTTACCAGGTGGCCTTTTGCGTCATAAATAGAAATATTACCTGCTACATTTTCACCACTGAAATTGATAACATTGGTAACAGGGTTTGGATAAACAGTGATGTTTCCACCAGCGCCATGAACAACTTTTATATCAGAATAAAATTCCTGGCCATCTTTATCTGTTTCTTTGATGCGGTAATAAACTGATGCAGGTACGCCTGATTTTACAAAATCCTGGTCAGTATATGAATAATTGGAAACAGCAGCAGTATTTCCTGTAGCTTTTATCTCTGCTATATTATTAAAGTTGTTGCCATCGAGGCTCCTTTGCACATTGAAACTACCCGTATTGATTTCCTGTGCAGTCTGCCAGTTTAATAACACCTGCTTATTTTTTTCTGAAGCATTGAATGATGTAAACAACAATGGCAATGCGGAAGTCTTCAGGTAAGAAATATTCCTTGATGAATAAGAAGTATCAAAAATAACAGTACCAAGAATCGAAATTGTTGATCTTGTTACCAATGTAATAAATGAAAGTAATGGAGCATGTGTATCAGGCGTAAAATACAAATAATTAATAGCACGAATGTTGGTTGTAGTTTTCGAGCCGGAAATCTCAGTTACATTAGTAGTATTCTCGATATATTGTACCCTCAATACATTATTATAAACATGGCCAGGTGTTTTAAGTGTGCCATAACCATCACCGGTAAGGCTGTCTTTACCCCGGACAATGAAACCAGTCTTTGATATTTGCTCAACCACTGAATCAGTATAAAAACTGTTATATGCAAAAGGATAAGGCAAATAAATTTTAGGCTTCAGGAACCTGATTGTGAAGCTGTCTTTAGTAGTGAGCCCTAAATTCTGCAAATAAGAAGATTGAGAATCATAATAAATAAAAAGTGAGTCATCGAGCGACTTGATGGCGATGTTGCTGGTTGGGAAAGAATCAGCAAAAGGTGTTGAAGCAGGCGTTACAGCTCCTATAGCATTGATCGAACCGCTATCAAGAAGGGTACTGTAATCCCAGGTTTGGTTAGCGCCTCCTGACAACTCACTCACACCTGTTGTATAAACCGGCTGACTAAAAAATGTTTCACCAACTTTAAAAGTTGAGTTGGAAGAAGTAAGTGTCGGGCCCTGTGCTGATAAATCTAAAAAAATGCAGGATGACATAAAAAAGAGAAGTAAATACTTTTTCATAAAGTTTGATTTGAAATTAGAAGTTTAAGTTACAACATATTTAATATGGTTGACATTTTTCAAAAGAAAAACCATGATTTCTATTAGTTAATTTTTTTAAAAATGATAATTTATTTTCATTGTAAAACAATAAAACATCCTTTGGCTCAAGGGTGAAAAGATTGAAAAATAAATCCCGGTTAAACTAATAAAATCAGATAAACAATTTTTCATTTCATAGCGGTACTATATTACACTACTTAAATTTATTAAAACAATATGATTAGATTGTCCTGTTTTTAATTCTTCATTTGTTATAACCATACAATCAAATTATTCAAATAAAAAACTTTCAATTATGAATGAGTATGCATTAATTATGCGGCATGAAGACGGCAGCAGGATTGCATCGCCAGAACAAATGCAAACATGGATGAAACAAACCATGGACTGGATTGGCAGTATTGCAGCACAGGGAAAATTTGTGAGCGGCACTGGACTTCCTTTTGATGAAGCCAAAATAGTACACTCCGATAAGACAGTAACCAACGGCCCTTTTGGCGACATTAAAGAAACCATTGGCGGGTTTATTATTGTCCGTGCAGATTCTGCAGATGAAGCTGCTGGGTTTGCGAAGGGATGCCCTGTTTTACAAGGTGATGGAAACACTGTTGAAGTGAGAAAAATTGCAAAGAATGACGGAACACATTGAGATATAACTTTGCAAACCGGATAAACTTAAACATTGACAAAAAACATACTCCTGTAATTTTTTTACAGGAGTTTTTACCTGATGGGAAAACAGGAACTGATACCACATTTATTCAGGACAGAGTATGCAAAGATTGTTGCAGTATTGTGCAAGCAGTTTGGCATTGGCCATTTGCAGATGGCAGAAGATATTGCAGGTGAAACTTTTTTATCTGCTCTCGAAACCTGGCCATATAAAGGTATCCCAGCAAATCCTTCTGCATGGTTATACACTGTTGCCAAAAACAAAGCGAAGAATGTTTTGTTGCGCCAACAAATTTTCAGTAAAAAAATCAAGGCAACATTGCAAAAGGAAACTGCAACTGACGAACCACATGAGATTGACCTTTCAGAAAAAAATATAACCGACAGCCAGTTGCAGATGTTGTTTGCTATATGTAACCCTGCTATACCTGTTGAATCACAAATTGGGTTAGCATTAAAAATATTGTGCGGTTTTGGAATCGAGGAAATTGCGAATGCATTCCTTACAGGTAAAGAGACCATCAACAAAAGATTATATCGTGCCAAAACAAAACTGCAGGAAATAAATATCAAAATTGAAATGCCTGCTGCTGATAAAATGGAGAACCGGCTACCTGCAGTATTGAAAACATTATACCTGTTGTTTAGCGAAGGATATTATTCAGAAAGCAACGATGCAATCATCAGGGAAGAACTTTGTTGGGAAGCAATGCGTTTAACAAGCATGCTGATTGAAAACTCATACACCAATACTACAAGCGTTAGGGCGCTTTATGCATTGATGTGTTTTCATGCATCGAGGTTTCCTGCAAGAAAAGATAATAATGGCGCTATCATTTTATATGATGACCAGGATGAAAATTTATGGGACCGGTCATTGATTCAAAAAGGAGCTTTCTTCCTCAACAAGGCATCACAGGGTAATGAAGTTACCCAATACCATCTTGAAGCAGCTATAGCTTACTGGCATACAGTAAAAACAAATACGCCGGAGAAATGGGAAAACATTTTACATCTGTATAACCTCTTGTTGCAAACAGCATACTCCCCTATTGCAGCGCTGAACAGGGCTTATGCTTTTGCAAAAGTTCATGGCATAATTGCTGGTATCAATGATGCTGAAAAACTTCAACTAAGCACAAATCATTACTACTATACATTGCTGGGAGAATTGTATAAAGAAACTGATAAGGAAAAATCAGTCATGTTTTTTGAAAAAGCCATTGCATTGGCCAAAACCCAAACAGATAAAGAAACAATCAGGAAAAAGATTGGGCAAATAAAATAGCATGGGTTTGCAGGTTTCATAGTATTCATTTCGTTCATTGCAGGAAAAGAAATTAAAAAAAATATATTGATACAACAGATTCAATAAGACTAAAGAGCATTCGTTGGATTCAAAGTCTTATGTGTATTGAATTTTACCTTTATCATCAGACAGAAATGTTGTCCGGTTAAGATAGCAACAAGCAAATGAATTAAGCTTTAGTAATAAATCAGAATTGATACGAACTTCTTTCAACCTGATTACATTATTATGGCAGGGTATTGATAATAAGGTTAGAAACAAAAACATGAAACCTGGTTAGGGTTTAAGAAAACAAATATTTTTTGACTGCACCTCATTTTGATATTTTAAAAAAACCTTAGTAGCAAATACAACAATCATCACAAATCCATAAAACCTTATTAGTTTATGTTGGCAAGGGTAGAAGGTAATAAGGTTGGGCAGTTAGTGGTGCATTTTTACTACTAAGGTTTAAAAAAAAATCACTATCCTCATTTTATAAATTTTTCCAGCGCATCATATTTCCTTAAAAATATTTCATAATCATCCACATCAAAACTTTTTTCAAATACTATGCACGCATTAAATTAATATCTTGTCTATGGTTTCATGGCTGTAGCAGGGCTAATGGCTTTCATTTCCAAACCAAACGTAATGGAGGTGGGTTTGTCTAAAAATTTATAGCACACTATCTACTGAAATTTTTGACAAAAAAATATAAACACTATCCACGTCATTAAAAAATGCAGGAATAATGTGAAGCTTTCTTTTTGATAAATTTATTTGAAAAACTTTTTCCAGTCCTTTTGGCCACCTGACTATCGTTCTATAAATAAACCAACTTGTTGCATAGTCTGCAGCTTGCCTAACTTTATTTTTTTGAGAACAAAAGAAATGGAACTCTTCACCATTTATAGAACGAAGTTCATATTCAAATTCATTTTTAGAAATGATACCAATAATAAAATTTTTTTCTACCTTTTCGGAAATATACTTCTCCAGTTTTGTACTTAGAAAAAAAATTATAATGCCACAAAAAAGGATAAATGAGGTGGTTCGAAAATGACGGACACAAAATTCCGTTAGGTTAAATAATAAGA
>CAYNTP010000049.1:0-19457 GCA_964400415.1 uncultured Parafilimonas sp.
ATTCACCATCCTTAAATAACATTTATTCCTTTTACCATTTTTTTAAATACTTACAATTTTATTTACCTGATTTTTGTTACCGTATCACAAGTTTCAATTATTTTCAAAAAAAAATATTTTATGGCAACAACAAAAGAATCATTTAAAGTACATGGTGAAAACCTCCTGAAAAAAATTAAAGAATTGATTGAAGAAGGCAATGTCAGAAAAGTAACCATTAATGATAAAAATGGTAAAGAACTCATGAGCTTTCCATTGACAATAGGTGTAGTAGGCGTAGTGGTTGCACCTGTCCTCGCTGCTGTTGGCGCTATAGCTGCTTTAGTTGGGGAATGCAGTATTGAAGTGGAAAGAGAAGATGAAGCAAAATGAGAATAATGAATCTTCATTATTCTCATTTTAATCCCAGACCCAATTTTATTTTCAATACAATCCTTGTTTCACAGCTTCATCGTAAGAAATAGCTTTTTGTTTTTGCACACCTAAACCTTCAATGCCTAATTCTACTTCATCTCCGGCTTTTAAATACCTGGGTGGTTTGAAACCAAGACCAACACCAAATGGTGTACCTGTTGAAATAATATCACCCGGCAACAATGTCATGAATTGTGAAATATATGAAACCAAATAAGGCACATGAAAAATCATATCATTGGTATTGGAGTGTTGTAGTTGTTCACCATTTACCTTCAACCAAAGTGATAAATTATTCGGGTCTTTTATTTCATCTTTTGTAGCCAAAAAAGGGCCGAGTGGTGCAAACCTGTCGCAGCTTTTTCCTTTTACCCACTGCCCTCCCCTTTCTATCTGGAATGCCCTTTCTGAATAATCATTATGTAATGCATAACCTGCAACATAATCCATTGCTTTTTCTTCATTCACATAACTTGCTTTATTTCCAATGATTACTGCTAACTCCACCTCCCAGTCTGTTTTTTCAGAACCTTTTGGAATGATTACATCATCATCCGGGCCACACAATGCAGTGGTTGATTTGAAAAAAATAATCGGCTCTGCAGGTATTGGCGCATGTGTTTCTTCTGCATGCTTTGCATAATTCAAACCAATACAAACAATCTTCGATGGCCTTGCAATTGGTGATGACAAACGAACATCATCACCAACTAATGGCAGGTCTTTATTTTTATTGATAAATTTTTCCAACCTTGATAAACCCCCTGTTGCAAAAAATTTCTCATCATAATCTTCATTCAATGCTGCAGTGCTGTATTTCTTATCATTGATAATAACTCCCGTCTGCTCTTTACCTTCAGCGCCATACCTGAATAGTTTCATAAAAAAATATTTTGGTTAACTGTTTAGTTTTAAAAATCCACCGTCAATTAAATAATCATTCCCTGTAATGAAAGACGCTTCATCACTGCAGAGATACAATGCCATTGTTGCCACTTCCCTTGTCGTTCCCATCCTGCCAATGGGTTGTGTTTTTGAAAGCTTTTCAAACATTTCTTTTTCTTTACCCGGGTAATTTTTTGCGAGGAACCCATCTACAAATGGTGTATGCACCCTTGCAGGGGAAATTGAATTGCAACGGATATTTTGTTGAATGAAATCTTTGGCAACACTTAAAGTCATGGAATATACAGCGCCTTTACTCATGCTATAAGCAAAGCGGTCACTTAATCCGACAGTTGCAGCAATAGAAGCTACATTCAAAATAACACCACCATTATTTTTTTGAAGATGTGGTAATACAGCATGGATGCAATTATAAGTTCCCTTCACATTGATATTATAAATCCTGTCGAAATCAGCTTCACTGGTATTCAGAGCGTTTCCAATGTGTGCAACACCTGCAGAATTAACAAGTATATTTATTGAATCAATGCTATTGAAACAATCTTTCACCTGTTGCTGGTTGCTGACATCACAGGTGAGTGCAAAGGCCTTACCATTTTTTGATACAATGGCATCAACTGTTGACTGTGCATTATCATGGTTAAGGTCAAGTACATAAACAATAGCACCTTGTTCTGCAAAAACTTCTGCTATTGCCTTGCCAATTCCACTGCCAGCCCCTGTTATAACTGTTGTTTTATTTTGTAGAGAAAGCATTTACTTTTTTCGCTAAAGTACTAAAGAAGAAATAATATTTATTGACATAATTGAACCTAAAATTTCAATGTGTTATGCAAAAGCAAAATGTTTCGATGTTTTGAGTAAGATAAAATCAGGATAAGTAAAATTGTTATCGCAATTATTATTTCAATAAAAAAAAGACACGCTTTTTTTGAAAACGTGTCTTTAAATATTTTATAACAAAACTGTGATCCCGCTGGGACTCGAACCCAGGGCCCCAACATTAAAAGTGTTGTGCTCTACCAACTGAGCTACGAGATCATCCCCTTTTTTTGAATTTGGGAGTGCAAAAATAGCCGAAAAACATATTGCTCCAAACTTTATGCACAACAATTATTCATATTTATCAACATTTACTTTCCGCGTGCAGGTGCAAGTAGTTAAATTTGCACGCAAAGAAACAATATGTCTTTTTATTCAGGAAAAGTAGTGGTAGTTACAGGAGGTACTGATGGCATCGGGAAAGCTATGGTAAACAAACTCATTAATGAAGGTGCTAAAGTAGTTACCTGTGGCCGCGACTATGATAAATTATACCAGTTGCAAACCCTGTATGCAGGTCAGCCATTACTGGCAGTGCCTGCTGATGTCAGCAATGAAACTGATTGTAAAAATTTAATTGAACAAGGACTGAATTTTTTTGGAAGCATTGATATATTAATTAATAATGCAGGCATCAGCATGCGGGCTCTGTTCAGCGAAACAGAGTTGGATACTATCCGCAGGTTGATGGACATCAATTTTTGGGGTGCTGTATATTGTACCAAATATGCGTTGCCGCATATTTTGAAAAACAAAGGCACTATTGCTGCTGTTTCATCCATTGCCGGTTACCGTGGGCTCCCGGGAAGAAGCGGTTATTCTGCATCAAAATTTGCATTGCAGGGATGGATGGAAGCATTACGAACCGAACTATTGCATTCTGGTGTAAATGTCATGTGGGTGTGCCCGGGTTTCACACAATCAAACATCAGGAATGTAGCATTGGATAAAAATTCACAACCACAAGGTGAATCACCACTTGATGAAAGCAGCCTGATGAGCGCTGATGAATGCGCCTTCCATATTTTGAAAGCTATTGAGAAACGGAAACGCACACTTGTATTAACGCCAAAAGGAAAAGAAACAATTCTTCTCAACAGGGTTGCTCCTGAGATGGCAGATAAAATGATTTATAAATTCTTTTTTAAAGACGGAGTGTTGATTAAATAAACGAATGTTATCTGTATTTCATGCCCATAGTAACACTCTCAACTGATATAGGCCAGGGCGACTACGTTGTAGGCGCAATCAAAGGGCAACTTGTGAAAGCTGTTCCATCGGTTTCTATCATTGATATTACACACCAGTTGGTTGCTAACAATTATTTGCATGCTGCTTATGTCTGCGCCAATGCATTTTCATTTTATCCTTCCAACACTTTTCATTTTGTTATCATCAATTTATTTGAAAAGACACCTCAGCACTTATTGGTTACAAGGTTGAAAGATCAATATATTGTTTGCCCTGATAATGGCATCCTGACAATGATTGCAGGTGAAAAACCCAATAATATTTTTGCTGTCAACTTCAGCAAAAAAAATTCATCAGGTGTTTTAAGTTGTACGGAAGTGTTTGCAGATATTTTGTTGCAAATAGAAAAGGGCGTTACTCTTCAACAATTAGGCGAACCTATAACAACAATTGAAGAAAAATATCCATTCCGTTCTACTGTCGGCCCGGATTGGATAGACAGCCAGATCATCTTTATTGACCAGTTTGAAAATGTTGTTATCAACCTCACAAAAAATGAGTTTGAAGAACACAGGAAAGGGAGAAAATTCCGTATCGTTTTGCCTGCAAGAAATGATGGCGGCATTGTAAACATCAGTGAAAATTATGCATCGGTTGACCAGGGTGAAAGGCTTGCCTGGTTTAATTCTGCAGGCTATCTTGAATTGGCTATCAACAAAGGAAACCTTGCCGGGTTATTCGGTTTGAAAAGATTTTCAGGGGGCACCACATTAAATACTTTACCCAGTAATAAACTCATGTATGAACGTGTAAAGATTTTCTTTGAATAAATATGCGCTTCCAGTCTTATTTTAATACAGCAGTAAAAATCATAGAAGCTTATGATGGTAAAATACCTTTACATCATTTCCTGAAACAATATTTTTCACATCACAAAAAACATGGTTCTACCGACAGGAAAATAATTGCACAAGCCTGCTATAATTTTTTCCGAACAGGGCAATCATTGAATGAATTCAGTGTTGAAGAAAAATTAAAATGTGCCATTTTTATCTGCAATGAAGCAGGTGATGGCTGGGATTTTTTATATGATGAAGAATGGTTGCAAAAAAGAAATATCACATTAGAAGATCGTATTGCATTTGTTGAAAAAAAATTTTCAGCTTTTTCAAAAGAAACCGTTTTCCCATTTACAAATGAGTTAAGCAAACCAATCAATCCAAAAAAATTTATTCGTTCCTTTTTTATTCAACCGGATGTTTTTATAAGGATCCGCCCCGGCAATAAAAATATTGTTACAGGTAAACTTGAACAGGGAAGAATAAAATATTCATTAGTGGGTGATGAATCCATCGCCTTCTCTCCTTCTGCAAAAATTGATACTGTTATCCATATTGATGCAGAAGCTGTGGTGCAGGATTATTCTTCTCAAAGGGTACGCAAATTTCTTGAGGTAATAAATGCTGATGTGGACAATGATAAAAAAACACTCGAGGTTTGGGATTGCTGTGCTGCCAGTGGTGGTAAATCAATTTTAGCGTTTGATGTTTTGCAAAATATCAATCTAACGGTATCGGATTTACGCAATTCAATTATTCAAAACCTAAAAAAAAGGTTTGAAAAAGCAGGCATACATCAATACACCAGTTTTGTGGCTGATGTTACTAAAGTGAAACCATCAAAAAAATTTGATTTAATCATTTGTGATGCACCCTGTACAGGCAGTGGCACCTGGAGCAGAACCCCTGAACAACTATATTTTTTCAATGCAGATAAAATTGTAAACTATTCAAAGCTCCAGGAAAATATTGTGGGCAATGTCATCCCTTCATTAAGTGATGCAGGATATTTTCTATATATCACCTGTTCTGTTTTTGAAATGGAAAATGAAGCAATTATTGAGTACATACAAAATCATTTCCATCTTCAATTAATACAAAAGGAATTACTGGAAGGTTATACAAAAAAAGCAGACACCATGTTTGCAGCTTTATTCAAAAAAATCATTGATCCGCTTTTATAACAGCAGGAATTTTTGTTGGCAACAATATTGGTTTTGCTTTTTGCTGGTGCCTCAATTTCATGAGCAGGTTATATGCTTTCTGCATATTGGGAATACCATACCCATACCTGTTATCAGGGGTTTTAAAACGATCTGAACTCCTGTAAACAGCTTGAAGTATTGTCATGTTATTAAACTCAGGAAATGCCTGCCATAAACATGCAATCAATCCATTAATGTTAGGATTAGAAAACGAAGTGCCACTACCTGAAGTCAGTCCATAAGATGCATATAAAATTGTTCCTGATCCAACCGAAGCAATATTAGGTTTTATTTTTCCGGGATAACCATAACTACTGAAGCCTGCAATATTACCGTTAACATCAGTGGCTGCCACAGCACAAACACTATCATCATCTGCAGGGAAAAGAATATATTTCCAGCTATTGCTTCCTTCATTACCTGCGCTGTTAGTCACAATTATTCCTTTTTTAGCTGCGAAAGTAGCAGCCCTTGAAATCATGGTTGTATTCTTATAAAAATCATTGTATGTGTGATCAAATTGCGGATCATCAAACTGCATATATCCTAATGACGATGAAATTAGATCAGTGCCTGCACTGTCAGCAAATTCTGCAGCCACAGCCCAGTTGTGTTCTTCAATAGGATATTCTGAATTGACATTTTCACTACGCAACAACCAGAATGATGCATCGGGCGCTGTTCCAACCATAACGCCCGGAACGTTAGATGCAATAGTACTCAAACAAAGTTCACCATGATCATAATCTTCATTTACACTGTTGTCAAAATCAACAAAATCTTTTTCACCTAAAAACTGGTTATGAGCTCTTGCACTGTCAAAAGCTTTAGTTGTTTTATAATGATAAAAACCTGCATCAATGATTGAAATTATCATGCCTTTACCGGTGAAACCTTTGTTGTGCAATATTTCACCATTATGAATATGGATTTGATTATATGAACTCCCATAATCATAATGATTGGTTGTAATATTTTCTTTCTTTAATGAAGCGCTGTTTAGTTTTTCAATTTTTTCATTGAACTTATTTTTCTGAGATTTAAAACTTGTTGAAGCAGGACCAACAGGATTAACAGCCAGGACAAAAGGTAAATTTTTTATTGCATTTACTGTGGCAGTACTGGTTGTATAAATCAAAACCTGGTTCAACCATTTTGAAGCGCTTAAAAAAGTTACCTGGCCTTGTGCCAACACCAGAGAAATATATGATGGATTTACCGGGAGATCAGAACTGTCAATTGCGATATCATATTTTTTTCTCCGGTGAATTGCTCTTTGAGATAAGTAAGCCCGGGGCCTGTTTAATTTATAAGGGCTGTTGTTTTTATCTTTAAATACTACAACATATTTTGGATAGCTCTGTGCTTTTGATGTAGCCATTAAAAAAAACAGAGCGCCAACCAATAATAAAATCTTACAATCAAAAACTTTACTCATAGAATTAGTTTCAATAAAAATAAAGAATTATTGTTTAATCCTCAGGAGGTTTAATACTATACCATAACTGTCATCTTCAAACCTTGCAGGCTCGGGTGTAGGTTGCCAGGTCCAATGCAGGAAATTTTTATATATCAGACCTATATTGTGCGCATATACTTCAACTGAATAGTTTCTTTGCTGGTAATACTGCGGATCAAATTCTCCTTCAGGAGTTGTTTCATCGCGTTGCAAAACTGTTATCGAACTATCAATTATTCCTCCTGCAGTACTATAAGGGATATTTACCGAATCATAAGTGTAAACCCATCCATCGAGGTATTGAAAATTTGAATTGGCAGAACGGGTATCAATATAACTATTGCCCGGCCAATTGTATCCATCAACAACAGGGCTGACCAGTTTTATAAAACGCAAATTATTATCATCAACCACTTCAACATTTTTACCATTGTAAGTAACATAATAAGTAGAAATATTATGCCAGGGCTGTTGTTCAAGTGTATCAGTAATAAAGCGGTAAATCGTCCATGAAGAGTCACCGGTGTTATCAATAAAGCTATCCCCGACACTATCTTTCAAATGATAACTGTTCACAATAAGTGAGTTGCCAAATGCAGAGATGGTTGTGGAATCAAGCCTGTAAAACCACACTTTACCAACTTGTAGAGGATAATATGAATCAGCATTCAGATAAATACCTGTGTCATTTTTTTTGCAGGCAGAAAAAAACAACACAACAATTAAAAAAGAAAATATGGATTGCTTTCTTAAAAACATATTGGCCGGTAAGCTATTAATTTTATTAAGATGAAAACGTTTTGAGAAAAGATTTCTTATTTATCACCTGGTTTTTTATTATTCAACGATGATTCTAAACTAACTTTTGTTATATAAATCAATAATCATTTTTTTCAGACAAAAAAAGATCTAAGATGCAGTGATAAATTGTTTAAAATACTCTGCACTTAGCAATAACCTGCTACCATACCAGCTAAACATTTCACCATCCACCAAAATTATTTTCGTTGCTGGCAGTAATGGTTGCAGTTCATCAATATGTTTTTGTTTAAACGGATATGGCTCTGATGAGAGCAAAACATAATCACAATTCATTTGCTTTAAGTCATCAACAGTTGTTTCAGGGTAACGAGGCAAATCTTGAAAAATATTTTCAAATCCAGCATACTGCATCATGTCGTTGATGAAAGTTTCGCCCCCGGCAACCATATATGGATCTTTCCAGATAAAATATGCAGCAGTCTTTTTTTGAACCTGTATATTTTTTAATTGAGAGAATTTTTTTTCAATTGATTTGGATAGATAATTTGCCTGCTCTTTTTTATTGACCAACTCCCCTATTTCACGAATCATCTGCAATGCTTCAGATAAATTATTCACATCACTTACATACACTTTTGCAAACTGCTGCAAAGCTTCCACCTGTTCTTTTATATTCTCTTCTTTATTGGCAATAACAAGATCAGGTTGCAGTGATTGTATTTTATCAATATGAATATTTTTTGTGCCTCCAATCCTTGTTTTTGTCCTGAACCATTTTCCAGGATGCACACAAAATTTTGTGATGCCTACCACTTCATCAGTCAATCCTAAATCATACAACAATTCAGTTTGCGAAGGAACAAGTGAAATAATTCTTTGCACTGTTTTTTTTGATGCGAAGATAGAAACTCAAAAACCAAATTATTACCTTTGGATAATTATGGGTATCTGGTCGCAAATCAAGCAATATTTATTCTTAAAAAAACGTGATCCCAATGAGCACACCAACACAAACATTAAGCTCATGAACGGGATGAACAGGACTTCTTTATTTATTTTTATTATCTGCTTAATATTTATGTTGGTGAAGTTTGTAATTATTCCTTTATTTCATTAAAGGCCTGCATAATAATCATAACCTCGTTCAGCCCAGTAATCAGGTGGTTTTTGATTGCTGAAAAAAATTGTCCCTATTTGCTTTAAATGTTTGATCCCATATTTTACCGGGATAATCAATCGTAATGGGTAACCCTGGTTGATCGGCAATGGCTCGTTATTCAATTCATAACATAAAATAGTCTGCGATTGCAATGCACTTGGCATATCAATACCAACATAATATTTTTTATCTATGGTTTGCAAGCCTACATATTTCATTTGCTCCTGTGCATTGAGGTGATAATAATCCATGAAAGTTTTCAACGGTACACCTGCCCAATGTGTAACCTGGCTCCAGCCTTCAATACATTTAAAATCAAAAATCACATGTTCTTTGGGAAGCTTTTTTATGTCATCCAATGTCAGCTTTAACGTATCGCCGGGTTTGCGAACAACCTGCAACCTCCATGCAGCAGTATCAATATTTTTTTTGATACCGATCCAACCATTAACACGTACTTTTTTTACTGCATCTTTTTCTGAATAAACTTTGCTCTTTTTGGATGAATCAAAAGTGGAAATCAGGATACTTTCATTTACTTCCAATGCTTTTCTTAAAGGTTTTAAAGCGCCTTGTTCTTTTGGTTGGTTATTCAACCATTTCCATGCAAAAATCCCTGATGTTACCAACAGTGCAAAAACAAAAAAAGAAATTATCATCTTTCTTGTAAATGATGACTTGCTTACTTCTTTTGTTCTTTTAGAAAAATAATCCTGTTTATTCATTTTCTATTAAATGATGTTTTTCAGTTTTAATAACTTCCAACCCGCTGATCATTGCCTGGAAATTGTTCCACCCTGTCCTGATGACCTGTAAGATATGAACCAGGAAAAACAACACATACCCCAGTGTAAAAATAAAATGTTCAATCCTTGCTGCAGTATAACCGCCACATAAAAATAAAGCCCAAGAAAACTGGACAGGTTTATAAATAGCCAGCCCACTTATCACACTTCCAATCCCCATAAAAATTATGGCAGTGTAAGCAATGCGTTGTGCAGCATTATATTTTTGTTGTGGTGGATGTGTTTTGCGGATATGCAAATCATGTAACAACACCTGCCAGGCTTCTTTGAATGATTTTTTATTGGGCAATAAATACCGCCACTCTCCTGATATAATCGTATATGCAACATATAAAATTCCATTGATTACAAACAGCCAGGCAAAAGCAAAATGAAAACTCATACCCTTTGCGAGGTTATAAGGAATATGCAAAGCCTTATAAAAATCTTTTGAAAAAAATTTATAGATAACTGCATCACCAATTTTAATCTGATAAACACTATTAGCCCAGTAAATTAATAGACCGCTCCATATCATGACAGATAACACCGGAAAATTAATCCAGTGAAACCAACGAATTGCTAATGGATGTTTTTTTACAACCAGTTTTAGTTTCTTTGTTGCTTCTTGTTGAGGTTTGCTTGCTTCAGCACCTGGAATAATTTCTTTTTCTATACCTGGTGTTTCTTCTATATCCATAAATTTTCAGGTGCCTGTTTTATTGTTGACAAAAAATTCCCTAACTGAGAATTCGTTTACATATCCTTTCCTTTTACAAATTTCAACGATGCTGAATTCATGCAATACCGCAACCCTGTTGGTTTTGGGCCATCATTAAATACATGGCCGAGATGAGCGCCACAGTTGGTGCAATATACTTCTACACGCACCATTCCATGAGTATCATCTTCTCTTTCGCCCACATTTTTTTTGTTCAAAGGTTGATAAAAACTTGGCCACCCGGTGTGGCTGTTGAATTTATTAGTGCTGCTGAACAATGGAGCACCACAACAAACGCAATAATAAATTCCCTTTTCATGGTTATCCCAATACTTACCTGTGAATGCAACTTCAGTGCCTGCATGTCTTGTTACTTCATACTGTTCAGGTGTCAGCATTTTTTTCCATTCAGCATCAGTTTTTATTACAGCAAATTTTTGTTGCACTTGTTGTTGTTGTTGTGCACAGGATGAAACAGCAAGTGCACCAAGCAGACAGGAAAAAAGAAAGATTTTTTTCATTCGTAATTTTTTTAAAAATTTAATCAATACCCCATTAATCCGCCAGGAATCTCGAGGTTCCAGTGATGGATTTTTAGTAATGGATATTTAATTAACGTAATTCATCAGCAACCGGATTGTTAAAAAACAAATTGCACCGAACGATGGTGTTTTAATTCATCAGCAATTTACAAAATCAAAAATAATTTTTGCAGCATTGGCAGAAGCATTGCCACCGGCAGAAAGCAATTTTTTCAAATCATTATAATCTTTTTCCAGTTGCAGGTGTTTGGATTGGTTAATTAATAATTCAGATAATTCTGCCTTAACATTCTCAACAGTAAGTTCATTTTGTATCAACTCTTTTACAACCGGCTTATTCATGATGAGATTTACTAGTGAAATATATTTTATTTTGATAAGCCTTTTTGCAATCTGGTAACTGATGTTGCTGCCTTTATAACAAACCACTTCAGGTACACCAAACAATGCTGTTTCCAAAGTGGCTGTACCACTTGTTACAAGCGCTGCTTTTGATTGCATCAGCAACAGGTATGTTTTATCCTTCACTGAAGAAACATTTGGATAAGCTTGTGTGAATTCTGAATAAAACTCATCATCCAATGCTGCAGCTTTGGCTAATACAAACTGGTATTGCGGAAATGATTTACTCACTTCAAGCATGATGGGCAGCTTTTTTGATATTTCCTGTTTGCGGCTACCGGGCAGCAATGCTATAACGTTATGAGATGAATTGATGGGTGGTGGAAGTTTCAATGCTGATTCACCGGCATGCTCTTTAGTAAACTTTTCAATAACAGTTGCCAGTGGATGCCCTGCATATTCAACATCCCAGTCCCATTTATTTTTATAATAATCTTTTTCAAAAGGAAGGATGACAATCATCTTATCAATCGTCTTTTTCATTTTCGGCACACGGCTTTCCTTCCATGCCCACACTTGTGGTGATATATAAAAAACGATATTGAGTTTTGGACGTTGTGCTTTTAACTGGTGTGCCCATTCTGCGATCCGCAAATTAAAACCTGGATAATCTATCAGTATCAAAATATCGGGTTCAAAACTTTTAATATCTTCCTTACAAAATTTCAGGTTGCCAAGGATTGTTTTCAGATTCATTATTACTTCAGCAAAACCCATAAATGCAAGGTCACGGTAATGCTTAACCAATGTGGCACCGGTTGACTGCATTAAGTCGCCACCCCAACAACGGATGACTGCATTCTTATCAAGAAGCTGCAATTCTTTTATAAGGTTACTGCCATGTAAGTCACCGCTTGCTTCACCTGCAATTATGTAATATTTCATGCCGGTACTGAATAAAGAATTCTGAAATTATTTTCTGCGGTGTAAAGAAAAGAAAGAAATATGATGTTTAAAGATTATAGTCTTTGTCAATTAACTCTTTATATTCCGGATGTCTCTTAATGTAAGAAGAAACATAAGGGCAGAACACATCAATTTTAATATTTTCCTTTTTGCTTTTTCCAAAACATATTTAGCTAATGTTCCTGCAATGCCTTTGCCTTCGGCTTCAGATGGAACTTCAGTATGCATCAAAGCCAACCTGTCGTGGTGCCATTCATAAGCAATAAATGCCAGCCCTTTTCCGGCTGGCATTTCAAATCTTTGTGCTTCTTTATTATCAGTGATATGGTTTTCATTCATATCAACAAAGATAAAAGATAAAGTCTATGGGAAAATTCCAAGCTCTGCATAGCTGGTGCCCACTTTATCAATAGCTACAACATAAGCTGCTGTACGCATATCCGGGATTTTATCATTTGCTTTCCAGCAAGCCATAATTTCACGGGTAGCTTCAATCATTGTTTGTTCAAGCCCGCTATAAACAAGGTCCACTTCATCCGGCCCGTGTTCAATCAACAGTTTATCTTCCTGGTTTACATTTTTACCGGTGAGTTCTTCCAACTGGTTAATGATATGGCGGTTCAGGTTTTCTGTAAAGCGTTTTTCCATACGGCCATAACGAACATGGCTCAGGTTTTTCAACCATTCAAAATAAGAAACAGTAACACCTCCTGCATTCAGATACATATCAGGAATGACCAAAACACCTTTTTTAATTAAAATATCATCTGCTTCAGGTGATAAAGGACCATTGGCAGCTTCACCAATTATTTTTGCTTTTATCTTATCAGCATTAGATCCATTGATAACATTTTCCAATGCAGCAGGTATTAAAATATCACATTCCATTTCAAGTGCATCACTGCTTTTAGTGATGTTAGTAGCGCCTGGGAAATTAAGGATAGATTTAGTGCTTTTCCTGTGTTGAAAAACTTCTTCTTCGTTCAAACCGTTTTCATTATAGATGGCACCTTCATATTCCGCTATTGCTATGATTTTTGCACCATGTTCCCTGAAGAATTTTGTAGTATGATAACCCACATTTCCCAAACCCTGCACTATTACACGTTTGCCTTCGATACCGGTTGTCAAACCTAATTTCTCCATTACATCAGGCATGCTGCACACTTCCCTGACACCATAAAAAACACCAAGGCCTGTTGCTTCTTTACGGCCTCGAACACCACCCTGGGTGACAGGCTTACCTGTTACGCAACCCATGCCATCAATTTCACCAGGGCGCATAGTCATATAAGTATCGAGTATCCAGGCCATTTCTCTTTCACCTGTTCCATAATCCGGTGCAGGCACATCAGTACCAGGCCCTATATAATTTTTCTTTACCAATTCAGAAGTATATCTTCTTGTGATTTTTTGTAATTCAAATGCACTGTATTTATTGGGGTTGATTTTAATACCACCTTTTGCACCACCAAAAGGTACATTCACAATTGCGCATTTGAAAGTCATCAATGCTGACAATGCCATCACTTCATCCTGGTTAACCATATCGCTATAACGGATACCACCTTTACATGGAGTTTTATGATGTGAGTGTTGTGCACGGTAAGCTTCAATTACTTCAATTGAGCCATCATCCCTGCGTATCGGGAACCTCATCCTGTAAACTGCATTACAGGCTTTTATCTGTTCAAGGATACCTGTTTCCCAGCGTGTAAATTTTGCTGCTTTATCAAAACTTCTTGTTACACTTTCAAAGAAGTCATAGTGTTGATCTGCCATATTAATTTATTTAAGTTGAAGTGTTTTTGATAAAATAAAACTAATGAACATTTGTTATTCTATTAAAGAAAAAAATTTTTACTTCTTTTTTTCAAGTTTAGAAATTTTCCTGTCAAGGCTGAATAAATAAATAAACAAGCCAATAACAATTACAACTACAACTGCCATAACAACAAAAATTTTTCCATTCTGATACATGAAACTGTTTTCATTCCCTGTTGTTTCCTGCGAAAAACAAGGCATAGCAAGAAGTAAAGAAATAAATAATACAAAGTAATTTTTAAACAGCTTCATTCAATCTCTCTTTATAGTTACGAAATCTTATTGATAATGTAGTAATCCAAACGCCTAATAAAGTCCAGCCAATAACAGCAGGCCAAAATACAAGCCGCATTGAAGGTGCAAGGTCGCCTCCATTCAAACCCGGGTTGCCTTCGCTTCCTTGTCCGCCGGGGTGCAATGATTCAGTCATTCTCGGCATAATCCACAAAGTTGGGAATAACATTGCAAAAGCAAAAATGTTATAAACTGCACTGATGCGTGACCTTTTTATTTCATCAGTAACTGAACCCCTCAAAACAAAATAAGCAAAGTAAATCAGCATGGCAATTGCAGCGCCGTTTTGTTTTGGGTCGCCACTCCAGGGTGAACCCCATTGATAATTGGCCCAAATTGCGCCAGTAACTAATCCAAGAAGCCCGAAAACAATTCCTGCTTTAGCATACTCGGAAGAATAATTATCATATAATAATCTTGAAGTATTTAAATAACGTACTGCATTCACTACTGAAACAGATAACAGCACCATCATCCCAAACCACATCGGAACATGAAAATATATGTTGCGGATAGATTGTTGAAGCCTGCCATCAAGCACCGGAATATTAACCAGGAAACCCATTGTACAAGTGTACATCAATAACAAAAAGCATAATATTTTCCACCAGGATTTTGCGAACATTCAGTTTTTAATTGAGATAAATGGCAACAATATGCGGCGCAAAATTAGGGGAACCTGCATCAATTAACACAATAAAAATTGTATTCATTACCAAAAAATAAAATTTTACATAGTTATTAAAGTTTTACCTGTTATTAATTATTGATAATAATTATTGCGATTATTTTCTGTGCAACATTTATGGCATAATATTTCCGGTTATTATTACAATCATGGAATCATATATCAAATAACAGAAAAACACAACAATTGATCTCATTCACGAGAAGAAATAATGGTTACACCAATATTTCAATTTTTATATTGTAATATTTGCAATTTTTGAAAAGAAAATATGATTTATCAAAGATCAAAATGATTGAAAGTCATAACCATCTCAAAGAGACAACGTATTAAATTTTAAATTTTATTTTTTAACTTAAAACAAAACAGTGAAGCATTTTACACTTTTATTATTACCCCTTGCACTGACACTAGTTTCATTAAGAGACAATAATCCAGGAAAAACTCAGACAACAACAAATCCAAATGCACCGCATGAGTTGACGGACCTCAAAGACATTGGATTTGCCTGGAACCTGACCGACTGGCAGGGAAATCATGTTGACAGTCTAGCATTAGATATATATTATCCTACCGGCGCAATGTCAAATCAAAAATATCCGGTTGTTGCATTTTGTCATGCTGGTGGTTTTACAGGTGGTGATAAAAATAATGTATCATCACTCTGTGATATTTTAGCTGATTATGGTTATATATGTGTAGCTTTTAATTATAGGACAGGTTATATCAAAAATAATCCGCATGCCTGCACTGCAGATACTACTACTTTATGGAATGCAGTTTACAGGGGCATGCAGGATGGCCAGGCATGTTTGCGATGGATAAAAAAATTCGGGACAAAATATAAAATGGATACCAGTTGGATTTTTTATGCTGGAACAAGTGCTGGCGCCTCAGTTGTATTAAATAGTGCTTATTGCAATGACTCTGTTGCAAAGATTTACTTTCCTAGAGAAAGAAATGAATTAGGAAATATCAGTAAATCAGGTAACACTTTTCCTGATACATATACTATCAAAGGAATCGGCGCAATGTGGGGTTCACTCTTTTCAGACCAGGTAATCAATCCTTCATACAGGGCATATCCGACCATTTTATTTAAAGGAGATGAAGACTCAGGGTTGCCAGATAGTGTTGGATATTTTTACGGATGTACTAATTATGCCCCACCATTGTTTGCGGGTGGTGGTATTTATGCGAGGATGCTTGCAGTAAATTGCCCGAGTGTTTATTATGAATTGCCAGGCGCTAATCATCCGGCTTATGATGATGAATTCTGTATGTCGAATATTGCATGTTTTTTTAGAAATATAATGCAAGGCACACCTTATTCGGGGAGATTTACATATTATACACCAAGTTGCCCTCAGTTCAACGGCGAATTTTAGTACTGTTATTCAACACAAAAAATATTAAAATGAAACTTAAATATATTTTATACTTCGTATTTTCTGCTCTTGCATTCACGGGTTTTGGCCAGAACACCATTACCTGGCAAAGAACAATAGGTGGGAATGGTTCGGATAAGCTCAACAAAATGATTATGACATCTGACAGTGGGATTGTTTTATGCGGTTATTCTAATTCTGATATATCCGGAAGTAAAAAAGAAAATTCGTTAAACGAAACTTACGATTTCTGGGTAGTTAAATTAAGTAAAACTGGTGTAACACAATGGGCAAAAGCTTATGGTGGTACAGATCGTGACCTTAAGCCAACAATAATTCAAACATCGGATGGTGGGTTCTTGTTAGGTGGTTCATCAATTTCTGATCAGTCTGGTGTAAAAACAGAAAATGCTATCAATGAAAGTTTTGATTACTGGATTATCAAATTAGATAAAAAGGGAAATATTGAATGGGATAATACCATTGGCGGAATACAATTAGAAAAATTGTCAACGCTTTTAGAAACAGCCAGTGGTTATTTCCTATGTGGATCAGCAAACTCAGCTGTTGGTTACGATAAAACAGTTGACAATGAAGGTACCACATTATGGCCTGATTACTGGGTTGTAAAAATTAATAAATCAGGATCAGTTTTATGGGACAGTGTTTATGGAAACACTAATCGTGATGAACTTTCTGCAGCAGTGGTTACAACTGACGGAGGCATTCTTTTAGGAGGCACTTCTTATTCTCCACGTGGCGGAAACAAAAAACAAGACTTTATTGGTAATGGTGATTATTGGATCATTAAAATAGATTCTTTAGGTAGGCGGGTTTGGGACAGAACACTTGGTGGCACCCTTTCAGATTACCTTACCTCAATTGATGTTGTTGGAAATATTGGGTACATTCTGGGTGGTTATTCTAACTCACCTGCTTCAGCCAATAAATCTGACAGCTGCAGAGGTGGAACAGACTATTGGGTTATCAGAACTGATAAATCAGGCATGCCGCTATGGGATAAAACTTTTGGAGGTAGTAAAGAAGATTATTTAACAAGTGTAAAATATTATAGTGGAAAATATCTATTAGGTGGTTATTCAAATTCTGGTCCTTCAGGGGATAAAACCAGCAATAAAAAAGGTGGTTATGATTTCTGGACTTTGCAGTTAGATAAGAACGGGAATATAGAACAGCAAAATGACTGGGGTGGCGGCGGAGATGACTATCTCACAGACTTTTTGTATAATGGCTCAGAATATATTTTGGCAGGCACTTCAAACTCCCAGAAAAATGGTGATAAAAGCAATAATACTGTAGGCAATACCAAGCTTAATGATTATTGGGTATTCAAAGTTTCTGCTACTGCTTCTGCGTTATCACAAGCAGCAGTAAATGACACTATCACAATTGATAACAGTAAAGCTGAAAGTATAAGAAGTAAAGTTTTTATGACGGTTGCACCTAACCCGGTGAAAGATGCGCTTTATATAAACTACAATATTACTTCCAATGAGAAATCAATGATTTCTGTTTATAATAACAATGGAAAATTAATTAAACAGGATGTTTTATCTCAATCAAGTGGCACATATTCACTGAGCTTTAGTACACAGCCTTCAGGTGTTTATTATGCTGTACTACAAAGTGGCAATAGCACAACTACAAGGAAATTTATTAAAAACTAAACAATATTATTTCATATAAAAATGGGCTGTTTGATTATACAGCCCATTTTAATTTTTTGTAAGAGAACAATTGTCAATCCAGATATTTCATAAAGAATAAAATGAAACATCTGATAATAATTTATTCCTTCCAATGCCCCATCCGCCCGAATTTTTCTATACGCAACTGTACACGTTTTTCAGGAGATAAATCCTTTACTTCATGTAGAGCCTGCATGATATGAGTTTTTAAAATAGAAGCAGCTTCAGTATAATCCCAATGAGCTCCGCCTTCCGGTTCTGGAACAATATCATCTATCAGCCCAAATCCTTTCATATCAATAGCAGTAAGTTTTAATTGTTCTGCAGCTATTTCTTTTTTATCCCAGCTTCGCCAAAGTATTGAACTACAGCTTTCAGGAGAAATAACAGTGTACCAGGTATTTTCCATCATCAAGATCCGATCACCAACGCCAATTCCCAAAGCCCCACCACTGGCACCTTCACCGATAATTGCACAGATAACCGGAACTTTCAACCGGATCATCTCATATATATTTCTTGCAATAGCTTCACCTTGTCCACGTTCTTCAGCTTCAAGACCAGGATAAGCACCGGGAGTATCAATTAAGGTAACAACAGGTTTATTAAATTTCTCTGCAATCTTCATCAACCGCAAAGCTTTGCGATAACCTTCTGGATTTGCCATACCGAAATTGCGTTGTTGACGCATTTTTGTATTAATACCTTTTTGCTGGCCAATGATCATCACAGTTTCACCATCTATTTCACCAAGGCCACCCACCATAGCCTTATCATCACCTACATTGCGGTCACCATGTATTTCAATGAAGTTGGTCACCATTTTATCAATATACTTAAAAGTATAAGGTCTGTCAGGGTGCCTGCTGAGTTGAACCCTTTGCCATGGAGTTAAATTTTCGGTTATACTTTTTCTTTTTTCTGCAACAGATGCTTCTAATTGGAGGATAGTTTGTGAATAATCAATCTTGGAATTTTTTTCAGCAAGTTTCTTTGTCTGCTCAATCTGTTCATACAGTTCCCTGATTGGTTGCTCAAAATCTAGGAATTGCCTGTTTGGATATTGCGGCATAATAATTTATTAGGAGGGTAAAAGTAAGAGAGAATTTTTAATTGCAAAATTTTGTAATGAATACTGGTAGCATACATTAATTATTAAATTACTAATGATCGGTTTTACATTGAACTGAATATGTTGCAAATTAATTTAAAAGAGGGTTTTAACTATAGTAATTATATTATGGAAAGTTCGAGTTGATAATTAAGTATCTAAAATAAAAACACATAAAAATAAGTGTAAAAATTTCCTGCAATCTTATTTTAAAGATTTTGATGGAAAATTGGATGATACACCTATATTTGCACTCCCGAAAATAAAACGGTATTTTGGATCGGTAGTTCAGTTGGTTAGAATGCCGCCCTGTCACGGCGGAGGTCGCGG
>CAYNTP010000050.1:0-9583 GCA_964400415.1 uncultured Parafilimonas sp.
AAACCTGTCGCAGGATTAACAACTAAAAACTGTCAACTAATTTCAGGACGAGGCAGACGACAACACACAAATTATTTTAATCAAGGCAAACGTTTACGACATTGCTTTTTATTACTTAAAGCAAAAATTCGAGAACATAATTGACCAAAGAATTACATTTCCGGGACAAGGCGGACAACGTAAATTTCAAGACGGGTTTAAACAAGCATTAAAAAAAGTTCATTATTTTGATTAAACTTGACAACAAAATTTGCCAGCCACCAACATATAAGCCTTAAACGAATCTTTGCGCCATTTGTATCATGCAATAAAAATCTGTTGCTGCGCAAAGGTTTGATTTAAGCTCCCGCTGCATTGCGGGATTGAATGAAGCGGTTCACTTATGGGGTTTCAATACACTTTAATTGTTTTTACAGGGCGCTGGGTATAGATGGCGCTTTTATTTTTTCGATGCAATTGTTTTTCATGGCACCGGATTTTTTATAATGGTGGGACAGCAATAATTATAAGAATTCGCAAATAACACAGCGTTAAACCTCATAATGCGACATCCACTTTTCCTGGCATAGCATTTCGGATTGTCTTGATTGAAATTGCGTGGAATAATGGGCATTCGCACTCCCAAAACGCAATGTCCTTTTCTGCGCACTTGGCTTCACTAAAGAGACATTTCTGGGAAGGAAATTATTTCTATATTTTTTTAAACTGATTTGATATGCTTTGTGGAATTAAAGAAATGCCTTGTAGATAGTTTAATTTTTCTGAAACTGATTTAAAAATTTATTTAGTATTATTTCAAAAAATTATCGGAACAAATTTGTAGCAAGCCTGAGAATATCGAAAGATTAATGGGCAAAAGTAAAGTTGTATTTACGAAACACAAGAATTTAATATTTGTCTTTCGCAAAACTGAGTTAATGAGTTGTAAATGAATAAAACAATTTTTTCTTATTGTTTATATGCATGTTCGTACTTTCGGTAATACAACCGTTGCCTGCTATTCTGCAGTGACAGTTCCAGCAAAAAATGAACGACAATAATATTTAAGAATGAAAGACAGTAACCAAATAATAAACGATTTCCTTTCAAGGTTTTTGGACGAAGGAAAAGAACAAGAAATATTGTTGTTGAACTTCTCAACCCCAAAAATTATTGACGTACATTCAAGTAGTTTGACAGAGTTGAAACTTGAAAGTGACTTTTCAGCAGTTGAAGGAAAAAAGTTTGACTTGATTATTGGCGACTTGCCTTTTGGTATGCAGTCGGTAACGATTGACACAATTTCTCAACTAAAAGTAAGTAAGAATTGGAGCTATGTTTTGACTTGGTTACGAACTCTTAAAGAAAATGGGCAAGCATTTTTTCTGATTGAGCCAAGCATTTTATTTTCACAACAAGGAAAGAAGTTTCTTAGCGACTTATCAGCAGAAAGTTTATACTGCAATTCGGTTTTTGAATTTCCAGAAAAACTACTTTATCCTGACACAGCGTTTCAACCAATCCTAATTCATTTTGAAAAGCAAAAGAGAGAAAAATTATTCATAGCGGAAATTACAAGCGACACCGAAAGACTTTTTAATTCTTTTGTTTCAAGGACATCAACTTCCAACTTACAAACAGGCTTACTTATAGAAAGAGAAGGCTTTCATTCTTTTAGCAAATTCAGGATTGAAAGTGAAATCAATAATCTTCAAACCCAGTATAAAGAGTACAGCAAGTATCAATTAAACGAAGTTGCTACTGAAATAAATTTAACCCGTGACACTTTTGAAGAGAAACCCAATAGTATTTACATTCCAAAGGTTGGAACTTCTGCCGTTGTATCAAACATTAATTCAGTAAAAGTCAAACACCAAAACCTTTTTCAAGTTGTTCTAAAACCAGAAATAGTAAAAGCAGAATTTTTGGCTTTGTTTTTTCGCTCTGATTTGGGGAAGCAAATTTTAAAATCCTTGATAAGCGGCAGCTTTATTCCAAATATAAACAAGTCGGACATTGGAAGTTGTTTCGTTTCTGTTCCATCATTGGTTGAACAAAATCTACTTGTACTCACAAATGAAAAGCTATCCGAACTTCAAGATACGATTGACCAATTAAAAACTGAATTAAGCTTAAACCCAAAGAATGCAAATGTTATTCTTGATAAATTTGAAAGCATTCAAAACCCTTTAAAACAGCTTTCAACCGAAGACCTTATTCTTAGTTTAATTAGAAAAGGAGAAAATAAGCATATTGAATTTAAAGAGACATTTTCAAAGAACATAAAGACAGGACAAAAGGATAAAGAGATAGAAAAATCTTCATTGAAAAACATCGTTGGCTTTTTAAATGCAGACGGAGGAACTCTTTTAATTGGAATTTCGGACAGCGGAGAAATCAAAGGAGTTGAAGAAGATTTTTTTACTTCGCCTGACAGATACAAATTGAATTTTAAGAACGCAATCAACTCAAAAATAGGTTCAGAGTTCTATCCACTTGTTGACTATGATTTATTCAATGTTGCAGGACATCACGTTTTGAAAGTTGATTGCAAGGCAGCAAGCAAAGCTTGTTTCTATGACGGAACAGAGTTTTTTGTTAGAACTAATCCAGCGACAGACAAACTTGAAGGTGCTAAGCTGATTGACTATATAAAGGAACGGTTCAAATAGTACGACAGGAAGAAGAACAGCAGGCAACATTCGCATTGGCTATAGCAGGGCTGACGTACATTTCATCAACTTTTTGTTCGCTATTGAGCTACAGTTCCGGGCTGAAAAATCTCTATTGAGCAACAGAATAAAGATTTCAGCTTTTTGTTCGTTTACTGGGCTGACGTTCCAGCAGAAAACCATAAATTGCCCTGCCATCGCCAATGCGTGGACGTTGGCAGTAATGCAGGACAACCTCAAATATAGTTTTACATCATAACAATGGACTCTTTGTCTTTGAGTGAAGCATTTGAATTTTTGAAATCGCTTGACAGTAAACATTCAAACAAAATACTTTACAACATCAGAAAAGTCCAACAAAAACACGACCCGGAATTATTCAAAAAACTTACTGACGACATTTGGGAATTCAGGACACTTTATCAAGGTTTACATTACAGACTTTTGGCATTTTGGGACAAGACAAACAATGCAAATACTTTGGTTATCTCGACACACGGATTTATTAAAAAACAAAGCAAAGTACCCGATAATGAAATTGACAAAGCACAAAAGCAGCGAACTAAATATTTTAATGACAAATTAAAAAAGTAGAGTATGAAAACATACACATTGGACCAGGTTCAAGATAAAATAATAGGCAAAAAAGGAACGCCAAACCGTGACAGATTTGAATACGAGTTACAAATGGACTTAATTGGCAAAGCTATTAAAGAAAGTAGACAAAAGCGTAAACTGACACAGGAACAACTTGGAGAACTTGTGGGTGTTCAAAAAGCACAAATTTCACGACTTGAAAGCAATGCAAGCAATGTTACAATTGATACATTGATGAAAGTTTTTACAGCATTAAAAGCAAAAGTGAAACTTCAAGTTGAACTTCCCAATGCAAAATTTAATGTGGCGAGATAAAACCACACCTAACATATAAGGCTTAAACGAAGTTTTGCGGGATTGAATGATGTTCCGGCGGAGAGAATTCTATTTCTCAATCTTCGCCAATACCCTGCCCGTTGTAAGTCAGTATTTTCAACCTCGAATCACGACATCACCCAACATTTGCAATTCGTCAATCTTGACAGTTTAAATAATTTGCAAAAAAGACTTGTTTCCCGATAGGGAAATTTATATTTTTGATGAAAATTGTGTATAAAGCCAAATTTTGACGTTGAATTGTTGCCGGAAGCAATTGAGTTTTTAGAGAGCCTTGATGACAAAACGAGAGAGAAAATTTACTACAACATTAAGAAAGCTCAATTTGTAAATGACAACGAACTTTTTAAAAAACTAAATGACTTCATTTGGGAATTTCGGACACTATATAAGAGTAAAGCATACCCCCTTTTTTACTTTTTGGGATAAAACAGATGACAGTAAAACTTTGGTTGTGGCAACACATGGAATTTTTAAAAAGACACAGAAAACACCACCTAAAGAAATTAAAAAGGCAGATGAGATAAGAAAACAATATTTGGACAACAAAAAAAAATAAATAGTTATGGCAACAAATAAATTTAAGACAGTTTCTCTTGACACAATGATAGATAAGCACATTGGCAAGCGTGGGACTGAAAGACGTGAAGCGTTTGAAAACGAGTTGAGAATTGACTTGTTAGGACAAGCCATTAAGAAAGCCAGGCAAGAACGCAATTTGACACAGGAGCAATTAGGCAACCTTGTTGGAGTCCAGAAAGCTCAAATTTCAAAGATTGAAAACAGCGTTAAAAACGCAAGGTTCGAAACCATTCTAAAAGTCTTCGATGCTTTAGGAGCAAAAGTGAATTTTAATGTAGAACTGAATAACAAAAATTGGGCTTACTAACATCATGCCTCACACCCAACATATAAGCCTTAACCAAAGCTTTGCGCCAGTTGTATCATGCAATAAAATCTGTTGCGGCCCAAGGGTTTGATTTAAGCCGTTGCATGTCCCGCTGCATTGCGGGATTGAATGAACTTCCAGCAATGAGAATTCTATTTCTCAATATTCGCCAATACCCTGACCGATAGCTGCTACATCACTCTCCCCACTCATTATTCTCCCTGTTGGTATCCGGCAATTGATTATCCGGGTCAAGTATTATTTTTTTTAATTTATTTTTTGAATTATAATGATAAACCCATGTACCGCCTCTTTGCCAGATCTCTACAGGTAGCTTTATAGTTTCGGTGTTACCATTGTCCTGTGTGATACGCAAAATCACCGGCATGATCATTTGTCCATTATTAGTGATAGTAATTAAAGCACCTTTTGCAGGGTCGTTATCAATATATGCAACATTTGTTATTGCCTGGTCAAAATTCCAGGTTGTGAAAAACCATTCTTTCCAGAACCAGTTGAGGTCTTCGCCTGTAGCATTATTGATGCAATTAAAAAAGTCATAAGGTGTGGGATGTTTAAATGCCCAGGCTTCTGTGTATTTCCTGAATGCATAATCAAACCTTTCTTTGCCAACCACTACTGTGCGCAAAACATTGAGCCCATAAGCTGTCTTTCCATAAAACTGGTAATGTTGTTCGGCATCCATCGCATCTGATTCTGTCATCAATGGATCTTTATATTGCATGAATTGTTCATAGTCACGTGAACCAAAAAAATCTTTTTCAAAATATACAGGGTCATTGACATATTCACCATGATTAAATAAATCTGTAGCTATATAGTTGATGTAAGTATTCAAGCCTTCATCCTGCCACATATAACGGCGTTCATTACTGCCCACAATCATCGGGAACCAGTCGTGACCAATTTCATGTGCAATCAAAAACCACAGGCTCGCAGTTTTTTCTGTGTAGTTATCAAAAATTAAACCCGGGTATTCCATACCTGGAGTAATGCCTGCACTACTGATAGCATTGTTCCATGGATATTCAAATAAATTTTTAGAATAAATTTCCATGCTTGCTTTTAAATATTCTGTTGACCTGCCCCATGCAGAATCACCTACACTTTCAATCGGGTAACAGGACATGGCCATTGCTTTACGGCCTGATGGCAGGTTCACTTTTGCTGCATCCCAAACCATACTTTTTCCCGCAGCCCATGCAACATCCCTTGTATTTTTCATTGTGAAATGCCAGGTGAGGTTTCCATCTGATGAATGATACAATGCGGGGTTATTTATTTCATCAGGGCTTATGATCATAACAGTCTTATCACTGTTGGCTGCTGTCGCCAGCCTGTTGATCACCTGTTGTGATAAAACTTCTTTTGGGTTTTGCAAATCACCTGAGCCATACACAATCATGTTTCCAGGCGCAGTGATGTAATAATCATAATCACCATACTCACAATAAAATTCACCAAGCCCCATGTATGGTAAAATATTCCAACCCACCTGGTCATCGTAAACACATACACGTGGATACCATTGTCCTATCTGGTATATGACACCATTCTTAGTGTATTGCCTGCCAAACCTGCCAGCGCCATCAATAGGTATGTTGAAACTAAAATTCATTTTAATGATGATCTTGTCACCTTTTGCTTTCATTGGATTTTTCAGCCGCAGTTGCATCTTTGTATCGGTGATGATAGGAGAAACTGAATAGCTGTCTTGCCCCTGTGTGATGGTAACATTTTGTAATTGATAGCCGCCATTTTTTTTATTCAATACACTGAAGTAATCGCCGGGATATGGAGTAGCTGCAACAGACCTTGAATCCGGGAGAAAAATATTTTGTTCCAGTTCCATCCAGATATAATCCAGTTCATCAGGACTGTTGTTGGTGTAAGTAATAGTAACATCGCCATTCACAGAAGTATCTTTTTCATTCAGCGTTGCATGAATAAGATAGCTGGCGCTGTTTTGCCAGTAATGAGGGCCGGGCACACCTTTGGCAGAACGAAACTCATTTCCCTTTGGAGGATTAAAATTTTCAGTAAATAATTTATGCGGGTTGTAGGTTTCGTTTTTTTGATCGTCCTGTGCAAAAAGTGTAAAAGAAAATGCAATAACTAAGCAAGACAAAATAAACTTTTTCATAAGCGGTATTTTACCAAAGTTATTCAACAAAAAATTACCAGAGCCTACTTTACTTGATGATAAAAATTTTATAAAGTTGCTACAACAATTGAAGTAATAGTAGCCATATAATAATTAGCGCAATGAATGGCTGTTGCCAATAAGATGCCCTGGTTATTAAAACTGTCGAAATAACCTGAAGTTGTTATCTGATATTCATAATTAAATTTATTCCATTTGAAGTCAGGCTTCACAACTAATAGTTCAACATTATCCTTATTGAGCAGAACAAATGAATCTTTCAAAACACCCCGATGCCTGAAAACAAAATCCTGCTCAGGGTTAGCAATGTCAGAATGGATAACAATATTTCCATTCCAGTTCATTTTAAAATTCAGGATGGTGTTATCATTTTCTTTCAGCTCAATCGTTGTGCCCCAGAAACCTTTTGGTTCCATCTGGTAAAGATGTTGGTTGTTCAACTCAAGTTTTGCTTTAAAAGAAAACCAGTTTTTATAAGTAAGCTTCCCGATAATATCTTCACCTTTCATAAAAACGAATGATAAAGAATCTGTAGATTTTACGATGTATTCAGCCATATAAAGTTTGATTTTTGAGTTTGATGAAAAATAGTATTCTTAGGCTTAATTCATTTATACTGATTATTCAATTTTTTTTTATGTAACCTGTGATAAATAGTACGCATGTGCCTGTCGTTATTTGTAATTATTACATCTTATTTCCTGCGATGATAATTAAAATTTCAATATCATTTTTTGGGCTATTATTTTCTTAAAAATATTTTTTATAAAAATACTTTTTCCTCCTTAATTAATATTATTTTCGTTGATAAGGTTTTGTATTAGAAGAGAAAAAATCATTTAAACATTGATACAAGCCAGGGTCGTTATTAAAAATAAATCCAATAGAATATGGGAACCAAAACCAGGACAAGCTTTTTGTGCGCAGGCACATTTTTCTTTATCCAATCATTGCAGTCGCAAGTCATATCCAATAGAGGAGATAATTTGAACAGCAGACAGCAGAACGTTATCACCGGTTCTGGCAACTGGGAGATGGGTGTGAGTACAGGCCTTTCATTTAGTTTGAAAAATGATGAAACCAATTTATTTCGTGGTTATGGTTTCGGCACAAAAATGTTTGGCAAATATTATTTTGGAAAGTTTGGTATATCAGCTACCACAGGTTTATTGTCAGGTACTATCAGCGGTGATGCAATCAATGATTTCAGTAAAGAAAGGGAACTTAAACAGGAAGATATTAATGTTGTAAAAGGCAATCCGCAAAACGGTTATTTTCTTGCGGGGCCTTCATTACGATTTGGAGGTAAGTTGGCAGTGAATGCTGAATTACAGGCAGGGCTTTTCCTGAATAACCCCGGCACAGTGGATATTTCAATGAAAGGCAGCGACCGTGCTATTTATCGTTTTGATAATGGTGGTAAGAATATTTTTCCAGGTTTTTCAGGTAGCATTGGTATCAATTATTCTATTGGTACTACAACCCGCCTTTTTATCACTGCGGATTACCTTCAATCAAAAACTTCTATCAATTATCTTGATATGAAAAATGGTTTTGATGTTGTAACGAAATTGAACCGTGATGTGAAAATAATGTTTGCAGGTATCGGTATCGTCAAAACTTTTGGATGTGGTCGCAAACTAACAGGAAAAAGATTAGCTGTCATAAAAAATGATGCAGATAATCTCACGAATGATTATACAGGTGAAAAGCAGGCTGCACAGGGTTATAATTCATTTTTGCCAGGGAAAATTTATTTCTCTATAGGCATGAACGGCACAATTGCCGGTGAGTTAAACACAGATGTTACAAATACTTCTTCCCCTGAGAAAAGTTATTTGATAATTGGAAATGATGGAACACTCACAGGCAAACTGAATGCGCAGGATTTTAATACCTGCAGGAGCAACCGTGAAAGAGGCATGGGTTTTACCACTCATTCGCAAAATAATTCATTAGCTGATGAACAATTGGCGAACAATAATAATGCACCAACATTAGGTAAGGTTTATTTTTCAGTTAAAGAGAACGGCGCAATTACCGGTGAGTTAAACACAGATGTTAAAAATAATTCTTCTCCTGAAAAAAGTTATTTGATAATTGGCGATGATGGTACACTCACAGGCAAACTGAATGCGCAGGATTTTAATACCTGCAGAAGCAACCGTGAGAGAGGTATGGGCTTTGCCACTCATTCGCAAAATAATTCATTAGAAGATCCGCAATTTGCCAACAATAATAATGCTCCGACTCTTGGTAAAATTTATTTTTCTGTTACTGAAAAAGGTGCTATCGCCGGTGCCTTAAACACAGATGCAAAGAATACTTCGTCCCCTGAAAAAAGTTATTTGATAATTGGTGATGATGGAACACTCACAGGCAAACTGAATGCACAGGATTTTAATACCTGCAGGAGCAACCGTGAGAGAGGCATGGGCTTTACCACTCATTCGCAAAATAATTCATTAGCTGATGCGCAATTAGCGAACAATAATAACGCTAAAACTTTAGGTAAGGTTTATTTTTCAGTTAAAGAGAACGGCGCAATTACCGGTGAGTTAAACACAGATGTTAAAAATAATTCTTCTCCTGAAAAAAGTTATCTGATTATTGGTGATGATGGCACACTCACAGGTAAGCTGAATGCACAGGATTTTAATACCTGCCGGAGTAACCGTGAGAGAGGCATGGGCTTTACCACTCAATCGCAAAATAATTCATTAGAAGATCCGCAATTGGCGAACAATAATAATACTCCAACTCTTGGTAAGGTTTATTTTTCAGTTAGTGAGAACGGCGCCATTGCCGGTGAGTTAAACACAGATGAAAAGAATACTTCATCTCCTGAAAAAAGTTATCTGATAATTGGCGATGATGGCACACTCACAGGTAAGCTGAATGCACAGGATTTTAATACCTGCAGAA
>CAYNTP010000050.1:9683-18891 GCA_964400415.1 uncultured Parafilimonas sp.
GATGATGGCACACTCACAGGTAAGCTGAATGCACAGGATTTTAATACCTGCAGAAGTAACCATGTAAGAGGAAATGGAAAATAAATTTATGTAATCCGCAAAGGAAGACAAAGTCTGTTGTTCAATATTTTTTGGGATTGTATTGATATCAGATTTATCAATACCATTATCCATTCGATGAATAATAAAATTTAGTATAGGAAAATTTACATTGCTTCTACAACGCTTTCAGGATTTTTGCAGGTATGCCACCAACAACAGTATTATCAGGTACATCTTTTGAAACGACAGCACCGGCTGCAACAATTGCATTTTTGCCAATAGTAACTCCTGCAAGAATGGTTGCCCCTGCACCTATCCATGCATTTTCTTTAATATGAATGTGTCCCGGGATGAGTGCATGCCTTTCTCCTGGTGACAATGGATGGCCTTCAGATAAAATATTTACATTGGGCGCAATCAGGACGTTGTCTTCGATTGTAATTCCACCCAAATCAAGCAATGTGCAGTTGAAGTTGATAAAAACATTTTTGCCTATTTTGGTATGCTTACCGTAGTTGATATAAATAGGTGTAAATACAACAACACTTTCATCAATTTCACTACCTGTAATCCTGCTTAATAAATTCCAGGTTTCATTTTGGTCTGATGAGTTGTTCAATTGTACCAGTAATTTTTTTGTTTCAAAACAAGCCTCCATCATTTTAAATGCGTGTGGGTCATTTGGATGAATGATTTCGCCATTTAATAGTCGCTCAAATATGTTTGTTGTTTGTTCTTTTTCCTGCATGGCCTTGCATTTTATTTAGAATGCTAATTTAGAAAAACATCCTGGCAGGTTCAGCTTCCTTTGAAAATACTTTGCTCAATAACCAATGCTCCTTATTAAAAAGAAATAGAGATTTATTTTTTGAAATAACTGGTATTAATTTTTTAATAAAGAGTGATTAATTTATAACAATCATTTTGCTGGAATAACTTTACGCAAGTATGGAAGTTGTGTCAAAAATAATTGGGCTGTACCCCGATATTACAACAAGCTTCATTGAGCAGTTTCTTTATCTTTACCATGTATCCTGAATTAAAATAATTTTTCCCAGATAAATGTTTGCTTTGTATTAAACTGGATAATTTGAAACAAACAAATGATGCATATCCTGAATTTTATCTTTACAACCGGATTGTAAAGGCCAAACTTTTTATTGATGAAAATTACCAGGAAAATATTGATCTCAATAATATTGCGGATGAAGCATGTTTTTCAAAATATCATTTCACCAGGTTATTTAAAAATATTTATGGTAAAAGTCCGCATCAATACCTGATGCAGGTTCGGATTGAAAAAGCAAAACATTTCCTTCAGATGAATCATACTGTATCTGAAACCTGCTTCCTGGTTGGGTTTGAAAGTATCACATCCTTTGCCGGTCTGTTTAAAAAGAGCGAAGGGAAGACACCATCAGAATACCAGCGGTTATATCGCAAAAGGAATGATGCAATAAAAACTGCACCACTGAATTTTATTCCCAACTGTTTTGCTGAACAAAAAGGCTGGACAAAAAATAGCAATTTTGAAGAAGAATGATAAAAATGCAATCATGATTTTTGCATCATTGTTAAACAAAAAAGATAACGATGATAACAAGAATGAACCATGTGAGCGTATTTGTCCTCGACCAGGACAGCGCTTATGAATTTTATGTAAAAAAACTCGGATTTAAAGTGCATACCGATGCACCGATGGGGCCTGGTATGCGCTGGCTTACTGTTTGTCCACCCGAACAACCTGATTTGGAAATTGCATTAATGCCCATTGACGAAGGGATGATGTTTAAAGGTGAAGCTGCTAAACAAATGAGAGAGCTTGTGAAGAGCGGCACATTTGGATTTGGTGTATTTCAATGTAATAATCTGAACGCAACTTATGAAGAATTAAAAGCTAAAGGGGTTGTTTTTAAAAAACCTCCTACAAAAGAATTTTATGCTTATGAAGCTTTGTTTGTAGATGACTCTGGCAACTGGTTTTCATTGGGAGAAACAGAAACGAAATAAACAGTGGAATAAATTCAATTAGTGTATCCCCAGCGAAACAGTCATTTAAGATTGAAAAGAAAAATATGTAATAATGATAAATGTGATTCTTGTTTGCCTTCGGAAAGTTGCAGTAGTTGAAAATTAAGAAATGCTGCAAATCATTACTGTGTTTTTCAAGACAAAAAGTAGAATTTCCAGATTCAGATGTGCGGTATAATGAATAGGTGAAATATTAGATTTAGAAGCAAGAAGAATAGTATTTAGAGTGAGTGATAATGGGTTGCATTTTTGTTTATATTGAAAATAACACATTAATTGTTATTTCATTTTCCGGTTTTATTTCTTTTGTATTCACTTGGGGAACATCCAAACAATTCATGAAAACTTGAACTGAAATAAGTCTGGCTGTTAAATCCTACAAGGTAAGTAATTTCAGTTACATTTCCCGCATCCTGTACGAGGAGATCTGCAGCACGATGCAGGCGATAGTTACGTATAAAAGTAGTGGCAGACTGATCTGTGAGGGCTTTTAGCTTTCTGTGTATTTGCGAGCGGCTCATTGCCATTGCTTTTCCCAAATCATCTACACTGAACATCTCGTTATCAATATTTTCTTCAACCACTTTTTTCAAAGCTTCAATAAATTTTTGCTGTACTGAAGAGACTTTTATAGTGGCAGGTTTCTGTAATGATTCCCGCTGGAATTTTTTTTGTAACTTTTCACGGATGTTGATCAGGTTCCTGACCCTTAACTGCAACTCTTCTTCATCAAAAGGTTTTATTAAATAATCATCTGCACCTGCTTCAAGCCCCACCAATTTATTTTCATGCGATGCTTTTGCAGTCAGTAATATTACCGGTATATGATTGGTCTTTTCGTTATTTTTTAAATGATGACACAACTCAAATCCATCCATCCTTGGCATCATCACATCGCTGATGATGAGGTCTGGTATGGATGCTTCAGATTTTTCGAGACCATCATATCCATCAACAGCTTCAATAACCCTGTAATGATTTTGCATGATTCCTTTTATAAATAATCGCAGGTCAATATTATCTTCTACAATAAGGATTTCCAATTTTTCTGTACTATAATTTTCAGTTTGAAAAGTTGGATTGATGGCTTTTATTTTTTGATCAAAGATTTGTATTTCATCAATCAGTGTTTCTACAGAACTAATCTTCTCTTCTTCCTTAAGATAACCGGGATCCATTGGTAATTCAAATTCAGGTCTCATACAAAATGGCTTAATGGCGGTCACTGCCGGACCACTATTAAAGATTTTTACGGTGCCACCCAAGATGATACATCCAGAAACAAACCTTTTATTGTTGATGGTGATGAACCACCTGTTTTATTAGGAGGGAACAATGGTCCAAATGCAGTGGAGACAGTATTACATGCATTGGCATCCTGCCTGTCGGTAGGTATCGTGTATAACGCCTCTGCAATGGGAATTAAAATAAATGCTTTGGATTTCGATGTTTCAGGCGAAATAAACCTGCATGGTTTCCTCGGATTATCTGACACCATAAGACCAGGTTATAAAAATATTACTGTGAATGTTGATTTAGATGCTGACGCTCCTGGTGACAAGTTGAATGAACTATTAACCATTGTGAAAAAAACATCTCCCGTACTTGATATTATAACAAACCCTGTTCCCGTGTATATAAAGATGAATTGAGATTTTTTTCTTATTGCATTATGTTTCCGGATGAACAGGTGTTTATCCGGAAACAGATGCCAGCTCAGTATCGATTTTCAAATAATAACCTACACTGAAATGCCAATCAGAAGAATGTTTAGGAAATAATAGATGCTTTGCTAACTCCAACCCCTCCTTGATCATTTAGATGTATTTATACTTTAATCTTCCTGTCATTTGCAGTAAAATTATTGCTGCATTCTCAGGAATTCGTTATAGCTTTGACGGCTTTTTTAATTAGGCTTTCGCAAATTGAAAAATAGTTATTGATCAATAGGTAAATTTATTGTTTATGAAAACACCATATAAAATTTACTTTATTTTCCTTTCTCTTATTTTTTGCAATTGCAATTTAAATTCACAGGCTGATAATAATTTGCCTGGACTTACATCAAATCATTATCTTTTAATTGATGGCCATAAAATGTGTTATCAAACCGGTGGTGCAGGTGATGCAACTGTTGTTTTTGAAAGTGGGCATGGAGATGATTTACATGCGTGGGATAAAATATTTGTTGGTGTTGCAAAGTTTGCAAAAGTTTTCCGTTATGATCGGGAAGGGTATGGTTTATCAGAGGCCGCAACGCAACCAGAATCATTTAAAGATATTGCATCGCGACTGCATGAGTTATTGCATAAAGCAGGAATGAAACCACCTTTTATTTTAGTGGGGCATTCTTTAGGCGGTATGCTTATCCGTGCTTATGCATTTTTGTATCCGCAGGAAGTTTCAGGTTTTGTTTTTATTGATCCGCTTAATGAATATGTGGTTGATGAATTAACAACAGAACAAAAAACAATGGCAGTTAATTCAATGGATTCAATGATCAGTGAGGACTCAAAAAATATGGGCAAGAGTGCAATGACTTATACAGCAGAGTGGCAACTTATGCGAAGAGAAGCATTAACAGGTTTTCCCGAAGCAAATTCTTTCGGCGCTTTGCCAGACGTGCCTATCGTACTTTTCGCAGCAGGAAATGATCGTCCACCGGGATGGGAAAACACTGAAATAAAATTATTTAATAAACGAATGCATGACTTGTCTGAATGCCGTTTTATTGAATTGCCGCAAAGCCCGCATTATGTTCAGGATTATGATCCCTCTCTTGTAACTGAAAATATACGGCGGGTGGTTTTTCCTGATGCAGAAAATATTTTGAGAAAATCATTGCAGGCCAAAGGTGTTGACTCATGTATTGATCTTTATAAAAAACTTGTTTTGATTTACCCAAAAGAATATTTGCTGGAGAGATTCCTCAATACACTCGGTTATGAAGAACTTCATGAAAGACATTTCCAGGATGCTATCAGGATTTTTGCTATGAATGTTGCTATGTATCCCGGCAGCAGTAATGTATATGACAGCATTGGTGAAGCATATATGGATGCAGGAAATAAAAAAGAAGCTATTAAAAATTATGAGAAATCACTTGCATTAAACCCGGAAAATATCAATGCAGAAAATATGTTGAAAAAATTAAAGTGAAAATATCTTTTATTTAATTTCATCACTCCACCATCTCAATCTCCATCCTTGCATATTTATTCCTGTATTCAATAGGGGTGAGGCCGGTAACTTTTTTAAACACATCCCTGAATGCTTTACTATCTGTATAGCCAACATCGTACATGATTTCTGAAACGTTTTTCCTGCTGGCTTCAAAACTGCGTTTGGCTGCTTCTATCCGAACCCGTTGTAAATATTCTATCGGTGTGTTGTTGGTTGCTGTTTTAAATCTTCTTTCAAAACTACGACGGCTGATAGCAGTATGATCAGCAAGATCATCAACTGAAATTTTTTCTGTATAATTTTTCTCAATAAAATTCTGTGCCTGTAATATCTCTTTATCGTGATGGTCTTTCTGCCCGGTAAAGATGGTGAAAGCCGCCTGGCTGTTACGGTCTATATCAATTGCAAAATACTTGGCTGCTAAAATCGCTGTGTTGCGGTCAGTATATTTTTCAAGTAAATAGAGCAGGAGGTTCCATAAAGAGTTGGCACCACCACTTGAATAAATTCTTCCTTCATCTGTTATTACTGATCCATCTGCAATTTCCACTTCAGGATATTTGCTTCGGAACAAATCATAATAAGCCCAATGAGTAGAGCATTTCTTTTTATTTACCAAACCGGTTTCTGCAAGCAGGAATGCGCCAATGCAAAGACTGGCTACTTCACTTCCCTTTGCAAACATCTGTTGTATCCATGTTATTGCTTTTCTATTGGCTGCAATCGCATTATCAATATCACCATACAAAGCAGGCAGGATAATAAGATCTGTTTTCGGGATGTCTTTCAGCAAGCGGTCAATCTTAATGGCATATTCACCATCATTGGCATAGATTGTTTTTTTTAATCCTACATATTCTACTTTAAAAAAAGGTTTCTTACCTGATTGTTTTAAAAATTCATTTGCTGTAGTAAAAGTGCGGTAAGCGGGAGTGATGGCTTCTATCACTGCATGTTCCGGAACATAAACTGAAACCTGTTTCATATTTTTTGATTAAATGAAATTTAAAGATAAAGATAGTTTGGCGGAATTGCCCCCTGAAACCGCCGCAAGGACACAGTAGCAATCATAAAAATCCAGTGCATTTTTGTGTAGTCATTTGAATTAATCAAAACAATCAAAAAATAGTAATCATGTCAAAGAAAATTTTCATTAACCTGCCGGTGACAGATTTAAAAAAATCAATGTCGTTTTATATTGCAATAGGTTTTACAAACAATCCGCAATACACCGATGAAACTGCTGCATGCATGGTGTTATCTGAAGAAATTTATGTGATGCTCCTCACACATAAAAAACTGAGTGAGTTTACATCAAAGCCAATCAATGATGCTAAGAAAAGTATTGGCGCTATCAATTCTTTATCTGTTGATAGTTTGGAGGAAATGAACAATGTAGCTGATGCTGCTTTGAAAGCCGGTGGCACAGAACCTAATCCATTCCAGGATTATGGATTTATGCAACAAAGAAGTTTCGAAGATCCGGATGGACATCATTGGGAAGTATTCTATATGGATATGAGTAAGATGCCAGGTTAAAAAATTTTTATTAATTATTGTTATAACAATTAAAATATTCAACGATGAAAAAGACAAAAATCATATTCTGGGTAACAACTGTTATCATCTTTATCATGGAAGGCCTTATGCCTGCCTTTACATCACAGACAGAAATTGCAAAAGAAGGTATCCGTCATTTAGGATATCCTGATTATTTTGGAAACGCATTTGTGGTGTTCAAAGTTTTGGGGGCAATAGTTTTAATTATGCCACAGTTTCCAAAGAGAATAAAAGAATGGACTTATGCCGGTTTTGCTTTCGATTTTATTTTTGCGGCCATCAGTCATTTTGCTGTTGATGGTTTTGGTTTTCAAACTATCCTTCCTCTTATCTTTTTAGGGATTTTAATTGCATCATACATTTCGTTTCATCAACTGCATGTTGAGAAAAAAGAAACACTTGCATTTTAAAAGTGAACATGCAAAATAATTGGCTTAATCAAATACAATTATTTCCCTGAGATCTTCTTACACTATAAAAAATATCAATTATGACAACCACAAAAAATGCATCCATCTGTTTATGGTTTGATAAGCAGGCAGAAGAAGCTGCAAGGTTTTACAACACTGTATTTGAAAATTCATCTATCGGGAAAATTGCCCGTTATGGAAAAGAAGGATTTGAATTTCACCAAATGCCTGAAGGCACTGTTATGACAATTGAGTTTACCATCAATGGTATCAGTTTTGTCGGGTTAAACGGTGGCCCGATATTCAAATTCAATGAAGCAATCAGTATCATGGTGAACTGTGATACCCAGGAAGAAATTGATCATTACTGGTCTGCACTTACAGCAGACGGTGGACAGGAAGGGCCATGTGGCTGGTTGAAAGATAAGTTTGGTGTATCGTGGCAAATTGCACCAACAATTTTATCAGAACTGCTTACTTCAGATGATGCATCCAAAGTGCAGAGAGTGACTAAAGCATATATGCAGATGAAAAAATTTGATATTCAAAAATTGCTGGATGCATGATTAAATTCCTGGTAAACTTTCAAAAAAAATTATTCATGAATAAAAGAGAAATTGAAAAAAATATTAAGGATGCTTTTTCTGATTTTATAACTGCTTTGCAAAAGCATGATGATATCAACAGGAAAAGGGAAGATGGTGGCTGGTCAGTGGGAGAGATAGCCAATCATATTGTGAAAGGAACCACTATCCCGTTAGGAAGGACTAAAAAAACAAGTCGCCCTTATGACCAGTATGAAAAAGATATCAGGAATGTTTTCCTGGACTTCAATGCAAAGTATAAAGCGATGTCTTTGTTACAACCGGATTCAAAAAATTATATAATTACAGAAATTATTGCATCGCTTGAAAAAAATAAAGCAGGTATAATTAAGATTATCCGTAAAGATGACCTGACAGAAACATGTATTGATATCCAGGTACCGGTTTGGGGCAACCTTACGAAATATGAATGGCTGGTATTGTATGAAAACCATATCAAGCGGCATACAAAACAGGTTAATGAGTTTAATTAATCATTCAATTTTAAATGAAGGTTGTCATTTTATGACATGGCATTAATTAAAATACAAAAATGTCTTTTTTTAATATTCCTTTTCAATAGTATGATTTATAAAATTCTAAATTATAAAATATGAATCCCAAAACTATCACTATCCTTTACTGGATATTTACTATCCTTTTTGCAGGGTTGATGATCTTTTCTGCAATTGGTGGCATTGGACCAAATGAAGAGACAATGAAAATATTTGTGAATGGCCTTGGATATCCTGTGTATTTTATTCAGTTTATCAGTTGGGCAAAGATTATTGGTTCAATTGCTATTCTTATTCCCGGGCTTAAAAAAATTAAGGAATGGGCTTATGCCGGTTTGTTTTTTGATCTTGGTGGTGCAGTTTTTTCCGGGATAGCTGCTTATGGAAAGTTTGATCCATTGATGCTGACTATGTTGATATGGATTGTCCCGGGCATCTTGTCTTATATGCTTTGGAATAAAAGACAACTTGCATAAAAGCATTTATAAAATAATGATAAGCGCTTATATCACTTTCAATGGCAATTGCCGTGAGGCAATGACATTTTACCAGGAATGTTTAGGAGGGGAGTTGAGTTTGCAAACTACCGGATCTTCGCCAATATGCGGTGCATTACCAACACGAATGAAAGATGTTGTTTTGCATGCCACACTCATCAATAAAAATTTTGTTTTGATGGGTACTGATATGGTTGATGAAAATGGCTTGATAAAAGGGAATACTGTTTCACTTTTGATCAGTTGTAAAACAGAAAATGAAATTCATCGCTTATTTAAAAAGTTATCGCAGGATAGCAGGCAAATAACTCCTTTACAAATTAATTTTTGGGGTGCATTGTCAGGAAGTATCACTGATAAATATAATGTGCAATGGTTGCTGTATT
>CAYNTP010000051.1:0-17265 GCA_964400415.1 uncultured Parafilimonas sp.
CAGTTGGTAACAAATCCTTTCAATGATGAATTGAGAATTAATATTACTTCACCTTCCAAACAACAACTCACCTTACAGGTTAGTAATGCTGCAGGGCAACCTGTTGCCAATAAAATTATTGATGTAACAGAAGGTCAAAATATTTTCAGCATTTATGCTTCATCCTGGAGCCACGGAATTTATTTTGTCAATATAAAATCATCAACAGGAAATGTTAGTTTAAAAGCTATGAAATAGACAATGAATTTTTTTTTTTGGTGATGATTTCTGATTGAATATTAGTAAAAGAAAAAAAATTTCAACGGGTCATTTAAAAGGGTTTAGAAAAATAATAAAGAGGTTATTCAAAATATTGAGTAGCCTCTTTTTTTGTGGTAAAAAAAATTGAGATTTCGGAATATGAAGTTGTTTTGGTTTTAGAACAATAAATTTTCAACACATTTATTATTTCAGCTTTAAGAAATTATGGCTTAAAATTTGCGCGAAAGGCACATTGCTTTTATTGTTTCAAAAATTTAAAACGTTAATCACTACTGCGGGCAAGCTTTTCAAACAAATCATTTTACTACAATTCAATACAGTAATTATGAGAAACTGTGTAAGGATTTTACTGGCTGCATTATTTTTTGTTGTATCTGTTTCCTGTAAAAAAAATATTGAAGCGCCTGTATCAGGTCAAGTAGTTTCTGCTTCTGAAAATAATAATTTATTAAAAACTTATGGGATACTTGGCAGGCAATATATTGTAAACCTGCCGACAGGTGATTACAATTATAAAACTTCCCAGGCATTATTGTGGGCGCCTCCTGCTTTCTTGCAAAACCCCGGGACAAAACAAAAATTTCCACTGATAATAAATTTATATGGACAAGGCCAATGCGGCACCAATTTAAACTTAATGCTACAGGGCAATACTATGAGTGAATATATTTCAGATGGATTTAATGCCATTGCAAAAAATCCGAAGGATGGAAAAACTTATTCATTTTTTATATGCAGCCCCCAATGCCCTACATCATGGGGATGGAGCGCTCCCCAAGTCAATGTGATGTTGCAAACTTTAATTGATTCATTACCTATTGACCAAACCCGGATTTATATTACTGGCTTTTCTTGTGGCGGCTGGGGTTTATGGAGCTGTATGACTGATAATAATTCATTGACAAAAAAGTTTGCTGCTATAGTTCCCATCAGTTCTGCTGCTGCAGACCATCCTGATAAAATTACCAACGTTGATAAATATGGTATCGCCTGTTTAAATATTTGCGGTGACCAGGACGCTTTTTATCCTAATGCTGTTTCTTACACGAATATAATTAATTCAAATAAACCTCCTATACCGGCTGTTTTAAAAACATTGAAAGGAGTGGGGCATAGTGCATGGGTGCAGGCTTATGATCCCAATTGGGAACAAATCAATAATATGAATATTTATGAATGGATGTTACAATATCATAAATAAAAACCCTGCTTTACAAATTATTTTTTCCTGAAAAATATTCTTACCGGCACACCAGTAAAATCAAATGCTGCCCGCAACTGGTTTTCAAGATAATTTTTATAAGGCGTTTTTATATCGTCAGGGTAGTTGGTGAAAAAAGCAAAACTGGGTACTGCCGTAGGTAACTGCATGATATATTTTATTTTCACTGTATTCCCCCTCACTACCGGTGCATGATATGCTTCTACTGCTTTCAGCATCACTTCATTTAGTTTGCTTGTCGCTATTCTGCGCTTACGGTTTTCATACACCTGCAAAGCAACTTCCATTGCTTTCATGATGCGGGTTTTTTCTTTGGCAGAAATAAAAATGACAGGTACATCTACAAACGGCGCTATCTTTTGTTTGAGCTGTTTTTCGTACTCCTTTGCGGTATTGGTGCTCTTCTCAATTAAATCCCATTTGTTTACCAATATGACAATGCCTTTACCTTTTCTTGCGGCTAATGAAAAAATATTGACGTCCTGAGCTGTAATGCCTTTCTCTGCATCGAGTACTATCAAACATACATCAGCTTCGTCCATTGCTTTTACTGCACGGATGACTGAATAAAATTCAAGGTCATCTTTTTCTTTATTTTTTTTGCGGAGGCCTGCAGTATCAATCAGTATAAAATCTTTCTGAAATAAATTATAATGCGTATGAATAGTATCTCTTGTTGTGCCTGCAATATCACTGACTATTGTTCTTTCTTTTCCAACTAATGCATTCAACAAAGAAGATTTGCCCACATTGGGTTGTCCAATAATTGCAAATCCAGGCAGTGCATTTTCTTCATCTGATGTTTCATTTTTTTCTGCGGGTATTAATTCAGTTAATGCATCAAGCAATTCACCGGTGCCGCTGCCACTCATGCTGCTTAAGAAAAAAATATTATCAAAACCAAGGCTGTAAAATTCTGTTGCGTCCAGTTGCCTGTCTGAATTGTCCACTTTATTGACTGCGAGAAAAACAGGTTTGGTGGAACGGCGCAAAATCTCTGCCATGCTTTCATCCAATGTGGTGATACCACTCGTTACATCAGTCATGAATATAATGGCATTGGCTTCATCAATAGCAATCTTCACCTGTTTGCGTATTTCGCTTTCAAAGATATCTTCACTATCAGGCACGAAACCACCGGTATCAATAACATTGAACACTTTTCCATTCCAATCTGCTACACCATACTGCCTGTCTCTTGTAACGCCACTTACATCGTCAACAATTGCCTTCCTTTGCTCCAGCAAACGATTAAACAATGTGCTTTTACCAACGTTAGGCCTTCCTGCTATTGCTACTGTAAAACCCATATTTCAACTTCTTATTTTTTAAAAAATTTATAATGCTTTTCTGATATGGCTGTTTAATAACCATATTCTCTTAGTTGCAAATCATTGTTCCGCCATTTCGGTTTTACTTTTACAAATAGCTGCAAAAATATTTTATGCTGCAGAAAATCTTCAATTTCTTTTCTGGCTGATGTTCCTAAAGCTTTAATCATATTTCCACCTTCGCCCAGTAAAATTGCTTTCTGGCTTTCACGCTGCACAATGATATCAGCCTGAATTTTTATGAGCGTTTCTTTTTCTTTGAATTCATTGACTAAAACCGCTGCATGATATGGTATCTCTTCACCAAAAAGTTCATAGATTTTTTCACGGATAATTTCACTTACAAAAAAACGAGTGGGTAAATCTGTTACATCATCTTCATCATAAAATGCTTCACCTTCAGGTAATAATTCAATGATACCAGATAAAAGTGCATCAATATTTTTTTTCTGTAATGCAGATATGGCATAAACTTTTTTATAAGAAAGTTCATTGAACATTTTTTTTATTTCATCAACTTTCTTTTCACTTATCTTATCTGTTTTATTGATTACAATTATTGAAGGGACTTTTAATTTAAGCTTTTTGAAAATTTCAATACTGTCCGAAATATCTTTTGTAGCATCCACCATCAGCAAAGCCACATCTGCATCTTCCAAAGCAGTCTTTACATTCTGCATCATTCGTTCATGCAATTTGTACTTCGGCTCAATGATGCCGGGTGTATCGGAAAAAATAACCTGGTATTCACGTGGTTTGGTAAGAAATGCTTTGATGCGGTGCCTTGTTGTCTGTACCTTGGAAGAAACAATAGCCATCTTTTCACCCACCAAAGCATTAAGCAATGTGCTCTTGCCAGCATTAGGCTTCCCGAAAATATTTACAAAACCTGATTTCATATTCAAATAGAAATGGCTTATTTTTTTTAAATCAAGCCGGATAAATCAATTATTTTTTCCAGGGCCTTCAATTTCCATTTCTCAAATTCCGGCAAAGTAAATGAAAGGGTGCCTTACGCTGAAATCTATTCTTTTAATGAAATCTTATTCAGGCTGTTTTTCAATTTTACAAATGAGTGAAATGTTACTGTTTATTGGTAAAATTTTTTATCTCATTTTTTCATGAATGGTAAATCAAACACTTTAAACAATATTACTGTGGTTGTAGTGAAACACATTGGTAAACTCGCCTGCGATGGCTTTATCATTGGTAAACTGTAACCTTTCCAATCTTAGGTCTTCCACATCTGCTGCAAAAACTTTACGATAAATTGGATGCATAGTGCCGCCTGTAACACCAGCCGGCTTTGTCGGGTCATATTGAAATTGTGCATCTACCAAAGTGCCGCGGGGATACATAATACGTGGTACTCCTTTACCACGATAATCAATATCGGCAGGATGTTCAAGGCCGAGCGTATGTCCATATTCATGCGCAGCGGTAGTTGAACCTGTATATAAATTTTCAGTTTTAAAATAACCACTGTTACAGCCCAGCCCATCAACAAATGAAATATTGCCGTGGGCATAAGATTCAATCCTGAAATAATTATTCCGCGGGTTTGTATTGCTGATTACTTCCATCTCATCAATGTTTGGTTTTAATTCAGCGGTTATACTGAAAATAACCCTGTAATCAATTCCCCTGATGTGGATGATGGCCTGGGGTTCATTCCACATAGTTTCAATTTCATTCCTGATGTTTTCAGTATAATTTTCATCTGCTGCATCACCATAAGTGATGATGTGGGAATGAATGATAATAACCTGGTGTAACCTGTCTAATTCAACTTCTCCCATTGCTTTTATTGTCTTTTGATGATTTGCAATATAGCAAAGCAACACCTTATTTCAAATTGCCTTTTTCTTTCAAAAATAATTTGTGCTACAAACGTTTTTTGTATTAATTGTAGCTTATAAAAATTTATTCTTTAAAAATGTTTTGGGATGAAAGTTGGAACATAGATTTTATTAATGTTTTTGGTTTGAGGATTATTTCTTTAATATTTCGGGAGAATTCTCATCTGAATATCATTTTATACATATTATTGAATATGTTCGATACAATTTGTCAGGAAATTAATGTCAAGCATGGTAATTGAAGTTATTATGGCATTCAAAAGAGTAAAATGTCTTTTATTATTTTAGAATTTTTGACAGATAAATAATAATGTATGCGGGTTATTATAGCAGGTTGCGGTTTCGCAGGTTTGAAACTGGCAACAACATTGGTAAATGAAAAGAATATTGATATCCTGATGATTGATAAAAACAATTATCACCAGTTTCAACCTTTGTTTTACCAGGTGGCCACTGCAGGCCTTGATGCGAGTAATATTTCATTTCCCATCAGGAAAATTTTTCAGAAAGCAAAAAATTTTCATTTCCGTATTACTTCAGTTGAAGAAATAAAAGCTGATGAAAATAAAATTATAACAGGTATTGGTGAATTCAGTTATGATGTTTTAGTGATTGCAACAGGCGCGACTACCAATTTCTTCGGTAATGATTTATTGCAGTCAAATGCATTTGCCATGAAATCCACTTCGGAAGCTTTGCAGGTACGCAACCATATTATTGAGAATTTTGAAAAAGCATTATTGGTTAAAGATGCAGATGAATTGCAGGCACGCATGAATATAGTTTTAGTAGGTGCAGGTCCAACAGGCGTTGAACTCAGTGGAGCCATTGCAGAAATGGGCAAACATATTTTGCCAAAAGATTACCCTGAACTTGATTTTTCAAAAATGCGTGTAATATTGGTGGAAGGGAGCGCAAAGACATTGGCAGTGATGAGTGAAAAAAGTAGTGAACAGAGCCGGAAATATCTTGAACGTCTTGGTGTGACTGTAAAAACAGAAGCAATAGTAAAAGGGTATGATGGAAATACTGCAATACTCTCAAGCGGTGAAACTATTCAGACAAAAACACTGATTTGGGCAGCAGGTATTAAAGGAAATGTTCCTGAAGGTATAGATGCTTCACTGATTGTAAGGGGCAACAGGATAAAAGTTGACCGCTTTAATAAAGTCATTGGTTCTGAAAATATTTATGCTATTGGTGATATTGCTTATATGGAAACGCCTTTGTATCCTCACGGTCATCCTCAACTGGCAAACGTTGCCATCAACCAGGGAAAAAATCTCGCTTTAAATTTAAAGCGGCTGGTTAAAGGAAATAATCAATCGCAAACTGAATTTGAATACCATGACAAGGGTACTATGGCTACTGTTGGTAGAAACCTTGCTGTTGTGGATTTGCCCAAACCTAAAATTCATATAGGAGGCTGGAAGGCCTGGATTATCTGGATGAGTTTACATATAATGCTGATATTGGGGGTGAAAAATAAGTTGCAGATTTTTGTAAACTGGTTGTATAAATATTTTACTTACGACCAGAACCTGAGGTTATTGATTCGTAATAGTTACCGGGAAGATAAAGGGCCGGTGAAAGTTAAGGACACTGAAGTACAAAAGAACAGGCTTGAAAACGTAGCTTAAAAAATCATCAGACAGGAGCTTAGACTAATATTATTTTAATCTTTTCACTCCATAAAACATGCTGAAAATTTGATGTATTTTTTTGTTTGTCCCGGAACGGAAGTTTTTTGTGCAAACAGTAATGCATTTATTAAACTTTTTCTATTGAAAAAATGTTGTGGAAATTCTTCTTTCCCCTAATTGATACTTCATTTTTAACTACCTGGTCTGGAAATTGATTTTATTAAAAAATTCCCTTATTCACGACTTGTTGGTTTCTCCTTGCTTGTATGTTTGCATTTTGCATTAATTTCACCGCGCAAAAAAGCATCATAGAAAGGAGCAGGTAGAAGTATTTCATACTGGATTAACACATTTTACTACCGGATACAGAAGCCTGCCACCAAAAAATATATTGATTATGGCTGAAAAGATTTTAATGCCCCGTTTAAGCGATACCATGACAGAAGGCGTTATAGCCGCATGGCATAAAAACGTGGGCGATACAGTAAAGAAAGGCGACCTGTTAGCAGAAATTGAAACTGACAAGGCAACAATGGAATTGGAAAGTTATAAAGATGGTGTTTTATTGTTCAGGGGCGCCGACCAGGGTGGAAAACTACAGGTGAACGATTTACTTGCCATTGTTGGTGATAAAGGAGAAGACATTAATGGATTGACAGATGGAAAATCAACTCCGCCACCTGCACCCAAACAGGAAGAAAAAAAGGAAACTGTTGCTACCAGCCAACCTGCTGCAAGTAGTATTGATATTTCAAAAATTGAAGAAGTGGTGTTGATGCCGAGGCTGAGTGATACCATGACAGAAGGTGTCATTGCAAGCTGGCAAAAAAATGTGGGTGATGATGTAAAGAAAGGCGATATCCTTGCTGAAATCGAAACTGACAAAGCCACCATGGAACTGGAGAGTTATAAAGATGGAAAATTATTATACCAGGGTGCAAAAGCAGGTGAGAAGATTGCTGTCAATGACCTGTTAGCAATTATCGGTAAAGAAGGTTTTGACATCAATCCAATTTTGAATGCAGCAAAATCAGGTGGCGCTGTTTCGTCTGCAACAACTGCTGAAAGTAAAGTTGAAACAACCATGAGTGAAGCACATGTTCATGAAGTTGTTGAACAACAGGTAGTGAATGAAGGCCGCATTTTTGCTTCACCTCTTGCAAAGAAACTGGCAGAAGAAAAAGGTATAGACCTGAAATATGTAAAAGGCAGTGGTGATAATGGAAGGATAATTAAAAGTGATATTGACAATTATACTCCGCAGCAGGCAACTGCAGCAGTGCAGTCAGCAACTCCTTCACCGGAAGTTGTTACACCACAACAGGCACAACCTGCAGTTAGTTCAGTTTCACCTGTTGCAGTCAGTTCAGGTTATGAAGAAATACCTGTTTCGCAGATGCGCAAAACAATTGCACGCAGGCTGGCAGAAAGCAAGTTCTCCGCACCGCATTTCTATCTTACAATGAGTATTGATATGGATGCATGTGTTGCAGCACGTAAACGCATCAATGAAATGAGCCCGGTAAAAATCAGCTTTAATGATATGGTGTTAAAAGCAGTGGCTGTAGCGTTGAAACAACATCCGAAAGTTAACAGTAGCTGGTTGGGTGAGAAAATCCGTATCAACCATGACATCAATATCGGTGTTGCTGTTGCTGTTGATGAAGGGTTGCTGGTGCCTGTTGTTCGTTTTGCTGATTCAAAACAATTGAGCCAGTTAGCAACCGAAGTAAAATCATTAGCTGAAAAAGCAAAGAATAAAAAATTACAACCTGCAGAATGGGAGGGAAGTACTTTCACCATTTCAAATCTTGGTATGTTTGGTATTGATGAATTTACTGCCATTATCAATCCGCCTGATTCATGTATTTTGGCAGTTGGTGGCATAGCCCAGGTGCCTGTTGTAAAGAATGGTGCTATAGTGCCGGGTAATGTAATGAAAGTAACATTGAGTTGCGACCATCGGGTTGTTGATGGCGCTACCGGTGCAGCCTTCCTTCAAACGCTGAAAAGTTTGCTGGAAGAGCCTTTGAGGATGTTGGTATAAATATTTATTTAAATAGTTTTTGTAACAGGCTCTGCATTGCAGGGCCTGTTTTTTATGCTATGGTTTGATTGCTGTTATCTTTAATTTTATCTGATGTAGCTAAATAAAAACCTATTAACAAACCACAAATCAATCCGCCGATATGGCATGCATTATCAATAACACTATTGAATGAACCCATTATCAGGTTATAAGCAATAAAAATGATGGTGCTTAACAGAAATGATTTGTTCATTTCTTTTGAAACAGATTTCATAATCAGTAAGGCAAGGAATATTCCAAACAAACCAAAAATAGCACCTGATGCACCAACGCTTACCGTATTGTCGTGCCACCAAATACTGAAGATGCTTGCTGTAATACCACATAAAAAATAACTGATGGCAAAAGTTTTTTTACCGATAATAGGTTCCAATATCAACCCTATAAAAAACAAAGCAAACATGTTAGATAGCAAGTGAATTATTCCTGCATGTAAAAACATACTTGATAATAACCGCCACCACTGGCCATCAGATGTATAAGGAAAGAAGTTGGCGCCCCATTTTAATAAGTCAACAACACCAAAATCCATGAAGCCTAATCCCGAGAAAGCCATTAATATGAACATGAAAATATTTATATCAATAAGTATGGGTGTTATATAATAATCCTGTCGTGGCACAAAAAATTTGAAATAAGATTTCATCTGATTTTTATCTTCTTCAATAGAGGCAGTCGTTTCTGTCTCTGTATCTATTTTTGGAATCAATATCATGATAAACCAAACACATAAACCAATTAAGTAAGCGCCGAAAATCCATGGAAATTCATTTCCGGTCCTTTTATTAAAATCACCTGTTTTGGGTTCAAGGATAATTGCATTTTCGCTATTGTTACCAAACATAGATTTTGAAACAGCTTTCCTATAATAGAGGCGTGCATCATTATTCCCTGTTCGTTCAAAATATGAATAACCGGATAGTTCTAAAAATTTAAAATCTTCAAGTGATTCATCATAAAAAATATTTTCTTCTTCAGTTTTTTTATCCCTGTTTGAATAATTGCTGATTTCTTTACCGTAATGAATGCCCAGCCAGGCAACAGGTGGTTTTTCATTTTTAATTGATTCAAGAATCATCACACCATTTTTACCTTTTTCACCATATAATGCAATTGCAGAATTGCCTTTTAAAATATTCATGCTTTTTATTGATTGAGGTGAAATTTTATAAAGCTGCTGTTGCGTTATTTCTTTACCATCAAGAATAATTAATGGAACTCTTTCAATATTTATTTCCGGTGGGTTTTGTACCGCAGTATCAGGTGCCGTTTTGCCAGGTGCAGGTGTTATCAGTGTTGCTTCATCACTGTCGTATAAGGGACAGGCAATATAAATATCAAGAACGAGATCGCTGTTATACCTTCCGGTAACATGTGATGTAAATTCAATTGCTTTTTTACTTTTATCAGCAAAGTATTTATTGATAGAATAAAACATTGTTGCAGGCTGTGATGATAGTTCATCAACATTTTTTATCATCGTTATCTTTCCTGTTGCTGATTCTAAATAATTCATCGCAACCATAACTGGTGCTGCCATTCCAAAGGCTGCAAAAAGCATATAAGCAAAATCGGGTGAACGGTTACCGGTTCTATTTAGTTTTAGTCTTTTAATTCTTGGCCTTAACCAGATAAGAATCGGAACCCATGGAAGAGAAAAGGGTAGCCATAAATTAACCATCTGTTCATTGGGTTCAATAACATGAAATTTGATAACGAATATCCAATATACAAAACAATATACCAGTAGAAAACTAACGCTGATAATTATGTATGGCAGTAATAAGAGCCTGAGTTTTGGTTTCATTATTTTAAGAATGGGTTATCAAAAATAAAATAAATCGTTGGTTTTACTAATCAGTGATAAATGAAAGAAACCGAATTTGTTTTCCCAATAGAAAGAATCAAAAGCTCATAAATAATTTTTTATACAAAAATTTCATTACGGGAAAAATACGGTAGTGAATAATTGAGGAAGTTTTAAATTTATTTATAAAACTTTAAAAACACTACTTATGAGCAATCAAAATTCACCAGGAAAAAATGAACGTAAATCATTTTACAAAACTGATGTTGCAAAAATTATCTATGGTATGCTATTGGCTGTTGCTTTCATGTATGTATATAATAACATGACAGGTTCTACCGAAAGTTTCACTATGGCAAAAAGCGAAAGAATATCCTGGACTGATGCTATGAGCCTTAAAAATGAATATTTGAAATTTAAGCCCATATCAGTAAGAGTTGCCAGGACGCCTGGGATATCCGGGGATACAGTTGAAAAAAAACTGGAAGGTTTTGTTTTTGATGCCAAACAAATTGATTCTATAATTAACCACAATGTATTGTTGCCTGCAGGTGTACAGGCAGATGAACTCATTATTTATTTTGGACAAAGCGGAACTTTTAATTCTGGTTTATTGGGTTTAAAAAAACGGCCAAGGTTGCATATAATTTCTGCTGGTATAAAAGCTGGTCAATTGCTTATTGATAAAAATAACCCGGATGATAAGCTTAAATCAAATGTGTATGATAAGGCAGACCCCTGCCCACCTAATTGTCCGAACTAAAAATGAAAAATAAAAAAGAAACCATCTCTTTCATATTGAGGTGGTTTCTTTTTTTAAATGTATTTCACTTGATTAATATTTGAAAGATTTATCAGGATATGGTGGCGCTGGTGGCACCGGTGCAGGATGTGCTTTTATTTGTTGTTGTAAATAATCAACTGCATATTCCAACTGTGCATCTTTCCCTTTGAATGTAGCATAAGGCAGGTTGTCAACTGTGATATCAGGGTCAACACCATGACCTTCAATTAACCATTTACCTTCTGGCCCGTAAACACCCATTTCTGCTGCACTGGCAATACCATTATCAACCAGCCTGTTGTCCATACTCAGCCAAATTTCTCCACCCCAAGTGCGCATGCCAATTACTTTACCCAAACCTAATCTCCTGAAGCCTTCTGTTATTGCTTCTCCATCTGATGCAGTTTGCTGGTTACACAAAATAACCATCTGTCCCCTGAATGAAAATGGCATATTCCACATTGGCCCGCCACTTCTTGGTTGCCAATACATCCATGCTTTGCGAAGGAGTTTTTCCAATACCCAACTGTCTATGTTGCCACCCCTGTTATTACGTACATCCAATATCAGACCTTTGCGTGTAAAGACAGGATAAAACTGTTTTACAAAATCATTCATGTCAGGACCTGTCATTGCTTTTAAATGGATATAACCAATTTCATCATTGCTCATACTATCCACTTTCTCCCTGTTCATCAATTCCCATTCATTATATCTTAACGTTGCAGCACTTCCTGCAGAACAGGGATTTACCACCTGCTCGTAAGTTTTGTTGTTTCTATCAGTTAGTGTGAGCTTTACTGGAATGCCTACTTTGTTTGCGAGCAACTCATTCATATCAGCTTCATCTTTAACTGTAACATTGTTGATGGCTGTTATAATATCGCCTTCCCTGATTTTTAATTCAGGTTTGTTTAATGGTGAAGTAAAGTCAGGATAATCAGGGTCACTTTTGTAAATATGGTCAATACGTAAACCTTGTGTAGTTTTTGTAAGTGTGGCACCTAAGAAACCGGTTTGAATGTTATCATCAGGCATGCGTTTATCGCCACCAGTAACAAAAGTGTGCAACGCTGATAATTCACCCACCATTTGTGATAAGAGGTCATCAAGTTCATACCTGTCAGTTAATCTTTTTACCAAAGGTGCATACTGGTCCCTGATGGCTACCCAGTTTACATTATGCAGGTTGCGGTCATAAAAATAGTCGCGCATCATTCGCCAGGCATCATGAAACATTTCATTCCAGTCTTCCTGAGGGTCTATCACAAAGCTCCAGTTGTCTAATTGAAGTTTGTCTTTATCAGCATCAACTTTAGCGCTGTTGGCATCTGCAATAGCCATCTTTTGATTGGCATAAAAGACCAATATTTTTTTGCCATCAGCAGAAGGAGTGAAGCCCCTGATGCCTGAAGCAATTTCTGTGGGTTCATACTTTTTGCTTTCACCAATTTTCAGAGCGTATAATTTTGTGCCAACACCACTTACTGAATTTATCCAGTACAAATATCCATTCAGCGCAACAGCGCCCCTGATATTTCCATTCGTTACCGGCACTTCAAACAATTTTGTTTTTATAGCATCCCAGTCTAAAGTTTTATCTTCTGTATTTGCATTTTTATCTTTTGCATTTTTTGTGTCAGCAGTTTTTTCTTCTTTTTTTAATTCCGGGTTATAAGTGGAATCACTCAACCAAGAATCAGTTTCAAGGAAAGGAAATGCTGCACTGCTATCCAATTGCAATGCATAAATCTTTGCTGTGTTTGTGTAATATGGTTCAGGTTGCCTTGAGCCCCAGGGAGAGCTGACCTGGGAATTTAGTGTGCGTTCTGAAACAAAGTATAACCATTTCCCATCCTTTTGCCATGATGGATTATAACTGTTCAATCTGTCAGTTGTTACCGGGATTATTTTCATTGTGTGCATATCCACCACACAGATTTGCGAATTAAGATTTTCCAATCCCTGTGTAAAACTGAGGTAGCGGCTGTTGGGTGACCATTCCACTTCATTGATGCCACTGTATGCTTTATCATACTGGAATTTTATTGCACCGGTAGTTGCATCTACAATATGCAACACATCGTTTTTATCATTATAAGCAATGTATTTTCCATCAGGAGAAACGCTGAAAAATGAAATCATTGTTTTGGTATCCTTTGTGATTTGTGAAGGAGTGCCGCTACCATCTGCATTCATTTTCCAAATCTCATATTCACCTGAAGCATCTGATAACACAGCTAAAGTTTTTTCATTGATAAAATGAACTTCTTTGTATCGTACACCACTTTGACGTGTTACTTCCTGCCAGCGGTCGCTCTTTGCAGGTGAAACAAAAACCCTTCCGCGGCTGATGATAGCTGCATAATTTCCATTAGGAGAAATGTCGGCTGTTGAAATAGTTTCTACCGGGCTTTTTATCCATTTGGGTTTGCGTTGGTCAAAATCGGATACAAGAGAAATATCAAGTAAGCTTTCTTTATTGGCAGCAATATCATACAGCCAGATATCAGCGCCTTTCTGATAAACAATTTTTGAACCATTGATAGATGGTGTTTGAATATCCCAACCTTTTGAAAATGTTTGTTGCTTCAGGTCTTTTCCATCTTTATTCATGCTCCAAATATTCATCGTTCCATCCCGGTCAGATAAGAAATATACACGGTCATTATACAACATCGGGTCTGTGCTGGTGCCATCAAAATCTGCTGTGAGGTTAGTGGCTTCATGAGAACCATCAAACTTCCAAATCTGTTCTATGAAACCACCTTTATACCTTTTTGTTTTGCTGCCCTGGTTGCGGAACCTTGTAAAAAATAAAACATTGTTTGCATCATAGCATCCATAAGATGCCTGCCACAAAGGAACCCTATCCCTTGATAAAGTTTCAGGGTCAAGCTTAGCAATTTGTGGAGTGGATGGTATGGAACTGAATGCTGTTGTCCGATATACAATCTTGTTGTCTTTTGTCCAGCTATATGCTTGTATCAAACCGCCTGAATAATCATAAGTGATGCGTTTGGGTACACCACCATTGATATCCATTATATATATTTCAGGCGACCCTTCATATTGGCCTGTAAAAGCAACTCTCTTTCCATCAGGAGAAATACATGGATAAGTTTCAAGCCCTTTGTCTGTTGTAAGACGGGCTGTAAAACCTGTAGAAATATCATATTTCCAAAGGTCGCCTTCTGCAGTAAAAATTACAGTGTTACCATGGATTGCTGGTGTCCTGTAATAGCCTTTTTGTTGACCAAATATTAATAGTGAGCAGAGCAATAAAGCAAATGTGTAAACAATTTTCTTGTACATAGCCAGGAGTTTGATTAGCTGTAAATGTATCAATCAAAACGATGCGGATGTAATTCAAAAGGGGATGAACCATGAAATTTATTTATATGGTCAATATTAATGATGGCGGATTTTTTTCAAAACAACACAAAAGAGGTAGGAGTGATTTATCATAACGACTACATAAAACTGATGATAAATTTTCAAAAATTACAATGTAGAATTTCAAGCGTGCTTCATTCATTTCAAATGAAAAAATCCATACAGATAAAATGGGAGGTATGGTGCTTCACAATTTTTTTGCGATTTCAGTTTTTGAAAAAAAACAGCATAAAACAGGGTAGGAGTTCATGTTTTATTTGGCAAATATTTTTAGTAACCAGATTTTAATTGCTCAAATAGTTATACTATTATTTCTAGTCAATTATATTTTACATTTATATATTATTATACAGTTAGTTATAATATTTAAACAATATAAAAATATAAATAATTATAGTTATTAAAAACTAATTTATTATCCTTTTTTCAAAAATTCAATTATATTATTTAATATAATAAAAATAATAATTAAATATACTGATTATAAATAAGTTATAAAATATAGCTTTAAATAAAAATTATTAAAAACAAAAATAGAAAATTTATTGCCTATATATCTCACATTTAATTGCAGGTTGAAGCTAATTAATCAGAAATTTTGAGTTTGAAAATTGCCTGCGAAATGTTTTAATAAATCTCCTTTGAATAATTGCTAACAGATTTTTATTCTTCTCAACTACAGGGTTGAGTTAACATGTTCTGAAATGTTTTATGGGCTTTTCATGCTTACCTTTGCGGCGCTAAAAATTTATTATGTTTTACTGCTTGCCGTTAGTAAAACTCATCTCATTTAAAAATACTTTGTATGGATTTTTTACAACAGCTCAACATTCAGCAAGAAAATAATGGAACCTCAACCGGTTCAAACCGGGTTGGCAATTCATCAGAAAAAATAGAATCATATTCACCTGTTGATGGAAAACTCACAGGTACTGTTACAATGACTTCAGCCGATGATTATGAAACTGTGATTCAAACAGCACAAAAAGCTTTTTTGGAATGGAGAAGAATACCTGCTCCCAAACGCGGTGATATTGTAAGACAGTTCAGCGAATCTTTACGTCATTATAAAGAACCACTTGGAAAATTGGTAAGCTATGAAATGGGTAAGAGCCTCCAGGAAGGTTTGGGTGAAGTGCAGGAAATGATTGATATCTGTGATTTTGCTGTTGGCCTTAGCCGCCAGTTATATGGTTTAAGTATGCACAGTGAAAGGCCCGGCCACCGCATGTATGAACAATGGCACCCGATGGGCGTTGTTGGAATTATTTCAGCATTCAATTTCCCGGTAGCTGTATGGAGTTGGAATGCAGCTATTGCCTGGGTTTGTGGAAATGTTTGTATCTGGAAACCTTCACCAAAAACACCTTTGTGTGCAGTTGCCTGCCAGCAAATCATCGCAGATGTTTTCAAAAAGAATAATATCCCTGAAGGCGTAAGCTGTTTAATAAATGGTGATGCTGTGAGTAAAACAATGTGCAAAGATGAAAGGGTTGCACTCATTTCATTTACCGGCTCAACAAAAGTGGGTAAAATTGTTGGAGCTACTGTTGCAGAAAGATTGGGTAAATCAATTCTTGAACTCGGTGGAAATAATGCAATCATTGTTTCTGAAAATGCTGACTTAAAAATGGTGCTCACCGGTGCAGTCTTTGGTGCTGTTGGCACTGCAGGTCAGCGTTGTACTACAACACGACGATTAATTATCAATGAAAAAATTTATGATAAGGTAATTGACAACCTCAAAGCAGCTTATGGTCAGTTAAAAATTGGTGACCCGTTGAATGCTGAAAACCATGTAGGCCCTCTCATTGACAAAGCAGCTGTAGATAATTATATAAAAGCAATTGATAAAGCCAAAGCTTTGTCTGCAAAAATGGTTGTTGAAGGTGGTGTATTGGAAGGCCCGGGTTATGAAAGCGGATGTTATGTGAAGCCTTGTATCATTGAAGCAGACAATGACCTTGATATTGTGCAGACAGAAACTTTTGCACCCATTTTATATGTGATGAAATATCATACGCTGGATGAAGCTATTGCCAAACAGAACGGTGTGCCACAAGGATTGTCTTCTTCCATCTTCACCAGCAACATGCTGGAAGCAGAAAAGTTTTTATCAGTTGAAGGAAGTGACTGTGGTATAGCCAATGTAAATATTGGAACAAGTGGCGCTGAAATAGGTGGCGCTTTTGGTGGTGAAAAAGAAACAGGTGGTGGCAGGGAAAGTGGGAGTGATGCCTGGAAAGCTTATATGCGTAGGCAAACCAATACCATCAATTACAGTACACAGTTGCCATTGGCACAAGGCATAAAATTCACTGTATAATTTTATGTTGATTAATAGCGCCAGGCAATCATCAATGAATTTTTTTTCAAACTGAAAAATTAATCATGCTGATTGCCTGTTTTATTTTTTTCTGCAAAAGCAATTGCATTCTCAGCAATTTGATTGAAAGTAAAAACCCCATAGGCCGGATGATACAATTAATCCAACCTTTGTTTATTAAATCCTCCACAAACTTTTCTTTTGCTTTACAAATTTTAATCCTTATTAATTGTTCACCATGTAAAACTTGAAACATAATGTTGCCAATGAAAAACCCGGATTAGGATAAAACCTTTGTAAAAAAAATAATGAATAATTGGCCGCCTAAAAAAAATCTTTGGAAATAAGTGTAACCGGGTATTGATGCGGAAATAAATAATTTCAATCCAGTAAACTCAACTTTTCTTCCTGGCCCTGATTATAGTGAGTGGTGGAAAAGTATCGAAATAATATGTGCCAATCTTTTCTACATTCATACCCATTTTTTCAAAGGTCTTTTTATAATCACCCGTATGCCTGAAATCAGATATAATGGCGACACCATCTT
>CAYNTP010000052.1:0-15202 GCA_964400415.1 uncultured Parafilimonas sp.
ATGAAATGTTTTATATCAAAAATTTTCTCACCGCACTAAAAGGGACAAGTCGGGAAAATATTTTGACAGGAAAATAAAGGCATGAAATCAAAAAAAATCCTGCTGAAAGTTTTCAGCAGGATTTTTCTAAAAAAACATATTCATAACCCTTTATTATTTCAATACTTCCGCCAGTTTATTTTCTAAATCTTCACCACGCAAATCTTTTCCGATAATTATTCCATTCGGATCTATTAAAAAATTAGCAGGGATACTTTCAATAGCATATTCTTTTGCAACTGCATTGCTCCAGAATTTAAGATCGGAAACATGTGTCCATATAAGGCCGTCTTTATGAATAGCATTCAACCATTTTTCCCTTCCTGTAGGCTGATCAAGTGATACACTTAACACAGTAAAGTTTTTGTCTTTGTATTTATTATATGCTGCTACAACATTTGGGTTTTCTGCACGGCAGGGGCCACACCAGCTTGCCCAGAAATCAAGTAAAACATAATGCCCGCGGAAATCTTTTAATGAAACAGGTTTGCCGGCAGTATCTGCTTGTGTAAATTCCAATGCAGGTTGACCAATAGCAGTAAGTGATGTTACATCAATGCCATGCTTAATATCTTTAGCTGGAAAATTATCAGTTGCAGAAGCAGTGAGGCTGTTATAAGTTGCCACCAGGTCACTATCACTTAAAGAATATTTTAATCTTGCCAACACATAAGCGCTAACAGGAGATGATGTGTGAGATGCAATCCATTCTTTATTCACAACTGTCCTTACTGAATCTATTGCATCCAATTGTTTTTCCAACACTGCTAAAGCAGCAGTATCACCCTGTTTATATAACTCATTTGCCTTTGCATATAATGCCGGCGCTTTTTTAAGTGTTTCGTTTGCATCCATTGCATCATTATAATCCTGCAGGTCTGTTGCACATTCTGCACCGCTTAGTTTTGCACCTTCAAAATTATCACCATCGGCAGTAATATTTACCTGGCCTTTATCAAGGAATAAAATGATATAACTATCCTTATCCTTAAAATCTTTCCCGATTGATAAAATATAGATATTGCCTTCGCCTTCATTGATATCAATATTGAATGTAAAACCTCCTTGTTTACTTTGAACAGAATCTTTTTTATCATTACCACCCTGTTCGCGGTAATAAATCCATTTTCCGGCAGGCATTTCTTTGATGCTTGCATTTACTGTTACAATGCCGGCCTGAGCTATGGCTGCCGACATAGAAAAAAATAATACTGATGCTAACGTTTTAATCATGTTTGATTTTTTAAATGGTTATTTTCTTTTGAATACCGGAACCGTGCTGCAGGGTTCCCCATACATTATGCTTTTCACATGAGGCAACAATTTCGAAGTAACAGCAAGATAAATACTGTCAGGGATTTTTATTTCACCGCAACCTTTTATTACGATTCTTTTATCTTTAAAGTCATCAACGTTTATCGCATTGACGTTGTTGAGCAATATTGTTTCAGTTAATTTGTCTTTATCACCCAGGACTACATTATTTGCAACAGGTTGCAGGTAAGTGGCCGCCAGCATATATGCCCAGACAGGGATGATGGCATCTGTGGTACAGGTTACCGCTACATGTGTATTTTTAAATTCTTCCCAATTTGTATTTTTCAAAGCCTCCCTGAAATCTTTTTCTTTAATGATCAAACCACGAAATAAATAATCTTTCAGATCAAAAACTTTAATTGCTTCCTTCGGGTAAAACCTTTCAAGGTCTAATGAAACTAATCCGCTGGCTTCAACCCTGTTAATAATCATTTCCTTCATTTCCCTACAATTTTTTGCCCGGCAAAATTACGAACTGGAACGATTATAAAAGTAAAGGCTAACCTGGGGTTAGCCTTTACTCATTCAATCATTATATCAATCAATAAAATTTTGAACGATTATCATCTACATCTGCGGCTTTACGCAATGCAGAAACAGCCTGTGATGCCTGTTGTTTTAACCTTTGTTCAATTTGTTGTTTTTGAATCTCTGCAGTCTGGCCCATGTTAGCAGCGCCGGTAACACCTCTTGATGTTACAACAAAAACACCTGAATGGCCTGCTATTGGTGTGCTTACTTTATTGAGAATTTGTTTATTAAATGCAGCGCCAATAAACTGGGGTTCATTGCCAACACCCGGAACAATAAATGCAGAAAATGCTATGCTATCAATCTGCTGAACAGTTTGTTTTGCATTCTTTGCAATTTCATCCAGGGTTGAACCTTTTATCTGTTGAGCAATGATAAGCTGTGCTTTCTTTTCATTACGTACCAACGGTTCAACTGATTGCCTAACAGAATTTGGTGTTGCAAGGCCTTTAGGGCTTACACTGGTTATAATTGCTACTATATAATTATCATTAATATCCATTGGCTCTGAAACATCACCCGGTTTGTTGTCATATGCCCATCTTACCATTTCCCTGCTTTCTCCAAGACCTGGGATAGAGAAATCATTCCGCTTGAATTCCTGTGAAGACAAAATCTGGAGATTCTGCTTTTTGGCGTTGGCTTCAAAATCTTTTTGAGTCCTGCTGGTTGCAGCAAATTGTGAAGCAGCATTACTTGCTGTATTATCAGTTTCAGTGCTAGCAACAATTGGTTTGGATAAATAAGCAATCTTATATCCTGTTTCACTACCTTTCTGTTTTAGTATTTCAACATAGTGGTAACCATAAACAGTCTGAACAGTTTTTGTTTCACCAACATGGCCATTAAATGCAAAGTCATTAAATGCTGCATCCATCTGTCCAGAAGGGAAATCATTATACACACCACCTTTATCCCTGCTGCCCTGGTCGTCAGAATATTGAGCACAAACAGAATCAAAAGATGCACCACCTTTTATTAATGCTATTGCACTGTCTAATCTTTTTAATGCTGCACTGTCGTCCCTGATTTGTATTAACTGCCCTGAACTTGGATCCTGTTGGTGAGTAGCAACCAAAATATGACGCACTGATGCTGAATCTGGTATTTGTTCTTTGCCCACCATTTTAGCAAGTGTATAGTTATTACCATCAATATAAGGTCCATATACCTGGCCAGGTGCAAGTTTGAACAATGTATCTTTTATCGGTTGTTTAATTTCTTTACCACCGATATAACTATTATAATAAGGTGTCTCATCTCCTTTTGAATTCAGAAAAGTAGCTTCATCGGTTGTTGCAGCAAACTGTGGTTTTAATTGTTCAAGATTGTTGCGGATATCAATAGAATCGTTTGCACTTGGGGCACCACTGAAAGAAACATAAGAAATAGTCCTTGCTTCTTCATCTCTCTCATAAAGTGATGCATGCTTTTTAATATAAGCTTCTATCTCATCATCGCTTACTTTCACAGTACTGTCTGAAATAGTAGAATACGGAACAACAACAAAAGATGCTTTTGCCACAGAGTTAGCATCAGCATTCATTTTTTCGCTCATCCATTTCGGAACATATATTGCCCCTGAAATTAATGATTGATATTTTTCAGCCTTGGTCTGCAGAATTGTTGGTTCAATATATGCTTCATTGAAATTCTGGATCTGCGGATCATTAGGCCTTGTTTTAATAGATGCAAATTGTTTGCGTGCAGTATTGGCATCAAACTGGCCTGTCTTAGGATCAGAAAATAACTGCTGCATAAATTGTGGCGGATTTTTGCCAAACAAAATATCAGAAAGCTCATCAGAAGAAACATCAATACCAAGTTTTTCTGTTTGCTGGTCCATGATGGTCTGGTTCACCATATAATCCCAAACCTGGCCAATCAACTGGTTACGCTGTACCTGGCCATTATTCATTTGTTCATAAAAATTCACTTTATGTTCAAATACATCGTAATCAATAGACTCGCCATTTATTTTTCCGATTGTTGTACCACCTGTTAAACTGTTTCTACGGGTAAACGCATCCTGTACCACAAATGCAATCATAGCAAGAGCAATAGCGCCGATAACTATCCAGGTTGCTCTGTCCCGGATTTTCTGAATAACTGACATACTTATTTTTAAAGGATGGCAAAAATAGGGGAAATGAACGTTTGAACAAATTGTGGATAAAACATAAACTTCACCCAATCATTATATAGATGCCTTTTTAATTGATTTCTATGTGGAACACCAATTAACAACAGCCTGTAGAAAACATAATTATTTTGTTAGTAAACCTGGTTTTCTTTCATCTGTAATCTGGATACAGGTCGAATAAAAATGAATGATTTCTATAAAATCCGGCACTCAATGTTTTTGGTCACAATTTTCAATATTGATTTTAACATGGATATCCTGTGGATTGATGTTGTGGATTAGCAAGCCTGTCTTTTATCAACGCTTGTTAAAATCTAATTAAAAATCAATAGCAGCAACAGTCAGCATTGTGAATTGTGCGTGGGTTACTGCTGGATAACTATGGTTAAATTAACTTTGCATCCTGTGAATAAAAAAGTTTTTACCAAATTCACACCCGTAGTAATAATAGGTTCTTTTATAAAAATTATATTAATAAATATATTATGGTAGATATACACAATGCAATTTCAGCTTTGCCGGTAAAGGGATACCTGGACGTTGATGTTGATCCCTCTCTTGATTTGTTTGAAGAGATTGAAAAGCTGAAAAAAGAAAAGAATGCAATCCTGCTGGCTCATTATTACCAGGAACCGGATATCCAGGATGTTGCAGATTATATCGGTGACAGCCTTGGATTGGCGCAACAAGCGGCTAAAACAGATGCAGACATGATTGTGTTTGCAGGGGTTCATTTTATGGCAGAAACTGCAAAAATTCTCAATCCTCAGAAAAAGGTTGTATTACCTGACTTGAATGCAGGATGTTCACTGGCCGACAGTGCACCTGCAGATGCGTTCAGGTCATTTAAAGAAAAACACCCTGACCATGTTGTTATTTCTTATATCAACTGCACTGCAGAGGTCAAAGCTTTAAGTGATATTATCTGCACCAGCAGTAATGCAAAAAAAGTTATTGAGAGTGTTCCACAGAACAGGCCTATCATTTTTGCACCTGACAGGAACCTCGGCGCTTATCTCATCAAGAAAACAGGACGGGATATGTTGTTGTGGAATGGTGCTTGTATGGTGCATGAAATTTTCAGCCGCCAGAAAATTGCGAAGCTGAAAACACAACACCCTAATGCAAAAATTATTGCACACCCTGAATGTGAAGAAGCAGTTTTGCAGCTTGCAGATTTTATCGGCAGCACCACACAACTTTTAAAATATACGGTAACAGATAATGCAACTGAATTTATTGTAGCAACAGAAACCGGTATCCTGCACCAGATGCAGAAAGACGCGCCGCATAAAACTTTTATTCCTGCTCCACCTGATAATTCCTGTGCATGTAATGATTGTCCGCACATGAAACTGAATACACTTGAAAAATTATACCTGTGTATGAAATATGAACAACCTGAAATTATTATTGATGAAGCTATACGCATTGCTGCATTAAAACCAATTCAGCGGATGCTTGATATCAGTAAAGCTGCGGGATTGGGTTAATGAAATTTTTGTTTTGAATAAAAAAGAACTATCGGAAAATTAATCTGATAGTTCTTTTTATTTTTTTCCAGGAAAATATTATTACAAATATTTTTCGCCTTTCTTCTTTTTTACTTCGGCTAAAAATTCTTTTACTTTTTGTTCTTTATCTTTTTTACAAATAAGCAAAACATCTTTGGTATCAACCACAATGAAATCTTCAAGCCCCTGCAAAACCATAAGTTTTTTTTCAGGTGCAGAAATCATTGAGTTGGTTGTATCAAAACAAATGATGTTATCGCTTGTTATGGCATTGGCGTTTTCATCTTTATCAAGATTAATGTATGCGCTGTTCCATGTGCCAAGGTCGCTCCATCCGAATTGCGCAGGGATGACATAAACATTTTCTGCTTTTTCCATGATGGCATAATCAATGGATATATTAACACACAATGGATAAATGCGTTCCAGCGCTTGTTTCTCTTCAGTAGTATTGAAATGATTTTTTTCAGCAGCAAATAATTCAAACATCTCTGACTGGTATTGTTCAAATGCATTGACAACATCTGAAGCCTTCCATAAAAATATACCTGCATTCCAGAGGAAGTCACCGCTTTCAATAAAAGTTTTTGCCAGCTCGAGGTCAGGTTTTTCAGTGAAAGTTTTTACTTCATAAATATGTTCATCTTTTACAGAAGCAGTATCATACTGTATGTAACCATAACCAGTATTCGGGTATGTTGGCTTTACGCCGAGTGTAACAAATGCATTATTTTTTTGAGCAAAATTCAAACCGGCAATACTCAGGTGTTTAAAAGTTTCAGTATCTGTAACGATATGGTCACTGGGTGCAACTACAAATGCTGCTTCAGGATCGAGTTGCTGTAATTTAAAAGCCATATACAAAACACAGGGTGCCGTGTTTTTACGGCTTGGCTCTGCTAAAATATTTTCAGGTTTAATTTGTGGTAATTGTTCTTTTACAATACCTGAATATTCTTCTGATGTGACCACAAAAATATTTTCAGGTAAAATAAAATTTGCATAACGTTTATATGCTGCCTGGATCAATGTTTCTCCTGTACCGAGTATATCTAAAAACTGTTTTGGAAATGCAGCCCTGCTTTTTGGCCAAAATCTTGTTCCTAATCCACCGGCTAAAATGGCTACATAAAAATGTTTGTTCATAATTTAATGCAACAATAATAATGGTTCTTAATAAAAAAAATTTCTGTGCAAATGTTTCAACAGGATGTTTAGAATTTGCAATTGTACATCAATCGTTATAATCAAAACAAATCCTTTATTAAAAATTTAGTTCAGATAAAATAAAGTAAAACTGTTTTTGATCAGGTGCAAATATATTCAGTTGCAATTAAAAATTTTATACCAATATTTTTTCAGACTTATATTGACTTAGTAATTTTTCTTTTTTAAAAAATATTTTCCAGGAACAGTATTTGCCTTAAGCATGTCAAAATAATATCATAAGTGGTACTATTCTGAAGATGCTTATGAAGCTTTGGTTGATAAAAAATAAATTAATGAAACAGTGTTGTTGGAATGACTTAGAAAGATTAACTTTAACGAATTACAAAAACGAATAGGTTTATTAAAACTTATTTTTGTTTGTTTTGATTAATCAGGACTCATATACAGCCGGAGTAGCATGAGAAGATTTTTGATAAATAAAAATGATTTGATACCTTAAAAGAATTTTTTACGCTCCAACATTTATTGAGAGGCGGAAATTTGTGAACAATGGCAAAGAAAACACTTGCAACAAATTCTAAAGAAGGGCTGGTTGAAAAAAAAGTTGCTACAAAAAAACCAGCAGCAAAAACTTCAAAAGGAAAACAAAATGGTAAGCATGATATACATGCAGCGTTGGTTGAACATTTTGGTTTTGAAAATTTCAAACAGGCGCAGGAAGAGGCTATACATAGTTTATTAGGAGGTAAGGATACATTTGTTATCATGCCAACAGGCGGTGGTAAAAGTTTATGTTACCAGTTGCCTGCCATGATGCTGCCCGGTTGTTCGATAATAGTAAGCCCGTTGATAGCATTGATGAAAAACCAGGTGGACCTAGTGCGTGGGTATAATGAAAACGATAAAGTAGCACACTTCTTAAATTCTTCTTTAAACAAAGGGCAGATAAAAGAAGTAAAAGATGATTTGACAAAAGGCATCACTAAGCTTTTATATGTTGCGCCTGAAACATTGACCAAACAGGAAAACCTTGATTTTTTCCGCGACCTCAACATATCATTTTTTGCAGTGGATGAAGCGCATTGTATTTCAGAATGGGGCCATGATTTCAGGCCTGAATACAGGCGGTTGCGTGAAATGATGGATACCATCAATAAAGAAATTCCTGTAGTGGCGCTTACGGCTACAGCAACACCAAAAGTGCAGAGTGATATTATCAAAAACCTGGGGTTGCGCAACCCGAATGTTTTTATTTCATCTTTTAACCGGCCTAATTTATATTACGAGATACAACCTAAAATAAAGAAAGATCAGACTGTGAAAAGCCTGGTGAGGTTTATTTCCAACAACCTTGGGAAGAGTGGTATCATTTATACACTTAACCGTAAAACAACTGAAGAACTTGCAGAGCTTTTGGTGGCCAACAATATTAAAGCTGTTGCATACCATGCAGGTCTTGATTCAAAACTAAGGGCCGAAAGACAGGATATGTTTTTGAATGAAGATGTACAAGTTATTGTAGCTACCATTGCGTTTGGAATGGGCATTGATAAACCCGATATCAGGTTTGTCATTCATTACAACATACCCAAATCAATTGAAAATTATTACCAGGAAACAGGACGTGCAGGCCGCGATGGTCTTGAAGGAAAATGTATCCTTTATTATTCCCATAAAGATGTAAGCAAGCTGGAACACCTGATGCGTGATAAGCCTTTGAGTGAACGTGAAGTGGGCGCTCAGCTCATCAACGAATCAGTGGCTTATGCTGAAAGTTCTGTTTGCCGCAGGAAAATATTGTTGCATTATTTTGGTGAAGAAAGAGAAGAAGAAAACTGTGGCAATTGCGACAACTGTCTTCATCCGAAAGAAAAAATTGAAACCAAAGATGAAGTGGTAAAAGCGCTCAAAGTGATAAAAGCTTTAGATGAGAAATTTCCTGCTGAATATGTTATAAATATTATAGTGGGCAAACTGACACCACAGGTTCAGATGTTTCGTCATGAAGGCTTCCCTGAATTTGGTATAGGAAAAGATAAAGATGAACATTTCTGGAACAGCCTCTTGAGACAAATGTTGTTAGGTAACATAATCAGGAAAGATATTGAAGAATATGGTTTGCTGAAATTTACTGATGCAGGTTTGAAGTTTATGAAGAAACCTGTTTCGTTTAAAATTGTTTTGAACAATTTGTTTGAAGATGCCAATGAAGATGATGAAGAAACAGAAACCGGCGGTGGTGGTGCGGCCGCAGATGAAAGACTTTTTGAAATGTTGAAAAACCTGCGGTTGCAGGAAGGTAAAAGAAAAAAATTACCACCGTTTGTCATCTTCCTCGAATCATCATTGCAGGATATGGCAACCATGTATCCTACCACACTTGCAGAACTGGAGAAATGCCAGGGCGTTAGTAAGGGAAAAGCTTTAAAATTCGGTAAACCATTTGTTGAATTGATTGCAAAATATGTAGAAGAAAATGATGTGGAAAAACCGGATGATTTTGTAATGAAATCAGTTGCCAACAAAAGCAATAACAAAATTTATATCATCCAGAATATTGATAAAAAAATCCCTTTGCTCACCATTGCCCGCAACAAAGATTTGCGTCTCGATGGTTTGCTGGAAGAGATGGAAACTATTGTTGCGAGTGGCACAAAACTCAACCTTGATTATGCCATCAATGATATGAACCTTGATGATGATGATAAAGATGAAATCATTGATTATTTCAAGAATTGCCAGGATTCATCATTGCAGGTAGCACAGGAAGAATTATCCGACAGCGGTTATAACTGGGAGCAATTGAAAATAATGCGCATCAAATTCCTGAGCGAATACGGTAACTGATTTAATTAACTACCGTAGAAATTTGTAAATACAAAATTTGAATTTTCCCTACTCACACTTTAATGGATAGTAAGTTCGGAATGAATGATTGTGCAGTGATGCATATACAAAGCCATTTTTGTGGTTTCATTTCTTCCTGTGCTGAAAAAATTTTAAAAACCCTGTCTTCTTTTTACTGAAAGTAAGCTATGAATATTTTGTAATTGAGTAAGAGTTTTTTTAATTTAAGAAAAATCGTATTTGCTATTCAGGATTTATAATCCATTTGCTTTTAGTTAATTATTCATCAAACAGAACCTTAGCATTCAGAAAAAATACTTTCATAGAAGAAGATGTATTCAATTTTCCTTTTCCCTCTCTATCTTGCAGCAAACATTACACATTGACCATAGCTGAACTATATAAAATTTACCTGCAGTTTCCTTCTGTGCAAACAGACACAAGAAAACTGAAACAGGGTGATATTTTCTTTGCATTAAAAGGTGGAAATTTTAATGGCAACCATTTTGCTTTACAGGCGCTTGAGATGGGCGCAGCTTATGCAGTGATTGATGAACCTGTTGGCGCTGATGATAACAGGCTGATACAAGTGGAAAATGTATTGGATGCTTTGCAGCAGCTTGCAAAATATCACCGGGAACAATTTAAAATTCCTTTTATCGCTATCACCGGCAGCAATGGTAAGACCACTACAAAAGAACTCATCCATGCAGTGCTTGCTTCACAGTTTATCACTTATACCACAGAAGGCAACCTCAACAATCATATAGGTGTACCGCTTACTATTTTAAAAATAAAAAATGATGCAGAAATAGCAGTGATAGAAATGGGCGCCAACCATCAGAAAGAAATTGAAGGTTATTGCAAAATTGCTCAACCCACACATGGTATTATTTCAAATGTTGGCAAAGCGCATCTCGAAGGTTTTGGCGGCATCGAAGGTGTGAAAAAAGGTAAAGGCGAGTTGTATGATTTTATCCGTGTACATGATGGTGTTGTTTTTGCTTTTGATGATTATGATTATTTACACAGCATGAGCAATGGCATAAAAAATATTATATGGTATGGTACAAAAAATGGCATTGTTACCGGCAATATCAAATCATCTGAACCTTACCTTGAAGTAGGATTTACAGGTGGTACTTCATTTACCAACATCAAAACACAACTTGTGGGGGATTATAATTTGCCAAACATTTTATGTGCTGCAGCAACTGGTAAATATTTTTCAGTGCCTGATGAAAAAATAAAATCTTCGATTGAAAATTACATCCCGACCAACAGCCGTTCACAACTTATCGAAAACGGTTCCAACAAAATTATCCTGGATGCCTACAATGCCAACCCTACAAGTATGAAAGCAGCAATTGAAAATTTTGAGCATATCCATTCCAATAATAAAATCCTTGTGTTGGGCGGAATGATGGAACTGGGTAAAGAAAGTATTGATGAACATTCAAAACTTGTTGGATTGATTCAACATAAAAATTTTCAACAGGTAATTTTAGTTGGAGGAAATTTTAAAACAACACATCAGGGATTTACCTATTTTGATACTGCAGAAGAAGCAGGTAGTTACCTGCAACAACAAAATTTCCGGGACGCATATTTACTGGTCAAAGGCAGCCGCAGCATGCAGATGGAAAAAGTTTTAACTGCTTTCTCGCAGTAAAAAAATTTACCTTTGCGAAAATTTTTCTGATGGCAGCAATAAAACCATCTTACCTCTTAAGTGTGTTGAACAATCGTTGCCCGAGATGCAGGCGGGGAGGTATTTTCAAATCAAAGAATGCTTATGCACTGAAGGGTGGTAAGTATATGAAAATGTATGAGCGTTGCCCTGTATGCGGACAGGTTACCGATATTGAAGTTGGTTTTTATTATGGCACCGGCTATGTGAGTTATGCATTATCTGTTGCATTATCAGTAACCACATTTGTGGCATGGTGGATTTTGTTAGGTATTTCATTCAGTGATAACAGTGTGTTCTGGTGGCTGGGTTTTAATTCAATTTTTTTAATTGTGATGCAACCTGTTTTAATGCGGTTATCAAGGTCGTTATGGTTGAGCTGGTTTGTGAAATATGACCCTGAATGGGAAACAAAAAAAGCAAAAGACCCTGAACGTATTGTAAAAGAACAAATGGGCAACTGGTAATTTTTTTTCAGTTTGAAATACCGGATTTTATGACTTCGCCCACCAAAGGCGGGCAGGCTCCCCAACCCTCTCCAAGGGAAAGGGAGCTTAGAACCCATACTGGCAAAGGGTTTCAGCCTTTTTGAATAATTTTAGCCGGGCAACAATGGCTTGATATAAAAAATACCCGGAGAAAATTCCCCGGGTACCCATTATGAAAAAAAGAATTATCCTTACCTGCTGATAATTACATTTCCTTTAAAAATATTTTCCCCTTTCTCATTTACAACACTTACAACATATACTCCTGATGCCATTGCAGCAGCAGAAACTGATTCAGTTTGGGGGCCTGCAATATTTACTGATTTCTGTGCTAAAGGTTTTCCTGCCATATCATTTAACTGTATCTGGTATTTTCCTTTGGCAACATTGTTGAAGTGAAGATAAACAGTATTATTATTTACAGGGTTTGGATAGAGGCTTACACCATTCTTACCGAGTGATGCAGCAACTGCATTTGAATTTTTTTCTTTTGCAAAAGCAAGGTTGCTATTCGCAAAGTCGGACACGTTATAAACCTTATCACTGCTTTTCACAACTGCTGTTGCTTCCAGTGTTGTAAGGTCAACCCGGTAATAATTGGTTGTTTTGGTTGAACTGCCCACGATTACATTACCACCTGATTCCACCATTGCTGCATTGATGGTATAATCTTCAGGTATGTTTTTAATGCTGCCCAGGTAAGTGGCCAGCCTTGTATTGGGATTGATGAGATAAACCCCTTTTTGCATATCAAATAAATACAGGTTGCCTTTTGCATCAGCTACCATGTCGCCACCCCAGCTTTTATATGCCACCTTTACAGAATTTTCACCGTTTGATTTTGCGTCTATCAAACCACCGAGGTCTGTAATCACAGGCTTTTTACCAAGTGAAAACCTGATTAAATGGTTGTTGTCATTTGTGAGTGCATAACCATAATCATCAGATGCTATTGCCATACGTGTAATCACTGATGCCTCACCGGGCAGGTTGGGAAAACCTTTGAGTGATTGTGTTGTTACTGCATAAGATTTTACCGGCGTAACATTCAGGTCAAGGTAACGCAATTGTGTGCCTATCATTTGTGTGTAAAAAATACGGTTGTTCTTTGCATCATAAGCAATGGCAGCCACCATCCTGTTGTTGATGCAGCCACAGGTTTTATTGGTAGCAGCAGGCGATACCAGTTGGGCATCATTATTTACAATTTGCCTGCCACTCACTGCATCATAAACCACTTCATTATTTTGTGCAGGAATATATAAAGTCCTGACAGGGGTTTTTGTTGCAGCATCAAACTGGCGGAATGCAATCCAGTTTACATTTCCATATTGTTCGCCGGTTACCGCGAAATATGTTTTTGATTGCGCATAAGTTGTAACTGTAGCAAGCGTTAAACAACCAAAGAGTAGAGATTTTAGTTTCATACGTTATCGTTTTTTCCTGCAGTTAACTGACAGGGATTTGAAAAATTTTTTAAGCAGTTTCCAAATTCTAAGATAACCATAAAACCCCAACTAAACAACTAAGATTTTTGTATGGCTTCCACTGCTTTTTTTACACTGCCTGAACGGATTAATATTTCTTTTGATTTGGAATAATCTTTTAAACCGCTTTGCTGCATCAGCATCTTTACGCCACGGTCAATGAGTTTATCATTGTTCAGTTGCATATTCACCATGTTGTTATCTTCCACCCTTCCCAGTTGAATCATTGCTGTTGTAGAAATCATGTTCAATACCATTTTCTGTGCGGTGCCTGCTTTCATCCTGGTGCTGCCGGTAACAAATTCAGGGCCTGTGATTACTTCAACAGGATAATCAGCATTTGCAGCTAAAGGTGTATCATCATTACAGGTTATGCACCCTGTTAAAATATTATTTTTTCTGCACTGCTGCAATGCACATATAACATAAGGTGTGGTGCCGCTGGCTGCAATTCCTACTACAAAATCTTTATCAGTAATTTTTTTTGACTGAAGGTCAAGCCAACCCTGTTGCACATCATCTTCTGCAAATTCTGCAGCTCTTACAATTGCATCCGGGCCACCTGCGATTAAGCCTTCTACTAATTCATAAGGCACGCCATAAGTGGGTGGGCATTCACTTGCATCCAGGATACCGAGCCTGCCACTGGTGCCTGCACCGATATAAAAAAGCCTGCCACCGGCAAGCATTTTATCACTGAGCGCTTCAACCAGTTTTTCTATTTGCGGTAAAGCTTTCTCAACAGCAATGGCAATGGTTTTATCTTCATCATTGATATGCCTGATGATTTCACCGACACTCATTTTTTCGAGGTGCCGGTAATGCGATGGTAGTTCTGTAGTGAGCATGGTTGCAAAGGTAAAGCGGACTTGTATGAACAAAAGCAAACATGGTGAGAAAAAATGGGGGATAGAAATTTTTTCTACACTCTTTTTATGTTCTATTCAATAACTCTCATCTGTTTTTTTATAGGTGTTTGACAATAAATTATTTCGTAAGTTTCAGCTTGCGTTTGTCAATATACGCTTTCAATTCATCAAAAGTCATCCCTTTTGTTTCTTTTGCAATTTGCTCTTTTACTTTTCTAAAGAATTTCACTGTGTCAAATTCTTTTTCTTTGTTTATTTTTTTAGTCATTACCAATAATATCTTTAGGTGAACGAATGTCTATTTGCCCATAACCATTTTTAATATTTATTGCATTGTAACCACGAATTCTAAAAATGTTTACAATGTGCTTGAAATTCCAACTTACCAAAAAGTCAACTTTGTTAATTGTCGCACAAGCAATGTGCCTGCAATCATCAATACTGGTTTCTCCAACTACTTTTTCTGGTGCATTTTCAAGCTCGAGTTCACACATGTCTGAGTAAACGCAGATTATTTTTCCTTTCATCACCATCTCAAAAAGTAAAGCTGTTTCGTTTTGAAATTCGATATCATAGATTCCACCGAAAACTGATGTATCAAAATATAACCTTGGTATTCTCATAATTCAAATTTACGAGACCTTTTTTCTAATCCTGGCTTTCTGTTGGCAATAGGATTTGATTATTTGCTTATGATTAATGTATCAGATTTCTTTTCAAAACAGCATAAAGTTAATCCCCTCTTTGATATCATTCTCCTTTTCTTGTTGGATAAAACTGTTAGAATTAATTATTCCAAAGCATTCCAATCAAACTAAAAAAAGAAATGCCGGGTTCAACTTTTGTTCAACGTTGAAATGTAGTGTAATAATTTTTCAAAATATTTTTTAACTCATCAATCACTTCTGCTTTTTCATTTTTGGTCAATGTTGATTCATGGATTTCATTATCCCAGTACAAATGTTGAAACACTGCGCAAAAGCAAAGAATGGATGTAAATGGTTCCTTTTCCGTATAAAGGCCTTCTCTGATTTTTATTACGTCATCATTTTCTTCTTCAATCCAATTATTGTATAATGTTTCAAACAATACCAGGTCTTTCGAGCC
>CAYNTP010000053.1:0-15011 GCA_964400415.1 uncultured Parafilimonas sp.
AGGATACAGGGGCCATACTCAGATTGGAGATACACTCATACAAATACCCAAACCTTTTAATGATAAAAAACAAAGCAAATACAGACAACAGAAACTCAAAAAATCATTCAAGCGCAGAGCAGCAATAGAACCGGTTATAGGCCATCTTAAGGCAGATAATCGCTTAAGTCGTAATTTTTACAAAGGAATTTTTGGAGACAATATAAATGTAATGTTAAGTGCGGCAGCATTTAACTTCAAGAGAATGATCAATATCTGGAAACAGATATTTTTGGCCCTTTTTGAAATTGTCTTTAATACACTGAATAAACTTTTTATACCCAAACCTGTTTTACTCAATTCGGCGATAAAGACTTTTTAAGGGTTGACTAAATAATTTTATGCTAAGGTATGGAGTGGCGAAAACTACCGAACTCAGATTATTGGTTGATGCTGGTGAAGTGAGTGGCAACTGGGGTGTTTTTCCTCTGACATTGAGTGTAAAGCAAAGGCTATTGTCCGCAAGAAAATGGATACCTGCCATCTCATTTGTAGGATATGTGAATTATGGAAGAATTGCAACAAATGATTTTCAGGATGATGGAATCAATTATCAGGCAACCCTGGCCTTTGAAAATAACTTGTCAGACAAGGTGACTCTCGGGTATAATATTGGTACAAACAATAATTTCAGAATGCTGATATTGACCACAGGAGTCTCCTATACCATCAATGATAAGCTCTCAGCATATATTGAGTACTTCTCCACCATAGGCCATGCAAGCTCGGCACACAATGCAGATGGCGGATTGCTATATCTGATCAATCCACATTTTCAATTGGATATTGCATGCGGCCATTCAATATTTTCTAAAGATCCCAGGTTTTATGTTACCACCGGTGTTTCCTATATGTTTGAACGGAAGGAGAATAAATAATAAATTTTGAATATCCGTTAAGAATATTCTGATTATTTTTGATGATCAATAAACAGGAAATGGAGTTTTCCTGACCCAACCGCTTACATAAAATAAGCTGATAACTCCTGATCATAGTTTAACCATTAAACAATTTTCTATGATTAGGAATTTATTTTTGATAGGCATTGGAGGTTTTATCGGTAGCGTCTGTCGCTATTTGGCCCAGCAGTTTATTCAGAATTATTACCCAACCTCCATTCCATGGGGAACAATATTGGTGAATATCACAGGGTGCTTTTTGATTGGGATTGTTTATGCATTGTCCGGCAAGAATACTGTGCTCTCCCCTGAAATGCGAATCTTTCTTGCAACAGGTTTTTGTGGGGGATTTACCACCTTCTCTTCATTCGCCTATGAGAATGTGGCAATGGTATTGGAAGGAGATTTTTATTATACAGCGATTAATATTCTGGTGAGCATCGTCGTAGGATTTGGCGCTACTCATGCAGGGATTCTTCTTATTAAATTCATTTCAAAATAATAGATCATGACATTGAATCAGGATTCTAAATTGCTTCGCATATTTATTGGTGAACTCGACAAAGCAGGGCATCAGCCCCTGTATGAAGCCATCCTCTTCGCAGCAAGAAATCAAGGGATGGCAGGGTGCACTGTTTTGCGTGGCCTGATGTCGTTTGGCGCATCCTCAACAGTGCATACGGCAAAACTCGTGGAGATCTCCCAAGATCTGCCTGTGGTAATTGAGATTGTAGATCATGAAGAAAAGATTAATTCGTTCCTGAATACGATTGATGATTTATTCAGCCAGGCATCCTGCGGAGGGTTGATTACCATTGAAAAGGCTACTGTGCTGAAATACCGATCTGGTGGTGGAAGGTAATTTATGTCGTTATTAATATCAGGTACTAAAACTTCGCATTGATTTTGCTGTAAATTCTTTCGTAAGTTTATATGTCATAATTCCGGATTAATTTTCCGGAGTTGCGGATTAAAACATCGCGGATGAAAGCTGCAGGCAGAAAAGGGAAGACAAGATTTCAAAAAATTATTTCCGCATTGGGGCCCGGGCTTATTACCGGTGCCGCAGATGATGATCCATCCGGAATTGCAACCTATTCACAGACGGGAGCCCAGTTTGGTTTTGGACAACTTTGGACCGCATTCTATATGTTGCCGTTTATGATGGGTGTGCAGGAGGCCTGTGCACGGATCGGGCTGGTAACAGAAAAGGGGATTGCAGCTGTAGTCAAAGAAAAGTACAACAAGAAATTGCTATATACGGTAGTAAGTATTGTACTGATCGCAAACGTGATTAACATTGGAGCCGATATCGGTGCTATGGCGGCGGCTGCCAGATTGATTGTACCGCTTCCGTTTGCGGTCTGGACATTGTTGTTTACTGCGAGTATCTTAATTCTTGAGGTGTTTACCTCGTATCGGGTCTATGCACGAATTCTGAAATGGCTTGCTCTTTCTCTTCTTGCATACCCAATTACGATTTTCATTATTGATATGCCATGGATGGAAGTACTACGCGCCACCTTTATTCCACACATTGAGTTCAGTTTCGAATTTTTGTTTATCATCACCGGTGTGCTGGGCACCACAATTTCTCCCTATATGTTTTTCTGGGAAGCCTCTGAGGAAGTGGAAGAGTTGAAAGAAAAAAAATTATTCAGACATGTGGGGTTTCACGCCAGCAAGCCGATGGTTGAACGGATGCGGATTGATAACAATACAGGGATGATAATTTCTGAAATAACGACCTGGAGCATTATGGTAGTTGGGGGTGCGGTGTTGTATAAAAGTGGAGTTCATGAAATCAACACTGCTGCCGACGCAGCAATGGCTTTAGAGCCTCTTGTGCGATCATTTCCTCATGCCGGATTTTTAGCTAAACTCATTTTTGCAATTGGGATAATCGGCCTTGGTTTTCTGGCGGTACCTGTGCTGTCCGGATCTGCTGCCTATGCAGTGTCGGAAGCGGTAAACTGGAAATCGGGACTAAATCTGAAATTGAAGAAAGCGCACGGATTTTATGGAGTGATCACCATTGCAACCCTCATCGGACTAATCATCAATTTTGTGGGGATTAATCCGGTGAAGGCATTGGTGTATGCCGCCGTGTTGAATGGAGTAGCCGCTGTTCCGCTTATTTTACTTATCATTAAAATTTCTACAGACAAACAAGTGATGGGCAAACATGTGAGTGGCCTGCTTTCAAAAACTGTACTTTGGCTTACCTTCCTGGGAATGGCTGCCGCTGCGGTTTCCATGTTTGTAATGATGGCAATGAACTAAAATTTTAGGAAATGGATTCTGAAACCCTTCCATACGTAAACGACCCGGATTCATTTCTACAGGCCCTGTATTCTCAGGAGGTGGATGGTGAAGAGGTTTCTGCTCGGGCCAATACGGAATTGTTTTTCCGAAAGATTGTATCTGAATTTATTTTGCAGACTTCCTTGGTTTTTTTATTTGCATCACTATCACACTTAATCCGATCCCACAGAGGATGCCATTACCAAAGTAATGGCCGTTATTTTCAACTTTCAAAGTGAAATTAAAAATCGAAGCAGCGATCAGAAGGATGCCGAGAATGATCAACAAATAGACCTTTTTCATTTTTTGTATTTATTAAATTTTTCACTTTGCCATTGACATTAACTTCAATCTCTCTCTGCGGCAATTACAAAATTTCTGTTCAAACATACAATATTGTATTTGGAAATATTAATTCTTATGAGGAAAAGTATAGTTGTAAGTAAGGCATGAACACTACTCCAGTACCATTCGCCTATCGAATAGAAAGTATTGGGAACAGCAATTGGAAACAAGGTTGACTGCATTCTTTACCAGATATGAATCCTTTCCTTATCTGATAAATACATTTTGTCTCCGGGTTTCACATGAAATGCCTGGTAAAAGTGGGTTGAGTTCATCAATGGGCCATTCACACGCCACATGGGAGGAGAGTGCGGATTGTTTTGAATCCAGTACCTGAGGAATTGATCTTTCATTTTCACCCGCCAGATACGTGCTATGGAAATAAAGAATCGCTGCCCGGGTGTGAATCCTGCGATCTTACCTGAGTCCTTCCCTTCTTTGGTAAGTTTAAAAGCGTCATAAGCAATGGCTACACCGCCGATGTCTGCAGTGTTTTCACCAAGGGTCATGGCCCCTTTTACATGCAGGGTGTCCAACACTGTAAAAGAATTATACAAGTCAACGACCTGCTGCGTTTTTGCTTTGAATTTTTGATAATCTTCTTTTGTCCACCAGTTTTTTACATTGCCTACTTTATCAAATTGGGCGCCCTGGTCATCAAATGCATGTGTCATTTCATGGCCTATCACCATTCCAATGCCGCCGTAGTTCAGTGCATCATCGGCGTTGTTATCAAAATAGGGAGGCTGAAGAATTCCTGCAGGAAAAACGATTTCGTTGTTAGAAGGATTGTAATAGGCAGTAACAGTGGACGGCGTTGTAAACCACTCTGATCTGTCCACCGGGTTGTTTAGTTTGGATAATTGGTATTGAAAACCTGCTGAAATAGCTGCTACCACATTTTCAAAATATTTTCCTTTGACAATGGTCACGTGGCTGTAATCCCTCCACTTATCGGGATATCCGATTTTTTTGGTGATGGCAAACAATTTTTCCTTTGCTTTTTGTTTTGTGCTGTCACTCATCCAATCCAGATTATCAATCCTTGCAGCAAATGCCTTCTGCAGATTATTCACAAGTTCCAGTGCGCGTTGCTTAGCCTGCTCCGGGAAATATTTTTTCACATACAACTGCCCGAGGGCCTGCCCCAGAAGTTGATCAACGACGCTCGCCATTTTTTCTCCGCGTGATTTTTGTACAGCCTGGCCCGTCAATGCTTTTTCAAATTCAAAAGCTGCATTTGTAAAAAGTTTACTCAACAAGTTGGCATAGTTATTTAACGAATAGGCCTTCAGATATAATTTCCATTCGGCAACAGGAACAGCTTTTAAGAGTTCGTTTAGTTTGTCATAATAAGCAGGTTGCCCTACGTCGATGGAATCTGTTTTTGCACCGATTGTATTCAATACATTTTGCCAGTCTAAATTGGGGTTTCGTTTTGAAAGTTCAGCCACCGGCATTTTATGATAATTCGCATTGATGTCACGCAGCTCAATATTTGTTTTGTGTGAGGCTGCAATCTGCTTGTCGATATTGTAAACAGTTTCTGCAGCTTTCAAAGCAGAAGGGCTACTGCTGCCTGTCAACTCAAACAATTTAGCAATGTATGTTTTGTATGCTCGCTGTATAGAAAGGGTAGGCGCATCTGTTTTGAAATAATAATCCCTGTCAGGAAGTCCGATGCCGCTCTGGTAAAGATGTGCAATATTGAGGTTGCTGTTTTTGTTGTCGGGGCCTACATAAAACGCAAGGATTGAATTGTTCCCATATCTGGCTTCGTCTGCAATAAATTTCAGGAACGATGAGATATCACTGATTTCATCAATTTTTTTGAGTAAAGGTTTTATTGGATCATATCCCAGTTTGTCGATGGTGGAGGTATCCATTCCGGAACTGTAGAAGTCACCCAACTTTTGTTCAATACTTCCGGCAGGATTATTTGCTTTTGATACACTATCCAATATACTTTGTAATAATATCCGCTGGGGATAATTCATAAACATATAGGCTCCCACTCCCGGTTGAGATGCAGGTATCTGTGCTGTATCGTACCATTTATGGTTTATGTAATTGAAAAAATTGTCTGCCGGATTCAGGGTAGAATCTATTCCGGATATTTCTATAATGTTTTTGTCTGTTGATACTTTGCAGGATATTACCTGTATGGAAATTAATGGCAAGAGTAGAAATAATAGTTTTTTCATAAACAGAAAAATATTTCGGTTGTAAAATCTGTAATTAAATGCGGGTGTGGCCTGATACCTGTAAAACTACATCGTAAGGTTGGTTGCACGAAATAGTTTTTTAATTATCATTCATAGGGCGAAGCGATATGATTACCCAAATGATTTACCCAAAGGGAATTTGATCGTTTAAATTAAATTGAGGTTTCAAAATGAAGTTTTGAGATTTTTTTATGCATGGAACAAAATAGGGTTTAAATTTATGTTTCGTATGAAACAGATTGAACAGGAAATCAGAAAGGAGTTTCAATTAGAGCGAATTATTTTTTTCAGCGATGCGGTATTTGCGATTGCAATCACCTTACTGGTTATCGATCTAAGAATCCCTTATCATCAGGGGTTTACTGACGGCGATTTGCTGGAGGCAATTGGCGAAACTGTTCCTTCACTGATTGGCTTTTTGATTAGTTTCTTTTTTATAGGTGGATATTGGGTAATTCATCATAAGATGTTTGGGTATGTGAATAGGTTTGACATGCGATTGATCTGGATAAATCTGATTTTCTTATTGTCTATTGTATTGCTTCCTTTTACGACGAGTGTTTTTGGAATGTATGGCAATCTTAAGGTCGCCTTTTGTTTGTATGTGATTAATGCAATGTTTGCCGGTATCATGAATTTCTTTTGCTGGAAACACATTCTGAATCCGGGCAGGAAACTTACTGCGATCGGGTATGATCGTGCTTTTCGAAAGGCAGCCTATATCCGTTCACTGATTATGCCTGTATGGTTTTTCGTTTGTGGTTTAATTGCATTGGTCTTTAGTCCGATTACGGGAGAGATGATGATGCCGTTGGTCGGGATATTGTACATGATCTTTGGAAGAATCAGCAAAAGAATTGCGGGGGTAGAATAGATGTTTGAGATTATGGGTTATGCAGCTTATATCGGGACTTTCCTGTGATCCTTCAAATGAAAATGCTGCCAACGAGAAATTTTTTTAAAGAATAATCAGTATCATACCAATCCCAATTTTGTGGCTTTCCCTATTAAGATCGCAGTGTTTCTGGCATCTAATTTTTCCAACAAACTTTTTCGGTGGGTATTCACGGTGGGTATGCTGATGAATAATTTTTCTGCTATTTCATTGTTGGTTAATCCTTCGGCAATTAATAAAAGCACTTCTTTTTCTCTACGGGAGATGGGAGGCATTTTATCTTCTTTGTCTCTTAAAGAAAGATTGGCTTCGTGGCTTAAAAAGGTTTTTCCCTGTTGTACAGCATCAATAGCTTCCAGCAATTCTTCTTTCGTTGCATTTTTCAACACATAACCCGAAGCACCGTTCTCCATCATGTTGCGGATAAATGCCTGTTGATTGAAAGTGCTTAACCCCAGTACAAATACCGAAGGGTATTTTTGCCGCACTTCTTTGCACAAATCTATACCACTCATATCAGGCAGGTTAATGTCCATCAAAATAATATCCGGTTGTTGGTTTTTCAAAAAACCCAGGCAGGATGCTGCATTGGTAGCATGGCCCATCCATTCAATGCCTTTTTCATTTTGTAATAATGAGCGGATGCCTTCTATGACCATGTAATGATCGTCAACGATGAATATGCTTGTTTTCATTTTTTTAGACACAGAGGCAATTTAAAGCCACAGATGCACAGATAAAAAAGTTGATAAATATTTAATTCTCATATAAACACTTCAAATTCCATCTGTGCATCTGTGGCAACATCTCAAACATTTATTTCAATCAACACCGAAGTGCCTTTGCCCTCACCACTCTGCACATCAATTTTTCCTTTCAAAAAATCAACCCGGTTTTGAATATTGCTCCAGCCAATGCCATTTGCATTTTTTAATGTGGCAATATCAAATCCTTTGCCGTCATCTTCCACTGTTACCGATAAAAGTTTTTCTGCTTTTGCATACTGCGCCTGTACCAATAAATTTTTAGCTGCCGCATGTTTAATCGTATTGTTTACCAACTCCTGCACAATACGGTAAATGGTTACAGCAGTAGTTTGTTCAATTTCAGTTTCATTCAACCCCATGGAATGATAACTGGTGTGTATGACACCGCTTCTGTCTATTTCATTACAATACTCTTTTAGAGCAGTATCCAATCCATATTTCACTAACACTTCGGGCATCATATTGTGTGCCACCCGGCGCATTTCTCTGATGGAGCTGTCCAGCATATCAATGCTGCGTTCAAAAGCCTGTGCGTTGTCAGGCGTCATGATTAAATTGCCTTTCATATTGCTTAATGAAAATTTAATGCCACTGAGCATGCCACCCAATCCATCGTGCAAATCTTTGGCAAGGCGGGTGCGTTCCTGTTCTTCTCCTTTCAGAACAGCCTCGGTAGCGGTGAGTTGTTTTTCTGTTTCTAATTCATCTATCCTTGCCTGTTGAAGTTTTTGGCGGTTTTTGTAGTTGCGATAACTTAATAGTGAAATTAAAAGTAAAGCAATGGCGCTGCCGGCAAGTATATAGTTCAATGTGTTTTTGTGGCGGAGTTGTGATTTTTGTAACTGGATTTGTGATTCTTTTTTTTGTGTTTCAAATTTTTTTTCCAAAAGCAGTGTTTTGTTTTGAACCTCCTCGCCTGTCAATATATTTTCAATGCTCTTTGTACTATCCAAATACCTTTCTGCCCCTACAATATCGTGCATGGCAAATAAAATGCTGGACATTAGTTTAAATCCTTCCACTTTATCTGCCTTCATATCCAGGCTGTCAGCAATTTTTAAAGATGCAGATATGTATTCTTTTGCTTTTGCAAAATCCTTTTGTAACAGATACAGGAAAGCCAGCCCTCTCCCTGCTGTTACTTCGCCATTTACCTCACCTATTTCCCTGCTCAATGCCATTGCATTTTCAAAGTTTGTCTGCATGCCTTTGGTATCATAGCGATGAAAATAGATATTGCCAATCCCAAGGAAACAGGTGATCTCCATTAATTTGTGCCCGTTTTTTTTCCCAATACCAAGCGCTTCGTTATAGCATGCCATAGCAGAATCGGGATATCCGAGTGATTGATAGTTATTAGCCAGGTTTACCAATGCCTGCCCCAGTTCCAATTCATTTCCTGCTTTTCTAAAATACTGTGCCGCAGATTTGCCATAAGCCACACCTTTGGCAAACTGATACAGATTTAAATAAGCATTCTGCATCAGGTCATTCATCCGGGCTACAAAATATTCGTTATTTATTTTTTCAAAATATTGCTTTGCGGTTTCATAATAAAAAACGGCACTATCATTCCGTCCCAAATAATTAAAATTATTACCGGTATTTGCCATTGCTTTTGCGGTGAGCAAATCATCTTTCAATGCTTTTGCTAATTCAATGGCTTGTTTGTTCAACAATAAAGCACTGTCATAAGCGCCTTTAGAATTTAGTATTGCAGTATAGTTTGCAGCAAATTTGATAATGCCTCTTTTATAATTGAGCCGTTTACTGAGGTTGCCGGCTTGTAAATAATAGATGCCGGCCTGATTGGGGTCATTATATTCAATTTCGTTGCCAATATCAATTAACAACAACACTTTTGCAGTATCTTCTTTGGCTACTGATAATTGTTCCAACAGGCTATCCTTCTTCAATTCGGATTGTGCTGTTGAGTTTAAGTGAGCAACAGACAATAAAGCCAGTAATACTATAAGTAGTTTTGTCATTTTACAATAGTTCATGCTACCAATGTACAAAAGAAAGGAATCATTGGGAACGGGATATCATCTTTTTTAATGATTTTTTCTTTGTGCTGAAACAGGGTTTTGCCACAGATGCACAGATGGTAGTAGACACCAAGGTTCACTAAGATTTTTTCTTTGTGCTGCTTCGTGTCTTTGTGCCTTAGTGGCAAGAAAATGATTTCGCCACGAAGACACCAAGGCACTATTCCGACAGCTATTGGGACACTAAGTTTTTTTTATATCTGTGCATCTGTGGCAAAAAAAAATCATCTTTTTTAATGACTACGCTCCCTTTATACTTATTCTATTTTTACATTACTAATTTCTAAATTAAATACAATGCTTAAACATCTTTGTTTGTTTATCGTTCTTTGTTTTTGGGGTTTACAAATAAATGCCCAACACAGTGATCAGGAGTTAAACAGAGATTCTATTGTAGGCTGGAAATATATCAGTAACCCCATCAATCCCAAAGCAGTTTATAAACCCATCAAAAGTCAGTACGGTTTTACTTATTCAGCATGGAAGCAGCAGGCTTCAGATGTGTTGATAAATTGGATACAGCAATCTTACCTGCCCCGCGGGTTGGTGATGCGTACCATCGCAAAGAATGACCAGCGCTGGTATGTGGATGCCAATGGGCCATTGCAAAGCTATGGTGTAAACTATTTGGGATACGATGCGCATTTTGTAAATAGTAAAATTGACCTTCATTGCTGCGAACAGGGGCTAAGATTAGTAGCGGGGTTCAATGATTTTCCGGGTGCATATATAAAAGGCTTTAATCCCGGTGGTATGTATTTTTTTGCAGAACAGGCTTCGTTCAGTGCCGGTGAAGATGAAAAAAAACTATCCGAAGAAGGAGTTGATAAAAAAATTCAACCGAATGTATATCCTTACCGCACTTACTTTGACCATTTTCATAACAATGGTCAACCCTTCAATAAAATTGGAATCGTCATTCCTAAAAATGGCGAATGGCCTTTTAAACCGGTATTGGTAAAAGATGCGATTGCTTTTTATCGTCAGCAATTGGCTGCCTACCCCGATTTGCTGAAGTATGATTACGATTACCGTATAAAAGAAATTAACGAAGCCATAGAACGTTTAAAACCTTATTACAATGAACCGGCAAAAATTCTTAACAAAACTATACTTACTGATGATAAAGAACATTCGGCTATAAGCCCTGTTGATATTATCAACGGAAGAAATGCAGACAAAACATTTCCAGAATATTTTATGCTCGTTTCTGCTACACAACAAACCATTGACCTTACAAAAAAAGACAGTCCGCTTTGGGTGTATTTTAATTTAACACCAAAAAATATGGAGATGCAGGGAATCATTTCAAAGTTTGATACAAAGTTTGGCACAGGAATACAAGACCAGGTAAATGCATTATTGAATAATCTGAATTTTGATTACATCGCTAAATGGCTTTCCGACCCGGCTAAAATGAAAGGCATTGCTTACACACCTGCGAAAGCACCTGCAACAACTTCGGGCAATAATATAACTGCACCGGTAACTGTTTCCACAACTGCCTCATCAAAAAACAAAGACCCCTTTACCATTTTGTATGAAGACTTTGATGGCTATGAAGCCGGAACTTTTTCTGCGAAAGGCTGGCATACTTACGGTCATGATGGGCATAGTTTTGAAAACGCCACTTTAAATACTATAAGCGGGCAACCAGGCAAATGGATTTCTATTCCGGATGCATATACTTTCTATCCGGATTTCTCAAAGCAGCTTCCTGCAGCATTTACAATAAGCTACGATGTGTATTTTGGGAGCAATATTTCAAATAAGAGAACACCTCTTTATTTCAGGATAGATACTAAAGACCCCAATCCTAAAAAAAGTAACCCGATAGATTTACACGACATCAATAGGGAAGGTTTTCAATTTGCAATAGCTATGAGTGGTGAAGGAGAAACCAACAAAAGATACATGAGTGCCAACATGGATGAAGTAAGCAACAAAATAAACACTGCTCCCTTTAAAGCAAAAGATATTGCACATATCAGCATTTCAATAAATGGCGCTTCCATTGCCGTTTTAGTAAATGGTAAGGAAGTGAAACGTGATGATAATGCATTGCCCGCGGGAAAATCTTTTAAGAGGATTGGCTGGTATTGTGGCGATCCGGGTATCTACCTTGGAAATATTTATGTGAAGAGCAACCCTGCTGTAAAATAAGAAATATCAATGCCACAGATGCACAGATATAAACCACACCATTTTACTTGTTTAATCTTATGTAGTAATTAGACCTTCTTAAAATTTCATCTGTGCATTTGTGGCAAGTAACTACTTAAAATATCATCTGTGTATCCCTGTCTGCCGACAGGCAGGTATGGTAATAAAATCTTAAAAATATCATCTGTGCATCTGTGGCAATATTTTAAAAAAACACATTTACAACTTTATCATTACAATATCAACCGCTTATAACTCAATTTCAACTCACCAAAGTTCACAATCAATGCAATCCGATTATCTGAAACCTTTAGATAGTTGATTGCCTGGGCTACATGTTCATCCGCAATTGCTTTAATTCCTTTCACTTCCAGAATAACCTTGTCAAAAACAACAAAATCAGCATAAAATTTATGCGGTAAAATGATTCCCTTGTAATTAACTGCGTATTCTTTTTCTCTTTCAAAAAGGATTCCAGTATTTCTAAATTCGTATTCTAGTGCATCCTTATAAACAATCTCCAGAAAACCGGCGCCGAGTTGATTGTGTACCTCCATACAAATGCCAATAATTTGGTAGGTTTCGTCTTTTAAGGAAAAGTTTTCGTTCATGATTATAGGTTTTGAGATGAATCAAAATTAAATATTATTGCCACAGATACACAGATAAGCAACAATGCAATTTGCATGTTTTATAAACGAAATTAAACTTCTTAAAAGCTATCCGTGCATTCATGGAAATTTTATTCTTAAAATATCATCTGTGCATCTGTGGCAATTAATTTCTTAAAATATCATCTGTGCATCTGTGGCTATATTTCTAAAAATCATCTTTTTTAATGATACCCCCACATTGTAAGCCAAACTACTTTTATTACAAACAATTTATAAAATGAAAAAGATAATTCTTCTTCTATTTATGCTTCCTGTAATGGCCGTAGCACAACAAACTCAAAACATGGAAGATGCCATGAAGAAAATGGAAGAATTGAAAAAAAACATGACCCCGGAACAGCGGGCCATATTGGATAAAATGGGCATTGATAAAACCATGCAAACTGTCCAGAAAAATATGCAACAGGGAAAATCAAGTGCAATGATGATGCCCACCGGCGACCCTAATAAAATTCCGAAAACAATTTCCAGTTTGTCCATACCTGCGACACCAACTGATAAATCAAAATTGATAACATATCTCAAGCCCATATTTTCTGAAACACAGAAAGCCATGAAACCGGATCATGTACAATCAGTTGAAAGTTTATTGAATCAAGGCAAACAAACAGGGCAAATGGCAATGGTGTTTTGGACACAAAATGAATTGGATAGAGCACTGTATCTATTGGAAAATGCCTGTATCACCAATCCCGATGATTATTTGTCATTAAATAATTTAGCTGCACTGCTTACCTTGTCCGGCTATGCACATAAGGCATTACCGCTTTTATTATATGCACAAAAATTTGTACCCGAGAGTGGCACGTTGCTCAATAATATCGGGCAGGCTTACCTGAGTTTGGGATATGTAGATAAGGCCAAATCCCTTTTAATTTCTGCTTCATCAAAAGATACAAACAATGCAGAGGCTTATCGTTCACTGGCACTTATTGCACAGAAGCAAGGCAACAATACACTTTGCGGCAGTTATCTTGAAAAAGCCATTGCACATGGCGGCGCTACATCAGAAGCTATCAACCTGTTGAATTCCGTAACACCCGGAAAAGATATGTTGGAATTTATTCGTAATCGCTTCAAACAATTTTATAAAGATCACAGCATTACCAAACGTTTTATTTTACCGCCAATACCTGGTTCCTATGAAGAAGCAGTGGACAAGTACCCTGAAATTGATGCCTTTTTTAAAGACCTTGATGCCACTATTAATGCAGCTTCAAAAACAGTAAAGGAATTGACAAAAAAATATGAAAATCAAGTGCAGAATAACCAGGCAAAAACAATGGCACAGATTCAACAAATGATGGCAAATGCAGGTAAGCCCGGATTTGCCCAGTCAATGCAGGATATGAAATCTTCACTGAGCAATCCGTTGATGGCACAGGGAGCGCTCATGATGTCAAGCATTGACAATCCGCAGTTCAGTAAATCATATTTCTCCAGGATGAAAACAGAAGCTGTAAACAGACTGAACAGTGAAAATGAATTGAAGCAGGCATTGAAAAATAATTTTGACAACAAGATAAACGCCTTGTTGAAAGAGAAGAGTACATTAAAGGATGGCGAAGGGCAAGATGCCGCCAATAAGAGAATGGAGCAGATTGAAAAAGAGGTATGCAAGTTACAACAAGACAGGCAGCAAAAATGGTTAGAGAAAAGCGCTGAAATAAATGAGCAGTATATCCACAATATGGAAGACCTGCTGAATCAGCGTTTGCAGGAATATCTTTTCTGGAATACTGTGGTGATGCAATCCCTGCAGGATCCTACGGCTGTCAACTATCAGTTTTATGTACAATATATGAAAGACCTGAATAGTTTTAGATCATTGTATCCAATTTATGTTGATGGTGGCTTATCAAAACCCTGTGGTGACTACTTAAAAAAAGACAATTCTACCAAAGGGAAAATACACGATTGGGAAATGGAACATTGTGAAGTGGATTTTGGAATTGACCTGATGGTTACCGGCGCTAAAATGAATTGTGAAGGATGGTCAATTTATGCTGATTTTAAATCCGGCTCATTTAAATATGAACGCAGTATTGATCCTGTAACCTGGCAAACAACCGGCCATAGTATTTCGGCAAAGGCAGGCAAGGATAAAGAATTTGATATCACTTCAAGAATAAAAGGTAAAATAGGTGCTTCGGTAGAAACTACGATTAAGTTTGATGGCAATATGAATCCTGTAGATTTAGGAGTGAAAGGAACAGTTGGCGCCGAACTAAGCGGCCCTAACGGCGGCAAAGCTGGTATGGACTTATTCACAGAAGAAATCAGTGTGAGCAGTGGTTTCAATGCAGCCGGCCCTTCTATACCTGGATTTGGAAGTGATTTTTTGAAATAATGCAGGTTTAATTTTTTTGCCACAGATGCACAGATGCACAGATGAAAAACAATGCTTCTTAAATGCTATCTGTGCATCTGTGGCCATTAATTTCTTTAAATATTATCTGTGCATCTGTGGCTATATTTCTAAAAATCATCATTTTTAATGATACCCACACACAACTCCCTCCTCTATTTTTACGTCATAAATCATCATTATGAAATCAATTCTTCTTTCATTCATTTTTGCCATGCTTACTGCTAATCTCTTTGCTCAACAACAAACCTTTGACATTGTTTCCTACAATGCTCCAAAAGACT
>CAYNTP010000054.1:0-11891 GCA_964400415.1 uncultured Parafilimonas sp.
TGTAAATGGTGCTGTGTTTTCTACTAAGGTTTTTTCATTGCATCAAAATGAAATGTAGATAAATGATTTTTTTATTCATAAACCTTAATTGAATGCTTTATGTTTTCGACCTTATTGTTTTCAAAGAACAAAATAAATGGATAATAAGATAAGTGTGATGTTAGTTGAAGCTATTGAAATAAGTTTTCTTCATAAATTAAAATAAAAATAGAAGGCAAATTGTAATTTAGTTTCTTAAACCTTAGTAGAAAAAAGTATATTATAATTATTCCTAACCTTATTACCTTATTCAAAATAATTTTTATGAAAATTGAATACAATAATTTATACACTCATTTTATATTTACAACGCTGCACAGGGAGAAATTAATATCTGAAAAACACAGGGAACGAATTGAAAAATATATAACCGGGATTGTAAATAACAATGATTCACATCTGTATGCTATTTATGCAAATCCTGAGCACGTACATTCACTTGTATCACGTTCACCAAAATTGTCTGAAGAAATGTTGGCTACCATTGTAGCCGAGAGTTCGCAAAGATTCATCAATCAAAATCAATTATGTAGTAAATATTTTGAATGGCAGGATTCTGCCTCTGCTTTTTCTGTATCAAAATCGGATGTAGATAAAGTTTGTAAGTATATTTTTAATCAACCTGAACATCATCGTAAAGTAAGCTTCCAGGAAGAGTACAATGAGTTTATTAAATTCTATCAAAAAACATTACTGCCATTTGAGAAAAACGGGTTTAAATAATGTAACATTGAATTTCTAAGGTTGCCGTATTTTCTACAAAGGTTTTCATTTTCCTATCGGTTGGTGTCCTTATCAAACGAAATAATGTTCATCACTTTTTCTTTCCTATTCCTCATCGCATAGCTGTTGTTACGATAAATCGTTATCTTAAAGGTAGCAATCAGCATTATGATAGAAATATCGCTGCTAATGTTGTTTATACTGATGTTGATGTTTATACAAGAAATGACAGTGGTGAGTGGAAAAAGAAAACTGAAAAAAGAACCTTTGTAAACTTTAATCAATAATGAATATCAAACCTTATTTTCTTATTTTCTATCATATATTTTTTTTAATAACCTTCATGGGGATAGTGACTTTATTCAGAGGATATGGGACTGAAATGTTTGCGTACGCTCTTTATTTTAATCTGGTTTACTTGATATTTGGTTTTATATTTAATTATCTTCTTTATTTATTGGCTCATTATTTTTTTAATAATAAAAAGACCTTTTTTTTAGTAGTGATTTTTTTGCTTTTTTTATTTTTTATGAATTTATTGGGATTTTTTCTAAACAATGCATGGGTATCTTATAATTTAATAAAGGAAATTTTTAGAATTAATCACAGTGATACATTTAGAGTTGCTTTGACCGTTCATATAACAATGATTATCTCTTTTTTGCTTGCTTATATTAGTACACTAAAAAAAATGAAAACAATAAAACAAACAGAGGTATATCGCTGAATTATCCTGCCAGTTGTTTTTGCAAATCGGCTTTAAAGATAAAAGCATAAAGAAACTCTTTCACGAGTTTCTTTATGTTTGCGTGCAGTTGTTCTATTTTTCTAAATTGAGATAACAGTTCTTTTCCTATCGGTTGGTGTCCTCAACAAACGAAAAAGCATTCATGTGTCTTGCCCCTGCATCACAACAAGATTTTATGCCACCCACACCGGCATTACAGGCAGTGATTTAAACAACAGCACAGGCACAACTGCTCCACTCATTTCCTGGTTAGATGGCACTGCGCATGACCCACTCAACAGCACAATGCCGAAAGCATTTATCAACTGGGTGTTTATGGATGAACAGTTTAATACCATCACCGGCAGCATGACCGGCTGCGATGCAGTAAGCACCAACAACAATGTTTTAAAAAACCATCATCAAACAATCAGCATTACAAGAAATGGTTATCTTTATGTTTATTGCAGCAATGAAAGTGATTTAGATGTGTTCTTTGACAATTTGCAAATCATACAAACGCATGGGCCATTGATTGAGGAGACGCATTATTATCCGTTTGGGTTGACTATGGCGGGGATAAGTTCGAAAGCGCTGAACTTTGGTGACCCCGGGAATAAAAGGAAGTACAATGAAGGAACAGAGTTAAATACAGATTTCGATTTGGGTTGGTATGAAACTTCTTACAGAAATTATGATCCTCAAATTGGACGTTTTATACAATTAGATGCACTAGGAGAATTAGATTATAATCTTAGCCCTTATGTTTTTGCCAGTAACAATCCTATTCTTAGAAATGATCCTCTTGGTTTAAAAGATACTGCGGTAAATGAAAACAATCCAAATGTACTGCAACCTGTAACAGTATCTGCAACAATTAAAAAATCTGTTGGTCAACCCGGTACGTTAGAAAGTCTTATTCCGATTTGGGGGTCAGGTAGAGCTGCCATTGATGATTTTCAAAATGGCAGATGGGGTTGGGGAATTTTCAATACAGTGTTAGCGATTACTGATGTCTTTCTCGTAAAGTCAGCAGTTACGGGAGCTGGTAAACTTATAGCTAAGGCAATATATAAATCAGCAGCTGAGGAGATAGTAAGAACGAACACTCAAAGAATTACGCTATCTACAATTAGGAGCTTGACCAGAGAAACTCTTATGGAGCAGGTTACAAATCCGAAGTTGAAAAGTGTTATTGATCAACTTTATCGACCAGGCGCTAAAATTGGCTCTGGTTCAACTGCTGATCAAATTCGAATTATAGGGATGCAGGGCATATAGAAAAAGGGTTGGGCAGAATTCAGAACTTACAAAATTTAATTAATAGTGGAGAATTAAAAGGATTTGATTTGGATATTGCAGTACAACTTCGTGATGATTTGATACATGCTGTGAGTACCGTTAAATAAAACATGTATGCAGAAATATATTTTTGACGACAAGATGCTAATCAATTTACTGAAAGAGCGTATTCCTGAAATCAAACAGGTTATCTATCCAGAAATGGAATTTTCAGCATTTATCCACTTTGGATTATTTGGTGGATTTCTGAGAGATGAGATTATGAATGATGAAAGCAATAAAGAACTCATTGAAAGATCCTTTGGCTTTCTTAATTATCTTTTTGAAAATGGAGACGAACGGATAAAGCGAATGTTGCGAGTTGAAACTTTTGAAATACTTACAGACTTTCCAAAAACAATTAACGTTTCAAAAGTTTATTTAAAAGGACAAGCTCTTGAGAATTTTATTGAAGTCATAAAGCTAATTAAGTAATGAGTATAAATTTTAAATGCAGGTCAACTTTGCTGCTGACAATAATGCTATCCTGCTTAACATCATACTCACAATTATTACAACGGAAAATTTTATCAAATACAGTCTCCATCAAGCTGCCATCTTCCTTTAGCATAATGGATGCAAACACTTTGTCATCGAAATATCCACCAAATAATAAGCCCTCAGAAGTTTATACTAACCAAGAAGCAACTGTGAATATTGCATTTAAAAAGACAGAGCAAAACTTATTGAAGCAAAATGTATTTACAGAAGGCAAAAAGTTGGAAAGTCAGTTATCCAGTAGTGGCAAGGTGCAAATAATAAACTCTGAAGAAATAAAAGTAAGCAATAGCAATATCCATGTCTTTAGCTTTTATTCAAATGCTGTGGACACAAAAGTTTATAACCTCATGTTTATTTTTTCAGTAAAAAACAAAATGGTTGTAGGTAGTTTTAATTGTACGTATTTATTGCAATCTCAGTGGCAGCAGGTGGCTTATGAAATCATTCGTTCTATAAAGGAAATCTAATAATTTCCTATCGGTTAATGTCCTCACAAACGAAAAATTATTCATGAATCTTTCCCCAGCATCGCAACAAGATTTTATACAACCCACAGGCATTACAGGCAGTGATTTAAACAACAGCACAGGCACAACTGCTCCACTCATTTCCTGGTTAGATGGCACTGCGCATGACCCACTCAACAGCACAATGCCGAAAGCATTTATCAACTGGGTGTTTATGGATGAACAGTTTAATACCATCACCGGCAGCATGACCGGCTGCGATGCAGTAAGCACCAACAACAATGTTTTAAAAAACCATCATCAAACAATCAGCATTACAAGAAATGGTTATCTTTATGTTTATTGCAGCAATGAAAGTGATATGGATGTGTTCTTTGATAATTTGCAATTAATACAAACGCATGGGCCATTGATTGAGGAGACGCATTATTATCCATTCGGTCTCACTATGAGCGGCATCTCCTCTAAAGCACTCAACTTTGGTTCTCCATCTAACAAACTAAAGTTTAACGGTAAAGAAGAACAACGACAGGAGTTCACTGACGGCAGTGGTCTTGAATGGTTAGATTATGGTTGGCGTATGTATGATCCGCAAGTTGGAAGGTTTTTTACTCAGGATGCTTATGCCGAAAAATATGACTATCTATCTCCTTATCATTATGCAGCTAATAATCCAGTTAATTTTATTGATGTTGATGGTGATTCAATTTTTATTAATTGGGATTCTAAAAATGTTTTGCAAGTTTGGGAGGCAATTGGAAACCTATTAAAAACCGATGATGGAAAAAAACTTTGGAATGAATATGCAGGTAGTTCTGAAAACGATATTTATATTGGATTAAATACTTTTAAAAGTAAAGATGATGAAGGAAATTCTTCCGATGCGGTTGCCGCTACTGCCAAAAATGTAAAAGTAAAAGATGGCAAAATAGACTTCTCTAATGCCAGCCAGGAAACAAAAGATAATGCTTCAAGTTTTAATGGTAAAGATGTAAGTAGATCTAAAGGTCGAACCGTGAGTATTATCACTTTAAATGAAAAATATTGGACTGGTAGTTCAAAGCTTGACGGATTTGAATTAGCAGAATCTTTATATCATGAGATATATGCCCACATTAAAAGCACTAAGACATCGGCTTATGAACAGCATAAGGAATATGGAAATTTCTATAGTGGCTTAAAGCTTTATTATCCTAAAGCTACGCATGTAGATAACTCTGGTAATTGGCCAGTTCAAGTAACAGATCATGAGGAATGGAAGGTACCTAAAGGATCACCATACTATCAAATACGAGAACAATTATTACAAATCAAGAATGCTAAAAAAGGTAAATAGAAAAATTATGAAGAGTATTTTTCTAACAGTCAGTATTGTATTCTTGTTTACCATGTGTAATCAAAAAGGTATTCATCGTGATTTTTTTAAGGAAACAAGCAATTACTCGAATTTTAAAAGCCAGAAAGATAGTTTGCCTCTTTTTGGCTTAGATAGCTTGAGTATTGATTCTTTAAGTACATCTATTAGTAAAAGAAATTATTGGTATATGAGTAGTGCGCAAGATGGATTAATAAATATTAATGGTTATCTAAGATGTAGTAATAAAATAATTTATATTAAAGTCGGAGATAGAAAAACTGGTAAAAACGCTCAAGAGCAGATTCTTTTTGATTTTACACCTGACAGTACCAAAAGCTATTCTGTAAAGTATGAACGTAATAAAGGTATGTATAATTTAACCCTTACTAAGCAATCCATATTTTATAATCAATTAATAAAAGATTCCGTAGTTGTTTTTAAAGCTTATAGTGAAATACAAGATATAAGTTTTACTAAAGAATTTTTATTGCAAGCGTCCTTAAAGAAAGGAATTGTATCAATTAGATACTTAATCATGTCAAGTAAAAGAATTTATACAATAGATTTTTTACCTGCTCCAAAAATTAGTTATGAAAATCTATTAACTCCGGTTTATCCAAATCAGTAGTCTAATCCTTCCTTTGCTGTTGTTATATCTGTGACCAACAAGCGTAGCGTGGGCGAGAGTTTACGATGCATACGCTTTTCTCCTATCGGTTGGTGTCCTCACCAAACGAAAAAACATTCATGTATTTTGCCCTTGCTCCTTTCCCCTCAATGCCTCATTGCATAACTGTTATGCGAGGGATGGACATTGAGGTTTTATGTAAACAATATTATTTTTTACCTTCTTTCAAACGAACACTCATACATCATCGTTATTAAAGATTAAAAACATAGCACTGCAAAGTTTCTTCATAGAAAATATTTATGATTTTGCTCATAACATTATCGCCTTCAAGTTCAGAAAAAATAAGCTAATAAGGTTTTGAAGGTTTGTAAATGGTGCTGTGTTTTCTACTAAGGTTTTTTCATTTCATCAAAATGAAATTCATATAAATGATTTCCCTATCGGTTGGTGTCTTCACCAAACGAAATAATGTTCATCACTTTTTCTTTCCTATTCCTCATTGCATAGCTGTTGTGCGTGGGATTGACATTGAGGTTTTATGTAAACGATATTATTTTTATTATTTCAAAACAAAGCACTGCAAAGTTTTATATTGCAAATAGAACAGTGAGTTTTCTCAATGCTAAAACACAATAACTTTTGGAGAGAATGTAATGGAAAAAACGTTGCAGGAATTGATAGACATTCTTGCTTCTTAAACCGCAATGTCCTTTCCTGCGCTCATGGCTTTGCGAAAGAGAGATTGCGAAAATTAGAAACATGCTACGCCATTTTGGAAATCAGGAATCCAAGAGAAGTTTTAATAACTAAATAACATGAAAAAAGAATTTGATGCTGTTCAATTACAGCGGGACATTAGGGAACAGATGAATAAGGAATATATGAGAGACCCCAAGTTACGTAGGAAGCGTTTGGCAGCCATCCGAAAAAAATATGGGCTGACTGAAAAACCAAAACAGCATGCCAGTCGCTAATATGGTATTGCCCAAAGTTTTTTTCGATTAATGTCCTCACCAAACGAAATAATATTCACGTTATCTTTCCCTGCATCGCAACAAGATTTTATGCCACACACAGGCATTACAGGCAGTGATTTAAACAACAGCACAGGCACAACTGCTCCACTCATTTCCTGGTTAGATGGCACTGCGCATGACCCACTCAACAGCACAATGCCGAAAGCATTTATCAACTGGGTGTTTATGGATGAACAGTTTAATACCATCACCGGCAGCATGACCGGCTGCGATGCAGTAAGCACCAACAACAATGTTTTAAAAAACCATCATCAAACAATCAGCATTACAAGAAATGGTTATCTTTATGTTTATTGCAGCAATGAAAGTGATTTAGATGTGTTCTTTGACAATTTACAATTAATACAAACGCATGGGCCATTGATAGAGGAAACGCATTATTATCCGTTTGGTCTCTCAATGGCGGGAATAAGTTCATAGGCGCTCAACTTCGGACAGCCTGAAAATAATAAGCTTTATAATAAAGGTTCAGAATTGCAACATCAGGAATTTGGTGATGGAAGCGGTTTAGAATTATACTCAACCCAGTTCAGAAGTTTAGACCCACAACTTGGAAGATGGTGGCAGGTAGACCCCAAACCTGATATGGCATTTAGCCCTTACTCTGCAATGGGTAATAATCCAATTTTACATAATGATCCATTGGGCGATAGTTTACCCCCAGCTCCTAAAAACATGTACACCAATATTTATAATGCAGACCACCCAGTAATTTCAGACTATCTAAAATTTGGGAACGATAATTCTCAAGGTAATAATGGGCAAAGTGGAAATCAGCAGACATCCCAGCAAACACGTGATCAAAAAAATTCAAAATCTGATCAACCACTAATTGGAAAACTTCAACAAATAAAATAAAGAATAAAAGCATTGATCTTGTACCCACAGCATTAGGGGATCAGGTAAGATTAACTTCTTACCAAGGAAAGGTAACAGGACAAGAAGGTAAAATTGTAACTGTTGACGCTTCAACAACAAACGGAAAAGTTGACGGGGGGTCCGTAAATACTGGGCCATTAACAATAGGATGGAATACCGATCTTTCAATAAGCGCTGGAATTGGAGCTTTTGGTTATGAAGTGCATGCAAATGTGGGCTTAGGAAATGGCTTAGGTCAGGTGGGTGTTGGAGGCAGCCACAGTGATGAGAATAAGGTAGCTAAAGGAGGCGACCTTACAATAAGAGCAGGCGGAGGAGCAGTACTTGCTGTTACTGTAATACTACTTTTGCCGGTTATTGCGGTAGCTTTTTAGAAAGATAAATAAATAATTGAATGCGAAACGAAAAAATAAGAAGAAATCGAATAAGATTCTTTGCAATAATTGGCTTGATATTTATTGTTTGGCTAATAATAAGACTTGCAATTGGCATTAAGCAAAATAGGAATGCATTTGAAGAAGACTTGCCTTTAACTTACTCGATGTCTTTAGATGATTCCAGCCTGTTTGCAGGAAATATAAGGAGTAAAATAAAAGTTGTAGAGATAAGGAATAGTAAGGTAAGACCATCAATATCTATTCTTCTTTACGATAAAAAATATCATTTGGTTACATATAAAATCCCTACAGCTAGTACTGTAAATCCATTGCCAAAGCTTTTGCAGATGAATAATAAAAGTAGTTGTACATCAACCGGATATAGCTATAGTTTAATAGATAAGGACATTATTTATCAGATCAAGTATATAGCCGGGAAGCCTGAGCCTGCTCAACAAATTTATTTGACTTTATCGGGAGATTCAATACAAACCGTTGTTAGTGCAGATAGTATCATAAGTTATAATTTAAAATGTAAAAATTTGTCCATTAAATACGATAGTAAAGCTCCTGTTGATATGTTTGTTACTGGGGAGGAAAGACCGTTTGGAATGACAACTATAGTACCTATGGATATAGTTTTTTTAAAAAGAGAAGGGTTTATTTATTTAATGATAATGACTCCTCAAAGTAATGAAACAAATATCCCAGCCAACCTTTTATATAGCATTGTTACAAACAATAGTCAATAGGATGAAAAGATAAAAACGATAACAACAAAGCCGCAGTCTAGTGGCTTTTGTATTTTAAAACAATTTACTTTATCCTTCATGAGCTTATCAATGAGTTCATTTTTTTCTAGCGTTTGGTATCCTCACCAAACGAAATAATGTTCATCACTTTTTCTTTCCTATTCCTCATTGCAAAGCTGTTGTGCGAGGAATGGACATGGAGGTTTTATGTTAACAATATTATTTTTATTATTTCAAAACAAAGCGCAGCAAAGTTTTATATTGCAAAAAGTACAATGGGTTTCCTCAACGCAAAAACACAAATACTTTTGGAGAAAATGTGATGAAAAAAAAGTTGCAGGAAATGATAGACATTCGTTCTTCTTAAACCGCAATGTCCTTTTCTGCGCTCATGGCTTTGCGAAAATGGCATTGCAAGAAATGGAAACATTTTCACTCCATTATATTTTCAGTAATATTTTGAATTGCATTTTACATAACAAATTATCATGGTAATGCAAACGCTACATATACATCGGCAGTTGGTTTTTTAAGTTTGCCACCACCACAGGCTATGACAACATATTGTTTATTGTTGATATTATACACTGCCGGTGTAGCAAATCCACTTGCAGGTAAATCAGCCTGCCATAACAACTTTCCTGTTCTTTTATTAAATGCCCTGATTTTTGAATCGCTTGTTGCTGCAATAAACACAAGCCCGCCTGCTGTTACTACCGGCCCGCCATAATTTTCAGTGCCTGTATGATATCCCTTTGCCAGTAAATCAGGATAATCACCAAGTGTATCTTTCCATACAAATTCACCAGTGTTGAGATTGATGGCAGTGAGTGTTCCCCATGGTGGTTTCACTGCAGGGTAACCTTCTTTAGTGAGAAATTTATTGTACCCGCTTGATGTGTATGGCATATTGTACCATTCATCCTGCTGCGTTGATGGCGCAATAAACTTTTTTGCCTGTTCCTTTTTATTGTCAAGGATAAATGATGATAAAGCTGCAACTTCTGAAGATGATAATTGTTTGAATGCAGGCATCATTCTTCTGCCGGTGGATAACAACTGCTCAAATTGTTTATCATTTATTTTTTTATTGACAGATATCAGTGATGGATAATTTCCTCCGCCCTGCAATTCAGTGCCATGACAGGCCATGCAATTGGTTTGATAAATACGTTTGCCTGCTTCAAGGTTGGTTTCAGTTTGTTGTGATTGTTTTTTTACATCAAGCATCGTTAGCACCCAGGGCATTTCACTGGCATTTACATACAGCATTGATGTAACAGGGTCATAAGCCGGGCCGCCCCATTCGCCGCCACCATCAAACCCGGGAAATATTATAGTGCCTTCTTTTGATGGCGGGTTAAACATATTCCCGGTATGATAACTTTCAAGCCTTGTTTTAATATCATTATAAGATGAATCCGGAAAAAGGTTATTCAAATCCTGTACAGTTAATATTTGTCTTGCAAATGGTTTTGGAAAAGTTGGTATAGGTTGAGTTGGTGATAATGATTCACCAATGAGTTCTGTTTGTGTAGGCACATCAGTTTCTTTTACAGGATAAACAGGCTTGCCTGTTTTCCTGTCAAGCAAAAAAATAAAACCTGATTTTGTAACCTGTGCTACTGCATCAATTTTTTTCCCATCTTTTGTGATAGTAACAATCACCGGCGCTGTTGGCAGGTCCCTGTCCCATACATCATGGTGCACTGTCTGAAAATGCCAGATGCGTTTTCCTGTTGCAGCATCAAGCGCTAAAACACAGTTGGCAAAGAGGTCATCACCTAATCTTTTACCACCATAAAAATCATAAGATGAAGAACCTGTGGGTGCAAACAAAATCCCGTTGGTTTCATCAAGGCTAAAACCTGACCACACATTAGCGCCGCCGATATGTTGCCATGCTGTTGTGTCTTTCCATGTATCAAAACCATATTCACCGGGTTGAGGAATGGTGTGAAATATCCAGCGCAGTTTTCCTGAATGCACATCATAAGCCCTGATATAACCTGGCGCTGCTGCTGCATCTTCTGCAACACGGGTGCCGATAATTATCATGTCTTTATAAATGATGCCGGGTGTTGTATTGGCCACATATAACTCCTGTACATTCCTTCCAAGGTCGTTGTGCAGGTCAATGCTGCCGCTGTCCCCGAATGATGCAACAGGTTTGCCTTTCAGCGCATCAATACAATAAAGCCTGGGGCCGGCGCCATAAAAAATCCTTTTATCATTTTCACCACCTGAATAATAAGTTACACCACGGCAAACATTCATGCTGAAATATCCTGCAAATTTTTTCGTGCTGTCATTGGGGTCAAAAATCCATTTTAGTTTTCCAGTTGCTGCATTCAATGCAAATAGTTTGAGCTTTGGTGATACTCCATATAATATACTGTCAATGATGACAGGGTTGGTTTGGATTTGAGTGGTACTGTCTGCATCGCCTGTATGAAATGTCCATGCCACCTGTAACTGCGATACATTGCCGGTGTCAATCTGTGTGAGTGATGAATAATGATTTCTTTCTTTATTACCGCCATACACCTGCCAGGTATCATAATTATTTTTCCTGGTGCAGGAGAATGAAAAAACAATGCAAAAAATGTATAGGAAAGAATTCTTCATTTTGTAAAATATTGAGAATACAATATCGGCTGTTCAGTTGACATGAAAGTAATAAAGTCCGGGTAAGGTTTCAAAAATAATTATGACAACAAAAGTGTAAGTCATATTTTAATTGCATTCTCAATCCAACTCTTTCTATTTGTTTCATTTTTTGAGAATTGGTTTTTTATTGTTGTTGTATGGCTGAAAATATTTCAAATAGCTGAAATCCTTTACCAGTAAGGATTCTAAGTCCGTCATAGGCGGATGAGGTCTTGAAAAAAAAGAGTTATCATCTTTTGTCGGACAATATTGATAAATTGTATTTCGTTTGGTGGAGACACCAACCGATAGAAAAAATATTTCAAATAGCTGAAATTCTTTGCCAGTAAGGTTTCTAAGTACGCCATAGGCGGATGAGGTCTTGTAAAAAAAAGAGTTATCATCATTTGT
>CAYNTP010000054.1:11991-13167 GCA_964400415.1 uncultured Parafilimonas sp.
CGGACAATAGCGATAATTTGTATTTCGTTTGGTGGAGACACCAACCGATAGAAAAGGTTTCTAAGTCCGCATAGGCGGATGAGGTCTTGTAAAAAAAGAGTTATCATCATTTATCGGACAATAGCGATAATTTGTATTTCGTTTGGTGGAGACACCAACCGATAGAAAAAAAGGTTCAAGACCAATTTAATAAAAAATGAAAATAGCTATGTTCATATCATTGATAATGTCATTAATGCTGTTAAGTTGTAATAATGGAGATAAAGAAATAATTATAGTACCTAAAAATTATACAGGTTATATTGTAATTATATACAGCCAAAAAAATGGCAAGCCAATTAAATACGAAAATGGAAAGCGCATCTATGAAATACCATCAAATGGTATTTTAAAAACTCAATTTAAAGGTAATTACGGGTTAAGAGATTTTACAGAATATTATTTTGAACAAGTAAATCCTAATAATAAAATACCTTCCTATGTTGAATTTGATAAAATACCTCCAAATGTTGTCGTAGGTTTTATAGGTGCAAATGGAAATGCTAATAAGGATTATGAAGGGAAGCAAACAGTCGAATATTCATTTTATTATGTAGGTACAAAAGCTGATATACAAAAGGAAATAGAGCAAGCTGAAAAGTTAGATATTATAAGTTTAGCTCAATAAGTTTATTTAAGAGTTTAATACAAAAGCCGCATCACTGCGGCTTTTTTTGTTGTTCTTACCATTAGAAGCAAAGCTGCCAGGGTAAAAACTGATATTCCATGCAGCTTCAATAAAGAATCATATCGTTTTTGCAACGAATCTATCCGTTGTTTTCGTTGTAAACCGGAATCTACTTTTCTTGAGAACGTAGCGCTGTCAATGCCCGGCAGTTTGTAATAGCGGAAATGATATTGCTGCAGGTTATCATGTAGAGAATCTTTATTTTGTTTTTGCGCAAAGGTTGTATGTGTTGCAAACAGCAAGAGCAAAGAACAAAATAATAGCTTTTCCTATCGGTTGGTGTCCTCACCAAACGAAATAATTATCATCACTTTTTCTTTCCTATTCCTCATTGCATAGCTGTTGTGTTCGGGATGGACATTGAGGTTTTATGTAAACAATATTTTTTTTCCCTTAGAAAAAGCTTTTTCATTTTTTTATTCTTTATTTAGAAACATCGTAATTACTTT
>CAYNTP010000055.1:0-12796 GCA_964400415.1 uncultured Parafilimonas sp.
CAGGCAGTTACAATCAAAGCAATATTCAGTATGGAAGATGATGAAATGTTGAAAGAAAAATTTTCCTGTTTAAACCCTTTGTCAAGCCTTAGTTTATTGATGATGTAATTGGTATTAAACAATAATTGATGAACTAAAATACAATAGACAATAATGATGGTGAAAAAAATTATATACCCCATACTATTATTACCACTATCACCTTGTTCTGTAAAAACCCAAATTAAAGAAATAAACTGTGGTATCATTTCTATGATTTCTTTTAAAAAAAATAGCCCTGATATTTTCAGGACTATATTGAAAAAACTTTTAGGTGTCATATCTTTTGCAGGGTTATAATTTTTAATTACAGTTATGGTATAACAATAATGAGCAATAAAATATCGCTGCGCATTAATGCGAAATATATTTATCTACCGGCATCCTGTTTTGCAAACTTCTGCCGAGTGTTAATTCATCTGCATATTCCAGTTCACCTCCAAATGCAATACCCCTGGCAATCGTGGTGATTTTACAATTTAGTTCTTTTATTTTTTTCTGGATATAATAGATTGTGGTATCTCCCTGGATGTTGGGACTGAGTGCGAAAATCAATTCTTCTGTTCCTTCCTTTTTTATCCGTTGCACCAGCGATTCAATTTGTAATTGGTCAGGCCCGATACCATCTAATGGAGAAATGACACCACCTAAAATATGATAAGTGCCACTGAATTGCTGCGTGTTTTCAATAGCAATCACATCCCGCAGGTTTTCAACAACACATATCAATCTTTGATTGCGCAATGAGTTGGCACAAATAGAACAAATATCTGCATCGCTCACATTATGGCAACGCTGGCAAAACCTGATATCCCTGCGCATCTTTGCAATAGTTTCACTGAAGTTTTCAGTAAAAGATTCATCTTGTTTTAAAAGATGCAATACCATGCGCAGTGCAGTTTTTTTACCAATCCCCGGGAGCCTGGCAAATTCATTCACTGCATTTTCAAGTAAAGTAGATGAGAATTGCATGAGGCAAAGATAGTGAATGAAAAGAGTGGATTTTCTCTGTTAATCCCCATTGTTTTTTCATTCATTTATAACTGCACATTTACTTCGTTGTCCCAGTTTTCTTTGATGGTTATTTTATGCGGTATTCGAACTACAATTTCGGGTTGTTTTTTTAAATCATAGTTACCCGGTGTCCAGGTCATGTTTTTATCTGTATCATATAAAACACGGAGTTCATAATCACCCGGAGTATAAAGTTGGCGAAAAAACTCGGTTCCTGTTAACCTGGCTGAATCAACCACTTTATCATTTTGCAATAACTGCAAAACAGGATTGCTGTTAAGGTCAAGGTTTGCAAACCTCAGCCTGATGCTACCGTAGTCGCTTTCACTTTTTGTTTTTATTGAAATTGTATCTGTCTTTGAAAGATGATAGCCACTGCTGTCAACAAAAGCATCTTTCTGAATAATCAGTTTGAAATACTGGTCTTCTTTCCAGGGATATGTAAGTGTGAAAGTTTTAAAAGATGTATCTGCTGTAATCCTATAACCGGATACAGGTCTATAGCTTGTATCAGTAAAACTTATTTTAGTGCTGTCAAAATGCTCCAGGGGTTGCTGGAAAAAAAGTACAAGATTGCTCAAAAGGTCTTGTTGACCTCGCTGAAGATTAGTAGCAAACCTGATAGTCGTATCTTTTGTATTCTTTTTCCCCTTGGTGTTTGATTGCTGGTTTGTTGGAGTGCCTGTTCCTGCATTTTTATTCTCCGGATATTCATTATATGCATACATTGAAATCTTTTCAGTGGAAACACTGTCTATTGTTACAGGCGCATTGAGAAAGGCAAATGTTTTTGTACTGTCATCATATTTTTTGGTGTAGTCGTTCGGCAATACGAATACGTTGTAAACACCGGGTTCAATATACCTGAAATGAAAATTACCACCGCTGTCAAGGCTGGTGTAATAAACAGGCCTGAGTTTCCTGATAGCAGAATCATTCAGGTTAGTTTGCAAAACCGCGATGAGTGTAGAATCTATTTTTCCTGTCTCTGCAAGTGTAACCTGCCCGTTGAGTTGTCCATTGGCAATTGTATTGCCTGTTGAAAAAACGTAGGTGAAATTTCTATAAATGTTGCCTTCATTCACATCTTTCAGCCCATTCCCAAAATTGATGGAATAAGTAGTGTTTGGCTGGAGCGAATCTTTTAAACGTATCGTTACATTCTGCAACAACCCTTTTACATAAGGCATTGATACAGGGTTGGGTGACACGATTAGTGTTTGTTGAATTGTATTGTCCAACTGGATATATTCATTAAATGTCAGAACTATTTTGTCTCCTTTGAAATTCAGCATTGAATCTTTTGGAACTGCTTTGATTAATACAGGTGGCAGTGAATCCCTGGGCCCGCCTGTAGGTGGAATAATATTGGCGCAGGAGGATTGAAACAAAATTTCAATTATTGAAATAAACAGGAGAATATAAAAAGTAAAATACTTCTTCAAGTTGTATGTTCTTTAAAAATCCAAACATAAACGCTTTATTTTATTTTATCTATTAATTATCTTATAAAACGTTTTAAAAATGGTTTGAAGCCATTTTATTAAAACCATTTTCCTGTTAATATACAGGTTTGAACAGGATATAATTTATCTGTTTACCAGGATTTCCTTTAAGGTTAAAAAGAAGAAGAAGTTGCACAAACAAACATTAAATAATTTGCCGGCTCCTGTTTAGCTTGATGATTATTTCTATCCTATTTGTAATATAATTGGTACAAGCAGTTATTTGATAGAAAAAATGCGCTAATGGAACCGGCATATTTTTATGAATGCTAATGGGTGATATTGCTAAACTTTTTTGATAGAAGCAAACAAATACCTGTTAAATGTGTGTTTTCATTTTACATATAAAAGCATTGTTATGATTGCCTGTCAAAAAAATTCAATCAATCAAAATATAACAAATACTCAACCAGAAAACTGCACAAAACAAAGCCAGCATAATAAGGATGGCCATTGCTACTGCACGCGAATATTTTTTTTCATTGATATGGAAGCTCACGTTTTAATATTGTTTTTATAATCGTTATAAAAAGTGCAACTCATGCGTAAATTAATCCTGTTTGATTAATGAAAACATGATTTTAATCATATTCATTTACCAATGCCTGTATTCTGTTTTTTCGTATTTGCCTGTTTTCTTATGCAGGCGTATCCTGAAAACAATGCCACCGATAGTATTAATATCTTCAGGAACAAACGGCCATTCTTCAGTAAGCCTTACTGTTTTACTGGTGATAAAAGGCAGGTCGCGGGCAATTAATATTTTCAATGCCTCTTCTCTTTCTGCTGCGTCAACTATTTCTTCATACCGGCCCCAGGCAATCACGCAATCCCAGTTACCCATATTTTCCATGTGGTAAGTTTCAAAACACACTTCGGGGTTCTTCCGCATCATGTCAATTTTCATTCCCTCTTCTGTATGGGCATAAATGCAATTATCATGATAGGCAAAACTTATCGGCACTACAAATGTTTTATTATTTGCATGGCAGCCGAGGTGGCCTATTAGCTGGTGACGCAGCACTAATTCTATGGCATCATCATCTAAAACTCCAAACATGATATTGATTTATATAAAATTACCTGATGCATGATGCTGTATAAATGATAATAATCAACAGGTAAAATGATATTCATCATGTACAGTGTAAATAGCAATTTGTTTTTTTGGCACATAATGCAAATTCTGCCATCAAATAGAATTGTAACAGCATTTTTATTAAAAATGATATGTGCATGAAAACGGTTATTGTGCCTTTGGATTTTACCGGTGTTTCAATAAATGCTGCATGGTATGCAGCAGAAATGGCGCTTGCATTGAATGCCAGGCTTTATCTTTTTCATGCAGCAAAAAATGAAAAAGATAAAGAAACTGCCAGCCTGAAAACAGAAAGATTAGTAAGCGAAATTGCACAATACACTGCTGAAAAAATTTCATTACGGTATAAGACAGTTACTGGATTTATGGAAGATGAATTGTTGAATGTTTGTAGCATGCTGAAACCATTGGCAGTTGTAATGGCTACACATGGCGAAAACAGGAAGGGCAATTTGTTTTTTGACAGCGCTACCGTCTTTTTCTCCAGGAACCTGGAATACCCGGTTATTAATGTTCCCGGGAATGCAAAGTTTCAACCCATCAGGAAAATACTGCTTGCAACAGATGGAGAAATGCCGGATACAGTTGCAGTTAAAAAAGTAGTTGACATTGTAAAAACTTTTAATGCTGCAGTGGATATAGTACATATTTATCAAAATGAAACTGCACTTAAAAAAAAGCAGCCTTTAATTGAAGCATGGAAACAACAATTAAAAGGCGTGCATTCTATTGTTTATTATATCAGGCACAACAATATTTATGATGCCATTACAGGTTTTGCAAAAGCACATGCATCACACCTGCTGCTTACATTTCCGGGGAGACATTCAATATTTCATAAAAGTGAATCGAAGAAATTATTATTTAACGCACCAGTTGCCATGATGACAATACAATAAAGGTTAATGAAAATGTATGTAGATAACAGAACTCTGGTTGAAGATATCAAAAAGGTATTTTCCAATGCTTACCCGTTTTTAAAAATTGAATTATATATAAAAAAAGCGGTGGAAAGGAATGTGCCTGCAAAGAAAGAACCCTTGCCTTATTATTTACACATGGGCGCTTACCTGAATAAACAGGATATTAATTATACAATTGACATCAGTAATAATATCACTGTAGCAGAGTTGGAAATGCAGTTTGAAAAAATAGGTTTAATTGCTGAAGTCCAGAGAAAATCCGGCAATGTCTGGATTGAAACATTTTTAACCAACAACTGGACACTACAACAACAAAACGCAGAAGGTGAAGAAATCAGCAGTCATTTCAGCAATAATCAATAAAAGATTATAACTTGTGCAGGATCAATTTTTATTTTAATAGTTTTCAGTTTACGTTGAAACCCCTGTCGGCTGCTATATGAAAAAATACATTTGTATTATCTGTGTTCTATGTGCTTCTGCATGTAAAAAAAATGCCGGGCCGATCATTTATTATACAGATAACAATGTAGTTGCACACCGCGGCGCATGGGCTGATTATCATTATCCACAAAACTCTATAGCATCATTAAAAAAAGCAATTGAGATGAATTGTGCAGGTTCCGAATTTGATGTCTGGCTTACGCAGGATGATTCTTTGGTTGTTACGCATGACCCATCTTATGGTGGCCATAAAGTGGAAAGAAGCACTTATGCTGAATTAGCAAAAACAAGGTTGTCTAATGGAGAAATATTGCCAACTCTCAGGCAATACCTTACTGCAGGTGCAGGACAAAACCAAACCAGATTATTCCTCGAAATAAAATCAATGACGTATAAAGATGAAGTGATGTATCGTATTACAGACAAGGTTACTGATCTTGTAAATGCAATGCAAATGCAGGATCATGTATTTTATACAAGCTTTCATTTTTCGGCATTGCAGCGGGTACATCAGAATGTTCCCAATGCAAAAACTTTTTTTTTAGGTGGTGAATATGATCCAGGGTTTATTAAATCTTCAGGCATTACTGGTATTGCTTATGATATTGACACTTTTTACGTTCATTCCAATTGGCCTGCGTTAGCAAAAGGTGACAACCTTTCTCTTTGTGCATGGACAATTAATGATAATGACCAGTTTCAATGGTTAATTAAAAACAATTTTGATTATATAATTACAGATGAACCCAATAATCTTTTCCGGTGGATTGATAATATGCGTTAAGTGCTTATTGATTTTTTAAATCCTGATTCTTAAAAAATCAATCACAAAATTGCTTTGAAATAAGATAAATATTGTTGGAGAAATTTCAAAGACATTATCATCTCACATTGGCAACAACTCTTGCACCAGCTCTTTTTGCTGATTGCATCACGCGGAAAACTTCACCATAGTAAGAAGCAGTATCGGCATTGATAACAACAGATGGCGTGTCCACCATATTCCGGTTTTTATCAACTGCAAATTTTAAAAGGCTGTCAAGGTTGGAAGGGTCAATCTTTTGTTGCCCGATATAAATATTCTGGTCTTTATCAATAGACACAACAACGTGCTGTTTTGCCTTCGTATCTTTTGTGCCTTTCGGGTTATTCACTTTTATTACATTGGGATTGGCCAAGGTGGAAATGATTAAAAAGAAAAAAAGCAAAATGAATAAGATATCATTCAGTGTACCTGCTTCCAGTGAACCATGTGATTTATATCGCCTGCGAATATTCATTAACTTATTTCCTTACATTAATTTTTCAAAATTCAAATTAGTATTGTTCAACTATTTTTCCTTTCAATGTTGAACATTAACTGATAAAAAAATTATCTTGTCGGCTCCTGTAAAATATCAATAAATTCAGCGCTTGCTATTTCCATCCTGTTGGCGGTTTTGTCAACCTGTGTATTTAAAAAATTATAACCAACATAAGCAAGTAATCCGATTATCAAACCTGCTGCTGAAGTAATCATTTTTGTATAAATACCACCTGCAATTTCTCCCAACTCCAATTCACCAGTTGAAGCAATTGCTGAAAATAATTGCAGCATACCAACAATAGTACCGAGGAACCCAAACATTGGTGCGATACCTGCAATCAAAGAAAGTATGTTGAGGTTACGTTCCATTTTATACATTTCGAGGCGCCCTACATTCTCCATACTTTTTTCTATTGCATCAATAGGTTTGCCGATGCGTTGTATGCCTTTATCAATAATGCGTGCAACCGGGTTGTCGGTATTACGGGCGAGGTTTCTCGCTGCTGTTACATTACTTGTAATGATATTGTCGCGGATGATGTGCATGAAATTAGCATCAATGCGTGAAGCCTTGCGGATGGCAATCAACCGTTCAAAAAAAACAAATATGGCTGCAGCTAATAAAAAATACAATGGATACATTATCCATCCGCCTTTGTTTAAAAGGCTCCATAAATTCATTGATTGTGGCTGTTGCGCAATGGCAGTTACAAGCTTTGATGTGTCAACCTGTAAGAAAAATCCCATTCTGATTATTTATTTTGAAAGATGCAAAATACGTTCAACCACAAAACAACGGTTGCCCTGTTGATAAATTACATAATAATGTTATTTTAAGAAAGATTTTGCAGGCTGTTTTACGCATGATTTCTTTTGGTAGGAACGAATCATCTCGTGATTACAGCAGGATGATGCCTGACAAGAATTTAAAAATTCAGTAAGGCTCAGTAGACCATGGCAAAAATTATTTGGTGCAATCAAGAGTATCTGAAAATTATTCTTGAATTGATAAATTGATACATTAAGCATTTATCTTGCCGGCATGTTTGCATGCAGACAAATTTTGCTTACACAGTTTCGCAACTATAATTTTCAACAATTCAGTTTTACCAAAAATATTATTGGCATTTATGGTAAAAACGGATGTGGGAAAACCAATCTGCTGGATGCTATTTATTATCTCTGTTTCACCAAAAGCAGTTTTAACCGCCCCGATAACCAAAGTGTTCAAGATGGCAAAACAGGTTTTAGAATAGAAGGAAAGTTTGAAAAAGATGAAGATGAAAAAAAACTGGTTTGCATATTGAGGGAAAATAACCGTAAGAGTTTTTTTGTTGATGATGAGGCTTATCAGAAATTTTCTGAGCACATTGGAAAATTTCCCTGTGTAATGATTGCTCCTGATGACATTTCTCTGATTACAGGTGGGAGTGAAGAGCGCAGGAAATTTTTGGATAGCCTGATTTCACAATTGCAGCATGATTACCTTGAACAGTTGATTGCTTATAATAAAATATTGCAGCAACGCAACAGCTTTTTAAAATATGCTGCAGAAAAAAGCAGTTATGATGGTTCGCTGCTTGAGATTTTAAATAAACAACTCGTTGAAAAAGGAAACTTCATTTTTGAATGGAGAAAAAGTTTTTTAGATGATTTCCTGCCAATGGTTTTGAAACAATATAGTTCTATTGCAGGGAGTGATGATTTACTCAACATTGAATATGACAGCCAGTTAAACAATCAATCCTTTGAAGAGGCATTATCACAAAACCTGCAACGTGATTTGTATTTGCAAAGAACTGGTGTGGGCATTCATAAAGATGATTTGTCAATTGAATTGCAAGAAACGGGTTTTAAAAATATTGCATCGCAGGGGCAAAGAAAAAGTCTGTTGTTCGCTTTTGAGTTGGCAGCATTTGAGGTTTTAAAAAACAATAAAGGGTTTACACCTTTGTTGTTGCTGGATGATGTGTTTGAGAAATTAGATGAAACGCGGATGCAGAATCTGCTGGAATATGTTTGTGTGAAAAGTGATGCACAGGTTTTTATTACTGACACGCATGGTGAAAGATTGCAGCAGTCTTTGTTGAAACTTGGAAAAGATTTTGAATTGATTGGATTGTAACGTTCATCCAAAATTTTTCAATAGGAGAATCTGAATAAATACATTTGACGCTTTATCAGTTTAATAAGTATTTGGGAATAGATTTATTATTAATTGAATTTAAATGAAGAAAATTTTTCTTTTGTTGATTACACAGGGTTTATTATCTGTAGTTGCTTTGCAGGCACAGGAAAAAACTGTTTTCACCCATGCAGATACATTGCGCGGAAGTGTTACACCTCAACGGGCCTGGTGGGATGTTATAAGATATGACCTGACAGTAAAACCGGATTATAATAGCAAGACAATTGAAGGAGTGAATATAATTTCATATAAAGTAGTGAAACAGGGAAATGATGATATGCAGATTGACCTGCAGTCTCCTTTGATAATTGATAGCGTTGTTCAGGATAATCAAAAATTAGCGTATAATAAGATAGATAAAAATGTTTGGATAGTTCATACATACAACATTCAACAAGGAACTAATTCAGTAACCATTTATTATCATGGAAAGCCAAGAGAAGCTGTGCGACCACCCTGGGATGGTGGTTGGATTTGGAAAAAAGATAAACTTGGCAGACCATGGATGAGTGTTGCCTGTGAAGGGTTGGGCGCAAGTGTATGGTATCCCTGTAAAGATTATCTTGGTGATGAGCCGGATGACGGTGCTTCTCTTTCTATTATTGTACCTGATACTTTGGTAGCGGTGGGCAATGGGAGATTGGCATCAACTCAAAAAAATAATGATGGCACTGAAACATATAAATGGTTTGTGGTAAATCCTATCAATAATTATAACATCATCCCATACATTGGTAAATATGTAAATTGGAGTGATACATTACACGGTGAAAAAGGTGTGCTTGATATTAATTACTGGGTGCTTGATTATAATCTTGATTCTGCAAAGATTCAATTTGAACAAACCAAAACAATCTTACATGGATTAGAATATTGGTTTGGCCCTTATCCTTTTTATGAAGATGGATATAAACTGGTTGAGTCACCTCATCTTGGCATGGAACATCAAAGTGCAGTAGCTTATGGCAATGGTTTTCATAACGGTTACCGTGGAAGTGATTTGAGTGGAACAGGTTGGGGTTTGAAATGGGATTTTATCATTGAACATGAGAGCTCACATGAATGGTTTGGCAACAATATAACGATGAAAGACCAGGCTGATATGTGGATACATGAAAGTTTTGCCAATTATAGCGAAACATTATACACAGAATATTTGTTTGGTAAAAAAGCAGGTAACGAATATAATGTAGGTACCCGAAAAAATATACAAAATGATGTACCGATAATTGCACCTTATGGCGTAAATGCTGAAGGTAGTGGTGATATGTATTATAAAGGTGGCAATATGTTGCAGGCAATAAGGCATAGTATCAATGATGATGAAAAATGGCGAAACATACTGCGTGGTTTAAACAAAACATTTTATCATCAGACAGTAACTACTAAGCAAATTGAAAATTATATCAACAGCAATGCTGGAATTGATTTCAGCAAAGTGTTTGATCAGTATTTGAGAACAACACAAATCCCACAACTGAGTTATTATTTTAGTGATGATAAAAAAAATGTGTTTTACAGATGGGATAGTTGCGTAGCGGGTTTCAACCTGCAATTGGTTTTGAAACACAATAGTAAAAGCATCCGGATTTGTCCGACAGAAAAATGGAAAAGTCTTTCAACTGTTGAATATTTTGATCCGGAGTGGATTGTCAATAATTATTATATCCGGATTAAACAAGTCAAATAGTAATTATCAAAAATTTTTTTTTGAATAGATTGAAATGAGTTTCTATGTTTCTTATTCCTGGTTATCAACTTCCGGAAAAATTTTGAAAACTATTTATAATCAAAACCTGAATATCTGTTCAGATTTATTTTCAGATATATTTCCTATTAAATGTGTTATGTTATTTGATTCTATGTTTGACCATAATAAACAATGTTGTTGGTCTTTTCAATAATGTTAAGTAAGCTAAAATCCATTGGCATCACAGCATTTAATTGTTTATTTGCATAGCTAAGATTGCTAAATATTTATTTGCCATAATTATGAATAAAGTTTTTGCCAATGCAGAAGCGGCCATATTTGATGTGCCTGATAACTGCACAATAATGCTGGGAGGTTTTGGTCTTTGCGGCATACCTGAAAATTTAATCAATGCTTTAAAAAAGAAAGGGGTAACCGGTTTAACCTGTATTTCAAATAATGCAGGTGTGGATGATTTTGGTTTGGGTTTATTACTCAAAACAAAACAGATAAAAAAAATGATGAGTAGTTATGTGGGAGAAAATGCAGAGTTCGAAAGGCAGCTATTAGCCGGTGAACTTGAAGTGGACCTGATACCACAGGGCACATTAGTGACACGCATACAAATGGCCGGTGTAGGTATTCCAGCATTTTATGTACCTGCGGGTTTTGGTACTGAAGTAGCTGAAGGAAAAGAGGTGCGGGTGTTCAACAATAAAAATTATTTAATGGAGTATGCTCTTCATGCTGATTTTGCTTTAGTAAAAGCGTGGAAAGGTGATACGATGGGCAACCTTGTATTTAGAAAAACAACACGCAATTTTTCTACATCCATGGCAAAGGCTGGAACGATAACTATTGCAGAAGTAGAAGAACTTGTACAACCCGGCGAGCTTGATCCTGATCGTATTGACATTGCTGGAGTGTATGTACACAGGATTGTGCAGGGGGCTAACTATGAAAAAAGAATTGAACGCAGGACAGTAAGATTAAATAAATAATTTAAACAATATAAATATGCCTTTAGATAAATTAGGTATTGCCAGGCGCATAGCACAGGAACTAAAAGATGGGATGTATGTAAACCTGGGAATTGGCATCCCTACCTTGGTTTCAAATTTTATTCCCGAAGGAATGACTGTTATTCTTCAAAGTGAAAATGGGATTCTTGGAATGGGGCCATATCCTACCGATGAGGAGATTGATGCAGATTTGATAAATGCAGGTAAGGAAACTGTAACACTTATTAAAGGGGGAGCATTTTTTGACAGTGCTGAAAGTTTTGGGATGATAAGGGCTGGAAAAATTGACCTTACAGTTCTGGGTGCAATGGAGGTGAGTGAAACAGGTGATATTGCCAGTTGGAAAATACCTGGCAAAATGGTGAAAGGTATGGGTGGTGCAATGGACCTTGTGGCGAGTGCGAAAAATATTATTGTTGCTATGCAACATACCAATCCAAAAGGAGGAAGTAAGTTATTATCAAAATGTACATTGCCTTTAACTGGGGTAGGGTGTGTGAAGAAAGTAGTGACTGATCTTGCTGTAATTGATATTACACCAGATGGATTTTTATTGAAAGAAACAGCGCCAGGCGTATCTATTGATGAAATTAAATCAAAGACATCAGGCCATCTTATAATAGATGAAAAAGTTACTGAAATGAAAAACTGCTGATGATAAATTGAATTATTTTTCAAAAACATTTTGCTTGTATATACAAGGTCTCTATCTTTGCACCCCGCTTTGAAAACAAGCACAGTTCGTTGAAGATGAAATGTTAAAAGGCAAAGAATAATCTTCTTTAGTTTGCATAGTAAAAAAAGGCACTTATCTTTGCACCCCGTTTCAAAAAAACAATAAGTTTTTTCAAATAAGCAAGTAAGGAATCCAAAAAAAATAATTCAAAATTTACAAATAAAATTTTGGATGGAAACAAAACGGCTCTTACTTTTGCAACCCCAAATAAAACAAGGGGTTATAAAGAGAAAAGTTCTTTTAATATTTATAGAAATAATGCCTCGGTTTAAGGCCGGATGATGGTTCAAATCCATTCGCATTACAATCGTTTTTTACTTTCAAAAATGGAAGTTCAAAATGATAAGATCTTTGAAAAGATGGAAAGTAACAGTACTAATAAATAGCAATGTTTATTGGTAAGGAAACAGCGTAACAACAAATTATATCCGACGTTAATTTTCAATGAGAATTATAGTCAGATCAAATCTTTTACAATGGAGAGTTTGATCCTGGCTCAGGATGAACGCTAGCGGCAGGCTTAATACATGCAAGTCGAGGGGCAGCATGAGTAGCAATACTTGATGGCGACCGGCAAACGGGTGCGGAACACGTACGCAACCTTCCTTTAAGTGGAGCATAGCCCGGGGAAACCCGGATTAATACTCCGTAACATTGTGAAGTGGCATCACTTTACAATTATAGATTTATCGCTTAAAGATGGGCGTGCGCCTGATTAGGCAGTTGGCGGGGTAATGGCCCACCAAACCTACGATCAGTAACTGGCGTGAGAGCGCGACCAGTCACACGGGCACTGAGACACGGGCCCGACTCCTACGGGAGGCAGCAGT
>CAYNTP010000056.1:0-10413 GCA_964400415.1 uncultured Parafilimonas sp.
TTTTTACAACAGATGCTGCAGAAGACTTTGCCAGCCATGCAGGTATTTTTTATGGTAAAAAAGTAAATGCTGAACATGTGGAATTATAATTTCCTGCTTTTCTAATTTCATCTTAAAAAGGAGATTTATATCTTTTTTTGTTATTAAGGTTTTTTGCAAATAAAAATACCTAAATATCTTCCGGGCATGGAAAATCCGGGTTAATACAGAAAATAATTCTATCCATACAGCTTTCGTTAATCCTGTCAGGTTTTTTATTAGGTTTGCCAAATGTCAACATTAACGATTAGTAAGCGTGGCCACCATATGCCGCCTTCACCCATACGAAAACTGGTACCATATTCAGAAGCTGCCAGGAAAAAAGGTATTACAGTTTATCACTTAAATATCGGGCAACCTGATATTGAAACACCACAACATGTGCTGGATGCAGTGCGCCATTCGGATTTTAAAATCCTGGAATACAGTCATAGCGCGGGTAATGAAAGTTACCGCAGGAAAATTGTTGAATATTATAAGAGAAATAATATTCATATTAACCACAACCAGGTCATTATTACCGCAGGTGGCAGTGAAGCTATACTATTTGGGTTTATGTCTTGTATGGACCCGGGTGATGAAGTCATTATACCCGAGCCTTATTATGCCAACTACAACGGATTTGCTATTGCTGCCGGTGTCAATGTGGTACCGATAACTTCACATATTGAAAATGGTTTTGCATTGCCACCTATTGAAGATTTTGAGAAATCAATTACTGACAGGACGAAGGCAATAGTTGTGTGCAACCCCAACAACCCCACAGGATATTTATATAGCAAAAATGAATTGGAAGTGTTGAAGGAAATCGCTTTGAAACACAACCTCTACCTTTTTGCTGATGAAGCATACCGCGAATTTTGTTATGGTGAAAAACATTTCAGCGCTATGCAACTGGAAGGATGTGATGATAATGTTGTATTGATGGATACAATCAGTAAGCGTTACAGTTGTTGTGGTGCGAGGATAGGTGCATTCATTACACGCAACAAAAAATTATATGATACTGCAATGAAGTTTGCACAAGCCAGGTTAAGCCCTCCGGCTTTTGGCCAGATTGCAGGTGAAGCTGCTGTTGATTTGCCTGATGATTATTTTGATATTACTAAAGCACAGTATAAGGCAAGAAGAGATTTACTGGTGAAAAGGTTGAATGCAATGAAAGATGTGTTTTGTCCAAACCCTGGTGGCGCATTTTATGCAATGGCAAAATTACCGATTGATAATGCAGATAAATTTTGCCAGTGGTTGCTGGAAGACTTTCAATACAATAACCAAACAGTCATGCTGGCACCGGCTACCGGTTTTTATGGTACGCATGGATTAGGAAGAAATGAAGTAAGGTTAGCTTATGTTTTAAATATTGATTCTATTAATGCGGCAATGGATTGTCTTGAAAAAGCTTTGGAACAATATCCAGGCAGAAAGGCTTAACGTATCAATGTAATGTTTCCTTTTTTCAGAAATACCTGCTTGCCTGCACATTGCAATTCTATAAAATAAACATATACATCTGCCTGTTGTAGTTTATTCTTAAATTTTCCATCCCAACCGGATGAAGCATTGTTGGCGGCAAAGTCTTTATTCTGGAAAACAAGTTGCCCCCACCGGTTAAAAATACTCATTGATTTAATAGTGATGTTTCCTGCTGAACGCGGATAAAAGTAATCGTTCATTCCATCGTTGTTGGGAGAGAAAGTGTTGGGGATAAATACTGCACTTCCTGAACAGGCAGCAACAATATTTATACTTGCTGTATCAGTGCAGCCAAACTGGTTGGTGCCAATAAGTTGATAAGTTGTATTTCCAGAAACTGTAATAGTGGGTTGCAGACAATTGGTACAAGACAAACCTGTTGGTGGGAGCCATTCATAACTTATAACATCATTACCCACAGAACCAGGTATAGTATAATTAAATCCTGTCATAACCTGTACAACACTATCAGCAATAGTAACTGATGGTTTGGCATTTACAACCACAGTAGCTGAAGCTGTATCAGTAAAACAGTTCCTGTTGTCTGAACCAGTAACAAAATAAGTTGTTGTAACAGATGGAAAGGCGACTGGATTAGGAACAATCGTGCTGCTTAATGTTGGTGATGAATTCCAGGAATAATTATCTGCTCCAAATGCTTCAAGCATTACAGAATTGCCACCACTGCAAATTTCATACTGTGGAGGATCAATTGTCACAAATTCTTTTTGTTGTACATTGATGTGAACAGAATCAGTAGAACTGCATCCATTAGTTGTTCCGGTTACAAGATAAGTGGTGGTTTGTAATGGCGTTGCAACAGGATTAATACAATTATTACAACTAAGGTCAACACTATTTTGCCATGAATAACTATCCGCTCCTGAAGCATTTAAAGTTACACCTGAACCGGCACAGGTAAATGTATCAAGGCCTGCGTCCACTGTTGGTGTTTGGCTGATCTGCACCTGGTGCGTTATAGAATCAGAACATCCATCTTCATCAGTAATAGTTAAATGTGCATTATAGGTGCCCGGGAAAATATATGCATATCTTACTGGCCCTATTCCGTTATCTATACCACCATCACCAAAGCTCCAGAACCAATTTGTAATTTTCCTGTTACCGCTTTGGACAGACATATCAGTGTATGAAATGCTATCATCTGTGCAACCAGTAAGCGAAGTATTAAAGTCTGCTGTTGGCCCGGTAATATTGATAACACTATCAAATCTCACCGTATCTATACAATTATCCCTGTTTTTTATGTACAACTCAGGTTTGAAATTTCCGTTATTCCGATAAACGTAATTTATGGTATCATACCGTTTGGAAAAATCTTTTATAGTACCGTCCCTGAAATTCCATGAAAATGTTTTTGCCCACAGGTTATCATAACCATTGGCAACAAACTGTAAAGTATCGTTACGGCAATAAATTTTTTTCTGGGGGCTAATCGCAAACCCAGGGTTTCCTGTTTTAATCCTTAATGTATCATAAATCGAGTCCACACAACCAACACCGGTTACTGATAATTTTATATAATAAACCCCTGGTGAAGGAAAGGTATGGGTAAAAACTTTTCCGGAAGAAGACATGCCATCATATTCCCAAAGCCTGCCGGTCTCAGCGACAGAAATATCCCTGTATGTAAAAGTAAAAGGATCAGAACAATCATAGGATTTATTAAATTTTGCTGCCGGCCCGTCCACATAAACGACTGAATCTTTCCTCACAGTATCAAGACAGCCATTGTTGGAAACAATAAGCCTTGTAGAGAAATAACCGGTATCAAGATAGTGGTGTTGTGGATAAGGCCCATAATCATAAGTGCCGTCACCAAAGTCCCATAAGTAAGCAGTAACCTGCCCGGAAGTATTGTCTTGATAATTTCTTATGACAGATGCGCATCCTTTTGAGATGGATACAGTGAAATTTGCTTTAGGCTTATTGCCGATAATAACTGCTCTTGACAAAGTTTTTGTTGAGGTACATCCCTGAGTTGTGGTTATTGTTAAACTAACATCATAAAGCCCTTGTGTTAGAAAAACATGCGAAGGGTTCCTTGTTGTAGATACATTTCCATCACCGAAATCCCATTGCCAGGAACTTATTGGTGCACCAAAAAACTGGGAGGCATCCTGAAATGTTGTTGAAAGAGAAACACAACCGGAGTCTTTACCAGTTACTATAAAGTCTGCCTGAGGAGTAGTATTAACAGTGATAAATGCTGTCTTTTCTTCAAAATCACTTTCTGTGCTGTTTTTGACAGTTAATCTTACGGTATATTTTCCAGAGGTTGTATATGAAAATAACGGGTTTTGTGCAAACGATGTTTGTCCATTACCAAAGTCCCAGAACCAGGAAGTTGGTGAACCGGTAGAATTATCTTTAAACTGAACATTAAGACCAGTACATGTTTGGGTAGTAGAAGCTGAAAAATCTGCATTAAGTTGGGCAAATGCAGGCACACAGAACAATATTAATATCAGGGTCAATAATCTCACAGGTAATTGGAACTTCAAAAAATTATTAAAAAATATCCTGAAAATAATTTACTGATTTTACAGTTATTTGAACGAGCAAATATCTTGCTAAATTGCGCAAAATAACTTAATCGGGTAGAATATTATTCCGCAAATCCCTACATTTGCGCCTCTTAAAACGGCGGGATAGCTCAGGTGGTTAGAGCGTCGGATTCATAACCCGGAGGTCTCGGGTTCAATTCCCGATCCCGCTACGAATAAAGGGGCAGGTTCAGCAATACTGAACAGCCCCTTTTTAATTATTCATAATCATATATTGTTTCTACCTAAACTATGTAGCCCATGCTTTATCACCTTTTTTATAAGGGATACAACCCTGGTAACTTCCTGGTACAGCCACATAACGTAAAGCCTGTGTAGCGCCTGGCTTAGATGTGAAGAATCCCCACAATGTCAGTTGCTTCATCAGGCTAAAATAATGCGGGTCATCTTCTGCAGGCCTTTTGTAAGTGCCTAAATCCTGTTGCAGTTTGCGTTCATGTCTTTGTTCGGGAGTCAGCTTGCTGTCATTTGCTGCAATTTCTTTAGCCCTGTCTTTTGCTTCTTTATCCAATGCTATTAAAAACTCTGTCCTTTGTTCCGGTGTCATTTCCATAAATGACTTACTGTATTTTTTTTGAGCTGCATCCTGCAATTTAGTAATACCGTCAGTGAAAATTTTCTGGTCTTCCGGAGTGTAACAATCGGTAACAATTACTTTCATAAAAGCACCGATTTGTGCAGCTTTTGCGCCGGGTGATGCAGCAGTAGTTGGTAAAATAGTATCACCAACTTCATCCAATAAAGCAACGTCATCAGTTGAAAACAAACCCTCTTTTGGAGACGGGTTTTTACAACCGGAAAGAAATGCTTCGGCTCCGATAATGGTTCCTCCCATAATCAGTGCAACCCTTGATAATGCTTCGCGTCTATCCATAATGTTTATTTTTTGAGTTTTATATTTTTGATTTCTGATTTACTTATTTCAATTATTCATCTTTTTTCAATTCAACCATTTTATAAGTTTCCTTTCTTCAATTCTTCCACTGCATGGTTAGCAGCCCTTGCCGTCATAGCCATGTAAGTTAATGAAGGATTCTGACATGCGCTTGAAACCATAAACGCACCATCGGTTACAAAAACATTTTGCGCATCCCACACCTGGTTCCATTTGTTGAGCACAGATGTCTTCGGGTCATTTCCCATTCTTGCACTTCCCATTTCATGGATACCATCACCGATTTCATGACCATTATCCCATGAATTAATATTTTTTACACCTGATGCTTCCAACATTGCTACTGCTTCTTCACGGATGGCTTTACGCATTTTCAGTTCATTATCTTTTAACTCCGCATCCATCGCGAGAACAGGTAAGCCCCATTTATCTTTTTTATTTTTATCTAAAGAAATTTTGTTTTCATGATAAGGCAATAATTCACCAAAACCTGTCATACCAATTGTCCATTGTCCCGGTTCGGTTAATGCATCTTTATATGCGCCACCAATACTCAACTCTGCAACACTGCGGCTCCAGTTTTCCCTGCTGCCGCTGCCCTGGTAACCAAAGCCACGCAGGAAATCACGTTTATCACCAAACAAATTGGCAAAGCGTACTATATAAAATCCATTTGGCCGCCTGCCGTAATAATATTTGTCTTCATAGCCTTCAATCGTTCCGCTTGCACCAACATTGTAATGATGGTCCATGATGTTGTGGCCAAGCTCACCACTGCTGCTACCCAATCCTTCAGGCCAGACATCAGTTGCAGAATTCATCAACACCCAGGCGCTGTTTAAAGCAGAGGCATTAACAAAAACTATTTTTGAAAAATATTGATAGGTCTTGTTATTTTCAGCATCAAGCACTTCTACACCAGTTGCTTTTTTTGAGTCTTTATCATACAAAATTTTTGTAACGATACTCCACGGCCTCATGGTTAAATTTCCTGTCTTCATTGCTGCAGGAAAAGTAGAAGACTGTGTGCTGAAGTATCCACCAAACGGACAGCCTTCCCAGCATCGGTTCCTGAACTGGCAATTTGTTCTACCAGGTTTTGGTATAGTTGTATTGGCTGTTCTCCCGATAATCATGTGCCTGCCGAATTTTTCCTTTATTCTTGCAGAAACATCTTTCTCCACACAAGTCAAATCCATTGGTGGGGTAAAGTGGCCATCAGGAAGTTGTGGTATGTTTTCTTTTGACCCGCTCACTCCAATAAATTCTTCAACATAATCATACCACGGTTCAACATCTTTATACCGGATGGGCCAGTCAATAGCCCAACCATCTTTTGCATTGCCTTCAAAATCAAAATCACTCCAGCGATAACTTTGCCTTCCCCACAAAATGGAACGGCCACCAAACTGGTAAGCCCGCCACCATTTAAAAGGTTTTATTTCCACATAAGGCGCTTCCACATCATTTGCCCAATAATCAATGATGGGTTCATACGTTCCCCATGTTCTTGCAATCACCGGATGCCTTTTTAATTCTTCCTGCGTTACGCGGCCATGATGCGGAAATTCCCAGATGTCTTTGGATGCAGATTTATAATCTTTGAGGTGTTCAAAATTTCTTCCCCGCTCAAGCATTAATACTTTTAATCCTTTTTCTGTAAGCTCCTTTGCAGCCCATCCTCCACTGATACCTGAACCAATAACAATAGCATCAAAAGTATTTTGCTGTTGTGCTTTGTTGTTTATGTTTAAAGTATCCCCCATTAATTTTTATTTCATTTTATTTTTTTCACTCAATTCTAAACTTCTATTGCACACTACAGTTTTTATATTTCGCCTGATGAATGAAAGCCTTGCATCATCAATTCTATAAGTTTCCTTTCTTCAACTCATCTACTGCAAAATTTGCTGCCCTTGCAGTAAGCGCCATAAATGTCAATGATGGATTTTGTGTACCCGTACTTGTCATGCAGGCGCCATCAGTTACAAAAACATTTTTGCAATTATGAAATTGATTGTATGCATTCAGCATAGATGTTTTTGGGTCTTTACCCATCCTGCATCCACCCATTTCATGTATGTCTAAACCGGGAGCCTGTTTGCTGTCATGCTGAACTATATTTTTACATCCGGCTTTATCCAGCATTTCTGCTCCCTGTGTTAAAAAATCTTTCAGCAATTTTTCATCATTATCATCGTAGTCAACATTAAACACTAACTGCGGAATCCCCCAATCATCTTTTTTATCCTTGCTTAAAAAAACTTCATTTGTTTTTTTAGGAATTGTTTCGCCCTGCATCATCATTGATACATACCAATCACCTGCTTCAGTCATTGCATCTTTATATTCACCACCAATCTGTTGTGTTCCTTCACCATCAGCTCTCCCGCGGCCTGCTCCATAAAATGTCATATAACCTCGTTGAAAGTCCATCTCCTGTTTATAAACATTCCTGAAGTTGGGCATCATGGGTTGTGTAGGCCTGCGGCCAAAATAATATTTATCCATCGGGCCTTCATAGCTTGCTGAAACTGTACCGCGATAATTGTGAAATGCAACATATTTCCCGAGCAACCCATTATCATTTCCAAAACCATTTGGAAAACGGTTGGATGTAGAATTTAACAAGATGAGGTTTGTATTAAAACAAGCTGCATTCACAAAAATTATTCTCGCATAATATTCAGTTGCCTGTTTTGTATTGGTATTGATAACACGCACACCAACAGCTTTTTCTTTTTTATCATCATAAATAATTGAATGCACTGTTGATTCAGGTTGTATAACAAGATTGCCTGTTTTAAGCGCCCAAGGAATTGTTGATGCATTGGAACTAAAATAACCACCAAACGGGCAACCTCTTTCACATAAACTTCTTGCCTGGCATTGAGTCCTGCCTTGTTCAATATGAATTTGATTGGGTTTGGTAAGATGGGCACACCGGCCTTGTATCACATTCCTGTCTGGATAAGCAGCATTGATTTTTTGCTGAATTTCTTTTTCCACACAATTCATTTCCCATGCAGGAAGGAATTCACCATCAGGCAAAGTTTCAAGGCCATCATAATTCCCACTGATACCGGCAAATTTTTCAACTTGCGAATACCAGGGTGCTATATCATCATACCTGATGGGCCAGTCAACTGCATAGCTATCTCTTGCCGGCCCTTCAAAATCATATTTGCTCCACCGTTGTGTTTGTCTTGCCCATAACAAAGATTTTCCACCTACCTGGTAACCACGAATCCAGTCAAATGGCTTTTCCTGTATGTATGGATGCTCTTTATCTTTTACAAAAAAATGTTGAGAGCCTTCATAAAATGCATAGCACCTTGAAACAACAGGGTTTTCTTCTCTTATTTTAATTGGCATTTCGCCCCTGTGAGGAAACTCCCATGGAGCCAAAGTTGCAGTTGGATAATCTTTAAGATGCACAACATTTCTACCTCGTTCCAGTAATAAAGTTTTGATTCCGTGGTCACATAATTCCTTAGCAGCCCAGCCACCACTGATGCCACTGCCTATAACAATGGCATCGTAGGTATTTTGCTTTGTTGCTTTGCTGTTTATGTTTAAAGTATCACCCATGAAAAACTAATCTGCCTGGTAACAGGATATGTTTAATACAAAATCATTGAAGTGGATTTTTCAAAACCACATTGCATTAATGATATATGGCTATCCGGAATTTTTTCTGCAATTACACTTTTTAAATATTGCCTTTCTTCAATTCACTTACTGCATGATCTGCAGCACGTGCAGTGAAAGCCATATATGTGAGCGAAGGATTACAACAATTAGCACTTGTCATAAAAGAGCCATCTGTTACAAATACATTCATCGCATCCCACACCTGGTTCCATTTATTCAGTACTGAAGTTTTAGGATCATAACCCATCCTTGCTGTTCCCATTTCATGGATACCACGACCCGGAGTGCCATCGCCATCAAAACCACCAACATTTTTTACTCCTGCAATCGTGAGCATTTCAATGGCATCGTTGAGCATATCCTTGCGCATCTTCAATTCATTTTCTTTCAGCTCACAATCAATAGCCAAAGTGTTCAGCCCCCACTTGTCTTTATTGTTTTTATCTAATGTTACTTTATTACTGTGGTCAGGCAACATTTCACCAAATCCGCCAATACCCATTGACCATCCACCAGGTTCAGTCAATGCATCTTTATAAGCGCCACCAATAGATAATTCAGCCACTTCCCGGCCCCAACCACTACGGCTGCCACCACCCTGGTAACCAAAGCCACGCAGGTACTCTCTTTTATCACCAAAATAATTCCTGTAACGTGGAATGTAAACACCATTTGGCCTGCGGCCATAATAATATTTATCTTCATACCCTTCCACAGTCCCTGAAGCTCCAACACCCAGGTGATGATCCATTAAGTTATGTCCAAGTTCACCACTGCTGCTACCCAATCCATCAGGCCAGATATCAGTGGCTGAGTTCATCAAAATCCAGGCACTATTTAATGTTGATGCATTCAGGAAAACGATCTTTGCTTTATACTCTGTTGTCTGGTTGTTTTGTGCATCCAATACTTCCACACCTGTGGCTTTCTTTGTGTCTTTGTCATACAATATTTTTGTAACAATAGCCCAGGGACGTACAGTTAATTTACCTGTTTTCATTGCGGCAGGTAAAGTAGAAGACTGAGTGCTGAAATAAGCGCCAAACGGGCAACCCAACCAGCATTTATTCCTGTACTGGCAATTCGTTCTTTCCTGGATAGGTTTGGTGATATTCGCAGTACGGCCAATGATCATGGCCCGCTGTCCTTTATAATAATCTTTGATGCGTGCTGCCACATCTTTTTCCACGCAGGTCATTTCCATTGGTGGCATAAACTTACCATCAGGTAATTGTGGTAATCCTTCCAGGCTACCGCTGATGCCGGCAAATTGTTCTACATAATCATACCAGGGTTCTATTTCTTTATATCGCACAGGCCAATCAACCGCAATGCCATCTTTTGCGTTGGCTTCAAAGTCCCAATCACTCCAGCGATAACTCTGTCTTCCCCACAATAATGAACGGCCGCCTACATGATAACCACGGAACCAGTCAAATCTTTTAATCTCAGTATAAGGGCACTCCTCTTCATTTACCCACCAGTCAAGATTGGTTTCATTCAAAGGATAATCCCTGCGCAATACAGGATAATCTTTAATCATTTTTTGTGTCCTGCTGCCACGGTGTGGAAACTCCCATGGGTCTTTGTTGGTATTTACATAATCAATTTTGTGCCTGATGTCCATGCCACGTTCCAGCATGATTACTTTTAAACCTTTTTCAGTAAGTTCTTTCGCTGCCCAGCCACCGCTGATGCCTGAGCCAATTACGATTGCATCGAAAACATTGTCTGCCATTATTGTGTCCTCCCTTCATCCTC
>CAYNTP010000057.1:0-10266 GCA_964400415.1 uncultured Parafilimonas sp.
CTTGTTTCTACACTGCGGATAAGATCTTTTAAATGGTGCAGGTTAAACAGGTCAATACTCGCTTTCATTTTGTGTGCAGTAAGATGTACCTGCTGCCAGTTTTTTTCATTGCAGGCTTTTTCAAGTGTTGAATTGGATTCAGACATGTTCTTCACAAAAAGTGTAATCATCAGTTTCAGAAACTCATCATCTGCCTGGTGAGTTTCAATTAATGTGTCTGTGTCATAAAGTTTTTCACGTTTAAGCATCGGATCTTTTTTTGATAACTTTTAATTGATCACTGTTGATCATTCTATAGATAGTGGATTTGCCAACATTGAGTTTTCCTGCAACTGCCAATACATCATAATCATATTCATCCAGGTATTGTTGTATCAGTTTCAAAGTATATTCCTTCAATGTGTAATTGCCGTTCTTCGTTGCGCTGGAGCGGACAATTTTAAAATTAATCTGAATATCTTCTTCATTAATCTCTTCACCTTCACTCATCACGCATGCCAGTTCAATCACAGATTTCAGTTCACGGACATTACCCGGGAAACTATGGCCCATCAGTTTTTGTTTTGCACCGGATGAAAGCCTTTTTTTATCAAGATTGTTTTCTTTACAGAACTGGTCAATAAAAAATTTTGCTATCAGTAAAATATCATTTTCCCTGTCTCTTAATGCCGGCAATTGGATAGGTAATCCAAGCAGGCGATAATATAAATCTTCCCTGAAATTTCCTTTTGACACTTCTTCCTGCAGGTTGCGGTGTGTAGCCACAATAATGCGTGGATTGATTTTGATGATTTCGTTGCTGCCGATACGGGTTATCTCTTTTTCCTGGAGGGCACGTAATAATTTCGCCTGGAGGTTAATATCCATTTCACCAATCTCATCCAAAAACAAAGTGCCTTTGTTTGCTTCTTCAAATTTACCGATGCGCCTGTTGGCTGCCCCGGTAAAAGCGCCTTTTTCATGTCCGAAAAGTTCACTTTCCAAAAGGTCTTTTGGAATTGCAGCAACATTCACCGGCACAAATGCCTGTTTTTTTCTTTCTGAATTGAAATGAATAGCTTTTGCTACCAACTCCTTACCGGTTCCAGTTTCACCGCTGATGGAAACAGTGATATTGGTAGTAGCAGCTTTTGTCATCAGGTGAAAAACTTTCTTGATGGGACTGCTGTTGCCAATGATGATATTCTGAAAAGTGTATTTTCTTTCTACTTCCTGTTTCAGTGTTTCCACTTCTTTTTTCAGCTCTAAATTTTCCCGCAGGTTTTGAATAGCCATCCAGAGGCGTTGTTCTGTATCGCCGTCTTTTACAATATAATCATGCACACCTTTTTTGAAAAGGTCAATTGCAACTTTTATATCTTCCTGGCCGGAAATAATAATGACTTCTGTCTCGGGGCTTATTTCCCTGATTTGATTTAATAATACATCACCTTTCACATCAGGCATGTAATAATCAAGAGTAATGATATCTGGTTTTTCGTGCAGAGCTGCAGACAATTCTTTAGCCGAATAAAATTTTTTTACCTGGTAGTCTGGATTAAGTGATAAATAATGTCCTAACCTGGCAACATAAACTTCATCGTCATCTACAACAAATATGCGGATGGCCTCTCTTAGCATAACGGATTTTACGATTGCAAAATAACGTTTAAATACATTACAAAATTATAATAATAACCTGTTTTTTTGCCGTTGCTACTTTTTTAGCAGGCTTCCTGAGACACAAACTATATTTTTGCGCCATGGAAATTACAACTGAAATGATTGACAGGCTTGCACACCTGGCAAGGTTGCAATTTAATGAAGATGAGAAAAATGCATTGAAAACCGACCTTGAAAAAATGATTGGTTTTGTAGAAAAACTGAAAGAGGTGGACACAACAGGTGTAGAACCATTGTTGCACATCACTGATGCAGTTAATGTGTGGCGGGAGGATGAAGTAATTCAATCCATCACAAAAGATGAAGCATTATTGAATGCACCATTGACCGATGGTAATTTTTTCAAAGTGCCTAAAGTGATAAAAAAAGAAAACGAATAATTTCAAATCAATTGCTTAATAAATTATGCAGCCGGTAATAGAATTACAACAAATCCGCAAAACTTATTACATGGGTTCCAATTCCCTTGAAGTATTGAAAGGTATTTCACTGACGATAAATAAAAACGAATATGTTGCATTGATGGGGCCGAGTGGTAGTGGTAAAAGTACTTTAATGAATATCCTTGGTTGCCTTGATACACCTACAAGCGGCAATTATATTTTGAATGGAAAAGATGTAAGTAAAATGCCTGATGATGACCTGGCAGAAGTGCGGAATGTGGAGATAGGTTTTGTGTTTCAGCAATTTAATTTATTGCCAAGATTGACTGCTGTTGAAAATGTTGCTTTACCATTAATCTATGCAGGTATCAGTAAAAAAGAAAGAACTGAAAGAGCGATGGAGGCATTGAAAAAAGTGGCATTGGCAGACAGGAGCCATCACAAACCAAATGAAATGAGTGGAGGGCAAATACAACGTGTTGCTATTGCAAGGGCAGTTGTCAATAATCCATCTTTATTATTAGCCGATGAACCAACCGGGAACCTTGATACAAAAACATCAATAGAAGTGATGGAGATATTCGGACAGATACAGGCTGCTGGTAATACTGTTGTTTTAGTAACACATGAAGAAGATATTGCAGAATATGCAAAACGAATTGTGCGTTTGCGTGATGGTAATATTGAAAGCGATAACCTGAAACAAATTGCTGCATCGATGGCTTAATGATTTTTGTTAGTGGAAGTTTTAAACATAAATAATACTAACTTTCACACCACTAATGTTTTGATTATTCTAATTTGGGAATCAGATAAACTTTATTTATCAATTTAATTTTACATAGTTGAATAAAATACAAAAAGCTCCTTTATTTGTACGTTCAGATTATTTTATTATTGGTGGTTCTGTCATAGCCATATCACTTGCTGCATTAACGAGATATGTGGGCGGTGGTGAAATCATTGCATTCCTGTGTTCAGCGTTGGCAGTTGCTTTGCTGGCATCTTTGGTGGGTTTGTCGGTAGAGCAATTAGGTGACCGTTTCGGGCCTGGCGCTACAGGTGTGTTACAATCTGCACTTGGTAACTTACCTGAATTATTCATTTCATTATTTGCTTTGAAAGCAGGTTTAGTGATGGTTGTCCAGGCTGCATTGATAGGTTCAATACTTGCAAATCTTTTGCTGGTAATGGGATTATGTTTTGTTGCAGGTGGATTAAAACATGGTACACAGAAGTTGGGTTCTGCACGCGCTCAAACCATTTCTGTCATGATGGTATTATCAGTTGCTGCTCTTGTTCTGCCTTCATTGACGTCTTATGTGCATACGCCGGCAAGTGAACATGAAGATGCACTTTCAATGATTACAGCAATTGTTTTACTTGTTCTGTTTATTCTCACACTCCCTGCATCTTTAAAAAAAGGTTCTACAGGTTTATCATCTTCAGCAGGAACAGAAAAAGAAAAACCACGCTGGCCTGTTGCACTTGCTATTGCCATGCTTGCTATTTCTGCCGGTGCTGCTGCATTTGTTTCAGATTGGTTTGTCCACGCTCTTGAACCCGCCATGCATCAATTAAATATATCAGATGCATTTGCTGGTTTAGTTGTGATTGCTATTGCCGGCAATGCAATTGAAAATGTAGTGGGTATTCAATTGGCCTTAAAAAATCAGTCTGAATATGCTTTCTCAGTTGTGATTAATTCTCCTTTGCAGATTGCGTTAGTGCTTTCACCATTACTGGTAATTTTATCACAGTTGTTTGGTTTTACGCCATTGACATTAGTGTTTCCTCCCATGCTGATTATTTCTTTGGTAATTTCTGTATTGCTTGCAGCCTTCATAACTTTTGATGGCGAATCAAACTGGATGGAAGGAGCTATTTTGATTGCAGTGTATATTATTATTGCAGCATCTTTTTGGTGGGGATAAAATGAATGAGTGTTCAGTAAGTGCCATCATTTTTCTTGAAACATGATACATGAATCATTGCATATTTATTTGTTTTATTTTCAAAAAAAATTTGCAAAACTCATTCAGGGTTCAACCAAAAAAATCATGCTTTCAATTCACCATCAGCATACATCCTTCTCATTTCTTTTTTATCAAATTTCCCGACACTTGTTTTTGGAATAGTATTGACATAAGCATAACTATCCGGCAATTGGTATGAAAGAAAATCCCTCAGCAAAAATTGCTTTAATTCATCGCCGGTTATCTTTTCATTTTCATCTCTTAAAACAATTACTGCCATTGGCCTTTCTCCCCATTTTGCATCAGGTATTGCAATCACTGATGCTTCTTTCACTTTAGGATGTGCCATAATCGCCATCTCTAATGCAACACTTGAAATCCATTCACCGCCGCTTTTCACCAGGTCTTTCGACCTGTCTGTTATTTCCATATAACCGTCTTCATCAATTGTGCCCACATCACCTGTTTTAAACCAGCCATCATCACTAAAACTATCACGGTTATTGGTTTTAAAATAACTATCCACCACCCATACACCCCTGATTTCAAACTCACCAATTGTCTTTCCATCACGAGGTGCAATGCTGCCATCTTCTTTCACAGCCCTGATTTCAACACAGGGACATTCAATACCTTGTTTTCCTCTTATTTTTAATTGAGCAGCATAATCAAGTTTTTCATGTTGTTGCTGTAACCTGCTGACTGTTCCTAATGGTGATGTTTCAGTCATGCCCCAGGCGTGAATGCCGGGTATCCCAAAATCCTTTTCAAAACCTTTTATCAAACTTATTGGCAATGCAGAACCACCAACGAGATATTCTTTCAGCAATAATTTTTCTTTTGGTGGATTTTTTTTCATTGCATCATAAATACCCATCCATATTGTAGGTACCCCATTCGCTTTATTAATTTTTTCTTCAGTTAATATTTTTATCATAGCATCGGGTTGAAAATGTAATGAAGGCATCACCATCTCTGCACCCGCAAGAACACATGCAAAAGGAAAACCCCATGCCATCACATGAAACTGCGGCACAACTATCAATATCCTGTCTTTATCACTGATGCATGCAGCATTAGGTGCAATGATTCCCATTGCATGTAAATATGTTGACCGGTGAGAATACAATACACCTTTCGGTTGGCCTGTTGTCCCGCTTGTATAACACATGGCACATGCATCATTCTCATCAACTTCTACCCATTGAAATTCATCTGAAACATCTTGTAAAAGGTCTTCATAGAAAATGATGTTGTTGAGTGTTGTTGAAAAATTTTCAGGTGCATTCAAAATAATAAAATGTTCAACAGTAGAAATCAGCGGTGCAATTTTTTCGAGTATCGGAACAAGCGTTGCATCAGCAAAAATCACTTTGTCTTCAGCATGGTTGATGATGAATTCTATTTGTGCTGAAAACAAACGTACGTTGATGGTATGGCAAACTGCACCAATGCCTGGGATGGCATAATACAACTCCACATGCTGGTGATGGTTCCAGGCAAATGTGCCAACCATATCACCCGGTTGAATGCCTAATTTACTGACCAGTGCATTGGCAAGTTTTTTACAGGTCTTGTGCAAGTCGGAAAAACTGTATTCATGTCTTGTGCCATCAGGTTGGATGCTGATAATTTTTTTCTGTGGAAATACACGGGCGCCATATTCAAGTATAGCAGTTGTAGTAAGCGGATAATACATCATTTGTCCTTTCATGCCTGCAATTTTTTTATTAAATGAAATTTTATTTCAAAAAGAAATTCGATGAACCTGAAATTTTTTCTTTGTATATACAATCGCTGAATAAGGATTCAGCCTAATAATATTTTTTAAAAATATGAAATTGCTAGTTTGTGTGTAATGGTTTGTAAGATAAAAATTATTTTGACAGACAAAATAAATCTGCAAATTCAAAATTCCTTGTTGGTAATTTTTTTAATGAAAAAAGTAGGCTCTTATTGAAACACTTTTTAAAGTTGGGAAATGTTTTTACTCGTTGATAAATCAACATTCTTTCAAACCTAAAGGGATGTTTAAAGCAAGCCCGCCTTCAGCAGTTTCTTTGTATTTGGTATTCATATCTATTGCAGTATCCCACATTGTTTTTATCACTTTATCTAGGCTTACCCTTGCAAAATCAGGTGTGCTTTGCAATGCAAGTTGTGATGCAGTGATAGCCTTGATAGCGCCCATTGTGTTTCTTTCAATACAAGGTATTTGCACTAAGCCGCCAATAGGGTCGCAGGTCATTCCAAGATGATGTTCCATCGAAATTTCTGCAGCCATTAATGCTTGTCTTTGTGTGCCTCCGAGACATTCGGTTAATGCTGCTGCGGCCATTGAAGATGACACACCTATTTCTGCCTGGCAACCACCCATCGCTGCAGAGATGGTAGATTCTTTTTTGAAGATGCTTCCGATTTCTGATGCGGTTAACAGGAAGCGGATAATTTTATCTTCTTCATTGCCATTGCAGAAAGCAATATAATATTGCAGCACTGCAGGAATTACACCAGCAGCGCCGTTAGTGGGTGCTGTAACAACACGGCCAAATGAAGCATTCTCTTCATTCACTGCCAATGCAAAACAACTTACCCAGTCAAGGATATATTGAAAACTACTGCCACCACTTGTTATAACCTTAGTCCAGCTTTCATAATCGATATAATTATTGTGCTGGATTAATTTTTTATTGAGGTCAAATGCCCTGCGCCTCACATGCAATCCGCCCGGCAATTCTCCTTTGCTGTGGCAACCACGATACATACATTCTTTCATGGTTTGCCAGATTTTCAAAACACCTTCACGTGTTGCTGATTCACTGCGCCAGGTGTTTTCATTTTCCATCACCACTTCATTGATGCTTAAACCTGTTTTCATACACCAATGCATCAGGTCATCAGCAGTATCAATCGGGAAAGGCAGGTCAACCTGTTGTGCACTTGCAGCATCTTCATTTTCTTTCACAACAAAACCGCCGCCTATTGAATAAAATGTTTCAGTCTCTTCAACACCATCTTCACATGTTGCAATAAAACTTAAACCATTGGGATGAAAGGGGAGTGATTCACGCATTAAAAACTGAACTTCCACTCCAACTTGTTTTTCTCCATTCAGCATGAGTTTCTTTTCAGATTCAATGCGCTGCACTTTTGATGTGATTGAATTTACATCAATAGTAACCGGGTCTTCACTGCACAAACCCATCAACACTGCAATATCAGTACCGTGGCCTTTCCCTGTCTTAGCAAGTGAACCATACAGTAATACTTTGACAAAGCGTGTTGATAACAAAAGATTTTTTTGTTGTAGAGTCCTGGTGAAACGTTGTGCTGCCCTCCAGGGGCCTAATGTGTGTGAGCTCGAAGGGCCAACACCTATTTTGAACATATCAAAAACTGAAATTGCTTCATGTGGCATACCGTAAAGTTAAGTGGAGGATTTGAAATGTTATTGTTTAAAAAAAAATATAAAAAAACCTGGTGCAGTTACAACGCTTTTAACTTTTCAATAGTCTCTGTTTATATTTTTTTTGCATTAATCACGTTTTAAAAGAAATAAAAATTCATTTATGAAGAAGGTACCTGCATTAGTTGTGATTTTTTTAGGTATTATTATTTTCAGCGCTTGTAATATCAATAATAACAGCAACACCAATCCGCAACAGGGATATTTTCTGGTTGCCAATATTTCACCTGATGCACCGCCATTAAGCATGTCAATTAATAATTCATCATTCCTGACCAATCTTGCTTATGGCGCTTATACACCGTATTACGGAGCAGCCGGTGGTAGTTACAGTTTTTCAATTTATGGGACAACATCGTCACCTGTTTTGAGTAATACTGTAGCCATTTCAACCAACACATTGTATAGCTATTTTTTAATTGATTCTTTCAATAATATAAAATCAAGTATTGTTACTGACAATATACCTGCCACATCTTCTGATTCAGTGTATATCAGGTTTTTTAATTTCAGCCCTGATGCAGGTGCTGTGTCATTAAGGGATTCAGCTTCAGGTACAATATTGTTTCAAAACAGGTCTTTCAATGATCAGAGCACAAATACTACTGTTGCTAATTTTACGAAGTTGGTTGCCGGCAATTATGATTTGCAACTGAGACTTTCAGACAGTACTTTACAGGGGGGGAAATCTTTTAGTTTAATTGGAGGCCATGTATATACTTTATTTGCTAAAGGTTTTGCTGGTGGTAGTGGAAGCACTGCTTTAGGCATTGGACAAATAATGAATTATTAATAATTAGGAAAACACCATTATACCATGAGGGCTGTCTCATAAAGGGGGCAGCTTTTTTTGTTTAGAAAAAAATAAACTCATTGTTCTTCATCTGTACATATCCCTGTAATCAAAAGAATTTTCAGTTCATTCATACGACTTTTATAATAAGCCGGTATTAATTTTCTGTTTCAATTCGTCAATAAATGGTAACTGATAGCGAACAATTTTTTCTTTTGCTGTATTAATTTCAAACCATCCTGCTTTATCCACTTCCGGGATTTCCATTTTTTTTCCTGAGTTTGGCGGCCAGTCAATCAGTATCATATTACTTTTAATATGCGTGGTATCAAAATCTTTTTCTAAAGCAAAAGCAAAAACAGTTTTGTAGTTACCGGATCTTACAGGTGTTAATGCAGTAAAATTTTCACACACAAGTGTTGAACCGAGTTCTTCATAAAATTCCCTTTTAGCTGCTGCTAATGGTGTTTCATCATCAAACTCACCTTTAGGGATGCTCCATACACTTTTATCTTTTTTTGCCCAGAATGGCCCGCCGGGATGTACCAGTAAAATTTCGATATCATTGAAATTTCTTCTGTACAATAATATTCCTGCACTTTTTTTACCCATATTATTCAGTTAACATTTTTATGTTTTGCAAGCTACTGCCTGAGTATTACATTTGCGCAATTTACCTGTAATGAATCATACGCTTCAGCACAACGAATCAGTTCCATCTCAAAAGAAAAAAATTATTGTTTTAGGCAGCGGCCCCAACAGAATAGGGCAAGGTATTGAGTTTGATTATTGCTGCGTTCACGGGCTTTTGGCTATTAAAGAATGTGGATATGAAGCCATCATGATCAATTGTAACCCCGAAACGGTTTCAACTGATTTTGATATGGCAGACAAACTTTATTTCGAACCGGTTTACTGGGAACACCTTTGGGAAATAATAGAACTGGAACAACCCTATGGTGTCATTGTTCAGTTGGGTGGACAGACAGCATTAAAACTTGCCAAGAGACTTCACGACAAAGGCATTAAAATTATCGGTACTTCATTTGACAGCATGGATATTGCCGAAGACCGCGGCAGGTTCAGTGATTTATTGAAAGAACTGGAAGTGCCTTATCCACAATACGGCACAGCATTTACTGCTGATGAAGCAATTGAAGTGGCCAATAAAGTTGGATATCCGGTTTTGGTGAGGCCAAGTTATGTATTGGGTGGGCAGCGCATGAGAATTGTAATCAATGACGATGAGTTGGAAAAAGCAGTAGTTAGTTTATTAAAACACATCCCTGATAATAAAATCCTGATAGATCATTTTTTAGATCGTTGCCAGGAAGCAGAAATTGATGGCATCTTTGATGGTGAAACATTTCATGTGATGGGAGTAATGGAGCATATTGAACCGGCTGGTATCCACAGTGGTGACAGTAATGCAGTATTGCCTGCTTTTAACCTTACACCTCTGATTGTAACCACGATGGAATATTATGCTGAAAAAATTGCAAGGGCTTTGGATATCCGCGGCCTTATCAATATTCAATTTGCAATCAAAGACAATAATGTGTATGTGATTGAAGCCAACCCAAGAGCAAGCCGCACCACACCTTTTATTGCCAAAGCTTACCAGATTCCTTATCTGAATATTGCTACAAAAGTGATGCTCGGTGAAGTGAAACTGAAAGACCTTGATTTTGAAAAAAAATTAGATGGCTTTGCTATCAAGGAACCTGTTTTCAGCTTCAATAAATTTCCTAATGTCAATAAAGAGCTTGGCCCTGAAATGAAAAGTACAGGCGAAGCAATCCGTTTCATAAAAGATTTGCGTGACCCTTATTTCAGGCAGTTGTATAAAGAAAAGAGCATGTACCTGAGTAAGTAAGCGAAACGATACTTATTTAATTTTTATACATGAAAAAAATAGCGGGTGTAGTTGCACTGTCTTGTCCTAAAATAGGTTGACGATTATTCGTCACTTAAATTTGGACAAAA
>CAYNTP010000058.1:0-10097 GCA_964400415.1 uncultured Parafilimonas sp.
TTTTGTCCAAATTTAAGTGACGAATAATCGTCAACCTATTTTAGGACAAGACAGTCTGCAACAGAATTTATTTTGTCAACCAAAGTCGGAAGTTGTGATTGCAAGTCCGTGTCAAGAAGTGAAAGAGGTAATTCAGACAAGTCAAGCAAGTAAAAACCGTCTTGTTGAAGTGTCTGCAAAATTGTGTTTTTTATTTCACTACTTCGTCCGCTTAAAAGAAATTGTTCTTTAAGTTTTGGATAAAGTGCTTCTGCTACACCCAAAAATAAATAGTCGTGTTGGCGAACATTGTCGTAGTAGAAAAAACGTTCCAAACTGTCTGGCGGTGCTTCTGCAACAAGCAAATACTTTACTGTTTCGGGTTTGTATTTTTGTCTTGCTTTTTCAAGTTGTTTTATTAGTTGCGAAATATCGGTTGTCGTTTCTGTTGCTTTTGTCGTCTTAACAGTTGCCACTTTTTTCGTCTGCTGATTAGTGGAAGAATAATTTGAAACAGCACTTTTCCCTTTGCTTGAATGTGGAATTGTCCAACCTGAACCTTTACCACCTGCTTGAAAAGCGTGCGGTAGTTTTCCTTTACGCAACAAGTCCCGAAGCGGTTTGCCTGGTCTATCTTTGCTGTCTTTCAAAATTCCTGCTTTCGCAAGCAAATCATTAGCTTCAACAGGGTCAATGTCTGCTCTGCCTGATTTTGTCAAGTAGTCGTCTAAGAATTTTATAATTGCTCTCATCTTTTGTCAGTTTTTCTGTCGGTGAAACGGTCGGCCATTGCTTGCCACCAACGCGCTAATTTATATTACAACACTCTACTCATAAAAAAATTCTACTACTAAAAAACTTATTTAGCATTATTCTTTTTTCATTGTAGTTGTAACAATCCGGTTTTGATTTTTTTATAATATGTTTCCATTTTCCCAATTTACTTTCCCCTCTTAAATTAATCTTTAAAGGTGTTAACATTGTCACTAACCTTCGGGGGATTTACGCAGAAGATTTCTATGTACATCTTACCTCAATCAATCATTTCAATTCCTTTATCCTGATACTCCTGTAGCTTACTTCATCACCATGATCCTGTAATAAGATGTGGCCTTCTCTGGCCAGTCCAAAATGATCCCAGATTTTATACTTGCTGATGGCTACAAGGTCTTCAAAAGTTTTTGAACCTCGTTCATATTCCAACACTTTAATTCCATTCAGCCAATGTTCAACATGGTTGTTGGGATAAACAATTATCCTTCCCCAATTCCATTGCCCGGGCGGATTAAAATACCGTTCATTTTTTTGTGCAGGTATGAGGTCATACAATGATGCCAGCTTCCTGTTGCCATTGCGGCCAAGTTTTGCATCAGGGTGCAGGTCATCATCCAACACCTGGTACTCCAATCCTATTGCTGAACTGTCGCTATGTTCTTTGAGTGTTACAAAATATTTTACACCACTGTTGGCGCCTGGCGTGAGCCTGAACTGGAAAGTGAGATCAAAAGCGCTGTATTCTTTCAGCGTAACAATATCACCACCATTTTGCCCCTGCAGACCTTTGCCTTTTAATACAGTGATCATGCCACTGTCAATTCTCCATCCATGTTCAGGGAAACCTGTTTTAAATGCACCTCTCCATCCCTGTGATGTTTTGCCATCAAACAATAAACTCCATCCATCTGCTTTTTCTGCAGCAGATAAATTGTTGGGTATCATATCAACGATAAAAACATCTTTTGGAAAAGGCGTTGCCCTCAAACCGTTTGCTTTTATCCGAATATTTTTCCAATACATTTTTTTCCCAACCATAGCTGCATTTGAAACAGCATGCACCTGCAATGCAATAAAACCATTTGAAGAAACATCATCTATTAAATAAGCAACAGGTTCATCATTGATCCAGGTTTTTATAGAATGACCGATACATTCCACTTTATAATGGTTCCATTCACCAACCCTGAATAATTTTTGTGCAGGTGGATTCAATGTTACAGGATATAACCAACCCCTCCTGCCCTCTTCATAAATACCACCACTCCATGCCCTTGATGAAGGATCTTCTTCTACCTGGTAACCATACACACGGCCTTTACTTTTTCCATTCATTTCATCAGGATTGAAATGGCTCCTGATTTGTACTCCACTGTTGCTCGCTGTATCATCAACCTTTGCATCATACTCAAGGATAAAATCACCAAAAGTTTGCTCAGTTGCTAAAAATGTATTGGGCGAACCGGCTACTGTTGTGCCAACAATCATATTGTTTTCAACTGTGTATTCACCATTACCCACGAGACGTTTCCAACCATTCAATGTCCTGCCATCAAACAAATTAAAATAACCGCCTTGTGCTACCAGTGATGAGCTTACAAAAAGAAGCAGGAAAACAAAATAATATTTTTTCATGTGCCTGTTTTTATTTGAACAAATATTATTGCCTTTATAAGTGATACATTTCAAAAAAAGTCATTGGTACAATTAAAATTTTTTGACCTTTTCACATTAAAGACTTAATGCGTGAAAGATAGCAATGATTTATGGTTGTTGAAAAATTAAATAAAAACCTTGCAACAACAATGGTAACTTTTATTAATCAATGCGCTGAAACCCGCGACGGTAAAGCGTTACAGGCGCTTTTAAATTTACAAAGAAGCTTGATTGATGTCATTGCACATTCACCAGCACCACATCATAATACAATGGTGTGTTGGGGGCAACAATGTCAGAACCGGTGCAACCATAAGCCAATGCAGATGGTAAGACCATTTTTATATGGCCACCTTTCTGGATATAAGGTATGGCAATTCGCCAGCCTTCAATAAACTGGCTCAATTGTGCAGTAACAGGATCTGCAGTTTTGTCTTCAATAATTTTGTTATCCAAAGTAGCCGCAGTATATGTAACAGTGATTTCAGAACTGTCAGAAGGTTTTATGCCAGAGCCCTGGTCTAAAACCTGGTAATAAATACCGTTGGTATCAACCGTATAAATGATATTGTTTGTAGTGCAAAAAGCTTCCAACTGTGAAGCTTCATCTGCCGGGTCAACAGGCATACAGGCAACATCATTTTTCTTTTTACAGGCGAAAACACTAACAGCAAGCAGCAATACAACAGCAACATTTTTTATTGGCATCTTTTTCCGTAGTTCAGTTTAATTACAATAGCACACTATGAAGTTGCCTGCATTTATTCACCGGGAGTTTTATTTTTTTTCTCTTTTACTTCCTTTGCTTTAAGTTCAGTATATGTTTGTTCATTCATCTCCCACCTGAATTTCTTATAAAAGAATCCGATGAATGCAGCTATACCCACAATGGCGAAAAAAATTACATAAGGGCTGCTTTCAGATTGAGCTTCCATGTTTGCCCTGATATACCAACCGGAATCCAACATAAAAACAATAGCAACACCTACAGTAAGGCCAATGGATATGCCGGGTAATAATTGCCTGAACAATGATTTCTTTTTTTCGCGGTTCTCTTCCCAGTATTGAATAAATGCTTTTTCTTCTTCTGAAAGCATAGACGGCATATTTGATGTTAACGCTGCTTGCGTTTTAATATTGCACAAATTTCGCAACTATAAGTATCTTAAAGTTTAGAAACAAAAAAATTATTTGTGCGCACTGTATTAGTTTTGCAGAAATAAATTTTTAGTGTGAATAAATTCGACGCTTACATTTCTGAATATTTAAATGAATACAAAGAAGTATCGCTTGAGAGAATTGGTATTATAAAAATTAACGGCGCTTTCCCTACTCAACCTGGCGAATCAGCTGATGTAACTTTTGCTTACGATAAAAAAGCAACTACATCACAAACCCTCATTGATTTTATTGCAGAACATGCAAAGAAAAATAAATCACTCATAGCTTCTGACCTTGAATCACATTTTACACAGGCAAGGGAATTTATCAATATCGGTAAGAATTATGAAATCATCCATGTTGGTTTCATCAAGAAAAACAATAACGGTGAATATGGATTTCTTCCTTATTCCGAAGCCAATAAGTCAATCCGCATCACTTCAACACACCAACCTGCAGAACGGCAACCTAAAACCAGCAACCGTTCATTAATCCAGCTTATAACTTTATTGATTGTATTAGCAATATTAGGTGGGTTAGGTTATGAAGCATATCATTATTTTATTAATAAAAAACAGGAAACACCTGTTACAATCAATAACGCCCAGGACACTGTCAATACAGTAGTACAGGATACTACAAAAACTGATAGTAATACAATCGCAGCTTCACAAAAAACATATTTACCTACAGACACTGTTGATACAAGGTATATTTTTGAGACTACTGCATCCATCCTGCGTGCAAGGACAAGAACTGCACAATTGAATGCTTATGGTAACAACGCAGGCTTTGACAGTTTTATGAATGACAATAAAAAGTATTATTCTTTGTACATTATTAATTTCAACAGAATATCAGATACTGCAAAGGTGAGGGATTCACTCAGTAAATACCTGCAAAAGCCAATCAGGATTGAATTGGTACATTAAGCAAATAGTTTATTTACTCACCAGGCTTTCTTTTAAGAACTTATTCCATTCTTCCAGCATCCTGCCTTTTAATACACGGGGAAATTTATGCTGGCCACCGATTTTTCCCATGTGCCGCATAAACTGTATGAAAGTTTTTTCAGGCAATACATCAAGAAATATTTCTTTCAAAGCGCTGGTGCGTTCAGTGGCATAATCATCATTCAACTCTTTGAGGTATCCATCAATTTTCAAACGCAACGATTCTGTATTTACTGTATCATCACAAGCTACATACCAATGATGTGCAAATAAATTTTCATAAGGTATGCCTGCTACTGTAAATTCAGGGATTGATATATTCAGGTCGCTGCTTGCAAGCGCAACAGCCTTATTCATATTCTCCACACTCAGGTGTTCACCCACCAGGCTTAAATAATGTTTGGTGCGGCCGGTGATAACAATTTCACAACGGCTTTTATCAGTAAAGCGGATGGTATCACCCATCACATAACGCCATGCACCTGCAGATGTGCTGATTAAAATTGCATACTCTTTATTTTCTTCAACACCTGCAACAGTTAAAACTTCTGCATCAGGCAATGGGTCGCCATTTGCGTCAAAGTTTTTTTCATCAAATGGAATGAATTCATGAAAAATATGTTCATTGGTTACTAAACGCATACCTTTTGCATTCGGTCGGTCCTGGTATGCAATAAAACCTTCACTCGACAAATAAGTTTCAATATAAGTGAGCGGCTTTGCCAATAATTTTTCAAAACTTTTTTTATAAGGTTCAAAGCTTACACCACCATGCACATAAAAAGCAAGGTTAGGCCAGATGTCATGAATTGATTTAAGATTATATTCTTTTATAATCATCTCCATGCACATCTGTATCCAGGCAGGCACACCAACCACAAAACCAATATCCCACTCAGGAGCCATGCGTACAATCTCTTTGAGTTTACGCGTCCAGTTGCGCTGTCTTGCAATTTTTTTTCCCGGTTTATAAAATGGTTGAAACCAGAATGGAACTTTTTTAGCAGTGATGCCGCTGAGGTCGCCTGCATAATAACCACCGCTTTTTTGCAATGCTGTGCTGCCACCCAGCATCAGCCAACCTTTACCAATCGAACGGACAGGTATATCATTATAATTGCGCAATGAAAGTATCTGCCGAATCATCACAATGCGGTTTCCTTTCAACAGGTCATTGGTGATGGGGATATATTTACTGGCAGCTTCGCTGGTGCCGCTACTCAGTGCATAATATTTTATCTTGCCCGGCCAGCATACATCAGGCATACCCTCGATAGTGCGGTGCCACCAGGCTTCATAAATTTTACTGTAATTTGAAATGGGAACAAGCTCCTGGAATTTTTTAACAGGGTCATCCATCAAACCAATTTCATCAAAACGATAGTATTGGCCAAATTCGGTAAACCTTGCCTTATATAAAAGCTTCTTTAATACACGTACCTGCTGATGCTTAAGGTCATTCTGTGGCAGACCTAATGTTTTCAGCAACGATTTTGGGAGTTTGATATCAAATAAAGCCATCAGGTTTACGCCTTTTAGAATATCTGAAATGCGAAGCTAAGCAATAACTTATTTATTAAATATATAATTCTTTGGAAGTTGAAATAAAGTTTCTGCTGCCGATAATAGCTGATGTATGGTAATGATGCCAGTAAAAATTATAACGTTCCCTTTTTTTCTGCATAAACCCAATACAATCTTTATAAGTTAATTCACCAATACAAAAGACAAGATTTGGTTTTTGTTCACCTGCTTTCATCATCCCCGGGTTTTGAATAAATTCTTTATACTGTAATACCTTTTCATATCTACAATTATTCACTGATAAAACCAGGGATGCACTATCAACTGAGTTTTCATCTCCAAGCAAAATAAAATGTTCATTTGTTATATCTATTGATGTATCATTAGTTTTATTCTGATGTTTTAAACCGGAAAAAAAAGAGGCAACATTAACTGAAGCTTTTAATAATGATTTGGAAAAACCTGCATAATGCTTATCAAGAAAAATATGCATGGCGCCATAAAATTTTTTTACATAAGCTTTATTTTTCTGAGTGCTTTCTCCTTTAAAATGAAGAATTGGGTTGTTACCTAAGTAAAAGTTTTTATAACCGGATTTTTGTATCCTGTAGCTCAGGTCAATATCTTCTCCATACATAAAAAAATCTTCATCAAAACCTCTTTGTTGCTGCAACATTTTTTTTGTTGAAAAAAGAAATGCGCCTGACAATACATCTACCTGGTGTATTGCATTTTCATCAAGGTTGCCCAAAGCATATTTATTAAAAAAACCTGATTTTGGAAACAGAGATGCCATGCCCGACATTTTCCAGGATGATGCCATTGCTGATGGAAAACTCCTTTTGCTCTCTGGTAAAAAATTTCCATCACCATCAATCATCTTCACTCCTATTGCACCGGCATTCTTTTGATTATTATAAAATGAAATGCAGTTCTCAATTGCCTGCTCAGATAAAATCGTATCAGGATTTAAGATGAGGATATATTCTCCTTTTGCAATCTGCAATCCCTGGTTGTTGGCTTTTGAAAAACCAACATTCTCTTTGTTCTCAATAAAAATTACTTCACTGAATTTTGGTTGCAGGTATTGTATTGAGTCGTCTGAAGAAGCATTATCAATAACTAAAATTTCAGCATCAATATTGTTACAGGCTGATATAACCGAATGCAGGCATTGCTCTACATAAAATTTTACATTATAATTTACAATGATAACCGTTAGCTGCATGCTGCCTGGCCCACTTAAATTATGAAAAGTTATTCATCGCCACTACCATCATCACTATTATCTTCATCACTGAAGTTTTCATTTTCATTATCATCACCTTCTTCACCAAAGCCCTCAGTTTTTTCGGGCAGGTCATATTTTTCTTCAATGTCCACAAACTTTTTTCCCAGCAGGCTCCGGGTACTGTATTGCTGAGGGCCTATACCTTCCACCCTTGATGTGGCAGGATAAGTTATTTTAGCGCTTTCTTCTTTTGAAACGTTGATAAGCTCCAGCAGGAAAGTCCAGTTCTTCGCAAAGTCATAAACGAAAATAAATTTCTGGTTGGTATCTCTTATCTCGCTACCAATAGTAGTTTCTATCATTATTAATGGCTCTGCCTTATATTCCCTGTCGTTGTATTTTTCCAGCGTTATTTCCCTGCCGCGTTGCCAGTTGTCATTGCTCCTGAAAAATGTAGCCTGGTATTTATTATCAAATTCATAAGCTTTCAGGATAGCATTACACAAATCAAAAAATGTCTGGGTATGTTTTATCACCACATCCCTATAGACTGCCTCGTCTTCTTCGTAATATGCCCTGAATTTTAAAATTGCCATTGTAAAAAATTTATGTGTTTAGTGTTTTAATTCATCAATCTTAATTTCCCATCAATATAAACAAAAATTATTTTATGCCACTGCGGTATTTATTTTCCGGCACAGATAATTTGAAAGCACAGAAAAGGCAGCAACATACAGAAAAAATTTAAATTAATTTATTTTACCGGCTTCAGGTTGATACTTGCTGCTTTTTCAATCATAAACTGAAAAGCAGCATCATATTGGTTTGCTATGATGCCATCAAGGATTGCTTCACGTATGGCATCTTTTATCAAACCTACCTGCCTGCCAGGAGTTAAACCAAAAGTCTCCATGATGATTTCACCGGTTATCGGCGGTTGCCAGTTGCGGATTTTATCTTTTTCCTCCACTTCAGCCAGTCGTTGCCGCACCAGTTCAAAATTGCGCAGGTATCGCTGCACCTTGATTTTATTTTTACTGGTGATGTCTGCATTGCACAACAACATCAACGAATCAATATCTTCTCCTGCATCAAACAACAACCTGCGTATGGCGCTGTCTGTGATATTTTCTTTTGTCAGGCTTATTGGCCTTAAATGCAACAACACAAGCTTCTGCACCAACCTCATTTTTTCATGTTGAGGTAGTTTGAGTTTTGCAAAAATTTTCGGCACCATCCGTGCCCCAACAACTTCATGGCCATGAAAAGTCCAGCCTTCTTCTTTACTGAAACGTTTGGTAGCAGGCTTTGCAATATCATGTAACAACGCAGCCCATCTCAACCAAAGGTCATTGGTATTTTGTGAAATGTTATCCAACACCTGCAATGTGTGAGTGAAATTATCTTTATGACCAATGCCATCAATATTTTCAGCGCCCTGCAGGTCGAGCAATAATGGAAAGATGCGTTCAAGCAAATTACTTTCCCTCAGCAAATACCATCCCACAGAAGGTTTTGCTGACAGCATTATTTTATTCAGTTCATCAGTAATTCTTTCCTGTGAAATTATCCTTATGCGGTCTGCATTTTTTTTTATTGCATCAAAAGTTGAAGGATGAATTGTAAAACCAAGTTGAGTTGCAAACCTGATTGCACGCATCATCCGCAATGGGTCATCACTAAAAGTTTGTGATGGCTCAAGCGGTGTCATGATTATTTTTTCCTGCAGGTGTTGCATGCCATTGAATGGGTCTATCAGGTTTCCGAAATCATTTTTGTTCAGGCTGATGGCAAGTGCATTGATAGTAAAATCCCTGCGGTTCATATCATCATCTAAGCTGCCTGCTTCAACAACAGGTTTACGCGACTCTCTTGAATAGCTTTCTTTCCTTGCTCCTACAAATTCTATATCGAATGTTTCTGCCTCATTCTTTTCATCGCCATCACCTGTACCTTTTTTTAAAATATTCCGAAGGTTAATTTTTATTTGTGCAGTCCCGAAATTTTTAAAGAATGCTACAGCAGGTTGAGGCTTAAACATTGCTGCCACTTGATGTGCCAGTTCAATGCCATCACCCAAACACACAATATCTGCATCTTTTGTTTCCCTGCCAATCAGTTTATCCCTCACAAAACCACCAATCAAATAGCAGGGCATAGAAAGTGATTCCGCTGCTGATGCTATTTTATTTAAAATAAATAATTCAGTATCCGAACAATTTATCTGCATATCGCGCAAAGATAAGGTTGTGAAAAAAGGGGGCAAGATTATTGGATACAAATTCAAAAGCGGGTTAAACATTAAGGCCTGATAATTTCAACTGCACCATTTACCCACCTGATAATGGATGATGCAGCAGCTTCTGAATCATCATCCTGTTTATGCTGTACCACATAGTCAACACCATTTTTTATGATGTCATCAATTTCAGAAAAATTTTTTGGCGAAGGCCTTCCGCTGATATTAGCTGAAGTGCTGACTATCGGTTTGCGAAAACGTTTTAATAAATAATTACAAAATTCATCACTGCAAATTCTTATAGCCACAGAACCATCATCGCTGCAAACATTTTCCGCAATACCTAAAGCATGTTCATAAATTACAGTCGTTGGTTTTTGTACCGTTTGCAGGTAATCAAATACTGCGAGGTCAGGCGCAGCAGTGTAATGCAAAATATCTTTTTCTGATGCAACCAGTACAACAAAGCTTTTTGTGGATGGCCGTTGTTTCAAAGAAAAAATTTTCTCAACTGCTTTTGCATCTGTTGCATCGCAGCCAATACCCCAGATGGTATCGGTGGGATACAAAATAATTCCAC
>CAYNTP010000059.1:0-10033 GCA_964400415.1 uncultured Parafilimonas sp.
GTTGCATCGCAGCCAATACCCCAGATGGTATCGGTGGGATACAAAATAATTCCACCTTGTTGTAAAACTTCGATTGCTTTTTCAGCGTCTTCTTTGAAATCAATATTCATCATTACAGTTCCAGGAGTTTTAAATTAATGTGGCATATCATTACCTGATTGCAACAAAACTGACAAAAATGTTATTATGCCTTAGTATAAATGTGGATTTATTTTTAATACAATCCCTGACATATCATGAAGAAAAATTTATTCACAAAGTTATTTTATCGAGTCATATCAGAGTTATGATCATAAACTTATTATTAAAAAATCAGGATAAAACCTAAAGATTGTAATTAGGTGCACATTCATGCAAAATGAATATTGATGAAGTGAGCGATGAATTAATGTGATATTTTTTCAAAAAAAATAAAACAAATAAGGTTAGATACTCGTCTTTACTTAATTTACCAAGGGTTTATTTTCAAGGGGTAATGTAAAATAAAATTCAGAACCTTCATGCTCTTTGCTCTTAACACCAATGGTGCCTTTATGTGCCATAATAATTTTTTTACAGATAGCTAATCCCAACCCATGACCTTTTTCACCTGATGTAGGCCTTGCGCTTGTTTTCTGGAAAAAATTAAACAGCTTCCCTATTTCTTTATCAGGGATACCAACACCACTGTCTATTATTTGAGTCAATACTGCTTCGTTCACGATTGAAACTTTCACTTTCACTTCACTATCCTGTTTTGAATATTTTATCGCGTTCAATAACAGGTTTCTTGTTACCTGTTCAATATGCACTTCATCAAATTCCAAAACAAGTTTATCCAGGCTGAATTCAAAAACAATTTTTATATTCTTCGTACCTGCAATGACCTGGTGGAATTCTATAACATTTTTTATAAATTCAAAATAATCTGATGACTGGATATTTAATTGCAGTACACCTGATTCAATCTTAGATACACTCAGAAGGTTATCAACCAGCGTCAGCGAATTTTTACTAGCCTGGTGTATCATTCCGAGAAACTTCAGGTTTTCTTTATTCTTTTCTCCTGGCATCAATATTTCACTGATACTCTGAATGGATGCAAAAGGGCTTCGGAGGTCATGTGCAGTAATACCGATAAAAATATTTTTTTCATGGTTCAATTTATTCAGATGTTCATTAAGGTTCAATAATGCTTTTTGTTTCTGGCTGAAAGAATAACAAAGGAATGAAACAAACATTGCCACCAGTAAATTGATAAAAGCATTGGCATAAGGTATCAAATCGTTGGAGAATGGCGCACCAGATTTGATTTGCACAAATAGCCCGACTAAAGTTGCAAACAAAGCATGCAACACAATCTGCCCTTTTGTAATGTTTTTATTTAATGCAAAAAAACACAACAACATCAGGTATAAAAATCCAAATGAAAGTTCATAGCCTGTCATCCACTCCAAAAGGCCGATTACAACAATTGACCATAGGGCAATAAAAGATAGAAAGAATTTATTTTGAGAAATCGGCGGTTTCATTGTTAGTTTTTTTACTCTCCTCTTCTATACATTTTCAATTATAATATCTACAAAAAAACATTTCCGGGGTTTGAGTAAAAAATATTTTCACAATCGACATCGTATTTTTATTCACAAAATTTATGTCTTCATTTCACACAAAATCCAGCACAAAAAAACATATTTTAGCAATACATGGTGAAGTTTTCTACAACAATTTTTCAGTTTGAAGAAAAGGGTGAAAAGTCCGGCTGGTCATACATTATAATACCCGGCGATATTGCTGAGAAATTAAAACCCGGCAATAAAAAATCTTTTCGTGTAAAAGGCAAACTGGATAACTATTCAATCAATGCAGTTGCATTATTACCTATGGGTGATGGTGATTTTATTATCCCATTTAATGCAACTATGCGTAAAGCAACAGGGAAGAGAAAAGGTGCAATGATACAGGTGGAACTCATGGAAGACAAGTCTGAACAGCAACTCAACAAAGATTTCATCATCTGCTTACAGGATGAACCGGGTGCTATGAAATTTTTCAACACATTGCCTGCAAGCCATAAAAATTATTTCAGCAAATGGATTGACAGTGCTAAAACTGAATTCACTAAAACCAAGCGCATAGCAATGTCTGTATCTGCATTGGCAAGGTGTATGGGTTATGGTGAAATGATGCGGGAACAAAAAGCAAAAAAATATCTCTTGTGAAATTTTTATTTTAATATGTTTCATCAAAAATTTTCTTTCGCTAATTTTTTTCCGGTGATGATGTTGAAATGGTTTCTTTCTTTACTAAAGTAACTGGCTGTTCCTGCAAAGAACCTGAACTTTCCCTTTCTATCTGTTCTGTCCACACAGCATAATCGTTTGGAAAAATCCTTCGTCCTTTATATTGTGCATAATGCTTCGTAAATGCTGCACCGAAATAGAGAATGATAGCAGAATAATACACCCACAATAAAATAATTATAATTGAACCTGCTGCACCATAAGTGTTACCGATATTTTTTTCACCGAGATAAAAACTGATAGCAAATTTTCCCAGCATAAATAAAAATGCAGTTGTTATAGCTCCGGTAATCACATCTCTCCATTTTATTTTCGCATCAGGTAATACTTTAAAAATAATCCCAAACAAGAGTGTGATGATAATAAATGTCAATAAAAGGTTTAAAGAATATGTGAGGTAAACAGCAGCTCCTGGAAAAAGTTCAATTAACCTGTTTACCAAAACATCCAGTACAGTGCTGACGATTAACGATACCAATAAAATAAAACTCAGGCTGACGATGATTGAAAAACTCAGCAGCCTGTTGATCAAAATTTTAAACCATCCTCTTTTAGGTTTTGCTTTGAGACCCCAGATCACATTAATAGAATCCTGTATCTCACTGAATACACTCGTGGCGCCGATAATCAATGCAATGATACTCGCACCTGAAGCAAATGCACTGCTTGAGCGGGAAATGGTTGCATTCTTAATCAGTTCCTGTATCTGAACTGCTGCAGCATTGCCAACAAATGATCTTATTTCATCATAAATATTTCCTTCAATTGCCTGCCTGCCATAAAAAACAGCGCTTACACTTATAATAAGAATAAGCATTGGAGCAACAGAAAAAACGGTATAATATGCAAGTGCTGCGCTCATGCGGGTTATGCGGCAATTAATGAAATCATTACCGGTATTCTTTAATATCTGCCACAAGCCTTTAAAAGTCAATTTTACTTTTAATGTCTGGTTACTCAACATATTTTTATTTTGATTTCCCTCCATTCATTCAAAGTTTATATTTTTCTACGGATTGTAGTATGCTGAAATAAAAAAAAAGACCCGTCTAAATAACGGATCCTTTTAAATCAAAATAAATTTAAAAAAAGATACCAGGCATTCAGATCTATATCTGAAGATTTTTATTGGACAACAATTGTGTGTTTTTCCGTGGCTTTGCCCAATGTGCAAACAATATAATATGTCCCAGGCTTTAAATCACCCAAATGAAAATGGCCATTGTTCAGTCCTTTCACTGCAGCCATTTCAGTCTGCTTAATTAAAACACCATTTTGTGTAAACAACTGCACTTTCATTGTTCCTTCACTTCCTGCATTAAACTGCAACATCAAATGCCCCGGGCTGCTGATAGGATTAGGATTAATAGATGTAACCAGTTTTTCAATATCCTGCTGGTTAGTAAACATTTTAATCCCGGATAATTCTTTCTCACCATTTTTACCTGTAATCTCTACCTGGTAATAAATATATTTACCCGTCACTGATGATTCATCTTTAAACATATAATTATTCTTCACAGAAGGCACCACATTTCCAATTTCAATAAAATTATTACCATCAAAACTGCGTTGAACTGAAAATGAAGCAACTTTTGAAATATCCAGGACATCCCAAAGCAAAACAGGCTGGTTATTTTCAACAATCAAATCCACATTATCCAACCCTAAAGCTGCCGTTACTTTTATCTTACCAATCATAGTAGATGCATGAATGGTACAATCATAATTATATGTCCCTTTTTTTCTCACAACGTATTTAAATCTTTTATGTGAAGAATTCATCTGTGCATCCCATGCTTTAGCTCCCTGTGGAATGGTTAATGATGTGGTAGTATGTGTTCCGGATTTCCAAATCCAAAGTATAGTATCGCCAATTTTTGCATTGACTGTGGCAGGGGAAAACTGGTAGTTGGATACTTTTATTTTAAACAGTTGGTGTGTTTGGGCAAAACATACATGCAAACAAAAAATTGCTGTCATGACCAGTAGTGTTTTCTTCATAAATGTTTTTTTATAAAATACTGAAAACAGAAATCAAATCAAAATGGTTGCTATGTGCAAAAAAATGTTTTTCAAACATTAAGTTTCATTAAGCAATAACACTATTTTTGAAATAATCCTGATTGTATTACCAAAAAAATCATGCTATGAAGCAAATTCATTTTTTATTATTGTCACTATTTTTAACTGTAAGCGCTTTTGCACAAAATGCAGTAACGGGAAAGATCACTGATGCCCAGACTGGCAGCCCGTTGAGTGGTGTTTCTGTCACTGTTGAGGGAGAAAAAAGAGGTGTAATTTCTGATGCTGATGGAAATTTCACCATTAATCTTCCGGCAACAAACAAAACACTTGTTTTCAGTTCCATTGGTTACTCTGAACAAAAAATCACGGTTACATCTTCAACTATCGAAGTGAAACTAACTCAGGTTTCCAAATCTTTGAATGAAGTAGTTGTTATTGGTTATGGCACTACTACCAAAAAAAATATTACAGGTTCTGTATCACAGGTGAATGCTAAAAATATCACTAATACACCTGTAACAAGTTTTGAAACTGCTATGCAGGGGCGGGCGGCAGGTGTGTTTGTTCAGCAAAACAATGGCAAGCTTGGACAGGCTATCAGTGTAACCATCCGCGGTGGTTCATCTGTAACTGCAGGCAACCAGCCTTTATATGTAGTAGATGGAATACCCATCACTGCAACCGATCTTTCTCACAATGGATCATATACCAGTTCTTTGACTGACTTGAACATGAATGACATTGCTTCAATCGAAATTTTAAAAGATGCTTCAGCCGCTGCTATTTATGGTTCAAGGGGATCGAACGGTGTGGTATTGATCACTACTAAAAAAGGAAGGGCAGGCACATCAAAAATCGAGTTCAACTATTTTACCGGGACACAAACACCAACAGGCAAAAGAGAATTTATGAACTCAAAACAATGGGTTGATTTTTTCGAGAGAGCTGGTGAAGGCGCTGCAAAAGTGGAATATGGTTTAGGCTATTACAATACACTCCAGGATGCAATTGATGACTGGCAAAGCTATGTGGAAAGCAGGTTTACCCGTTATGCAGCCGGAACAGAAAGCTGGAAAAAAGGCAGGATCAATACTGACTGGCAGGACCAGGCATTTCAAACAGCGCCTATATCACAATATGACCTGAATATATCAGGCGGAACAGAAAAAACAAAAGTCTTTTTATCAGGGCAATTATTAGATCAGAAAGGAATATTAATAGGAAATAAAATCAGGAGATATAGTGCAAGGATCAATGTAGATCAAAGCATCAGGGATTGGTTAAATGTAGGCATGAATATCAGTTTTGCACGTACTAAAAACTACCGCCTCTCTGATGATGATCAATTCTCAACACCATTGCAGTTAACAGCATTGTCTCCAATCACTCCTATTATAGATCCAAGAACCGGATTAACCAGTGGTGCTTTGGATCCTGAAACCGGAGAACCTAATACAAATTATCCATTGTATTATAACCCATTGCTTTCTTATGAAAATGCCTATTACCATACACTGGTAAACAGGACTTATGGCAACATATACCTGAATGCTAAAATTACACCTGAGCTCAGTTTCAGGTCTGAATTTGGTATGGATCAGTTAAACCAGACGGAAGACAGCTATGCAGGTAAACTCACTGCACGTAATTCCGGCGTTCCGGATGGAACTGGTTCTTATGCAACAACACAGGCAATGCACTATACTACCAATAATTATTTCAGCTTTAAAAAAACCTTTGCCGATGTACACAACATAGAAGCTACATTGGGTATGAGTTATGAAGATGAAAGTTATGATTTCAGTGAAGCTGATGCAGAAGAATTCCCAAGTGATGCTTATAAAAAACTGAATGCAGGCGCTTCAAAAACAGGAGCTAGTTCATCAGCCACCGATGCTACAATGGTTTCTTATTTTGCACGTGTAAATTACAACTTCGATCAGAAATATATTCTTGGTTTAAGCGACAGGATTGATGGTTCGTCCCGCTTTGGCGCTAACCATAAATATGGTTCGTTTCCCGCAATATCTGCCGGATGGGTAGCCAGTGAAGAAAACTTTTTAAAGGATAATAAATTCATCAATTACCTGAAACTTAAAGCCAGTTATGGCGCTACAGGTAATAACGAAATTGGCGACTATCCTTCTTTAGCTTTATACACATTCGCTGCTTATGGAGGACAGGCAGGACAGATACCTTCACAACTAGGTAATCCTGATCTGAAGTGGGAAACAACTATCGGAACAGATGTAGGTGTTGAATTTACAATTCTGAACAACAGGCTTGATGTTGAATTCGACTATTATACAAGGAAAACAAAAGACCTCTTATTGGAAGTGCAGGTGCCAGGCACAACAGGATTTTCTACACAACTTCAGAATGTAGGGAACCTGTACAATAAAGGTTTTGAGTTTGAAATTACTTCAACCAATATTTCTACAAAAAATTTGAAATGGATAACCACTTTAAATTTCAGTCGTAATACCAATAAAGTAACAAACTTAGATGGACAGGTAATAGGCGATGATGTAAATAAAGCAATTGAAGGCCAACCATTAGGTGTCTTTTATGCACGTGAGTTTGCAGGTGCTGATCCCGCTACCGGAGATGCATTGTATTATAAAAACACAACAAATGCAGATGGCAGTAAAGACAGGTCAACAACCAATGATTATAACCAGGCATCAGATGTTGTGATTGGGAATCCTAATCCGAAATTTATTTATGGGATTGACAATGCAATCAACTATAAGAATTTTGATTTTGATATTTTATTACAGGGAGTGTATGGAAACCAGATTTATAACGGAGGTGGCGAATTTATGTCAGCCAGCGGAAGTAATGGCTTCGACAACCAGACTATAGACCAGTTAGCTGCATGGGATAAACCAGGAGATGTAACAATGGTACCTGAACCACGTTTATTTTATCCTAATGGAACCAACGCATCCAGCAGATATATTTCAGGCGGCTCCTATATGCGTGTTAAATCTGTTTCCCTTGGTTATACTTTACCTAAAGAAATTTTAAACAAAATAAAGATTGATCACCTTCATGTTTATGTTAGGGCAGAAAACCTTTTCACATTTACCAAATATAAAGGATGGGATCCTGAAGTAACAGCAGATTTCTATAATGATAATATCAATAAGTGTTATGATTTCTATTCAGCTCCCCAGATAAAAGCAATCACAATTGGGTTTAGTGTTGGTCTTTAAAATATTAAGAATAAAAAAAAGTAAAATGAAAAATAGAATATTATATATCATTACAGGCCTGGTTTTATTCAGCATTTATAGCTGCGATAAACGCCTTGATACAAAACCTGCTTCCAGCATTGATGCAAATGATGTGTTTAAAACCAGCGATGGTGTTCTTGGAGCATTAAAGGGTTGTTACCCCGATTTGGGTAGCGGTGATTTTTATGGCGGCCAGCTTTTTATTGGCGGTGATTTGTTGGGAGATTCCAGCGATCTGAACTGGTCTGGTACGTATGAACAGTTTACACAAATTCACAATAAAAGTATCCCGGTCAGTAACAGCTTTGTTGCAGGCACATGGCTTGCAGGTTACAGGGTCATCAATGATGCCAACAATGTATTAGCACACCTTGATGTTGTAAATGAAGCTGACAGGGACTATGCGGAAGGTGAAGCAAAATTTTTAAGAGGATGTGCATATTTCGATCTGGTAAGAATGTTTGCAAAAGCCTGGAATGATGGCGACCCTAACAGCAACCCCGGTGTACCTATTGTGTTGACACCAACAACAACAGTTGATGAATCCAGCAAGGTAAATCGTAACACAGTAGCTGAAGTATATGCACAGGCAATCAGTGATCTAACAACAGCAACAAAAAAATGTACAGTACCAACTTTTGATGATGGGTATCTTTATGCATCCAGGATGGCAGCTTATGCCATGTTGGCAAGGGTATATTTACAACAAGGTGATTATGCCAATGCGCTATCTGCAGAAAACAGCGCCATCAATATGGCAGTGAATAACGGCTATCATTTAACTGCAACTTATGCTGCAGCATTCCCATCAGCAGATCCGCCAAAATATATTCAAAATACAACTGAAGATATCTTTACAATCCAGGTGAATGCCACTTCAGGTGTAAATGAATTCAATACTTATTATTCTGAAAACCAACGAGGCGATATACAGGTAAATGATCACTTTTTCTCATTATATGAACCCGGTGATGACAGGGAAAATTTATATGATGGTGAATACACTTTAAAATTTGAAAATTATTATGGCAGTGTCCGCATCATCAGGTTGGCTGAGTTATACCTTACCCGTGCCGAATGTAATTTCAGGTTAGGATCTTCAGTGGGAGCAAGCCCTGTAAACGATATTAACAAAATCAGGGAAAGGGCAAAACTACCAGACCTGAATGCAAATGATCTCACCCTTGATGTTATTCTTCATGAACGCGCCATGGAACTATCGTTTGAAGGCTTTACACTGCATGATGAAAAACGCCTGGAAAAAAATGTTGGTGGAATCCCCTGGAATTCTCCCAGCCTTATTTATCCAATACCGCAAAGAGAAATTTATGCCAATCCTAACCTAACTCAGAATGAAGGTTATTGATAAAATAAACAATATGAAAAAAATATTTCTTTCTGTAAGCACAACATTCCTGTTGTGCTTACAGGTTTTTAGCCAGTCGCCAAAAGGAAATTTATTTATCATTGGCGGTGGCCACAAATCAGATGACCTGATGAAGCAGTTAATTGCAGTTTCCAAAATCCATCCCAATGACTACATCACAATTTTACCAATGTCAACATCTGAACCGGACACTGCTTACTTTTATATCAAACAGGATTTTAGCAGGGTGTGCAATAACCCTGTAGTGAATTTTAATTTCACTAAAAATGATGTAAATAAAAAAAGCTGGCTTGATTCTGTTCAACATGCAAAACTCATTTTTATCACAGGTGGTGACCAAAGCCGTTTTATGGATATTGCATTGAATACTCCGATACAGGCAGCTATTCAAACTGCTTATATAAACGGTGCAACAGTTGCAGGCACGAGTGCAGGCGCTGCCATGATGAGCCATTATATGATAACTGGAAATCAATTGCTGGGCGACACAACATATGAATCTACTTTTTCAAAACTCTGGTATAAGAATATTGAATTCAAAGAGGGTTTGAGTTTGATTGATTCAGCAATTATTGATATGCATTTTGTTGTACGCAGCAGGTATAACCGTTTACTAACAGCCATTGCATCTTTCCCCACGCTTCCTTGCATCGGAATTGATGAAGGCACTGCAATTATTGTACACGGAAATACGGTAAAGGTTGCCGGTGCCAGCCAGGTGATTGTATTTACAAAACCCAATCATTTGCAGGTTACAAAAAAAGGATACATCAAATTTGATGATGTCAAAATGAGTATTTATATAGATGGTGATACGTTTCAGTTGAAATGAAGATGAACAACAATGTAACTTCTCCTCGACCCAAGGAGAAGTCTCGTTAATAAAAATCAGATTTCTCCTATCGTCGAAAGACGGGCATCCTGCAATAGTCGAAATGACGGACTAATAATCGTCACCTCGACCTTAGGAGAGGTCTCATTAACATTTGCGCAAATAAATAATATAAAACGGTTTAGAATTATATTACAGATTTCTCCTATTGTCGAAATGACGGGCATTCTACAATAGTCGATATGACGGACTAATGATCGTCACC
>CAYNTP010000060.1:0-8022 GCA_964400415.1 uncultured Parafilimonas sp.
TAAACTTTGTAAATTTATTGGAATTATCTGTCCGTGAAAATTAGGCCATCTCAAAAATATCTTTTTAATAAATAAATATCAGAGAAACTTTGAGTATCCTCAATAATAACCGTAACTACATATATAATAAATGAGAGTATAATTGCATAAAAAATATACCAGCCTATTCTCATAAAATTAAACCTTGTATTTATTTTTTCCATGACATCTTGCGTTACAAAATTTTCGTTTGGCATTATTTCTAAATTTTGAAATTTTCAAGGAAATATTTTTCCAATTTCATTCACATCTTGAAAATAAGTATGAAAATATTATTGAGTGAAATCGCAAATACTTTTTAATGTTCTTTTTATTTTTTAGAGGGAAGCACTAAGAAAACAGCAATTGCTGTAACTAAAATATATGTAGCTAAAATAACAAATCCTCTTTCTCTTTGCTTTTTACTTTCAGTAATATACTTAACAGCAATACTGTCATGCCTTCGATAAAAAATGAAATAATTCAAAATGATAATAAAAATACCAAAAGCAGCAACAATTGTAAGCGGTATATCTCCACTTATAATAAACCCAAATTTTGCTGCAAGCATTGCTAAAGAAAATAAATTAATAATTTGAAAAACTAAAAATAAATACATGGCTTTTGATTTAGGTTCATCCTGATTACCTACTAATTTTCCCAAGAGGTAAAAGCGATAATATAAATAATCAAACATGGGTTTCACATTTTAATGAAGATGTCCTCCTTTTCATAATAGCAGTTGTTTTTACCACCTCTTATTGTTTATTTATTCCAGAATTTGAAGGTAATAAGGTTAAGTAGTTAGTGGTGCATTTTTACTACTAAGGTTTAAAAACATTTCTTGACTGCACTGCATTTTGATGCAAAGAAAAAACCTTAGTAGCAAATACAACAATCATCACAAATCTATAAAACCTTATTAGCTTATTTTTGCAAGGTTGGAAGGTAATAAAGTTAAGCGGATAGTAGTGCTTATTACTACAAAGATTTAAGAATAAAAATCACTTACCTTACTCTATAATTTTTTCAGCGCATCATACTTCCTTAAAAATGTTTCATAATCATCCACATAAAAACTTTCTTTCAACGTATACCACTTTTATATTTGTTTCTTGTCTGTGGTTTCATGGCTGTAGCAGAGCTAATTGCCTACATCTCCAAACTAAAAGGATTATAACTTTCCTCTTGTGACAAAAGAACCTGAATCAATTATTTTCATTAATCAAAGTAGTAAAATACTATTTTAATTTAAACATTTTAATTTACCTATTTATAAACACCATTCATTGGAAAATCAATTTGCTTTAGATAATTCAAAATATCTTGTCTTGCTTTTTCTTTTTGAGAATCCTGGAATTTTTTATAATTAAGATAATAAAAAATATCAGAAGGGCTTTTGTTTGGCATATTATAATCAATATATTTTGGGACAGAGATTTTTTTATCAACTATAATATATTTTGCTACATAAATATTTTCATCCAGTTCATTGTGAAGCAGCATCGCTGCCCAAGCAGCATAAGTGGTCCCGCAACAACCAGTATTATTTTTTAAATATAAATTAACGCCATTGTTTATAAGAAGTTTAGCACAAGCTAAACTTTCACAAGCACCCATAAAAGGTATATAAAAATAAGTTGTATCATTACCTTTTGTTCTCACCAATATATCATTAACATTAGCACCGTATTGTATTAACAACTTCAAAATCTGAAGTGTATTTTTTTTAAAAGAAATAAATTGGCTTGCTTCATGTATAGGCTTGATTTTTTCAAAATCTGCAATATTTAAGTTAGCACCATTTTCAAGAAGCACTTTTGTAGAATATAATTTATCATTTCCAACAGCTAAAAGTAATAAGGTTCGACCAAACGCGGGTTCTTGAAAATCAATATTTACTACACCTTTCCCCAGAATGTTGTTTATACTATTCGTATCTTCTTTTTCAACTGCTTTAGCTAATTCCCATTCAGGTGTATTTTTAAAAAGATCAAATTCATAGCCTGGGCCTAAACTTTGAGATTGTGAACAAGATGAAATTACAATGGCTAACGAAACAAAAATCATTAAAACTTTCATACAGTATTTACTTAATATTTTTAATCTCATTAATTGCCAAATCAACATAGCTATAGATTGCATTATTTCCGGAACAATAAATTTATATAACCCACATCATAAAATACTTCAAGTTCTATATTGGTCTTGAATATACATTCTTTCCTGTTTTCGTTTTGAAGTAAAGAAAAAAAACCTTAGTAACAACTCAGCAATCATCACAAATCCATAAAACCTTATTAGTTTATTTTTGCAAGGTTAGGCAGTTAGTAGTGCTTTATTACTACTAAGGTTAAAAAACTTTTCTTGACTGCACCGCATTTTGATGCAAAGAAAAAACCTTAGTAGCAAACACAACATTCATCACAAATTCGCAAAACCTTATTAGTTTATTTTTGCAAGGTTAGGCAGTTAGTAGTGCTTTATTACTACTAAGGTTAAAAAACATTTCTTGACTACACAGAATTTTGATGCAATAAAAAACCTTTATTACAAACACATCAATCACAACATCAACACTATTCTCACAACTGTTTCACTTCTGCAATCAATTGCTGCAACACTGCTTTGGCATCTCCAAACAACATGGATGTTTTCGGCTGATAAAACAACTGGTTTTCTATTCCTGCATATCCTGGTTTCATGCTGCGCTTATTGACAATTACCATTTTGGCTTCTTCCACTTCCAGGATGGGCATCCCGTAAATAGGTGATGAAGGGTCTGTTTTTGCGGCAGGGTTCACCACATCATTGGCGCCGAGCACCAATACTACATCCGTTGTATTAAATTCTTCATTTGCCTGCTCCATCTCCAATAAATTTTCATAATTCACATCAGCTTCTGCAAGCAACACATTCATGTGCCCGGGCATCCTTCCTGCTACCGGATGAATGGCATATTTTACTTCAACACCTTTTTCTTCCAGCAATTTTTCCAGTTCATGACAAGCATGTTGCGCCTGTGCCACAGCCAAACCATAACCCGGCACTATCATCACTTTCCTGGCATAAGCCAAAGCCACAGCAGCATCACTCACTGTAATTTCCTTATAGCTGCCACCGGTCTTATGTTGTGCATCCGTATTATTGCTTCCGCCAAAACTGCCAATCAAAACATTCTTTAATGAACGGTTCATCGCCTTGCACATCAGGATTGTCAGCAAAGTGCCGGCTGCACCAACAAGTATGCCTCCTGTCAGCATCACTTTGTTATCATATAAAAAACCACCGCAGGCTGCTGCCACACCGGTGAATGAGTTTAGTAAAGAAATCACAACAGGCATATCTGCGCCACCGATTGGCAAAACAAAAAGGACACCATACAACAACGATAAGATGGGAATAAGATAAAAGAAGCGGTAATAATTTTCATTGAAATTAATCATCAAAAAAACAATCAAACCAAGGATGGCAGCTAATACTACCATGTTAAAAATATGTTGCCCTTTAAATGAAAAGTCTTTGATTTTACCATTCAGTTTTCCCCAGGCTATTACGCTGCCAGCAAATGAAACACTGCCTATCAGCGAGCCTGCATAAATAGTAAGTATATGTCCGAGTATGTTATGGTTTTCGTCCAGCAATATTGCACCGGCAGTTGAATGAAATGCTTCGGTTACATGGTTAAATTCAACAACCGAAATCAATGCAGCACATGCGCCACCCATGCCGTTAAACATGCTCACCATTTCAGGCATGGCAGTCATCTTTACTTTTTGTGCAGCTACTGTTCCGATTATTCCACCGATTATTATCCCGCCAAAAATCCATCCATAGTTGTGTAATGCATGGCCGTTATCATCTTTATACAGGAAAATAGTTCCCACTATTGCAATCGTCATTCCTGCTGCTGCAATCAGGTTACCATTGCGGGCCTTTGCAGGATGGGACAACATCTTTAACCCAACAATAAAAGTTACTGATGAGATGAGATAAATCAGGGTGAGCAAGTTTACTTCCATCAATTATTTCTTTTCATTTGTATTTTTCTTTCCCTTAAACATTTCAAGCATCCTGTTGGTTACAACAAATCCACCCACCACATTGAGTGTGCCAACAATCACTGCAAGAAAACCAAGCACCAATGCGATATAGTTATCACTCTCTGCTTTTCCCATCACGATGATAGCACCAATAATCACCACACCATGTATGGCATTGGCGCCGCTCATCAATGGTGTGTGTAATACACTCGGCACACGGCCAATGACTTCAACGCCGAGGAAAATCATGAGTATCACAATGTAGATGTACTGTTGGTTTTCGCTAATCCAGTTGAGCATAATTCAGGAATTTGGTATAATTATTTTTTTCAAGATATAAGAAATATTTTTTCTTCTTCACAATCCATCACTATTCATCCTATCAACCCCTTTACTTTTTCATTCATCATTTTGCCTTCATGTGTCATGCAACAGCCTGCTACAATATCATCTTCAAAATTCAGATTGATATTCCCTTCTTTGGTAATGATGAGGTGCAGAAAATTCAACACATTCTTACCATACAATTTACTGGCATCAGCCGGCAAAGTGGAGGCAAGGTTACTGTTGCCAACGATAGTTATATTATTGTATTGAACAGTAGCATTGTCTTTTGTCTGCAAAGTATTGCCACCTGTTGAAGCAGCAATATCAACAATAACTGAACCTGGTTTCATACCCTGCAACATTTCATCTGAAATCAATATGGGCGCTTTCTTACCATGTATTTGCGCAGTTGTGATAACAACGTCAGCTTTTGCAAGTGATTCTGATATTTTCTGTTGTTGTTTCTGTTTATATTCTTCCGTTTGTTCCACTGCATAACCACCAGCCTTTGATGCATCTGCTGCGCCTTCCACTTCAATAAATTTAGCACCAAGGCTCATCACTTCTTCTTTAACAGCAGGCCTTGTATCAAACACTTCCACCACAGCCCCCAGCCTTCTTGCTGTTGCAATAGCCTGCAACCCTGCAACACCAGCGCCAAGAATCAAAACTTTTGCAGGCGTTATACTGCCGGCAGCAGTCATCAGCATCGGAAAATATTTCGGATAAATATTGGCCGCTTCAAGCACTGCTTTATATCCTGCAATATTTGCCTGGCTGCTTAACACATCCATGCTTTGAGCACGTGTGGTGCGGGGTATCATATCAAGGCTGAAAACAGTTATATTTTTTGAAGCCCACTGTTGCATTAAATTGAAATTATACAAAGGCTGATACACTCCAATCAAAATTGTATTGGGTTGTAATTGCTGTACATCATCATCGCTTAAAGGATGAATAGATAAAATAACCTGGGAAGCTGAGAGGATAGCTGAACGCTCTGCAACAGTAACATTTTTTGATTGATACAATTCATCGGATGCATAAGCCAAAGCCCCTGCATTTTTTTCAACCTGTACTGAAATATTTTGTTTGATAAGTGGCGTTGTTGCATCGGGCAACAACGAAACTCTGGTCTCCGGATGTGGTTCTTTAAGAATACCTATCGTCATCAGCAATTCGTTAATGCCCGTAAATTATTGGCTTTTGTTGTATTAAAAAAATTTGAAAGCATGAATATCAAAACCGGACTGAAAAATGTTCTTTCACTTTTTGCTCCTTCCTTAAAAAAACTATGCCTATAAAAAATAAATCTATAGTTAATGTAACGGCAGAATGTTGTTGTATCTGCAACCATGCTGCTTCCATGTCTTCGCTCCAGTGAATATCATCAAAAATGAATATGGTGGATGGGGTTGACTTCTCTAACAGTTGAAGAAAATAATTTAATGTCGGCTCTTTTCTATGGTTACCATCAATAAAAGCAAAATCAACCTGATGCAATTTGTTGATGACAGCAGAAAGCTTTTCATCAAAATTGCCCACTTCTATTTCAATATTGGATAAATGAAGTTGTTTAAAATTATTTTCAGCAATTCCTGCAACTTCAGGTGCACCTTCCATTGTAATGACTTTAGCATCAGGATTGGCGAAAGACAAATATGAAGTTGTAATTCCAAGCGAAGTGCCCAACTCAAGAATGGTAGCAGGTTTATAATGATGTACCATCCTGAATAAAAGCTGGCTGTATTTTTTAGGTTTTAAAGATGACTTTGCAATAGCTGATATTTTTCTTATGCTGTCAAGGCTTTTTCTTGAACCGGCGCCGAAATCAGGCACTGAAATTTCAGTGTTATTAATTTTTAATGATGAACGTATAGCTTCAATATCCCTGAAACAATCAAAAGACCGGTTGTCATTCATCACCTGTGTTATCCATTCAAATACAAACGGCGAATGCACACCATGCCCTTTGCCATTGGATGCCGTCAACCAATATTTCAAATATTTTACTGCCAGTTGAAAAGAAGAATACATGGCTTTTGTGAAAGGATTTTTTATTTAACCATTGAATGCAGCAAACATAATGGCAGGAATTTAATTTTAAAGATGAATTTATCCTCTATCCTTTATTCATCATTTGTGCACCCAATGTTGAAAGCTGTAATCATAAGCATGTTTCTCATCAGCAGTATGGTCTTCATTCCAGACCTGCTTCCATTTTTTTTCTTCAATGTTTGGGAAAAATGCATCGGCATCTTCAAACACATGATGCACACGCGTTAAATAAATATTCGTACAATCATTGATTATTTGCTCATATACATGTGCGCCACCCAACACCATCATTTCATTATAATCATTGCTTTTGGTAAAAAAATCTGCATCCCTGAAACTATTCACCACGACAATACCATCTGCTTTGAAATATTTACTTGAGCTGATAACAATATTTATCCTGCCTTTTAAAGGTTTGTTGCCAAGTGATTCAAAACTTTTTCTGCCCATCAGTACAGGCAGGCCCCAGGTTTTATTTTTCAGGAATTTCAAATCATTGGGCAGGTGCCATAGCAGTTGGTTGTTTTTACCGATGGCATTATTGGTGGACGCTGCTACTACAATGGATTTTATCATACAGTACAATAAGAAAACATTAAAGGATGATTTTATCCTTTAATCATGGTATTGCAAATATTTTTTCTGATTCACACATAAGTTTCCTACACAGCAACCGGCGCTTTTATTGCCGGGTGATACTGGTAATTTTCCAGCGTGAAATCTTCAAACTTAAAATCAAAAATATTTTTCACATCCGGGTTCAGATGCATTGCTGGCAAAGGAAATGGCTTCCTCGACAATTGCTGCATCACCTGTTCAATATGATTGTTATAAATATGCACATCGCCGAATGTGTGAATAAAATCACCGGCATCAAGGTCGCAAACCTGTGCTATCATCATCGTGAGTAAAGCATAAGATGCAATGTTGAATGGCACACCAAGAAATACATCAGCACTGCGCTGGTACAACTGGCAGGAAAGTTTACCCCTGCTACTACCGTGTGATGGAGGTGATACATAAAACTGGAACAATGCATGACAAGGCATCAATGCCATCTGCGGCAAATCAGCTACATTCCAAGCACTCACTATCATGCGGCGGCTGTCGGGATTGGTTTTTATTTGTTTGATTACATCTGTAACCTGGTCAATCGTTTTTCCATCAGCGCCTTCCCAACTCCTCCATTGTTTTCCATACACAGGGCCAAGCTCACCATTTTCATCAGCCCATTCGTCCCAGATACTTACACCGTTTTCTTTTAAGTAATGAATGTTTGTATCACCCCGCAAAAACCAAAGCAATTCGTAAATAATACTTTTCAGGTGTACCTTTTTTGTTGTAACCAAAGGGAAACCTTCACTCAAATCAAAACGCATCTGGTAACCAAAATGACTGATGGTGCCTGTGCCGGTCCTGTCAGTTTTTTGTACGCCTTTGTCTAAAATAAAATGTAATAAATCTTCATATTGCTGCATGGGTGCAAGGTAATTATTTGAAGAAAAGCTGAAGCATAAATAATGTTTTTGTGGGGAATGTGTGCATTAAAGTTTTTGACAAAGCATTATACATCCAA
>CAYNTP010000061.1:0-7557 GCA_964400415.1 uncultured Parafilimonas sp.
CTGCATGTCAGCGAGCTCGACGAGCTCGAGGTCGCCGTTGCACTCCAGCATCGCGGCAATCTGCGTCAGAAGCGCGGTGACCTTTTCTTAGTTTCAAATGGAAGTGGATTTACAAATTTTTTCTCTACTTCATTTGTCAGCCATTCAATTTGTTTCTGGCTGCTGATGTATTTGAATTCAATACCAACATGAGAAGCATAACAAGCTTTGAGATGTTGCAGGATATTGCGTAATGTAGTTTCACCGAGGCCAACAAGGTTACCTGCCTGGAAAGTCTTATCAAGATCTTCATCGCTCAATCCAAAAAACTGGAGGTCAAGATTTGCACCACGATCTTTACGCTTGCGGATAGGATTAGTGTTGGCAATTAAATGGCCTTTATTCCTGTAACCTAGAATCAACCTGTAAACACGGATTTCCTTCATCCAATCCGTTTTTGCTTCAGGATTGGAGGTTAATGTCTCGGTAGTTTTTACAGGGATTAAGACATCAGTACCATTAGTTGCTTTACCATTGACACCACCACTTGAAACAGCAAAGTCAAACCCTTCAAAAAATTTCTTCAATTCCGGGTCCACACTGTTTGGATCCTTTACAAAATCCTGGTATAATCTATCAATATAAGCCGGATCGGAGCTCATGATATAAGAAAAATCCTTCATGGAGGCAATTTATCGAGTTATTTATTGAATTTGCATGCAAATATCGTTTATTTTAAGGGAGGTTTTACAAAGTTGTTCATCTAAATAACTGGTTAAAAAAAATAAAAATCAGGTTATTTTCTTTTCAAGTAAAAAACCGGCTGAAAAAAGCCTTGAAGAAATTTGTAAAGAAAAAAATGAAAACCCTTATCTTTGCCGCCCGAAAATAATATTATGGCAAATCATAAAGCTACAAAAAAGGATGTGCGTCAGGCTACAAAACGCAGGGAACGCAATAAATATTATGGCAAAACCACGCGTAATGCTATCCGTGATTTAAAGGCATCAAAAGATGAAAAAGCATATAGCGAATCTTTGCCTTCAGTTGTTTCCATGATTGACAAACTGGCAAGAAGAGGTGTGATTCATAAAAACAAAGCCAGCAACCTCAAGAGGAAACTTTCCAAAAAAACAGCAGCAGCATAAAAATATTTCCTTGTTGAATGTAAAATCCCCTGTTATTGCAGGGGATTTTTGTTTTAAAAATTCAGTTTAAGAAGTTGATACTTCATAGAAGCCACATTAAATAATAATAGGTGATTTCATGCTTCCTTTAAATGAATTCAATATAACAATTGACTTTTTTGTAAGTTGAATTTATTTCCCATCCGGTTAATAGATAATAAATGCAAAGTATCAGTTCTTCTATAACTTCATCCAATCAACTATTCTCTTATTCTCTTAAAATGTTTAGAGTTATTCGTTGCAAGTTGTAAACCATTTGAGAGAGCGATTCCTGCAATCAAACAGTCTGTATGACCTATCGGTTGCCCTTTCTTTCTCTGTTCTGCATGAATTTGAGCTGCAGTTCTTGTTGCACTTAATGTTAATGGGAGTATTTTATTCAGTTTTGTAAAACCTGCAAATTTTTTAAGCTACTTTTTTGCATCTTTATAGAGAAGCCCATTCAATATCTCATCATAGGTTATAATACTTAAATTAATAGAATCATAACTTTTTAAATACAACTTTACATTTTCAACAATAGTGGTTGTACCACGCAGAAATTCAGAAAGTATATCTGTGTCAACAAGTACAGGTTTCATAAATCAAATTTGCGGTCAAAAAGTTGTTCTCTTATCTTCTTAGTCTGACCTACAAAACCTTTATAATCTTTTACAGTCATGTCTGCAAATGAACCTGCATAAGAAATAATCTTCTGAGCTTTTATCCCTGTTTTCTTCTCATCCGTCTTGAGACTATGAATGATTGAGTACAAATCTTCCAGTTTGTCTGCTGGAATATTTTCAAGCTCTTTTATTATGGAATTAATAGTCTGCATAATTAAATTAAAATTACAGTGATTGCGCTATTCCACCTAATGAATGACACTGAATCATTTTACTTTTCTGAAATAAATCTGAAAATAACATTCAAAAAAAAAGTGGTATTGCAATAAAAGGTTATACCCTTTAATAATTCAATATGCATACAGATGAATTTACTGGTAACTATTTTATTAAAAAACCGTATTCTACTAACCCGATGTTTTAGTAAGTTCGCTACAACGAATTCCTACTATCATGCAAAAAACTTTCATCATTTTATTGTTTGTATTTTTTAGTTCAAACATATTCTCCCAGTCATTCATCACCCAATTTGAAAAATCAAATGGCAAACAAACTGCTACTTATTTTGAATGTATCCGGTATTATAAGCAACTATCAAAAACATTTCCCACCATTAAATTTTTAAGCGGTGATACAACAGATTCCGGTTACCCTTTAAACATTGTTTTATTTACTCCCGACAAAAATTTCAATATTGCTTCCTGGCACCAGCAACATAAAGTAGTGGTGCTCGTCAATAATGGAATCCATCCCGGTGAACCCGATGGCATTGATGCAAGCATGATGTTGCTCCGCGATATGGCACAAGGAAAAATTAAAGCTCCTGCAAATGTTGTGATGGCTTTCATACCTGTTTATAATATCGGTGGATGTTTGAACAGGAGTAGCTATTCAAGGGTAAGCCAGAACGGACCTGAAAGTTATGGCTTCCGTGGCAATGGTGAAAACCTTGACCTTAACCGGGATTTTATAAAAGCTGATTCAAAAAATGCTTTTGCTTTTGAAAAAATTTTCCAACAATTAAATCCTGATATTTTTATTGACAATCATGTTAGTGATGGCGCAGATTATCAGCATACGATGACAATGCTGACAACACAACACAATAAATTAGGTGGTGAGATTGGTGATTTTTTACACGATGTTTTTGAGCCTGCTTTATACAAAGGCATGCAGTCAAAAAACTGGGATATGTGCCCTTATGTAAACTTTGAAGAAAGCAGTTTGAAAAATGGATGGGATGCATTTTATGACCCGCCACGGTATAGCAGCGGGTATGCAGCCTTGTTTGAAACAATCGCTTTTGTACCTGAAACCCACATGCTGAAACCCTACATTGACCGGGTTAAAAGCACTTATGCTTTTATGCAAACTGTTTTGGAAGAAGCATCAAAATTTTCCAATGACATCCTCACTAAAAGAACAGCATCCATCAATGCCATAAAACATCAAAAAACATTTCCGTTGTGTTGGAAAGTTGATTCTTCACAATATGAGTATATTGATTTCAAAGGATATGATACATCAATGACAGTGAGTGAAATTTCAGGATTGCAGCGTTATTATTATGACCACTCCAAACCTTTTGAAAAAAAGATAAAATTTTACAACACTTTCTCACCTGCTGTTTCAATACAAAAACCAAAAGCTTATATCATTCCGCATGGATGGCATGAAGTAATTGACAGGTTGAAATTGAATAAAGTAAAAATGAGCCAGCTAAAAAATGACACCAATATTCAGGTTGAGTATTATAAAGTGGATGATTTTAAAAGCATGACAAGGCCTTATGAAAAACATCACCGTAATTATAATTTTCATTTAAGCACTCATCATGATAACATCCATTTTTTGAAAGGTGATTATATCATTTATACCGGACAGGATGCAGACAGGTATATTGTTGAAACATTAGAGCCATTGGCAGATGACAGTTATTTCAGTTGGAATTTTTTTGATGCTGTTTTGCAACGCAAAGAATTTTACAGTGATTACCGTTGGGAAGATGTGGCAGCAAAATATTTACAACAACATCCTGATGTCAGGAACCTGTTGGAAGAAAAAAAGAAATCAGATAAATCATTTGCAGCATCAGAAGAACAACAATTATTTTTCGTGTATGTACATTCACCTTACAGCGAGCCGGAATATATGCGCATACCGGTGTTCAGGTTATTATAAGCTGAATGAAAAAATACAAACTGATTTTTTGTACACAATAATATTTGCAAAATATATTTAGGATTGTGCAGTGAGAATCTAAAATTCATTCTGGGAGCTATTTCATTTTATTGATAAAATACACAAAAAAATCCTACCGGCTACGATAGGATTTTACAATCATTTTTTCAGGAAAATTTTTATTCACTTACAACTTCAAAATCAACTTCGGTATGGTTGCCATTACCAAAATCAATATTGGCTTTATAAGTTCCTAATTCTTTCACTTCATCAGGGATGGCGATGCGCTTGCGGTCAATTTCATAACCTTTCTGATCGCGGATAGCCCTTGAAATCTGTAATGAAGTAACACTGCCGAATATCTTTCCGCTGGTACCGGTCTTAGCTCCGATTTTCAATGGTGATTCTTTCAGCACACTGATTACCTGGTTGATTTCTGCCAGCATTGCTGCTTCTTTCTTTGCCTGCACTTTCATGCGTTCTTCCAATTGCTTTTTATTGGAAGCATTGGCTTCAACAGCAAATTTTTGCGGGATAAGATAATTGCGTGCGTAACCATTTTTTACGTCAACCAATTCATTAGCAGCGCCAAGATTATCTACATCCTGTATTAATATTACCTGCATTTTGTTTTATTTAGTTACAGCTATCGGTAGTAACCTTTAGCCTATTCTATTTTAATAAATCAGTTACGTAAGGTATCAGCGCCATCTGCCTTGCCTTCTTGATGGCATCACTCACTTTGCGCTGGTACTTTAATGAATTACCTGTTAAACGGCGGGGAAGTATTTTACCCTGGTCGTTCACAAATTTTTTCAGGAACTCCACATCTTTATAATCAACATAGCGGATGCCATATTTTTTAAAGCGGCAGAATTTCTTCTTTGGCTTTTCGGTTTTAATAGCTGTGAGGTATTTTATTTCATTTGCCTTTGACATAATTTATGCCTCCACTTTTTCGGTTCCTGTAGGTACGCCACTTCTCTTTTTTGCATTGTACTCAACGGCGTATTTATCGAGTGCAGTGATAAGGTGACGGAGCGCTTGCTCGTCACGTAAAAGCTGAATTTTCAGCTTTTCATTGAAGCTGGATGGCGCACTATATTCCAGGACCCAGTAAATACCGGTAGTCTTTTTCTGGATAGGATACGCCAGTGATTTTAATCCCCAGGGGTTGCTGTGCACAACGCTGCCTCCATTTTCTACAATGAAATCAGCATACTTTTTCTGAACGGTTTTAAACTCATCATCAGAAAGCACAGGGGTAAAAATCACCATCAATTCATAATTGTTCATTACCCTTGTTTTTGTTAAAAAATTAATTTGGGCGGCAAAAGTAAAGAATCTTTCCCAATTACCGAATTGATATTTCAGCCCATTAACAATACAATAGAAAATCTTCCTGCCTCTTTGAAAAATTAAAAAATAGAGGGAAAACTCAGCAACAAAATATGTTTGTTAGCTCTTTGCAGCTATCACTTTCAAATTTACAGCTACGCTATTGCTCAACACTGCACTGCTGCCTCCTACTCCAAAATCCTTGCGGTTAATAGTGAAACTGCCTGCAAAAACAAGTGCATTACCTGAGTTGTTTACACTAAATGGAAAAGAAATTATTTTGGAAACACCTTTTATTGTCAATGTGCCTGTGACAGTATAGCCATTACCATCACCGGTAATAGAATTTGAAACAAAACTGATAACAGGGAATTTAACTGCGGCAAAATATTCATCTCCTTTCAGGTGCCTGTCCCTGGCATCAATTCCTGTATTAATTGAATTGACATCAACCGAAACATTAAAAGAAGAAGCCGATAGAGAAGATGGATTAAACTGGATTGAACCTTTTAAACCTTTTAAACTACCCTCGGTATTAAAACCAAAATTCCTGATGGTAAATTTAATATCGCTTTTCTCATCAACAGGCCGGTATTGTTGTGCACTAATGCTTAAAATACCAGCAAACAAAAATGCAAGTGTAAGTATAGCTTTCATTTATTTTTTTTCTAATAACTGCGATAATCAGAAAAAAAACTCTAATAAAAATTTAAAATTAAAATAAGGCTTTAAAATTGCCGGCCATGTGAAGAGCGGATAACCATACCTGATAAGAAAGGAAATAAGTGCATCATTGCCAGGAAAACATTTGTTGTAAAACCATTCCCCATCAACCTTTGAACAGCCCTGCCTGTTGCCAGCCTTGATGAAAAATTCTCCGCCCATGATTGCCTGTAATTTTCTTCCATCACAAACCTCGTAGTATTCTTTTGAAGGAAATGATTGATTGCTTCAAAAGCAAGTTTAGCACCATGCATGGCCATGCTCATCCCATTACCACATAATGGTGTTATCATACCTGCTGCATCACCCACACATAAAATATGTTTTTCAATTTGCGATTTTTTTTCAAAACTGATTTGTGAAATGGCCAGAGGAGCATCATATAAAAAATCTGCGTTTGAAAATATTTGTTTTAAAACAGGATTCTGAAACAAAACATTTTGCTGCATCTGTTGTATTGAATTATTATTTGCAGAAAGATTTTCAGCCAGGGTTAAATAACAAAGGCAATATTTATCACCCTCCACTGCTGATATGCCGCAGTAACCGTTTTTAAAATTGTGCAAGGCAATCTGGTCTTTCGGGTAATCTGCCTGGATATGATATTTTATAGCAACGAAATTATTTAGTTTACCGGCTTTCTTTTCAGTAAAACTTCTTTTCCATTTTATATCAAGGTTGCTGCGTTTGCCATAAGCGCCCGCAACAATTTTTACAACAACATTTTTTTTATCAGTTTGAATGACGTGTGTATCCTGTTCAAATTTTACATCATTCACTTTTTCATTTTCAAAAACCAGTACTCCATTTTTTTTAGCCATTTCATATAATGCATTATCAATAGTAAAACGGCTGATGCCAAACCCACCCATATCAAGAGGAAAATGATATTGCTTTCCTTTCATATCACTCACTTCAAGTTTTTTAATCATGGGCAATTCCCATTCATTTAAAGGCAGGCCAAGGTTTATGAGAAAATCAAAACTTTCCATGCTGATGTATTCGCCACACACTTTATGAAAAGGATATTTTTCCTTTTCAAACAAAACAACTGAATATCCTGCTTTCACACTCAGCAATGCAAGCGACAACCCTGCCAGGCCACCGCCAATAATGCCAATATCGTAATCAGATTTTTGCATGAAAAATGAGAAGAAAAATTATTTCAAATATCTTTCATTGTAATGAGCAATGCTGCATTTTAATGAAGTAATATTTTTTGAGATTCGACTCGGGTGATTTCCATACATTAATTGATGATTGAAAAAAGCAAAACAACAATGCATAATGATGAGATTTCTCCTATCGTCGAAATGACGTACCGTTAATCGTCATCTCGACCTTAGGAGAGGCCTCACAATAAATCAGGGTGATTGAATAAATCAGAACGGCTTCGAATAATGAACAGATTTCTCCTATCGTCGAAATGACGGGCATCCTACTACGGAGCGTCACCTCGACCTTAGGAGAGGTCTCACAATAAATCAGAGTGATTGAATAAATCAGAACGGCTTCGAATAATGAACAGATTTCTCCTATCGTCG
>CAYNTP010000062.1:0-6963 GCA_964400415.1 uncultured Parafilimonas sp.
GTCTTTTTATAATCACCCGTATGCCTGAAATCAGATATAATGGCGACACCATCTTTTTTCAGTATCCTGAAAATCTCTTTACAAGCTGTTTCCCTTCCGCCTTTATCATAAATATTATGCAGGCAAAGGTTGCTGACGACAACATCAAAATAATTATCAGCAAAAGAAGTATGTAAAATATTCTCGCTTAATATTTCTGTTTTTGAATCAACATTTTCCAGCGACACATTTTGTTTTGCCTGGTTAAATGTATTATTACTAAGGTCGCTGTTATTCCAGATGTCAATGCCAACAGATTTTCCGGAAGTTAATTTTTTAGCTGCACCGATCATTAACAACCCTAATCCGGTACCAACATCCAAAACCCTTTCATCACCTTTCCATTCATAAAGTTTCAGCATCCTGTCGCGGTGTTTGAATTTACCCACTTTTGAATATAGCAACATTAAACATGCTTCAATAATGCAAACCAAGGCTATTGAAAATGCAATCTGTGCCGTTTGAAATTTTATTTTTGCTATTGTTATTTCAGGTAAAAAAATTGCCAACACCAAAAAAAGTATTCCAATTATAAAAAAGTTCCTGATAACGTTCGGGGCATCAATCCCATAATTGATTTTCTTCATTGACTGTCTTTTGATTCTTATGATCAAACCGGCCTAAGTTACAAAAGATGTATCCAAATCAAATATTCCTTGAAGTTGAAGGGGGGCTTTAAATGATATCTATATGAAAATATAGTAATCATTTATAGTGAATATGTTTCCGCAGTTTATTGATAATATGCATTGACTTTTTATTATTTAGTTTTCAATGCCTGAAGATCTGAAATATTAATAACAACTGGTTTGTACATATAAATACCGATACAAATTCATTTATGCAAAAAAAGAAAAATTGAAAACGCAAATACTTTTACCTAATTTGGTTTTAAAATTTCCCAGGTGAAAATAAAGTTCTATGGCGTCCGTGGCTCTATACCTGTATGTGGTAGAGAGTATGAAAAATATGGAGGGAATACTACCTGCATCAGCATTCTCCGCGAACAGGTCAACAGGATAGCTATTCTTGATGCAGGCACAGGCATCAGGATTTTGGGCAATGAACTTGTTGAAAAAAAACTTTCGCAAAATGTCATCAACATCATGTTTACACATTTTCATTGGGACCATATCCAGGGCTTTCCTTTTTTTGCTCCGGCCTACAATCATGACCAACATATAGGGTTACTCACTATGGGTAAAAAAAGAAAAATAAAAAACCTGAAAGAGATTTTTTCCATGCAGATGCAGAAAGAATTTTTTCCTGTACAGTTGGATAAAATGGGAGCGAAGTTTGAATTTTTTCATTATGGAATTAAAGAGACTATTTATGGTGCCAAACTTAAAGCTGTTGCTCAGTATCATAAATTCAGGGGCGGCTCTTATGGTTTCAGGCTCGACGATGATGATGTCTCATTAGTAGTGTGTACTGATGTAGAACATTACAGGGGGATTGATAAAAAAATTGTTGAGCTGGCAATGGATGCAGATGTTTTGGTACATGATGGCCAATACACACCTGAAGAATATAAAACCCATAAAGGTTGGGGACATAGCTCATGGGAACATGCAGTAGAAGTTGCAAGACTTGCACACGTGAAAAAACTTATCATTACACATCATGACCCTAATCACAATGATGACTTCCTGGATGCAATGGAAGCTGAATGTATAAAAGCTTTTCCAGCATGTGAGTTGGCAAAAGAAGGAATGGAAATCCAGGTTGGGCAATGATTCAGAAAAAAATTATCCTGTCAACTCTATTTATTTTGCAGTAAATATTTTCAATGAAGTTTTTATTGCTGCTGTGTTGAATCTGCTTTTGCTGCAACCTCAGTATGCATCTTTTTTGCCCATGCTGCCAGTTCTTTATATTCTTCATCACTTAATTTAACATCGCTGTGCATGAGCCGGTAAGATTTAATCGGCATTTTCTTTTTCTCCATCTGTTCCCTTATTTCATCAAATTTTTTTGCAGCTTTCTTTGGTGAATAAGTTGCGAATTCTGAAAAGTTCAATTCCTTTTTTGCATTATGGATATGCAATGCCATCCACCAGCTTACCGGTTGTATATGATAATACCAGGGATATTCACGGGTATAGTTGGAATGGCAGTCGTAACAGGAATTATATACCATCATTTGTATGTCCATGGGTACGTCATACGCTTTTGCAATATCATTGACAGGGTCTGCTTCAGTTGTATTTTTCGCCGGGGTAAAAAAGGGGAGTTGTATTACAAGAAGGATTACTACTATTGTAAGGATGATTTTAGTACGTCTTTTCATGTGAATGATTTTTTCTTTTCAATTGTTACAAATGAATCGCCATAAAATTTTCATCACGGTTGCTTTGATAGTTCAGAAATTCCTGGCCCAATTCATGCAGGCATTTTTTATTAAAGGTAGAGAAAGCAGAATATTTAACAAATGCATATATTTTAATTTGTACCTTTAGGAGAATAAAAATTATTCATTCATTCATATAAAACTTTTGAACATGAAAGCTACAACATCACTCAAAGCTGTGTTATCCTGTATGTTTTTAACAGGGGTATTTACCGTAATATCACAGTCAGGATTTGCACAGAATAAAACACTGAAAGGTGAAATACTCGATTTGTCTTGTTATATGTCAAGCGGCGCAATGGGTAAAGGCCACCAGATGTGTGCTCAGGGCTGCCTTGATAAAGGCTTGCCTGCAGGTATCCTCAACAAAGCTGATGGTAAAGTGTATTTGCTGGTAGAAGACCATAAAAATGAAGATGCCTACAAACAGGCCATCAAGCATGCAGCAGATAATATTGAAGTAAGTGGTAAAATAATTGATAAAAACGGAATGCAAAGTATCGTGGTAGAATCTGTGAAAGCAGAAGGATAAACGCCGGTTTTTAAAATGAGATAGCTACGGTGGATCCCGTAGCTATTTTTTTTGTGCATGCATCATGATAAATTTTTCAGCAACTGCCTGTACCTGACTAAAAATTTAAACCTGCTTACAAATCCTTTATAGTAGTGGCTGGCATCTACTACAGGTAAATACCAGACATCTGATTCTTCAAATTTGCGAACAACACTTTCAATTGATTCTCCCGGCAACACCGTATGATTGGGGATGATTGCAATTTGCGCAGCAGTCATTGTGTTTTGTTTTTCTGCTGTAGCTGCAATCTTGTTTACCTGCTCTTTATAAATCATCCCCCAGAACCTGCCTTCATCATCAATGATTGCAATCACAGATTTACTCGTATCCCTGAATGCAGCATTTACTTCAGCAATTAAAGCTTTGCCATTAATTGAAATACTGTCTTCATCAAGGCATTCATTTAATTTTATCTGGCTGATGATATTGCTGTCGTTTTGTGTGGTGAAAATTTTTCCTTCCTTCGCCAGTTTTGCATAATCAGGATTAATGGGTGAGAAATATTTGTTGATGAGAAAAGATGTTACTGAAACTATCATCAACGGGATAAATAAATCATAACCCGAACTTGATTCTGCTATCAGGAAAATTGCAGTTAAAGGTGCATACATCACACCTGCCAGGACACCTGCCATGCCCACCAGCATCAGGTTGGTAACAGGGGCTTCCTTAAAACCAATCAGCACCAATGCATAACCGAAAGTATATCCCAGCAAACCACCGCCTATCAATGAAGGCGCAAAGTTGCCTCCCACACCACCTGAGTTTAATGAAGCGCTTGTGGCAACAGGCTTAAACAAAGTGGACAGTACCATCATGATTAAAATGGTGAGTCTTGGGTAATCAAAAAAATCAATCAGTTGCTGATAGACCAGGTAACCGATATCGCCTTCATCAAGTTTTTTTATATTGATATACCCTTCACCATATAATGCCGGGAATACCACGCAAAGCGCAGCCAGGATAACACCACCCAGCAATGCCCTTTTAATACTGCCGAAAGGAAATTTTTCAAGCAGGTTGTTTACCCTGTGGCTTGCAAGGTTATAATACCTTGTATAGAAACCTGCGACAATGCCCAGAACGATATAATATAAAGTGTTGTCATAATTAAAAGGCGCCCTGGCGTTCAGGCTGAAAATTATTTCATCACTCAACACAATCCTTGTCAGCAGGCTTCCGCAGATAGCAGAGATAACCAATGGTATAAAATCTGAAAATACTATGCCCGTCAGTAATATTTCATAAGAGAACATTACACCTGCGATAGGGGCATTAAAAGCAGAAGCAATACCTGCAGCAGCGCCGCCTGCGAGCAACAATGTTTTTTCTTTATACCCAAGGCGGTAGCGCTGTCCAAAATTAGAACCGATAGCAGCGCCGGTAATAGCCATTGGTGTTTCCAAACCTGCAGAGCCGCCTAACCCTACCGTAATTGCGCTCTGCACCACCCTTGAATGTATTTCCTGTTTATTGATGTTGCTGTCATTTTGTGCAATGTCAACCAGGACCTGTGAGAGCTTGACATCATTCTTGCTCCTGTATAAATACCGGGCCACCAAAGTTGTAATCACAATACCTGCAACCGGGAGCGTGCCATAAGCAATCATCTTCTGACCTGCAGATAAATTGCCTGTTGTAAAAAACTGGATGTAATGCACAACAGTCTTGAGCAGTATGCCTGCAGCAGCGCCAAGAAAGCCAACGATGATGCCGGATAAAACAAGAAACTGGAAACGGTTCAGGTGCCTTTTGGACCAGAGGATTAATATTTCAAAGATGTTGTATTTCTTAAAGGCATAAGTTTTTACAACCCTGCTGAAGTAAATGAAACTCTCATATAATTTTTGAAGGTTACCCCTGGCCATTTGTTTTGTGTGTGGCCAAAAATACTACCTCGTATTTATTATCGTGAAAAATGATTTGGCATTTCCTGCACAGGTGTGAATTAATTATAAACTGCGTCACATTGGTGGAGTGATTAATTGCTTGACTGGTAACAAGGATTTTCCTATCGGTTGGTGTCCTCACCAAACGAAATTTTTTCCTATCGGTTGGTGTCATCACCAAACGAAAAATAATTCATGTGTCTTGCCCCTGCATCGCAACAAGATTTTATACAACCCACACCGGCATTACAGGCAGTGATTTAAACAACAGCACAGGCACAACTGATCCACTCGTTTCCTGGTTAGATGGTTCTGCGCATGACCCGCTCAACAGCACAATGCCGAAAGCATTTATCAACTGGGTGTTTATGGATGAACAGTTTAATACCATCACCGGCAGCATGACCGGCTGCGATGCAGTAAGCACCAACAACAATGTTTTAAAAAACCATCATCAAACAATCAGCATTACAAGAAATGGTTATCTTTATGTTTATTGCAGCAATGAAAGTGATTTGGATGTGTTCTTTGACAATTTGCAATTGATACAAACGCATGGGCCATAGATTGAGGAGACGCATTATTATCCGTTTGGACTCTCAATGCCGGGCATCAGCTCTCAAGCGCTGAACTTTGGAAGCCCTAATAATAAAAAGCTTTACAATGGCAAGGAGTTACAGAATAAAGAGTTTTCTGATAACTCGGGTTTAGAAACATACGATTATGGTGCACGTATGCAAGACCCTCAGCTGGGCAGATGGTGGCAGATTGACCCGAACATTGAAGATGACCATTTTGGTTACACACCTTATGCTTACGTTTATAATAGTCCAATAAGTTTTACTGACCCTGATGGCAGAGATACTTTGCCTTCTGGAAAAGAAATTTACGACCCCGGAGGTTGGGAGGAAATGCAGCAGATAGCAGCAGAAGATCCCGATGCAGAAATTCCTTTAGATTGGAGTGAAAGATTGTATTTACTTGGAGAGCAAGTAGGATTATTCGCGCTTCCAGAAGTTACTAAGACAGTAACCATTATTAGTACAGATGCTGCTAAAGCAGCCGATAAATCTACTCAAGCTGCAACTAAGGGTACAAGCGATTTAGATAAGGCTGTAAACAGAGCAAATAAGTTAAGTGAAAAGCCAAGACCTGGTCAAGATTTTACAAAAGCAGGCAAGGATGCAGTAAAGGACGTCAATAAAGCTAAGAATAATGGTACAATGCAATGTGAAGGTTGCGGAATTGATGTTCAAAATGCTACAAAACATACTAAAGGTCAAACGCCTCCTTCAAATGAAGCACATGTTGACCATATAGACCCTAAATCTAACGGTGGTAGTGGAACACCAAATAATGGGCAGGTATTATGCAGAGGTTGTAATTTAAAAAAAGGTGCAACACCTTCGCCGCCTGTTAAGCCAAAGCTACCTCAATTATTAAATCAATAAGTAATGCAAAAAATATTATTTGTTCAGCAAGTAAACAATAATGAATTTGAAACTGAAAGTCTTTGGTGTAAAGAAAAAAATGACAATACCTATGTTGTCGATAATATTCCTTTTATCGCGAAACGAATATCTCTTGGTGATACAATAAAAGCAGAATATGATAAAGATGAAAAAGCTTTTTACTTTGATGACTTTGTAAGTGTATCAGGTAATACTACTGTAAGGCTTTATTTTGAAATTGAAAATTGGATTGAAGAAGCAAGAGAAAAATTAAAGGATTTTGGATGTGATACCGAAGTTTTTTTATCACGCAAAATACTTGCTGTTAATGTTCCTCATGATGTAGATTATAAGCCTATCAAAGAATATTTGGATGAAGGAGAACAAAAAGGAAAATGGAGTTATGAGGAATCTTGTTTAGCTCATGATATTACTGCATCGTAGCCACAAAATCTTTAAACTTCTTTTTAGTAACAACGGTATCAATTAATCGAAAGACTATTGCTTTATCTTCCGGCTCAAGTTTTTTCTATCGGTTGGTGTCCTCACCAAACGAAATAATATTCACGTTATCTTCCCCTGCATCGCAACAAGATTTTATACAACACACACAGGCATTACAGGCAGTGATTTAAACAACAGCACAGGCACAACTGCTCC
>CAYNTP010000063.1:0-6319 GCA_964400415.1 uncultured Parafilimonas sp.
ACGGCGATGGAGTTCGCCATTAACCGTCCGCTTATAGCGCGTCTGATGACTCCTGTTCATAGATTAAAAACATATACTATGCTCAGGAGTTTATTATTAATAGGAGGTGGAAGTTGTATAGGAGGAATAGCCCGTTACCTGTTACAACAATTTATACAATCCCGTTTCCCATCATCATTCCCATTTGGAACTTTATCAGTAAATATTTCAGGTTGTTTCATCATCGGGATTATTTATGGCATTGCATCAAAAGGGAATTTACTTTCACCGGAAGTAAGGGTATTTTTAGTGACAGGTTTTTGCGGTGGATTTACAACCTTTTCTTCTTTCGCTTATGAAAATGTAAGCATGGTATTGGAAGGAGAATTTTTGTACCCTGTTTTATATAGCATTATCAGCGTAGTGATAGGTTTTGGCGCGGTACATGCGGGTATTTTATTTAATAATTTAATTTACCGTATATGGAACTAAAATACGATTCAAAACTCCTGCGGATTTTTATCGGGGAGTCTGACAAAATAGGCCATCAGCCATTATATAGCGCCATTTTATTTGCTGCCAGGAAACAAGGCCTTGCAGGTTGCACTGTATTAAGAGGAATCATGTCGTTTGGCGCATCAACAAGGGTACATACAGCCAAATGGATTGAAATATCAGAAGACCTTCCAATTGTGGTCGAGATTATTGATGATGAAAACAAGATTAATGATTTTGTGAAGCAAGCAGATGAGTTAATTGAGAAAGCAGGTTGTGGTGGATTAATGACCATAGAAAAAGCAGGGGTTTTATATTACAGCCATAAAAAATGAAATTTATAAAAGCATAAAAATCCGGGGAGTAATATGCGCTTACATAAAACTTCCAATCTAATTCATTCACCAACAATGAATCTGAAAACAGCCACATCATTTGTTGTATTGATGGGATTAACCAGCTTGTTTTCGGATATGACTTATGAGGGGGCAAGAAGCATAAATGGCGCTTACCTGGATATTTTAGGTGCATCAGCCACTACAGTGGGTTTTGTTGCAGGCTTAGGGGAATTAGCAGGGTATGGGCTTCGAATCATTTCAGGTTACATAAGCGATAAAACAAGAAAGTATTGGACAATAACAATTGCCGGATATTTTCTCAATCTATTTTCTGTACCTCTTCTAGCTTTTGCAGGATACTGGCAAATAGCAATAATCCTGATAATTGTAGAAAGAGTGGGTAAAGCAATAAGAACCCCTGCACGCGATGCAATGTTATCTTATGCTACAAAGAAAATGGGCAGGGGTTGGGGTTTTGGATTACATGAAGCTTTAGATTCTGTTGGTGCAACTATTGGCCCACTAATTATAAGTGCCGTTTTGTATTTTAAACAAGATTCTTTTAAAACTGCATATCTTTTGCTGGTTATACCAGCTTTGTTGGCAATTTCTGTTTTATTATTTTCCTGGAAGCTTCATCCAAGCCCGGGAAGCCTTGAAATAAAAATAACTACAATTAAAACAACAGGCTATACAAAAAAATTCTGGATTTATTTGATTGCTTCTGCCTGTATTGCTGCCGGCTTTGCCGACTTTACTTTGATTGCTTATCATTTTAAAAGTTCTGGTATCATGCAGGATGCAACTATTCCAATCCTGTATTCACTTGCCATGGCGAGTGAAGGATTGGCTGCTTTAATTTCAGGTAAGCTATTCGACCATTATGGAAACAGGGTTATCATTTGTTTAACCCTGATTTCATTGTTGTTTGCACCAATGGTTTTTATGGGAGGATTTTCATGGGCAATTGCTGGAATGATATTATGGGGTATTGGTATGGGCGCTCAGGAGTCTGTTTTAAAAGCAGCTGTATCAGAGTTTATTCCACATCAAAAAAGAGGAACAGGTTTTGGGTTGTTTAATTCAGTTTTTGGTTTATCCTGGTTCTTTGGCAGTTTCTTAATGGGATTTCTATATGATAAATCTATAAGTTGGTTGGTCATTTTTTCTATTTGTACCCAGTTAATGGCAATATTAATTTTTTGGCTGGGGTTTAGAAAACGTGTTTCAAAATTGTAATAGCTGATGATTAAAAATTTTTCACTGGATGAAACCCTTTTCTGAGGACAGTATAATTTCATCAACTCTTTTTTTACTTCTTCTATGTAAAGTAGGAATTTTCAAAAAAATAGATAATTCAAAATATTATTAATTTATTATAAAAAAATTAATGTGAAAAGTATTTGTAGTATCTCTGATACTCTCTTGCAAAATAAAATTGTAAATATATAAATATAATTTGCTTATTATAAACTAGATATAACAATTATTTAAAATTAAATTTTTTAATGTCACTTTAATCAGCAGGGTGAAAAGTGTAAAATTATAAACATTATAATAAATAATATGTATTAAAAAATTATAATAATTATAAAAAATATTTATCATTGTTAAAAATTTATAAAATATATAATAAAATTTATATTTTATAAAATAACGATTGAAAAAAATGCCAGATGAAAGAAAAGGTATTTATTAATTCACTTTAAACAATCATCTGCTATGGCGAAAAAAATCATTTCTCTTTCTTTCTTCACCTTTCTTTACTTCGGGGCATTTTGTCAAACAGATTCTGTAAAATCCAGGTGGCCGGTCATAACCGGCTCAATTGATGGTTATTACCGTTTCAGTTTTGCTGATGCTAAAGATGCCGGGGGGAAGGAATTTACAGACAATTATACCAGCTTCACTAATTCTCAAAATTCATTTGAACTGGGGATGGCAAGTGTTCAGGCTGCCCATAGTTTTGGAAAAGCAAGCGCTTTTATTGATCTTGGATTTGGCAGGAGAGCTGAAGAGTTTTCCTATGCTAACAGTGATCATTCTTCTTTATTTGCAATCAAACAGGCTTACCTGAGTTATGCAGTTTCTGACAAGCTTAAAATTACAATGGGCAAATGGGCTACTCATGTGGGTTATGAACTGGTGGATGCTTACCAGAACCGTGATTATAGCATGAGTTACATGTTTTCCTTTGGGCCGTTTTCGCATACAGGCATAAAGGCTGATATCGGGCTGGGTAAGAAAAGTGCTTTGATGTTGGGTGTTTCAAACCCGACAGATAATGCTACAACTCTATCTTCAAGAAAATATGAATTAGCCCAGTTCAGCACTGCAACTACCGATGAAGAATTGAAGGCATATTTTAATTATGTGGGTACTTACGGTGGCAGTTTTAATTCAACACAATTTGATGTAGTGGTGGTAAAAACATTCAGTGATAAATTTAATATAGCCTATAACGGTACTGTAAAGTTCTTAAAACCAAAAGATGTTGATGATGCTGTTTCCTGGGGCTCAGCATTATATTTCAATATAGATCCTACCGAAAAATTCGGGGTAACCCTGAGGGGTGAATATTTTGGAGATGAGCAGGGGGCTTTTGGCTTTTGCAGCAATGTGCTGGCTTTTACAGTTTCTCCCAATATCAGGATTAATAACCTGACCATCATCCCCGAGATAAGATTGGATAATTGTAAGACTGCCATTTTTAAAAACCACTCTTACGATAACACCTGTACTTCGTTGGCCGGACTATTGGCCGTGACATATCATTTTTAATTTAAATCAAAAAAAGATCTAAATTTTTTTAAGATTTAAAATAAATTACAAAAAATAATATGTAATAAAATATCAACAGTTTATGTGCAAATCATAATAAATATCAAAAATTATTAAAAAATATTTCTAAAATTGTATTCAGTTAAACCAATTAATAAATAAAAACCAAATTATTTTAGTTATGAGCAAGCAAACTTTAAAAAATTCAGCACCTTTTTTTGTACTGCTGATTGTGGCCGTTGCTACCGCGTTTGTACCCACTTTGCCCAATTTTGACCAGGGTAAATATAATGGAGCTGACACTGCATGGATATTGGTCGCCACTGCACTTGTATTTTTAATGACACCTGGTTTAGCCTTTTTTTATGGTGGCATGGTTAATAGGAAAAATGTTCTTTCGACGATGATGAAAAGTGTAGTTGCCGCAGGAGTTGTGAGTGTACTTTGGATAGTGGTAGGGTATAGCTTATGTTTTGGCGGACCTGTAAATGGAATTTTAAATGGCTTTATCGGTAACCCTTCTACACATTTTATGTATAAAGGAGTTGCTTCAGGTGAACCCTGGTCAATGGCACCTACAATTCCCAAATCATTGTTCTCAATGTTCCAGTTGATGTTTGCAGTTATCACACCCGGGCTTGTTGTAGGAGCAATAGCAGAAAGGATGCGGTTTACTGCTTATGTATTGTTCACAGCATTATTCAGTTTACTGGTGTATGCACCTTTGGCATACTGGAGCTGGAACCCTGATGGTTTCCTTTTCAAAATGGGAGCATTGGATTTTGCAGGCGGTACAGTAGTACATATTTCTGCAGGTTGTGCAGCGCTTGCAGGAGCCATTGTATTGAAGCCAAGAAAAATGCATATCCTGCATAAAGAAACTATCCCTGCAAACATCCCTTATGTTTTGATAGGTACGGGATTGTTATGGTTTGGATGGTTTGGTTTTAATGCAGGTTCAGCATTAGGCGCCAATGCACTTGCTGTTTCTGCATTCTCCACCACCAATACTGCTGCAGCAGCAGCAGGTTTATCCTGGATGTTTTTTGATGCATTAAGAGGTAAAAAACCATCAGTAACCGGTTTTTGTATCGGTGCAGTTGTAGGGTTGGTGGCAATAACACCAGGTGCAGGTTTTGTGGCTATACCTCAAAGTGTGTTTATTGGTTTTATTGCAGCTATCATTTCTAATATGGCTGTATATCTCAAATCAAAAAGTTCGCTTGATGATACGCTGGATGTATTTCCCTGTCATGGAATCGGAGGGATGGTAGGTATGTTGCTGACCGGGATATTTGCTACCAAAGCAGTAAACGGTGCAGGCAATGACGGGTTGTTGTATGGTAATTTTGCATTCTTTTTTGTACAGGTGAAGGCAATGGTATTTGCAGCAGTGTATAGTTTTGCTGCTTCATTTATCATTTTTAAATTGGTGAACTTCATCGTTACGTTAAGGGTTTCATCAATTGAAGAAGAGAAAGGGCTTGATGTGAGTCAGCACAATGAAAAATATATGGATATACCAATGGCTGTTTCCGGTGATGGGCTTTCATTGGCAGAAATATAATTTTGATTTATTGGGTTAATGTTTTTTCAAAAGGATAATATTGATGGTGATATTATCCTTTTGAAATTTTATGATAATGCAATTCTGGAAGTAGGTCAAAGAAAAGGACTCAAATTAAATTACTGATATTCTTCAAGCTAATTACAGACGCTTCCTTACGCTTTACATTTTTGGCACCTCCATAGATCAGGTGTAGATTTTTTTGTGATGACTTGCTTAGATCAGGGAATTTTGAGACCACATTAAAATAAACTCTCCCGGTTTATTGTTTTCCTCACTGATGGTTTGTAAGTAAGAAAACAGTTCGGGCATCAATTGAACTTCATCATTGATCAAACCTTTTATGTTGACTAAGAAATAATCTCAGGTCCGATTTTACGTTGACAAATACATCCGGGTTTTCGAGCTTCTGTTGTCGTGACGCTAACAGCAGTTGGACTTTCATGAGATATTTGTTTTGTGAGACCTGGGGGACTTGTGGGACGGATATCGCCGCCCCAATTACCATAGTCGCCCGAAAATATGCTGTAGAAAAAATCTATTTTTTATTTCTTTGATTAAGCCTGGCTTTGGTCATTCTTTCACGTAATCCCCCTTCATTGATAAATGCTTTTTCAAGGCTTTCCAATTGCCGGTTAAGAAGATAGATGGTTACATTTACTAAACACCTCATGATATTAGCGCTTATTTCCGGGTTCTCATGTTCTATTGCCTTTTTAAAGGTTTCATAATTTGCATTGGGTGTTTTGTTTAACTCATCAAAGCGCTTTGAGAGCCGGTCATTCCTTTCCCATTTCTTTAATTTATTAATGCGCAAATAATCCTCATAATCTATCAAAAGCTCACCTAAGCTTGCCCGTGCAACGTTGGTAAGTTTAATCTCTGTTTCCTTTGATGTTGCTGATGCCATACTTGCTTCTGCAATATTTTGTTTTCCGGAACGTGCAGCCTGCACCATCTGGTCAATCGTACGATCATATTTCCTGAAAAAACGATTACAGAAATAAACAGTACCATCATAGATTATTTCTGACTTTTGATAAGTAATCAAATTTTTATAGCCACTATGTAAAGGGATAAATCCTTCTTTATTACTATTGGCTGACTGAGATGGCCTAATTTTCACGGACAGATAATTCCAATAAATTTACAAAGTTTA
>CAYNTP010000064.1:0-5915 GCA_964400415.1 uncultured Parafilimonas sp.
GATAAGTATATTTTTTAGAAAAAAAATCCTGCCGAGTTAAGCAAGATAATAATATATTGCAAGCAGGTTGAACAGCAGACTGCAGTTGAATGCCGTAATGCAGTTGCAGTGTGCGACGCAACGATGCTTGATAATTATTCCACTGCTCACTACAAAAAAAATATAAGCGAAGCTTATGAAGATTGAAGAAATAAAAATCATGAGGGGGCCGAACTACTGGAGTGTACGCCGCCCGAAATTAATCCAGATGAAACTTGACCTGGAAGAAATGGAACAACGTCCCACCAACACTATTGACGGTTTTTTAGAAAGGCTTGAAGCATTGATGCCGAGCCTCTATGAACACCGTTGCAGTGAAGATAAACCGGGTGGATTTTTTTCACGTGTCAAAGAAGGTACATGGATGGGACATGTGATAGAGCATATTGCATTGGAACTGCAAACGCTTGCCGGTATGGATTGTGGTTTTGGCCGCACGAGGAGCACCGGTAAAGAAGGTGAATATTTTGTTGTGTTTGATTATATGGAAGAAGATGCGGGGGTATATACTGCAAAAGCATCGGTGCGGATTGCACAGGCATTGATTGATTCAAAAGAATATGATTTAAGTGAAGACATACAACGGTTGCGTGAGATAAGGGAAGATACAAGGCTGGGGCCGTCAACAGGTTCTATCGTGGATGAAGCTGTAAAACGCGGCATACCTTTTATCAGGTTGAATAAACAAAGCCTTGTGCAGTTGGGTTATGGTGTGCATCAGAAAAGAATCAGGGCGACTATTGCAAGCACTACTTCAACGATTGCTGTTGACATTGCAGGCGATAAAGAAGAAACAAAAAATTTATTGGATGCTGCACAGATACCTGTACCCAAAGGCACAGTGATACGCACTGAAGCAGGCTTACGTGATGCTGTTGAAAAATTTGGTTATCCGTTGGTGATAAAACCGATTGATGGCAATCATGGAAAAGGCAATACAACAAACATCACCACATGGGAACAGGCAACAAAAGCAATGGAAGCTGCACAACGGTATGGACGCAGTGTGATTGTAGAAAAATTTATTGTGGGTTATGACTTCAGGGTGCTGGTGATTAATTATAAATTTATCTGCGCTGCATTAAGGACACCTGCTGCTGTAACCGGTGATGGCGAACATAACATTCAATGGCTGGTGGATGAAACCAATAAAGACCCGCGTAGGGGTTTTGGTCATGAAAAAGTTCTGACACAGATTACGATTGACCAGTTCACACAAAAAATGCTGGATGAAAAAGGATATACACTTGAAACAGTGCCTGCAAAAGGTGAATTGGTTTTGTTGAAACCAACAGCCAACCTTTCCACCGGCGGTACTTCCACAGATGTTACAGATGAAGTGCATCCTGTAAATGTTTTTATGGCAGAACGTATTGCACGCATCATTGGACTTGATATTTGCGGCATTGATATTATGGCGCCGGAACTCAGCCATCCTATCACTGAAAACGGTGGCGCCATCCTGGAAGTGAATGCAGCACCGGGTTTCCGCATGCATGTTGAACCATCTGATGGTTTGCCACGCAATGCAGCAGAGCCGGTAATTGACATGTTGTTTCCGAAAGGTAGCACAGGCAGGATTCCCATCATTGCTGTTACAGGCACTAATGGTAAGACAACAACTACAAGACTGACTGCACATCTTTGTAAAGCAGCCGGTAAAAAAGTGGGTTATACAACGAGTGATGGTGTGTATATCCAAAACCAACTGATGATGAAAGGTGATTGCACAGGACCAGTGAGTGCAAAGTTTGTATTGAGCGACCCTACTGTTGACTTTGCAGTGCTTGAATGTGCAAGAGGCGGATTATTAAAAGCAGGCCTTGCATTTGATAAATGTGATGTTGCCATTGTTACCAATGTAACTGCAGACCACATGGGCCTTGCAGGTATCAATACTTTGGAACAGATGGCAAGGGTAAAAAGTGTGGTGCCTGAAACTGTGAAGCCGGGTGGCTTTGCAATATTAAATGCTGAAGATGACCTGGTGTATAATATGAAAGATGACCTGAAATGTAATGTGGCATTTTTTAGCATGGATGAAAATAACCCACGGATAAAAAAACATTGCAAAGGTGGTGGTTATGCTGTGGTTTATGAAAATGGATATGTTACAATTTTAAAAGGCACCTGGAAAATACGAGTGCTGAAAGTAACGGATATACCCATCACGTTTGATGGTAAAGCTTTGCACAATATTATGAACACATTGCCCGCAGTGCTGGCTGCATATTTGTTCCGTGAAATATCAATAGAAGATATCAGGACAGGATTAAGCACATTCATACCATCACCTGCATTGACGCCGGGCAGGTTGAATGTATTTGAGTTTAAGAAATGTAAGTTTATTGTTGACTTTGCGCACAACCCTGCAGGCCTTGATTTGCTGGGAAATTTTGTAAGCAAAATGGAAGGCTCGCCAAAAATCGGAATCATAAGTGGTACGGGCGACAGGAGGGATGATGACATCCGTGAATTAGGCAGGTTATCAGCAAAATATTTTGATGAAATCATAATACGTTGTGATAAGAACCTAAGAGGAAGAACAGCGGAAGAAATTGTGAATTTACTGGTAGAAGGGATTAATGAAGCCAAAACAAAAGAAATTCCAATTGAAATAATTTATAAAGAACCTGAAGCAATCGTGTTTGCATATAAGAATGCAAAGCCGGGTAGCCTTATAACCATCATGTGTGATGTGGTGTCTGAGGCGCTTGATTTTATTAAGGAATTAAAGGCTAAAGAAGATGCGGGTTTGCTGGTATGAAAATAAGTGTGCAGTTAGTTGTTGAAAATGCAATCGGTGAGGATTTGCAGATAAAGAAGTGATGCAAATGGTTTCCTGCATTGAGGTTATAACTTCGCAAGTGCCGGGTGCGTTATAAGCTAACTAAAATTATTTTTTTGTTTTTCTATACTATTTCCAAGAGAAACAAAATTTACCCAGGAGTAAGTTTTTGTTTTAAAAGTTTATTTAGGGTAAAATGAAAGCCATGGATTATTTTCCGCGCAATATCCTTTTCTGCGCTCATGGCTTTGCGAAAGAGACATTGTGGGAAAGGGGATAAAGAAACTTAAAACTTCATGAATAATCTTACAATTAACGAACTTGAAAAACTATTTAAATTAATAGTTGAAAAGCTTAAAAAAAATAACATAAAAAATATATCATTTGATTTTGATGAGTATTGGTTTATTACATCTGATGAATGGAATAATTTAAATGAAACACCTCAACCTGGAGTTGGCTCTCTTGTGGAAGATGTTGAATATTTAAAAAAAGCATTAAATCAAGATGAGATTTTTACTTATAGTGACTTGGATAGAATGAGCAGTATTTTGAAAGCAATTAGTGAAAAAGAAGCGCCTATAAACCAATAATAATATAAGAAAATATTAAAAAGCCGCAGTAATACAGCTTTTGTATTTACAGTAAATAAAACTCATCAAAATAATACCAATTGAACAATTTTCCCTTTCCCAAAATGTCTCATTGCTTATCAATTGTGCGTGGGTTGGACATTGATGTTTTATGTAAACAATATTATTTTTCATTATTTCAAAACATAGCGGAGCAAAGTTTTATATTGCAAAAAGAACAATGAGTTTTCTCAATGCTAAAACACAAATTCTTTTGGAGATGATGTTATGGAAAAAACGTTGCAGGAAATGATAGACATTCGTGTTTCTTAAACCGCAATGTCCTTTTCTGCGCTCATGGCTTTATGAAAGAGACATTGCAGGAAAGGAAATGACCCCAACTCTGAGGTAAAGCAAACGATATTAAAGAAAAACCCAAATGATTAACGACCTTCAATACGTTGTACTTACAGTTATAGATTGCAACATAGAAACAAGTGCAAAAGAGTTAACTTCTTTTTTAACGGATAATAATTCTAATGATAAATATGTTGTTGCACCAGTAAATAAACCAAGCATTGAAAATATTTACTTCCCATATCCTCCCAAAGGAGCTAATATGGATAAAATTTTACTTTGGGAACCGAGTAATTTAGTTGGGCAAACAGCTTTTTTTGTTAACTCTTACGATGGACGTCATACAATTGTTTTGAATTATTGTAAAGAGTTTAAACGAAAAGCAGTTAAGGTATCTTTTTCAAATTGCAAAGAATTATATCCTTCGTTTATGTTTTATTATTTAGATTTTTCATCTAATGAAAACATCGAAAGAGTAATTAGTCTCATTAAGGATGGCAAAAAATGGGAGTTTTACACGAGTGGTAAAGTACAAAGCTTTGAGGAATCAGAAAACTATACTAATAGTAGATCTGTCAAAAAATTTAATAAAGAAATCATTTTAGAATATCTATTGCGACTAAATATTGACATCTGCAATAATGGGTTTTGGACGTCTTTAAAAAACAAGCATAGCTATTACATTACTCAAACTAAATGGTAAGGAATTATTATTGCCAATCACAGAGAATTAAAACAAGAAGCCGCAAGTTCTGCAAGGGAAAGGAGAGCAATGAAAGATATTGAAAAAGCTACAGGAGAAAAACCTGAATTTAAGCCATATAATAAATCCAATGATTAAATGAAATCCAAACAAATAAATTTCTTTATTACTTCTGATGATAAATTTAAGATAAGCACTTTTTTCCTATCGGTTGGTGTCCTCACCAAACGAAATAATGTTCATCACTTTTTCTTTCCTATTCCTCATTGCATAGCTTTTGTGCGAAGGATGGACATTGAGGTTTTATGTAAACAATATTTTTTTTATTATTTCAAAATATAGCGGGGCAAAGTTTTATATTGCGAAAAGAATAGTGAGTTTTCTCAATGCTAAAACACAATAACTTTTGGAGATAATGTGATGGAAAAAAAAGTTGCAGGAAATGATAGACATTTGTGCTTCGTAAACCGCAATGTCCTTTTCTGCGCTGATGGCTTTGCGAAAGAGAAATTGCGGGGAAGGAAATTTACTTGGAATAAATAATTAATGAATAAGAAATCGATATGTTTTTTAATAGCATTTATACTGCCTTTGTTTATGCTTGGGCAATCACCAACAGCTTATGATTGCAATAAAATAAAATGCGGAACTTTTTATTTTTATCCGTCAGGTTCAAAGCAAGGATTTATTATACTTAGAAATGCTTCAATACAGAAAGAAATTAATATTGAAACTAAAGACACTTCTTTTTGGAAAGTTGATTGGAAAAATACTTGTGAGTTTAATTTAAAATTTATCAGGAAAAGTCAACCTATATCTGATGATGAGAAAGCTTTTTATAATTCTCATATTAGCATTGTTAAGGTGATAGAAGTTACAAAAAATTATTACGTTTTTAATGCCGGTTTAGATTCCTTAAACGATGGGGCTTTAACTGATACACTTTGGTTTAAAGCAAGACAGAAGATTAATTAATTAATTTTTTTCAGGCTTTTCCTATCGGTTGGTGTCTTCACCAAACGAAATAATGTTCATCACTTTGTCTTTCCTATTATTTCTCATTGCATAGCTGTTGTGCGAGGGATGGACATTGAGGTTTTATGTAAACAATATTTTTTTATTATTTCAAAACAAAGCGGAGCAAATTTTTATATTGCAAAAAGAACAATGAGTTTCCTCAATGCTAAAACACAATAACTTTTGGAGAGGATGTGATGAAAAAACGTTGCAGGAAATGATAGGCATTCGTGCTTCTTAAACCGCAATGTCTTTTCTTGCGCTCATGGCTTTGCGAAAGAGACATTGCGGGGAAGGGAAGACAAAACAGAAAGATTAAATTATTACGAGTATCCACATTAATATTTAAATCAATAATGATGCAAGCACTTTATATATTGTTTTTCACTATTGTCCGATTAAAATTTAAAAGGGTGAGCTAAAAAAGCCACCCTTTTTA
>CAYNTP010000065.1:0-5699 GCA_964400415.1 uncultured Parafilimonas sp.
AAAGTTCAGTGCTAAAAATCCCGCCCATCGCCAATACGCGGCACGTTATCGGCAACCATAACACCCATAACCGGAGAATAATGTCAACAACAAAATAATAGTTTCAAAATTATGGACGACAACAGAAGAAGACGAATATTTCTCTCCTACTCCTATGCCGACAAAGAGAAAGCGATGCTTCTTGCAGAACGGCTTCAAAGCACAGGCTTTGACATCGTAACTGACTACAAGGACATATCATATGGAGATAGAATTTTTGACGAGGTAAAGTATTTATTTCAATCCAGTGACTTTGTTTTGGTTTTATTGTCAAAGTCATTATTTGAATCGCCCTATTTCAAATTTGAATACACACAAGATTTCTTTCAGCAAACAAGACAACGCAAAATTTCAGTCATACCCGTTCTTATTGAAAAGTGTAATATTCCGAGTGACTTTCTTGAATATGAGATTTTCAATTTAACGACTGACTTTGATAAAGGACTAAACAAAATATTGCAAAGAATCAAAGCAATTCCCGAAGTATCGTTTGAGATTTTAAATCATAGGGATTTTGAAGAAATGATTTACGACTTACTAAAAGCCTACGGTTTTAAAAACATTAAACGAGAAGAACGATTCAATGGTAGAGAAATTGATTTTATTGCAGAGTATTTTTCTAAAAATCCCTTTGGACAAAAGAAAAAGGAACTATGGATGATTGAATCTAAATTCTATTCAGAATCAAGGTTCGACATCAAAACCATTAAGCAAGTTATTGACCTCTACAAATACATTGACAAGGAGGATGCAAAACTTTTACTTATTACCAATAGTCAAATAAATTCTGTAGTAGAGGATTATCTAAATGAAATTCGAAGAGAAAACTACCTAGATATTGAAGTAGTTGACGGATTGCTCTTAAAAAAATTAATCGCAAGTAAGAAACGAATCTTAAAAAAATATTTTCTCAAATGAGTCAGGTAAACACATTCATTCAGCAATTGGATGCCTGTCCTTTGGGAACCGCAGGTTGGAGCCAATTTGAAACTCTTTGCACAAGTATTTTAAAATTTCTATTTGTTCCACCCTTAAACGAACCGACAAGACAGGCAAGGACTTATTCAGGTGTAAGTCGTATGGATGCTATTTTCCCAAACCGAAACATAACATCAAATGATGATGCAGCAGCTAAAAATTGGCATCATTTGTTTTTAGAACTTAATGCAAGAATGATTTTGTTTGAGTTTAAAAACTATGATACAACAGAAATTGGACACGAAGAGGTCAATCAGACGAGAAACTATTTGACTGAGCCAATGGGTAAATTAGCAATTATGGTATGCAGTAAACTTCCTAATGATTCGGCACATAGACAGCGAAATACTATTTATTCTTCAGCAGAGAAGAAGGTGATTTTGTTTATGACCAAAGACCATATAAAAGAAATGCTTGCAATGAAAGACAGAGGAGAGCAGCCTTCTGATTTAATTGTTGACTTAATAGAAAAATTTTACATTCAACACGAATAGACAATGAACAGGCATATTAAGCGAATAGAAAGGCAGCCGATAACAGCTCGTTTGGCAAAAGCGGCAGTAAACACCTTCGATTGAACATTTTTACTAAATTTATGGTCTCGTCTTCGGTTGAAGTTTAGTGGTAAAACTTGCCGCCTTCGCCAAGCGAGTCAAACGTAAGCTGCAACTTTAACCGACATTCCGTTAATGATAATAAGCCTTGACAACATTTATCCTTTAATTGTTCCTGCAAACTATTATGTAAAGGGGACATGGGAGTTGCCACACCAAACTTTCCCCAATCAGTCGTTCATTTTGACATGGGTAACATTTGGTTCTGCGGCGACCATGAATTATTTGACACAAGAACAATATCAAGAATTAAATAACAAACATGACGGTTGGCAACAAAAATCATTTGAAAACTTACGGTTATCAATTGCAGACAATGAAAACTTTTTTAGTCAATACAAAATGGCTGCAGGCGGACAACAACTGCTATGGATTTGCTTCATGAACAGCGACGGAATTGGTTCAAGCAGAATTTTACTTTCAATAGAGTTGACAAAGGCATTTTCAAATGGTTATTACCTGGCATTCCCTGACAGAAGTTGCGGTCTTGTAATAGCAAAAGATATTAGCGACACAGAATTAAAAGAAATAAAAGACATGGTTAAGGGTATGTACAAAGGCGCGACCACTTCTATGTCTGGACAATTGCATCCTGCAAGCGACTTTGAATTACCTGAACAATGGACACAACCAATCGATACAAAATTTTCCAATGTATTGACAAACGAAATTTTTAAGTTGCGACCTGTTAAATTATGACACGACAAAGTATGCAGCTTACATGGGGTTTGCTGATATGCTGGCTGAAAAACGCCGGGCAAAAGAATAAACAATGAACATTTAGTTATAAATTTAGCTTCGGTTACGGCCAGACGAATCACGGAATTCCGCCACATCTCCAAGCCGTACCGTTGTAGCCAATGCAAACATGACATTCAAAACGACATAGCTACATTAATCGTTTAGAAATTTGAAAAGATTATGGACATTTTGTTTCACAATAGTCGAAGAAAACTCCTCCGAACATGTACTTGACATTAATAATTTATTCTACTTTTTTATGGTTGGGACTTCATGGCTTGTATTCTTTACGGAACATGTCTACAATGAATAATCTATCTTCAATGGGACCAATTATAGGTATTGCGACACTGATTCAAAAATTGACAGCGGGTATAGGTATTTTAGCTTTTGTAATTGTCTCAATCATCAAATCCAATTGGTACACACCGTTTTTAAGTTTAATTGCAGGATTGATTTTAAGTGTAGTAATTGGAATAATCTTGACTAAGCTTAAGATAATGCGACCTTCAACACAGAAGACTGAATTTGGCATTTTACTATCAGCATTATTGACAATAGTTTCTCTTGTATTAATGTTGTTTTATGATTATAATTAAGTATGACACATCATGGCAGTAAACTGCACTGGCTACAACATATAAGGCTTAAACGAAGCTTTGCGCCATTTGTATCATGCAATAAAAATCTGTTGCTGCGCAAAGGTTTGATTTAAGCTCCCGCTGCATTGCGGGATTGAATGAAGCGGTTCACTTATGGGGTTTCAATTCACTTTAATTGTTTTTACAGGGCACCGGGTATAGATGGTGCTTTTATTTTTCCGGTGCAATTGTTTTTTATGGCACCAGGTTTTTATCATATTTGCTGCTTATATTTTTTCCTGACTGTTATAATGTTCTTACGGCAATATTTTTAAATAAAAGGTCATTGCAAAATCATATCTTTATTTCCATCTTGACGTACCTATCTTCCTACAGGCAGTTAAATCTAAGCTTTAGTTCTTAATTTTTCAATTTTAGAATATAACAGGGCAGTGGTTCCTGCAGGTGTAATACAAATTACAAAACTGCGCAAATCCATGACCGTTAGTTTTAATTAAAAGTGACATCATGACTCCGAAACAAACAGAACGAATAAAAAAGAAAATTGCAGACATTAAACGGATACTTACCTCCGAAAAGAGAAAGTTTGGCTTTTACGATGATAGCAGAGGACTACGTTACCTGCCGACAAAATATTTTATTCAACTTGCCGATTACAAAGGCGGACAGACTTATCTCAAATGGTTTGACAAAAACTTCCCGGATGATTCCGGGTTCCCGGAGTTTTTGTTTGAGTGGACAATTATTCTTTTCAAGACAGACAAAACAAAAGAAGCGGAGAAAAAAGCGTTTCAAACTTTTTGCAGCAACTTTTACTTATTTGACAAATTCTTCGGCAGGTCTATTACACCAGTTGATATATGGCATAGCTCAAACCTTTCAACTCCCGGATACGCAGAGGCCCTTGAGTATTCAAGTGAACAGGCAGATCTTTCTGATTTCAGTGTGTGGCTTGATAAAACAACTTCAACTGAAAACTTTATTACCCGGAGCAATAAGTATGTTGAGATTTTTAAGCGATTGAAAACTGAAACCGATAAAGAGATGAGACATTTTCTGCTACAACAATCATATCAGTTGGAGCAATCGGTTTGACAACAAACAACTGTTATGAGCAAAAACTCCTGCCTGTAAAATTCATTTGCAGCTAAGACCAGTATTGTCACTAAGTATTTTTATTTTAGTTTGTGCCAGTAAAAAATCATCACATGAAATTTTTAAAACCAATCTTCTGTTCATTATTAATACTTTTCAATTACTCATCATTTTCACAGGCTGAACAGTTAGTGATTAAAACAGATGCAGGCCTTATTTCAGGTACAACAAACAAAGATGGAGACATACATATTTTCAAAGGCATTCCTTTTGCAGCGCCACCAGTTGGTGAATTGAGATGGAAAGCACCTCAACCTGTTCAGCATTGGGATGGCATTAAAAAATGTGTGGCATTTGGTGCCAGCCCGATGCAGGCATCACCTGCACCATTCTCAATGTGGAGTGATGAATTCCTGATTCGTAAACAACCTATCAGTGAAGATTGTTTGTATTTGAATGTGTGGACAAATTCAACTACTGCAAAGAAACCTGTTATGGTCTGGATTTATGGTGGTGGTTTTTCAAGTGGTGGCGCTAATGTTCCAATTTATGATGGTGAGGCGATGGCAAAAAAAGGAATTGTGTTTGTGAGTATCAACTATCGTGTAGGTATTTTCGGATTCTTTGCACATCCTGAACTTACAAAGGAATCACCCAATCATGCTTCAGGTAATTATGGTTTACTGGACCAGGTTGCGGCATTGCAATGGGTGCAACAAAATATCAGCGCATTTGGTGGTGACCCAGACAATGTTACTATCGCCGGTCAATCTGCAGGCTCGATGAGTGTGAATTGCCTGGTAGCATCGCCACTTGCCAAAGGCTTGTTTAATAAAGCGATTGCTGAAAGTGGCGCCATGGTCATTAAAACCAATTCCGGCATGGCCACTTTGCAACAGGCAGAACAAGATGGAATAAAAGCTGCAGTCGGGTTGAAAGCAAATTCTATTGAAGACTTACGAAAGCTGCCTGCATCAGAATTAATGAAAGCGCAGACAATACGTGGCCCTATCATAGATGGTTATGTTTTGCCACAATCAATGCCTGAGATTTTTGCTTCAGGAAAAGAAAACAAAGTTTCATTATTAACAGGTTGGAATGAAAATGAAGGGTTGATGTTTGGCGCTATCAGGACAGCAGATGAATATAAAAAACAGGTCTTACAACAATATGGCATTGACGCAGGAACAGTTTTGAAATATTACCCGGCAACGAATGACTCAATTGCTTCCATTTCACAATACAACCTTTCACGTGATTTAATTTTTGGTGTGCAGAATTATGCCTGGGCCAACCTTGAAGATAAGCAAGGCAGGAAAGTTTATGTTTATCGTTTTACACACTGGGTACCGGGAACCGGCGAGTATAAAAAATATCATGCATTTCATACAGGTGAAGTTCCTTATGCACTTGATAATTTAAATTTCTCAAATCGTCCATGGGAAAAAGTTGATTATGATTTGGCAAATGTGATGTCGGGTTATTGGTCAAATTTTGTAAAGACAGGAAACCCGAATGGCAATAACCTGCCTGAATGGAAAAATTATACTGTAAAAGAAAAAGAAGTGATGGTGCTTGGAGATGTCCAGCATTGTGCACCTCTAAAAGATGCTGCACAACTTGATTTTTT
>CAYNTP010000066.1:0-3964 GCA_964400415.1 uncultured Parafilimonas sp.
TTTGTTTTTAATGTATGCAGAAGTCGGATAAACATATTTTTTTTGAACTCATGAACGATTGTTTATAAAACAAAGTCAATCGTTGTAAAATACTTGTGCAGGCAACAATGTAAACTATATGGAAAAAGTTTGCAAGTATTGCCGGTTCTACATTATGGAAAGTTGAGGAAGTGAGATATGGAAAACAAACCCCGCATATAAATCTTTCATGTTCGGGAGTTATTAAAATGGCCTATTTTATAACCCTGCAATTTTAAAAATATAGTTTAAAAATGCAGGGTTAAATTATGATTATGATTTAAAAATGTTGGTGAAAAAAACGGTGACTTTATCTCAGTAAAAGGTTTTTATTTACCTTCTAATTAAACACTGCATTATCTTCGCTAGGGAGATTGAAATTATCCTCTGAAAGATAAATGGATAGTGTCAAATTATTTTCTGTTATCAAAGTAAGTAATTAAACTGAACTTAATATTTATCTCAACACACTCTCATTTTTTTAATTCCAAAAAATTCATCAATCTCCCTCTGATTACATTCGGATAATTGTTCAATGAAGATTTTTTCAGCGCTGCATTTTAATTCATCCCAACTTATTTTTCCTTTCCTGTATAGCTCTTTGTTTTTAATGTATGTTGAAGTTGGATAAACAAATTTTTCTTTGAATTCATGAACGATAGATTGTAAAACAAGGTCGTTCGTTGTCAGGTTCCTGTATTGAAAATAACCGGATTCATTTTTTGATTTTTCAATGATCTGTAAGGCTAAAATTGTTTTTTGATTTACTGTCTGTTCCATAATGATTGTTTTTTTGATTAAGAATATTATTGAAAGAAATACTCCGTCGCTGCCAGGCATTGCAGGCATGCATGTAGCAGCGAGTGGGAAATGGCAGGCGTTTCCAGTTCCCATGTCAAAGAACCCGGTGTGGAATTGCCTGTGCAGGCAAGCACACCAATCCCTTGTCAGAGATTGCTTCGTTTGTTGTTGTGATTCTTAATCAGTGTGTGAATAAGCCATATTGGAACAGAACCATTTTTTTTGAAATGGTTTGACTACAGTTTCTGAAGATTTCTTTTTTAGTCATAATGGCTGTAAAGTGATTGAGACTGCGAAAGTATAAAAAAGTTAAACTTCAGAAATAAAAATAGTTTCCCGGTTTTATTTCTGTTTTGAGTTGAATGAAATTTCGTTTCGATTTTTTTCTCAACTATCATCAGGGGAAAAATTAGGATGTGATGAGAAAACTTTTTCAATTCATTGGCATGACTGCATCGTTGATAAATGTTATCAGCGTTGTTTTTTATCGTTCATCATAATTTTTAATTGTAAATAAATCTGTGTAACCGGGCCGCTGATGTAATATTAATATAATGTCAGCTTTCTTATTCCTACCTTTGGTAACATCATATTCACATCTGTTGTAAAAACTTTTTTATGAAAATAATTATCTCTGTCCTTGCTGTTCTGATGTTCAGTTCATTTAATCCCGCTCCGATGAGTATCTATGATTTTAAAATTGCATCACTCGATGGCGGCACTATTGATTTCTCAAACTTTAAAGGGAAGAAAATCCTGATTGTCAATACTGCTTCAATGTGTGGCTTTACGCCACAATATGAAGGGCTTGAAAAATTGTATGAAAGCCATAAAGATAAACTGGTGATTGTAGGTTTCCCTTCAGACAATTTTGGCAACCAGGAATTTCACGATAATGATTCTATCAAAACTTTTTGCAGGAAAGATCATGGTGTTACTTTCCCTTTAACAACAAGGGTGGATGTGAAAGGCCCGAATGCAACACCGGTATTCAAATACCTATGCAACAAAACTGAGAACGGTGTTTTGAATGCAACCATCTCATGGAATTTCAACAAATTTATTATTGATGAAAACGGGAACTTACTCAAACATTTTGATAGTAAAGTAACACCGGAAAGTAAAGAGTTACTTAATTATATTGATCAGTAAATACTACCAGGTTTATTATTCTTTATAACCTTCATTATAATATTTACCGGGAAAATAAAACCGCAGGTTAACTGTGAGTGTCCTGAGTTTATTTATTTCCGGCGCACCATCACCACCGGGGAGGATATTATTCAACCCTTCCTGGAAAAAAATATTCGCTTCAATTCTTTTATTGATGTTTAAACCGGCGCCGATGTTTAGGCCCCATATTGTATTTGCAAGGTCGTTCCTGAAATCACTTGTGACATTTGGGTAACGCCCGAAATTTATTTTGTGGTTATCATATTCTGAGCGGACATGTTCAGGCGGTGTAGTGTTTCCATTAGTGGTATAAAAATCTGTGTTGCGTTTTAGTTTACCTGCCACCCCGATCTGTGTATTTAATCCTGCATAAAATTTTAGCCCGATATTTTTGGTCATTGATAGTTGATAGGCAAAACCAAAAGGGATGTTGATGAAATAAGGATGGATATTATACTTACTGACAACTGTATCATTGATGGATGATGAATCTTTTAAGAATGTCTGGCTTGAAAAATTGGTACCCATATACATAAAGAAATCATTCATGAAATGGTATTCAACACCACCGCCAAGTTGCCAACCTATTTCACTTTTCCCATTCACAATACCGGCGCTTCTTGTAGCCCTGAGCATACTGTAGTTGGGTCCTCCTTCCACATAAAATCCAAACTGGGCTTGTAATAAGGTTGTACAGAGAATGCCGGCGGCTAACAGCCAATATCTTCTCATAAAAAGTTTTTTGCAAATAAAAGACATTTGAATTGTTATTACACCTTAGAAACGTATTTTTTGAACTATGGTATGCAGGCTTTAAAAAAAAATGATTCGCAGGTTTAACATTTCCGAAGGCTTTCGTAATTAAAAATTCTCTCTATATTTGAACTACTAAAATCTTCGTAGAATAAAAAATTACATCATTATGAATACGACAATTAAAACGCTTGCAGCGGTCATTACATTCTCAATGGGTTTTACATTCCTGCAGGCACAGGATACTGAAGTTACCAATGGTTCAAACGATGAAAGCATCATCATCCATAAAAAAAATCCTACAAAAGAAAAGTTGACAATAGTGGTGGATGGCGATAACATCACTGTCAATGGCAAACCGGTGGATGATTTTAAAAGTGCGGATATAGATATTATCAAACATGATGGAGATGGTTTTGATAGGGAGTTTAGTTTTAATGGCAACATACCTTCACTTGCGCCACAGATGGATTATTTGCGTATGTTTCGTGATAATATGTTGAGTGGAATAAAAATCAACTCAGCATTGTTGGGTGTGATGACAAATAAAGATGAAATGGGTGCAAAGGTTACCGATGTTACTGATGGCAGTGCAGCAGCTAAGGCCGGCCTTAAAGAAGGTGATGTCATCACTAAAGTGAATGAAGATAAAATAAGCGGCCCGGATGATTTATATAAGGTAGTAGGCAAATACAAACCCGACGATAAAATCACCATCACTTACCTGAGGGATGGTAAAACAATGACAACAACTGCAACATTGGATAAATCAAAAGATGTAAGGGTTTATTCATGGAATTCGCCTGATAACAATCTTGACTGGAAAAATTTTGGTCCCCGCAATTTTTCTTTTTCATGGGATAATAAACCACGTATCGGCATTGCCGCACAGGACACTGAAGATGGCAATGGCGTGAAAGTCCTCGATATAGATGAAGATTCTCCTGCATCAAAAGCAGGCTTGAAAGAAGATGATATCATCACCCAGGTAAATGGTAAAGCTATCAAATCAACAGATGACCTCAGGGAAAGTGTGAAAGATATCAAGCAGGGTGATACGGTGAAGATTACTTTCAAACGCAACAACCAGACACAAACTGTGGATGTGAAGATGCCTAAAGATTTGAAGACTATAGATCTCTGATATTTTTTTTCTCATGTGCAACAAACCGCTGTTTTTTAATGGCGGTTTTTTTGTATAATAATGTCACCCCTACGG
>CAYNTP010000067.1:0-3572 GCA_964400415.1 uncultured Parafilimonas sp.
TCTATCCATCAAGACTTTCAAACAACTATTTTTATTTTTTACCGGACACTAATGATTCAAAATAATAAATTAACTTTCTATGGCTTAAACCAATGAAAGTGCATATATTTTACCTATACCTGAATACCAAAGCTTTTAACATAGCTGCCGCAAAAGCATACAGGTTGCTTTTTACACTGCAGCTTCTGGCTTATTCATACACATTATTCTCCCAGGTATCTACTCCAATATTCAAATCATTTCAGCCGGCCGAGCCGGGCAGAAGCCCACAGTTGCAACAATCTCCTTTATTTCAGCCGCAAAGACTACAGTCAATATTGCCGAACGATCCTTATGAACAACAAAATAAACAGATAAGGCAACAATCTGCAATAAATGCTGCTCAATTGCAACGTTCACCAAATAACTATTTACCGGGAGAAGAGCGCGAAGACCGGGAATATTTATATAAAGCCAGGTCGGGCATTTATCAAAATTACTTTAACCGGTTGCTGCAAATGAGCCCGGATGATTTCTCTATCACCGAGGCCATATACCTTACAGAAAGCGCATGGTATAATGATCCTCCATCTTTTGAAACATTTGAGAACAAGATAAAAAAATATGCAACAGCAGTAAAGCAATTGTTGCAGCGGGAAGGCTTAAACATAAAGAACAACGCTGCCATCAATTACGGAGTGCAACAACTATACAGAAAAGACAATACTTACTACGATAAACGATCCGGAAAAACTTATCGCCTCCCAAAACTCGGATATGACTTTAATGATTACAGGGGCGACAAAGATCTTCGGAATATGTTTGTAGATAAACTGCTCAATACAGGAAAGGGACAATGCCATTCCTTACCCCTATTATATCTCTGTATTGTAGAGTTATTAGGAGGGAAAGCATATCTTTCTTTATCTCCTAATCATTCCTTTATCCAGCATTTTGACGGGAGCGGTAAAAGATACAATTTTGAAACCACTAATGGCAACCATGTTACAGAAAGCTGGATGATGCAATCCTCTTTTGTAAGTGCAGTTGCCCTGGCAAATAAAACATACCTTGATACATTATCCGGCAGACAGCTATATGCCCATGTATTAGGCGACCTTTTGTTAGAATACAGTGTAGAATTAGGATATGATGCTTTTACAGACGTTCTCATAGACAAGATACAAAAGATTGACCCGGGTAACATGAGAGCGTTAATAGAAAAGGCAAATATTGCCAAATGGGAACTTAATGGTATAATCAGAAAATCGGGTTATCCGCCAGCCAGCGAGATGAAACAATATCCACGTATTGAACAGGCATATTATAAAATGAGAGGCGCATATAAAATAATAGATGACATGGGATACCAGGAAATGCCGCCGGAAATATATCAACGCTGGTTAAAATCAATGGAAGAAGAAGCGCAAAAACAGCAGGCAGAACAGGAATATAATAAGCTTTTGCAGGAATTGAAAAAGCTTAAAAACATAAAACCGACTTTTAAGGATACGCCTAAAAAATAAAGTACACATTAATTTCAACTATATGCAACCGAAAAACTTTATCACATTGCTGCTCGTACTCTGCACAGCCGTTTTAATGACCAATGCGCAGAACAAAAACCCTTATAAAGAATTAGGGAAGAAAGGAGAAACCCTTACGCTGACCAAAGGACAGTTTGATGAGTTTTTTGATGAAGGGGACGTACAGCAGGTCGGTACCAACCTGGTGAACATTCGTACCATGAAAGTGGTAAAGATGATGACGGAGGATGAGGCGGAAAAGAGACTGGATAATACAGTAGGGAAGCGGTTTTTGAGTGTTGACCCTATAGCAAGCAAATTTCCTATGCTCTCTCCGTATCAATATGCAAGTAATAGTCCTATTGAAAGTGTAGATATAGATGGGTTAGAAAGAATATCTCAGAAGCTTATTATGGAAAACGGAACTCCAAAACTGACAACCATCAGTGTTGGCCCTCAAACACGCAGCTTTGGACAAATGCTGATTGACGCCAAATTTGAAAGAAATATCCCACTCCAATTTCATGTTCAGTATAATGATCAAACTTATAACTTTTCTCCTGACTATAGAAATTTGAACAATGGATTGACACCTACTTATTCAATGAAGGATTATTTTGACTTCATTTCGAACCCTAATGAAGGGAATTACAGATCACAAGATGAAGCAAATTCAGATTTTCAACATGAAATACTCATGAGGTCTGCATATGCTTTAGCTGCTGAAGCTGTTAATAGAAGCGCTCCATTTATAAATGGAATGGTTGCCAATCGTGGTCGTTATTCAACCGTCACAGGTGCTAATAATAAAGTAAAGGAAGATACATATTCTCCAACCCAACAAATTACAGTAAAAAGAACAGATCCGCAGGAAGGTTTTTCTGCTACGACAGGTAAGGAGTTTAGAGGAGTGGGGTTTAATCTGGTCAATGGAAAACTTCTGGGCGGAGGTGGTAAAGGAATGACAGGTACTTATGATTTTATAGTGAACAATGAAGGCAGGCTTCTTTTGGGAACTGGACATTACTATTTGTCAAAAGGAGCCTCCACTGTTCAGGCTGCAGGTACATTACAAATGTGGAACGGCAAAGTCAAGACAATAACCGCAGCCTCAGGTCATTATCAACCTACTCAAGCAGAAGCTAACAATTTTAAAACAATATTAGAAAATATCGGAGTAAACGTTTCTAGCGCTAAGCTTAAACCAGTAAGCCAGTAGCTTGAAAAGAAGTTTTAAATTTGATTATGAATTTCATCTCTAAAATGGATGGCAGTATAAAGCACCTCTCAGACCTGATTGAAAAAAAAGCAACAGAGAATTCTGATTTTTATCCAATTAACAGAGATGTTATAGAACCGTATATATATCAAATTTTGCAGCTTGATAGAAATGAGTTTTTAATATACAATATTGAACAAAAAAGCAATTTATACTCTACATATTTGATGTTAAGTTTGCCGGAACTATGGCAAGATATTACTGTTGAAGATTTGATACATATAATTAACAGCTTCAGAAACGTTTTTGCTTTTTATGGAATAATTTCATTCATTTATAAATTCGTTGAAATTGATAGTATTGCACTTGTTTTAAAGCTAACGGAAGTACAGCCTGTATTTAAAGATGAAATTATACTTTTCATCAAGAGGCAGTATAGCACATTTCTCAAGACCGAAACAGATTATCTTTTTTTTGATCAAGGACTTATTGGCGTAAGTATTGATGAATGGTTATACATAAAGCAAAGACTTTTAACAGATAATCGTATTTCGGCTGCCTTGACAAACCTAAATGCTTTGAAAAGATATGTAACTTCTTTGTTTTCAAACTCGCCAACTATTTAGTATTATAACAGTTGTTTTGACAACAGCCCATGCTGTCAAAGGAGATAAAAGAGAAGAAATGAAAAGCCTTGACAAATATTCTATTTTATAAAGACTTAGTTTATTAATTTATGTATTGTTTTCAATATGTTTTTCGATTTTTAGTTACAACTGTAATTCTTCTTTTAACTAGTGTCATGTCAATCTAAAATTGTCGGATAAAGTTTTTTCAGTTTTATTCGG
>CAYNTP010000068.1:0-3209 GCA_964400415.1 uncultured Parafilimonas sp.
ACTGTGCAAGCACTCAATCCTTCAAAAAATGCAACCGATTATTGGTTAGCAATCAATAAATCAATTCTTACTTTTTCAAAGAAAATTCAACTACTTTGGGAGATAGAAAAAGGTGTAGCGACTGAAAGTATTGCTGTAGCGAAAGATGAAGCATTGACTTTTTTAGCGCAGGAAAGAGAAAAAATAATGAGAATGAGCCATAAAGAAGCATTGAAAGAACTAATAAGAGTTCATAAAATTGAAAGCAGAATTAAGACAATCAATGCAATTTCAGACAATGGCCTATTCACGCTAATATAAATAAAATGAAAATAAATAAGTATATAAACCAAATAATTGAAGGTAATTGTGTTGAAGTAATGAAGCAATTTGCTGATGAAGTAATTGACTTAACTGTTACTTCACCGCCTTACGACGATTTAAGGAATTACAAAGGTTTTGTTTTTCCATTTGAAGATATTGCCAAAGAATTGTATAGAGTTACAAAGCAAGGTGGTGTGGTAGTTTGGGTCGTGAATGATGCAACAATTAACGGTAATGAGACGGGGACAAGTTTTAAACAATCGTTATATTTTCAACAAATTGGTTTTAATCTTCACGACACAATGATTTTTCGTAAGACAAACCCAATTCCACAAATTTATAGAAAACGTTATAACAATGAATTTGAGTTTATGTTTGTTTTCAGCAAGGGAACTGTAAAGACACATAACCCAATAATGGTGGACTGTTTGCACGCAGGTTTAGAGCTTAACGGAACGACTTACAAAAACTTTTCAAAAAACGAGCAGACAAGAGAAAAGCTTGCTAAACCTGTTAAAGACAAAAAAATAAAAGGCAACATTTGGGAATATGTAGTTGGTAAAAAACAAGAAGACCAGGAAGCCAAAGGACACCCAGCACCCTTTCCTTGCGAACTTGTTAGAGACCATATAAAATCGTGGACAAATCAAGGAGACTTAGTATTTGACCCAATGAGTGGAAGTGGAACAGTTGCAAGAGTTGCAGCAGAAATGGGCAGACAATACATTGGCGTTGACATAAGCCACGAGTATTGCGACATTGCAAGAAAACGAGTTAAACTAATTGAAAATGCACCGACATTATTTATAGTAGAAGAACCTGAGGAAAAATATATGACTGAAACAGAAGAAGTACTGCCACTTAACAGGATCATGCAAAATGAAGGTATTAATGCTAAACTGAGCGATAGTGATTCTATTAAACATTCGAGTTGAACTTGAGCAATTGTGAATTGTATCTCCATATAGAAGGGCGCCAAACCGTTAAGCGAAGGATAGCACCAATGACAATGAAAGGGGTATCAATAATCTTTAGTCTGTTGCGATTTTGCCGATCTACATTTTTTTGCATTTTATTTTTCACCTTCCATCCAGCTAGAAGATTCCGGATTTTTTTCATAGATTCAGGCAATGGAAAAGATAATACTGAGATTCCTGCAGCATCGCGGAAATGAATGTATTGGTATTTATTTCAGGAAAAACAAAATACTTCAAAACGTTTTGCAACGGGATGCGGGCGCCCTGTGGAGCCGCACCCACGGATGCTGGTATCTTATTGCCAATGCATCCAACTTTGCAAGACTAAAAAATGCAATCGGTACAAAAGCAAATATAGAGGTGGATGAAGAATTCAGGAAAACCATGAAGCAATACGCATTGCCTGAAGCGGCAATTACGAAAGAGCACCTCCCGATAAAAACGAATGAAAATGAAACCGGGGGTGTACTTGCATTGCCTGCCGGGAGAATTGAAGGCATTAACGTTGACGCTTTAAATCAATTCAAAAGAGAGCTTTTACTGAAGAGTTATTCGCCAAGCACCATCAGGACCTACAAAAATGAATTTGCACAGTTTCTGGTGGCAATAAAAAAGCACCCTGCAGAAGAGTTCACCCCCGACAGGCTCAAGGATTATCTGCTGTACTGCGCTGTAAAATTGCAGTTGAGTGAAAATACACTGCACAGCAGAATGAATGCGCTCAAATTTTATTACGAAAAAGTATTGGGCAGGGAGAAATTCTTCCTGGCAATTCCCAGGCCAAAGAAACCGAGGATATTACCCAAATTATTGGGTGAAGATGAATTGAGGAGATTGTTTAACGCCCTCGAAAACAAGAAGCATAAAGCAATGCTTTTTACCGCGTATAGCGCAGGCCTGCGGGTAAGTGAAATTGTAAATCTGAAAATAAGCGATATTGACAGCGACAGGATGCAGATATTTGTGGCGAGAGCCAAGGGCAAGAAAGACCGCTACGTAAATCTGAGTCCCATATTGCTGGACATTCTACGAAATTACATTAAAGAATACCGGCCTCAACCAAAAGTTTTTCTTTTTGAATCGGAGCAGACTCTACAACCTTATCCTACACGCACTGTTCAACAAATTTTTACCAATGCAAAAAATAAAGCAGGAATAAAGAAGGAAGTCGGGATTCACAGCCTCAGGCACAGTTTTGCCACCCACCTGTTAGAGAAGGGGACAGACATCAAATACATCAAAGATTTGCTGGGCCATTTCAATATCAAGACTACAGAAATATACCTGCATGTAAGCAGAGAAAACCTGGTAAACATATCCAGTCCGTTTGACGACTTGTGGAAGAAGGGAAAAATAGATTGGTAGAAATCAATTCGCCTGATTAATTGAGATAGTATGAGAGGTATCAATAAGGTTACTTTGTTAGGAAATGCCGGAAAGGATCCGGAATTCAAAACATTGAACGATGGCACACCGGTAGCGAGGTTCAGCCTGGCAACAACAACCCATTTCACTTCAAAAACGGGAGTAAGCAGTTCAAAAACAGAATGGCATACTATAGTAGCCTGGAGGAATCTGGCCAGCCTGATCAATAAATATGTAAGAAAAGGGAGCCTGTTGTATGTAGAAGGAGCTATTAGCTACAGACAATATGAAGACAAGGACGGAAGAAAAATAACGGTTGCCGAAATAACTGCTGAAAATTTATTGCTGCTGGACAGGAAAAATTCAGAACAGCACGAATGAATCTGGTGGAAAACTTAGGGAGAGAATAATATCTGAATCCAAGGCATATTACAATTATTTGCAACATGGATTGTCCTAATTACAATATAAAAAGTATAACGCTAAAATAATGAAAATCAGAAGCAATTTTTTTTGTAATATAGCGTCTTATATCATAAATTAGCGCGTTAGCGGCTATATTAC
>CAYNTP010000069.1:0-3139 GCA_964400415.1 uncultured Parafilimonas sp.
CAAACTCATTTCCTGTGTATGCACCAACAATGGTATTATTATTTTGTGTAGTAAGAATGCTCCCGGCGGCAATTCCGACAACGGTATTGTAAGAACCGGTTGTTGTTTGCCATAAGGATCTTGTGCCAACTGATGTATTTTCAATGCCACCATTACACTTAAATAATGCGGAATCACCTATTGCCACAAGTTCTGAATTTCCACCTTCGTATCCAACTGCTTTATACCCAATAACTGTATTATTTGATCCGTTATTAAAGATTAAAGCTCCATCCCCAATAGCAGTATTGTTAGAACCGGTTATGTTATTTAAAAGGGCATCATCTCCAAAAGCGGAATTATAAGATCCAGTTGAGTTTGCGTTGAGGGCGCCTTCCCCAAAAGCGGAATTAGAGGTTCCAGTTGTGTTTGCGTAAAGGGCAAAACTTCCAAAAGCAGAATTATAAGATCCAGTTGTGTTTACTAAAAGTGCGATATAACCAAAAGCGGAATTATCGAAACCAGTAGTATTGTGATATAGAGTTTCATATCCAGTTGATGTATTGAAGTTGCCGGTTGTGTTAAAATACAATGCCTCACAGCCTGATGCAGTGTTATAACCTCCGCTTGTATTTGAATACAAACTTTTATGCCCAAGAGCAGTATTGTAAGTGCCTGATGTGTTTGCATTTAATGCTGATGTGCCTACGGCTGTATTGTACAATCCACTACCGGTAACATAAGCCAAAAAGCGATTGCCACCTAAATAAATTGAGCCTTTTAAATAAGCGTTCTTCCATGATTTATTTGTGCTTCCAAGATTGAATGTGCCATCTTTTATCGGCAAGAGCGAAACATTCACCGATGTAGGAGAAATAAGATTTGATAAACTTTGATTTGCCTGTGAATAAAGGTTTCCTGTGCAAAATATTGCCAGCAGGATGAAATTGATCTTTTTCATTTTGGTTATTTTAATGAATAATAGAATAATTGCCTAAGTTATGGATTCAGTCTGGGTTTGCACTTTGGTGTTCTTTTGATTCTACAAAAATAAATGAAAGTTTCAAACATCAACAGGATTATTCCTTCATAAACTTTAAACCTTTATTCTTCTTATCATCAATTTGCAAATAATAAATGCCTGGAGGTAAAGCAGACACATCCCAGGTATAAGTACTGCTTGTAACGGTTGTGGTTGTTAATATTCTGCCGTTAAAATCAATAATGGAAATTGTTTTTGTTTTAGAAACATCCAGTCCCTGCACATTCAGTTTGTCTTTAACAGGGTTAGGAAATATTTTAAGAGTTGGTAGTTTGTTTCCTGCTGTTGTGATTAAGTTGTTCTCGTTTGTTTCAATGGCTTGAGGTGGATTAGTTGCCTGGAATCTTGCTACCGCAATTGCGGTATTGTGATCCAGGTTAATATCGGAAGTGCCGGCTACAACGATATTTCCATCTGGTTGAATCGCTACTGAATTTCCATAATCAGCTATCCCATCAATACTTGCTTGCACTTTACCAGTAACACCAAATGAATTATCCAATGTGCCGTTTTTATTTAATCGGGCAATGGCAAATTTTGAATTGTAGTCCGCAATTTCCGTTTCACCCACTACTACAATTTTTCCATCTGATTGTATCGCTACTGAATTTCCGAAATCATTATTTCCAAAATCAATTGAAGCTTTGCCATTACCTGCAAAACTGTTATCAAGTGCGCCATTACTTTTATAACGGACCACAACCATATCAATACCAGATGTATTCACATAATCTCCTGCTACTATAATTTTTCCATCGGTTTGTATCGCAATACTGTTGGCTACAGCTACATTCTTTATAGTAGTCTTCACTTTTCCATCACTACTAAAAGTGTTGTCTAAAGTGCCATTACTATTTAAACGAATCACAGCAATCAAATTTTTTGAAGACTCTGTAGAGCCGGTTACAACAATTTTCCCATCTGGTTGTATTGCTAAGTCCTCTGCAATATCAATACCTCCAAAACCAATTCCTGCTATACCGTCACCTGCAAAAGAATTATCAAGTGTGCCATTACTGTTATAGCGAACAACAAGAAAATCATCATCACTACCATTAGTATAATATCCGGCAACTACAATTTTTCCATCCGGTTGTATTGCTACCGCCCTTGCTTCAGCATGGCTGCCAACTGGTGTTGTCACTTTTCCATCAATGCTGAAAGTGTTATCCAAAGTACCATTAGTATTTAATCGGGCTACAGCCACCTGGTCATTTGATAAGCCTGCAGCTACAATTTTTCCATCTGCTTGTATCGCAATGGAAAACCCTTTATCATCACCGCCAAAACCAATACCTGCTTTACCATTGCCTGCAAATGAATTATCAAGCGTGCCAGTGTTGCTATAACGCACAACAAGAAAATCATTATCACCACTATTACCTGTATAATATCCTCCCACAACAATTTTTTTATCTGTTTGAATGGCCACCGAATGTCCATATGCATACTTACTATTTTTAACAGTTGTTATTAAAAAGCCATCGCTGCTAAAGCTGCTATCGAAATGTCCTGCTTGTGCAAAAAGCATATTGCTAAAACATAAAGTTGAGCACAACAGGAATGTAATTTTTGTTTTCATAAAAACTAATTTTAAAATGAATGTTTTAATGGAATGAATGAATTTGTTTAAAAGAGTATGAAGCGAAGAGATGTTTTTTTTGTTTCCCGGTTTTCAAACCAGGCTAATAAAACTGAAGAAGATGAGATTGCACAAGGCTTGTATGGCTTACACAAAAACATGAAGTATAAAGAAAACTTTTTCATACAATTTGATTTAATGTGTTGGAAAATGATCTTGTTTAATTTATTTGTTTAGAATGACTCCGGATTTTGGTGAAATATTTTATTGGTATTTTTATCTTGTCAGAATCATTTGTTTTGAATCAATAAACTTTCCATTCACATACAAAGAATAATTGTACGCCCCTGATGCAAGTGTTGACGCATCTACAGTAACTTTTCCTTTGCCACCATTACTGATATTAATCTGTTTTAATTGTCTGCCTGTTTTATCTGTAATAATTATTTGTGCGAATGAAATTTTTTGCGGTAATGAATAACTGATGGAAGTAGTTTGATTGAAAGGATTAGGAATGTTCTGATACAAAATTGCAT
>CAYNTP010000070.1:0-3084 GCA_964400415.1 uncultured Parafilimonas sp.
AAATATATGAACTTTCTGTTTAGCACGGTCGGTTGTAATATAGCCGCTAACGGTACGCATTGGCGATGGCAGGGGATTCAATGTACTTTCAGACCGGAACCAAAGCTCAATAAAGAACCGAAAGTACAGAATATGTACTTAAAGTTCATTAAAGAATTTTCAGCCGGAACTACAGCCCAATAACGAACAAAAAGCTGATGGAATGCACGTCAGCCCTGCTATTGCCAATGCGCTTGTTGTGCGTTCGCCCTTCTCATTGTGGTCTATGGAATTTTGCCATTTTTCCAAACGCCTAAATATTCGGTTACAATAAATTCGCCGATTTTATGTATAGTTGAACCAACATTCAATAATGTTCCTTCAACAATTTTTTCATTTAATTGCAATTCATTTAAAATTGCAATTTCTATTTCTTTGGATGCTCCTAATTGGATTTCAACTTCCGAAATAAAAGAACAAGAAGTTGCTCCTTTATTTACATTGTCTAACCAAACAATAGGGCGGAACCCTTTTTTAATTGGACCTTTAAAATTTGAATTTGGGTTGCCAATAAAATTAAAAATCCCTTTAACTAATATTGTTTTAAATTTTGTGTCGTTAGTTTTCATCTTTACTTTATTGGGGTTATTTTAAAACTTTGAATACTTTGATTTACTTTTCCCAATTGTGTCGCATTGTCAATTGTCGCATTTGCTCCAATGTGTTCGTCTACTTGAACTGCCGTGTTCAGTGCTTTTCCATTTCCAAGAAGTGACTTTGGAACTTGTATTTCTAAATTATATTCTCCGCCAAAACCACTTTCATTGAATTTGGTTAAGCCATCCTTAGTTTGCCAGAATTGTTTTACTTCCATTTGTCCTTCTGCGAATGATAGTTGTCTTGTAGATTGAATGCTTTGTGCTTCGGCTTTTGATATACTACGATATAGTGTTACCATTTCTTCAGATGTTGCCGTACCTGCCGCAACACGCCCTAATCCTACAACAACAACAGAACTGATTACCTTGTTTAGCAGTAAAAAAGTAAGAGGGTCCCAAGCTCTTGCAGACGCTTGGATTTGTCCAGTATTAAGTTCAAACGTTCCTTTCTCTACAGCATTATTGCTTGTAAAGGAATAAGAGTATTGAGTAAAATATTTTAGGTCTGTTCCTTTCCAAGTTTTTGAAACTTCGGAACGTGTGCCTGTCATTGTAATATCTAACTTACTTGAAGAATTACCTGTATTGCTTCCTGCTAATGAGTTTACAATACTTGTTGAAAGTCTTGAAGGGTCTGCTTTCGCTAAACTCCCGAAATTTCCTTCAAAAGTTTTATGGACTTTTTGAGTAGTAGCGTCTGTAATTGAAATAACACCTTGAAAAGTTGGTTTTAATGCCAAAACAGGTGGATGATAAACATATGTGCTTGTTGAGTTTTCTTCTAAGCCGTCTAAGTCTGTAAACCAAATTGGCTTATTACCTGCAAATTGGTAAGGCGAATACCAAGGGTATTGTTTTGTAAGAGGGTCAACCGAAATAAAACGTGCAATGTTAGGGTCGTACATTCTAAAGCCATAATCTTGATAGCCTGTTTCTTTGTCATTTTCTTTTCCGTTGTATCCATATTTATATTCTGCAATTTCAAATGTTCTTCCTGGAAGTGGTGCCCCAAAACTGGAATAGTCTGTTGCTTTTACAACATCGGCTGTATAATAATCTATAATGCCATCGTGATTGTCATCATGTCCAATTTTTTTGTCAGTGATAACAACCATAACATTACCACGTTGGTCAGTAAGTTGGTAAAGTTTGTTGCCACGGGTTTCAGTATAAATTACTCCAGAACTATATGGCGTAGTTGGTGCTGAAAGAACTACTCCCTTGCCTTCAACATATTCGCCATACTGAATTGGTTTTGTTGAATAAGTAAAAGAGTTTAATAAATCCTGCTCTAAATAGTTTTTGTCAACATCAAACAAAGTGTTCAATTTTTGTAAAACTTTTCCTTCTGCTTCCTGCAACTTATTTACTAAAGTCTCTTTGCCTCCATCAAAACTTGCCAATAATATTTCTGTTTCTTTTTTTTGTTTTGGATTTGCTTTTGTGTTTGTATAATAATCGTGTAGTTTTTTTACAGTGTTGTCAAATGTTGTTAGCTGCCAAAGATTATAATTTTGATACAATGCAAATACATCTGTCCCTTCGTCAATAAGTTTTAAGATTTGTTTTCTATTGATTGAGATGCTGTCAAAAATGGTTTGGTCGGTACGCCAAAAGTATAATGTAGCAGAAGAAATATTTAATACAGCTTTGTAAATAGGGCTTAATTCATCTTTGTTATAAAATACTGCAATGCCTATACTGTCGGTGTGTTCGCTAACATCAATGGTTCCCTTTTTAATATTAACAAGATACTTTTTGTAAATGCTGTCAGCTTGTGCTTTTAGTGGATGTGATATTTCTGTGTGTATAAGATGATAAATGTAATGTTGGTCGGATTTATAAAGTACTGAAAGTTTTTGAAGCACAGTTTTTAATGTGTCATATTGTTTTGAGTGTACAAGTTGAGTAATGTATTTGTCGTAGTTTGGGTCATTGCTTGAATAGAATTTGTTTTTAGGAAACCTTATCTTTTCAATAGCGTTGTCGGTAATTTGTATGTCTCTTTTGTAAAGTAACTGGTGAAGTTGAAACGGGTCAAGTTTTTTTGTAATTAGAAAGTTATAATCAATGTCTGTTAGTTGTGATGCTTCAATGATGTAACCTTCGCAACTTATCCAATAAAGCATTTTTACTTTCTTGTCAAGGATGGCGATGTTTATAAACTTGTCATTGCCTTTAACGCCATAACCGATAACAGTCGGGTCTTTTGCAATTAGCTTTTTTATTACTGGTTGCTCCCAAGCTGGGTATTCGTTTGCAATGGTAGTTTGTGCAAATGAAGTAAGTGTCAGCAGAACACTTGTGAGTAAAGAAAAAATTGTTCTCATAAAACTATTTTTAAATTTTTCAAGTTAGCAAGTTAGCAGGGTGTGTCCCACAGGGTGACGCACAACGTTTGGCAAATTGGCGATGGAGCCGACTTTTAGCACAAATGTTGAATAGA
>CAYNTP010000071.1:0-2854 GCA_964400415.1 uncultured Parafilimonas sp.
CGTTGTGTGCAACCTAAAACAACCCTAATTGCACATGGTTACGTTTAATTCTTTCGACCGCTTTTTCATAATATTCTTTGTCAATCTCCCATCCTATAAATTGACGCTCCATTTCCTGACAGGCAATTCCAGTAGAACAACTGCCTGAAAAATTATCAACAACCAAATCACCTTTATTTGTGGTTAAAGACAAAAGCCGTTTTAAAAGTGATGTTGGCTTTTGTGTTGGATGAATAGTTTTGTAGTGGTCTCTATTTTCATCTATAATAGACTTTTCTTTCAAACCCCTTGTAATAGCTTGCATTGTCTTTACTCCTCTGCTTTGCTGTGCCATTGCAGTTTGAACCGTTGTATTATTTCCAAGTGTTCTATTTTCTGGCTTATAATCAACTACGCCAGTTTCAAGGTATTTGCACAAATCTTCAAATTCAACTTTGTTGTTTAATGCGGATTTTATTCGTTTAATGTCCTGCTGAATTGAACTAATGTCTGTTTTCATTTTCACGTATGGAACAAAAGACAAATTGAGCGAGCCGCTTTTTTTTGAGTAAATAACAATCGTTTCATGAACCCGATTGATAGGGGTTACAGGCGATGAATTATAAGTTTTATTCCAAATTATTTCCTCTTTAAAAGCAAATCCAAGCTGCTCTAATATTGTATTCCAGCGGTAAAAAGAACTACCTCTACCGAAAAGAATTATAAACCCATCATCAGAAAGAACACGCCTAACTTTTGAGAAGTATAGCCATTCATCAAATTCCCGCTCTAACTTTTGACCTTTCAGATACAAATATGGCGGGTCTGTTAGAACACATTTTACAGAGTTACTTTTAATATTCGCCATGCCTGCAACACCATCTCCGTTATAAAATCTGACAAAAGGCTGCACACAACACTGCATTGGCAATAGTTGGGCAGAAGTGCCAAACTCAACATTATTACTATTATCAACTTTTGTACTCATACTGAACTTTTGTTTTTCAAATCCCCAACCATCGCCAATGCTTCAACGTTAGCCGCAAGCCTAAAGACGCTCAATCTCATTTTTGACAGCTTCCCAGTAAAGCAAAAGAGCTTCCTTGAAATTGTCATTAATCATTTTTGTGTCAATAGCCTCTATGTTTTCAACTGCGTTTTCGACTGCAATCAAAGCACATTGTTTTACCTCGTGTGATGAAGTGTAATTTTGGATGTAAACGAACTCATACTTTGAGTATAGCTCTTTTGCTTTTTCTTTTGGTGTCATTTTTATTTGTGTTGTGAGAAAGGCCAGCGGCTAACAGCGGTTTTGCAATAGCCGCCTGACACATCTCGGTTAATAATTAGTTTCTACTTGGCAGCCATCGCAAAGCCGCAAAACGTTAGTGGTAATGGGCAGACAACCTTCCATGAACTGCATAACGATTGTATTTATTTTTTTGCCCACGCCACACTTTTGTTTTTCATGGCATCATAGTAGCTCTATTTCAGCTTTTACATCATTCCAAAATTTCAAAAAAGGTGTTCCGATTTCCATATCAACAGGAATCAGAAGGTATCCGTTCTTTTCACTTAATTCAATATTGTCAATTTCTAATATTTCTTTTACTGTAATATTAGCCATTAACTTAGCCTGATTAATTGATGGGTATCCAATTTTTTCACAATCTGACATTGGTGGCATTTTTGACAAATGGCTTTCTACTAATTGTTTTGCTTTTTCTTTTGGTGTCATTTTGATTATTTTATCAATTAAAAATTGTGTTCCAGATAATACGACATAACCAAATAGGCCATATAAAAAGACATAAAATAAAACAACTAATAGTACCGGGGAACTTATAGGTTTTAGCAACCTCTGGATTTTTTATTTCAAAATCAGCAGTCATATTAGCGGCAAAAATGCAAGACAAAACCACGTAAATTGTTAATAACATAATTTCCTATTTTGATTAAAAAATATTCTCAAAAACAGACGAAAAATATTCCTAAGAGAATTTGACCGTACAGACAGCCAACAATGGGCTTGCTTCTATGCTGGCTGACGTGCAAGCCATCGGCTTTTTGTTCGCTATTTTTGTTTTGTTCCGGCTGAAAGTTCATTATTCAACATTTTATTTATAAATTCAACATTTGTAATTCAATTGGGCTGAGGTTTGGGCTGAAGAATATAAATTGCCAGCGCAGCAGCAAGCCCTGTCGTTAGTTGCAAGGCTCTGCCAACCATCCACCACAAGCAGACCATACAACCCAACAGCCATAAGCTACGTGCATACCGCCAAAAAGCTTAGATACAGATACAGACCAAGTGAAATATCCTTCTTCAAGTGTTTGGCCTGTTCCAAAATGCTTAAACTTATTGCCTAAGTGTTTTTTGGCTCGCTGCAAGACAAAAGCCCTGCAACTAACAGGCAGTTTTGCTAAAGCAGGGCTGAAAGTTGTTGTTTCAGCTTCGGTAATTCTATTTTGCTTCATATCTTAATTTCAAGTTGACGTTAATAAATGCCCTGCCTTCGCAAAGCTGGCAGACCGTTATGCGCCATTAGGCAGACACAACATCATTCAGTTCAGTTTGAAATTTTTTACGGATGTTTTCTACATAATCATAAAAAACATCAAAACTTTCTTTGTTGTGAAAAACGATTGCGAGTTCCGGTTTAAATTCATCGGAACTTTTTTCACTACCGGAAACTTCGCCTATTGGAGAAAACTCTTTTGATTTTATAAGCAAGGATAAATAACCATCATTTGCACCATCAGTAATAGACAGTGTTCCTTTTCCAAATTCAGCAACAGTTACATTTTCAACGTTGCCATAATTAATGTTTTTGAGTATCATATTTTTTTTGTTTATAGTTTGACAAAATTTAAA
>CAYNTP010000072.1:0-2740 GCA_964400415.1 uncultured Parafilimonas sp.
CATTGTGCCAACAGAAATTGTCAGTGGCAAAAGAAAGATACTTACCAGTGATGGCTATTATGATATGGCCAATAAGAAAGCTTACTTTGGTAAACGCCCACACATCATTGACAGCACCACTGTGTTAGATGCAGATGAAGTAGCATTCAATGATTCAACTCAGGAAAGTGAAGCCAGTGGCAATGTTGTATATAAAGACACAGCGCAGGGTGTTACTATTTTTTCCAACAACCTGAAGAGCAAAGGAAGTGAATCATCAGTGCTGGCAACACAAAGGCCTGTTATGGTGATAAAACAGGATAAGGATTCCATTTATATAGCTGCTGATACATTTTTTTCTTCCAGGCTTTCATTACTTCGCAAATACCGTAACGTTCCAGTTATTGTTGACTCTGTGCCATCAAGGGATGATTCTGTTGTTGTGCTGAAGGATACAGCCCGCCAGGATTCTGCCAAAGACCGGTATATCGAAGCATATTACCATGTAAAAATATATTCTGATTCCATGCAGGCAGTAGGGGACAGCCTGTTTTATTCATCTGAAGATTCTGCTTTCAGATTGTTTAAAAACCCAGTGGTGTGGAGCCGTGAAAGCCAGGTGAGTGGCGATACGATTTATGTTTATACGCTTGATAAAAAACCACGACGTATGTATGTTTTTGAAAATGCGTTGAGCATACAAAAAGTTGGGCCTGATTATTACAACCAGGTCAAAGGCCGGACTATCAACGGATATTTTGTTGATGGCGACCTGAGTCATGTTCGGGTAAAAGGTAATTCTGAAAGTATTTATTATGCGCAGGACGACAGCAGTAAATTTATTGGAGTCAACAGGGCTACTTCTGATGTGATTGATATGTATTTTGCAGACCATGAATTGAAGAAAGTTGTATTCAGGAGCAACCTGCAGGGAACATCTTATCCCATGCGGCAAATGGACCCAGACAATATGCGGTTAAGAAGTTTTAAATGGTTAGATGACCGCCGGCCTAAAACAAAATATGAATTGTTTGGAAATTGATTAGAAAATTATCCCAGGATTCATAGTGTTGATTGTTGTATAAATATCATCCGCATTTTTACAATCCATCAACAATTTGCCCAAGTTCTTTCATCGCTTCACCACTTTCACCATATTCCACAACGCGGCCAACTTCTTTACCATCTTTCATTACAATGAATGTGGGCACATCAACAATATGAAATGCAGCGCTCATATTATCCAATGCAATTTTTGATGTATCCACACCAATCAATGTGATGTTGCTGTCAGCATAACCAGCGGCATCTGTTAGCCTGTATAATTCGGGTAAAAGGTTATGTGTATCCGAACACCAGGTGCCGCAAAAAATCAACAGCTTGAAATCATCTGCATGTTTTTTAAAAGCAGCTACAGCACTTGCATCAGGTCTGCCTAATCCATAATTTTTTTTGAACCAGCTAAACGAAGTATCGTTTTCAATATCGCTTCTTGAAATCAGGCCGTTTAAGATTTTAGTGTCTTTGCCTTCATACATTATCCTGTAAGAATGAAATGCTGTTGAAAAATTATTATCTGAATTTTGTGCATTAGAAAATTGAAATAATAATAAAGCAAAAAAGAAACAGGAGATTTTTTTCATTTAGATTATTTTTTTAGCACCAGCCGGTTATGTTTTATATAAGAGGGGCAAAAATATACTTTGCTGTTTAATAAAACGTATGGGGAATTTTGTGGTCCTCATCGTTTCAATCTGTTTTGTAAGAAAATTTGTATAAAATTTTTTATGCACCCAGGTTAGCTTTCAGTTCCAGAAGAAATGAACGGAAGTTAGTAAGGCTCTTTACGAGTTGCACCTGCAGCTCTGCTTTTTTGTGATTGTCTTTCAAATATTGTTTGGCGCCTTCGACAGAATATTTTTGTTGACGCAACAGGAAATAAATTAACCGTAGGTTTTTGATGTCTTCAGGCCTGAATAAGCGGTCGCCTTTTTTATTTTTTCTTGGTTTAAGAATGTCAAATTCATTTTCCCAAAACCTTAAGAGAGAAGGTTTCATATTAAACCATTCAGCTACTTCACTGATTGAATAATATTGTTTTTGTTCAAGTGCATCATCATCGGGCACATCAAGCAATGTGATATCAGGGTTATGCTCTTTTAAAGATTTACGGCCGCGACGGGATGGTACTTCAACTTTTTTTGAAAGCGGTTTGATTAGCTGTGGCTGATGTTTTTCTTTTTTTTCCTGCTTGCCCTCAGTTGTGGTTTCATGATTTTCTGTTGCCTGGGTTTGTTCTTTTACTTTAACCGGAACCACTACTATATTTTCCGATTGGGAATTAGTTTCCAAAACAGGAGCGGTTGGTAAATCATTTTCATTTTTTTCATCATTGCCTGCAGGTTCACCACTATCAACTTTTTGTTGTTTGGGTTGCGGTTTTTTTTGTTTTGGCCTGATTACCGCAACTTTATCACCAGACTCATTGCTGAATAATTCTAACTGTTGCATCTGTAAAACTACTAATAATTAAAATTGATAAGGATAAAGATTTTAATTAATGTCCCGGTAAACCTTGCTGAAAAAAAATTTCCTGAAGCTTGTGAATATTTTTCATCCTGCTGTATCATCCTTTCAAATATTATACCGCTTTGGTTGAACCTATCATTTTTTTACCTGTTGAAATTGCCTTTAATATTTATGCTGTTGTCTTTAATTGTAATTGACTGTTTTTTAAATTCAGCATAAATATTTTCAAGCA
>CAYNTP010000073.1:0-2159 GCA_964400415.1 uncultured Parafilimonas sp.
AATTTCAATACAAGTGCAATTGAAAAATCACTTGATGATATTGAACAGAAATTAATTTTCTCTGAAAAGTACATCAACACTACAGATGAGCATTTCAGTTACAGGTTGCTGAGGGTCCATTCTATTTTTCTTTCGCAGATGAAGAACAGGATGGATGATTACACATATCAATTGCGGAAATATAACAGGGAAATATCAAAAGTTGAAAATGACATCAGCAGCTTTATTGCTGACAGCAGTTATAAACGAACTTCCGCCAATATTGCTATCCGCAATATTTTTTTAACCCAGTATAACCAGATTTTACACAGGTGGCTAAGGGCTGATTCACTCAACAAAAAAAGGGAGTTGCAGATTACTCGCATCCAGAGCAGGCTTACCAATGATTACATGAAACTATCCCAGCTCTCTGAAAACGTTTCAGTGCGCATGGAAAATTTTAACCTTAATATCCTGAAGCCATCAGACAAACCTTTGTTAAGCGCTAAAAAAAGTGATTACTCAAAAAGCATTTTTGAAGTAATGCCTGACTCTGCTGAAACAAGCAGCGCAATCATGTTGTATTACCTGGCCTCCAACCTTGTTCCTATAATATTAACTTTACTGCTTTGCCTTGTTTTAGTAATATGGATAATTTATATCAGGAATGAATACAGGAAAAACCTTATCACATATTTAAGGACTTCCAACATAAGATTAAAATATTTATCCAACTATCCTTTATATGCGAGCCTTTTGCTTGGATTTTCTATTTCACTTTTTTTCTTTCCGCACCCGCCAATCATTTTTGTTGAAGTTATATGGACTATACTCGGCCTCATCCTGACAGTATTGTTTTTTAAAGACAAAAATATTTCAGTACCGGTACGAGTTATCTGGGCTGCATTCTTCATCACCTTCCGTATTGTAGCCGTGATGAACCTGTTTTTATATGCATCATTTGAAGAGCGATGGCTTTTATTTCCAATCAATATTACCTGTATTACACTCGATGCTTTGATACTGTACATAAATAAGAAAAAGCATATTTTCCATTTAAAACGCACAGCCTGGGTTATCTATATTTCGGCAACACTCCACATACTATCAATGATATGCAACTTCTCAGGCCTCTTCAATCTTGCCAGGATATTAACAACCACAGCAACATTTGGAGTATTTACTGCAGCAACGCTCAGGGTATTTGCGGACGCTGGTCTTGAAGCGCTCACTTTTCAACTGGCTATGTTGAAACGAAAGTTTGCTGAAACACATGAAAAAAGTATTACAAGGATTTATAATTTCTGCAGCAGTCTATTAAACATTTTTGCAGTAACAGCATGGTTCATTATTTTTCTCAATAATCTTAACCTGCTGGAATATTTGAAAGAACAGTCATTATTTTACCTATATAAACCCATTCCGATTGGGAGCACATTTTTTACAATCGGCAGCATCCTGCTATTTATTTTTATCATCCTTGCATCCGCATTTATCAGCAACCTCATCTCGGTTATCACAGATATTACAGCAACAAGAAATACGAAATATACTTTCCTGAGTAATGCAAAACTTGTTATCAAGTTACTTGTAATCACTGCAGGTATTTTGTTTGCATTTTTTACAACCGGGATACCGCTTGATAAGATTGCAATCGTGCTGGGCGCATTAAGCGTAGGTATAGGTTTTGGTTTGCAAAATTTAGTAAGCAACCTCATTGCAGGTGTTATGATTACACTTGAACATCCTATCCGCATCGGGGATGTGGTTGAAATAGGAAAATACAAAGGAGTTATTAAAGAAATCGGTATCCGCTCGTCAAAAATAATTTCCGCCAATGGTTGTGATGTCATTGTCCCCAACAACGACATACTTTCACAGCAGGTGGTCAACTGGACTTTAAGCAATCCACACACCAGGATTGAGTTTGATTTATTTATTGAAGATTCGAATGACCTTATCAAGGCAAAGACAATCATTACTGAAACGATGGATTCAAATCAATCAGTAATAAAAAATCCGGCCCCGGTTGTTTTTGTTAACAGCATCGCAAATGCAGCCATTGGTTTTACCTGTTACTTCTGGTGTGAAAATATTTCACAGGTATCAGAAATAAAAGGCGATGTGCTTGAAAATATTTATGCTGAATTTAAAAAACAGTCAATTACAATTAAAGACAA
>CAYNTP010000074.1:0-2029 GCA_964400415.1 uncultured Parafilimonas sp.
AGACCCTCGCAATGACACAGGCGATGCTCTGATGATATCTTGTGCGTTGTCATTGCGAGCGAAGCAAAGCAATCTTTCTCCCACAAACAATTTGTACTCCCTGATTAGGTATCAAAAGGGTTGTGAAAAAACTTACCAAAAATGAAATTGTTACACGGTAATACTATAGGTCTCTGGAAGGGTACATTGGAAAATCATCATGGATAAGGGCTAAAAAGTGAATTTTTCGTTTAAGAGTATAAAATAAAAACCATTTTTTTTCTACCTAAATCCTGCGAGCATGGTGAAGCCTTGTTGCAGGATTAAGAAAAAAATACGTAAAGTAATTTTGCTGTAAGACATGATTATTACGATAAACATTTGTAACACACCGTTGCCCATCACAAGCAAATCATTTTTTTGTAGCAATTTTCAACAAATATGCAACAATTATGCATTAAAAATCTAAAATTGTTATCCTCTCGTAAATAGAGTTTTTCAAAAAAACCAAAAACTACACCACCTATAACGCACATCAATAATCATGTACGACCTAAAGTATTAATTTTTAATGACATACAATATCAGTAGGCTATACAAATATTTTATTAGATATATCAAAAATTAGGTTTCATTGTAATACGAGACTGCCTGGTAATTGGTATATTTTATGCTTATAGTAAACTTATCATTGGTAATGAACTATGCAAAACTAAAATGCAAATACCGAATTACCCCTCCTATAAGATCCCCTTTTATTGGAACGTCACTATTCCAGGAAAGATGTTGTTCCGTTGGCTTGCCTTCACTAAGTATTTCATGTTAATAACCACGCCACTTTATGCCCCTTTGGTAACGCCATCAGTTGTGTTCAACATTATAGAAACTATTAACAGTGCAGGCTGAAATTCGGTTAACTTAGGATAAGTTTATGGGAAGTCTAGTGAAAAATTTGAATTAACCTATATTAAATCATAAGGAATGTTTGACGATTATTTTTAATGGAGGATTTTAACATGCTTCAAAAAAGACTAAGGAAAGAAATAGCTGTTTTTGTTCTTCTTTTATGTGGTACTCAGAATGCCTATAGTTCTGGGTTTGCCATATACACTCAGGGGGCGTCTGCCTTGGGACAGGCTGATTCTGTAATTGCACACACGGATAGCCCATCGGCGGTTTTTTTTAATCCTGCATTAATTAATAAACTCGAAGGAACACACGTAGAATCAGGGACAACCTTAATTTTCCCTTCACGTGAATTTGATAGTAATATCACCGAAGAGGATGATGAAACAGAAGATAGTATGTTTTATCCATCAACAGTTTACGTTACTCATAAATTCAATGAAAAGATAAGTGCTGGGCTGGGAATTTTTAACCCATTTGGTTTAGCAACTACCTGGGATGACGACTGGGAGGGAAGATATATAGGAACTAAGTCAGAAATGAAAACTTTTAATATCAATCCTGTTGTTTCATACCAAATCCTGCCCAATGTCTCATTTGCAACGGGGGTGGATGTGCTTTTTCTTGATACCACATTAGAAAAGAAGATAAATTTATCAGGTTTTGGATTACCTGACGCGAACCAGGAATTTGATGGACATGGAAATGGCGTCGGCTATAACTTTGGTATTGTGTATGATGTAACTAAAGATATTTCGTTAGGGGCTTCGTACCGAAGTGAAATCAAGGTGAACATTGATGGTGATTCTGATTTTGATCTTCCTGCCGGTACCCCTTCTCCACTCGGGGCGTTATTTCCTGATACCGATGGCAAAACGGATATTACACTTCCACAACAAGCCCATATTGGTCTCTGCTATAAAGGTTTCGATCGTCTAACCCTTGAAACTGTTTTAAGATGGGAGGGTTGGTCTTCTTTCGATGAACTAAAAGTAGATTTTGACCAACCGGTTGCTGGCAGCAATAAATCCATAACAGAAAAGGACTGGCAGGATACCTATTCCGTGAATTTTGGCGCTAAATATCAACTCGAGGACTGGATTGCATTGCTCGGCGGTTATTTATATGGAGGAAATCCGGTACC
>CAYNTP010000075.1:0-1908 GCA_964400415.1 uncultured Parafilimonas sp.
GAAGGCGATAATGTTATGAGCAAAATCATAAATATTTTCTATGAAGAAACTTTGCTCCGCTATGTTTTTATTTTTTAATAACGATGATGCATGAGTGTTCGTTTGAAAAAAGGAAGAAAATAATATCGTTTACATACAACCTCAATGTCCATCCCACGCACAACAGCTATGCGATGAGGAATAGGAAAGAAAAAGCGATGAACATTATTTCGTTTGGTGAGGACACCAACCGATAGGAAACATTAAAAGATACCGCTATGCTTAAACGTCTCAATGATATTTCTGCCCTGCCTGACAAAGACAGGGAACATATTCTTTACACTATTGACGGGCTGATTAAATCTGCAAAGCTGCAAGCTCTTTAAAACAAAGCCGCTCAGTGAGCGGCTTTGTTTGTTACAATGTATCCCATCTTGCTTTTACAACTTTCCATTCTTCATTTTTTCGCAAGTACAACTCAATTTTTTGTGGCTCAGCCTCTGGTAAATTCTGAACCCATTCAAGGCTTAATTTAATATTTTCATTGTCAATTGTCTCGTTATTGACAATCGTAAAAGACTTAAAAAAATTACTCATGCTTCTTGCGTTCATTAAGTCTTGGTTTCTAATTTTTAGTGGACTATATACAAAGAAGAAAGGGAAAAATAAATCATCATCTGTAATTCGCTTACCATCCTGCACCCATTCATTCATTGAAGCAGTCAAAGATTTCCTATCAACCAATTTATAAAATGTAACTGTATCCTTTGTACAAATTGCTTTTACAAATGACTGGCAAACTTCACGGGGTTCCTCATTGTTCATATTTTTTTTAGTTGGTGAGCTACAGTTGCTAAATGAGAGATTAATTAAAGCAAGCCCAATAAAAAATTTACTTAACATCTTTTTACGTTTTTGATTAATATCCAGGTGTTTTATCCGTAGCATGACCGCTGGTAACAGCATCCACAAAATCATTACCTGCTTTTTTAGTGTCGGATTTTAGTATTTTCCCAATAGCTGGATTGGATACCATTTTAGCTGCGTCTCGGTATAAAAAATTGGGTGTTACAGAATTTGTATTAACTACAGGAATAAACAACCACTTGTTACCATCTGTATTTATATTTTCCACCCCGAAGCCTGGTTTAAAACTATACAACTGGTTCATACAGTTAAATGCAAAGTTTGAACAGTTATTAGTTGCGCCGTTATATTGAACATCGTCTTTACGTTGGTCGTTATATTGTTGGTCTGCATAATCTCTTACTTGGTTCGTCGCTTTTTCATCTGCGGTAAATTGTATCACCCCTTCTGCAGCCCTTTTTTCTCCAGTACCTAAATCTTTATTTTGCAAATCACTTAAACTTACATTTTCAACTTTGTTTACAAATCCATCCTGGTTCTTATCAAAATTCTTTTTACCTGCACTGCCTGGCCAAAAATCATAAAAAGTAACTGTACCATCCTTTACTCGCTCTGTCTTTGCATTACCTTTCTTATCATATATCACATTACCTTTCTTGTCTCTTTTTTCTACTGTTTTGTAATTATCTACAGCTATACCAGCATGCCCGATTTCGCCATCTGCGGAATACCAAATTGTCAAGTAAACATCTTCCCCTTTGGGGTCAATATATTTGATTGGATTATTTAAACAATAATTATAAGGGCTGTAAGAACTATACATATCAGTTTTGGGGTCTATGACACCCCATCTTCCTATTTGTGCATCGTATTGTCTGGCACCATAATCATAAGTTTCTAAACCACTACCATCGCTGAACTCTTGTGACTGTTGTTCCTTACCGTTAAATTTCATTTTGTTTGGAGTGATGTTAGCAGCTTTGGAGGAGATGCCGCTCATAACTAATCCAAACGGATAATAATGCGTCTCCTCAATCAATGGCCCATGCGTTTGTATGATTT
>CAYNTP010000076.1:0-1891 GCA_964400415.1 uncultured Parafilimonas sp.
GTTACAGAAGATGAAGTAAAAGCCAATGCAGATTTTATGGCAGCAAACCTTAAACAATATGGATGGGAATATATTGTTGTTGACATACGCTGGTATGTTGCAAATGATAAATCACATGGCTATAATGAAACAGACCCGCAATATAATATTGATAGTTTCGGAAGGTTTATGCCTGCGGTAAACCGCTTCCCTTCATCAGCCAATGGCAAAGGGTTTAAACCTCTGGCAGATTACCTGCACAGCAAGGGTCTAAAACTGGGCATCCATATCATGCGTGGCATACCTGTAATTGCAGTGAAGAATAAAATGCCGGTTTATTGCACCGGCATCACTGCTGCAGATATTTACAGCGATAGTATGCAATGTCCCTGGCTGCATGATATGTTCACTGTTGATGCATCAAAAGAAGGGGCACAGCAATACTATAATTCCATCATTAATTTATATGCAGGCTGGGGCGTAGATTTTATTAAATGTGATGACCTGTCAAGACCATATCATAAAGCAGAAATAGAAATGCTGAGAAAGGCAATTGATAATTGCGGAAGAAAAATTGTGTTAAGCATGTCGCCAGGTGAAACTCCAATTGCAGAAGGTGAACATGCTATGAAGCATGCAAACATGTGGCGCACCATTGATGATTTCTGGGACAACTGGCCTGAGTTGAAAGCACATTTTGAAATTTTCAAAAGATGGAACCGGTTCAGGGCTGCAGGCGCCTACCCTGACGGTGATATGTTGCCAATGGGCCATTTAGGTATCAAAGCTGAAAGAGGCAATGATCGCCAAAGCCTCTTTACAAAAGATGAACAATATACATTGATGACTTTATGGAGCATCTTTAAATCGCCTTTGATGTTTGGTGGTGATTTACCAACGAGTAATGCTTTTGCCATTTCATTGCTAAAGAATAAAGATGTAATTAATGTACTACAAAACAGTATAGGCAATAAAGAATTATTCCGTGATGATGATATTATTGCCTGGACTGCAACAGATGCCGGTAACCAACATATTTATCTCGCATTATTTAATTCAGGCGACAGTGCAAAGCAGGTTAATGTTTCATTTCAAAACAGGTTGGGGTTAAGTGGAAAACATACTATAAAAAATTTATGGACAGGGCAAACAATAAAAAACGTTGATGCCATAAAGGTCAATATCAATACTCATGGCGCTATGCTATATTCCATCAAACGCTGAGTTTATTTTTTAAGGAAAACATAAGTATATTTTATTTGGGCAGTTGTGTTCAAAAAATATGATGATTGAAAGAGATATTGCAGGGAGATGAAACATCATCTATTTATCCCCTGCAAAATATCTCTTTCTCAAAAATTTCATCATCGAAATTTTTGCATCAAAAAACATATAGTCATTCCCTTTACCTCATCATTGCAACACCCTTTGAAAATATGTATGAACACAAAACGATAATTTTATTTTAGGATAATCATCTTCTTCGTGTCCCCCAATTTTTCATTTACAAAAAGTGAATATTGATAAGTGCCTGCAGTTAATGTTCCTGCCTGTAAAATTATCTGCCCGTTGTCTTTTGCATTTAATGAAACTGTTTTAATAATTCTCCCGTTCATATCAGTAATCTTTATGGATGCATTGCCTGCATTTTGAGGGATATGATATTTGATAATTGTTGTTTGATTAAAAGGGTTGGGAATATTCTGTTCGAGTGTAGCGTTTGTAACCTTTATATTATTTTCTGTTGCATCGCCTGATGTTTGAGCAGATGAAAAAGATTTTTGTTGACTAAGATTTGCAACCATTGTTTTTAATTCATCAATTTGCTTTTTTAAATCGTCATTGGCTTTGCTTAGTTCCTGTACAGCTTTTACAAGCGGTACAACAAAGTCTGCATATCTCAAACCATACA
>CAYNTP010000077.1:0-1836 GCA_964400415.1 uncultured Parafilimonas sp.
TAAAAACCATATCAATCATTGGGCGGAACTCAAAACCGCTTTACATAGGAACCCATTGTTGCCTGCTGGCTTCCTGTCTTGCATTCTTAGTATGCCAAATTCCAACATTGTGTCAATGCTTGAAAGCAAATTTGCAAGTCAGTCTCAAATTGTTGCTGTGTTATGTTGTCACCAACGTGTTTAGCTAATTGACGTTTTTTCTTTCCTGTAATTACTTTCTCACCGTTGGCATTAACGGCATCAAGGTCTGCTTGTGATTTTCTCCAATTGCCGTAAATATTGCAAACTTGATTTGGATAAGTTTGTTCAATGTCTCGGACGGTTAAAACGAAAATTTGATTGTTTGCATTTAAGTGAGGATAATTCTGTCTAAACTGCTGAACGCCTCCTTGTGTTTGCTGGCTTGGTTGGTCAAGCATAATAACTGTCTTGTCTTTGTAGATACTTGCGTTTAATGGTGTAAATACTTTTTCAATAGCATTGATAGTTCTTTCTGCTTGGTCTATGTCGCCATTCGCTTTAATAATTTGAATGTTGCTTCTGTCACCGTAAAAACGTTTAATAACCCTTGTCAATAACTCAAATTCACTTTGCCCTTCAACAATTAAGAAGTTTTTAGGAAGAAGTAAATCCGAAGGACTGCCACCTAAAAGTTCAAAAACAACATAAGGCTTTTCATAGTCCGTAGTGATTACAATCTCTGTTTCTCCACTTGTTTTTTCAACTTTGAAAATTGATTGATTTGGGTAATTGTCTGCTACAAAAACAGAAGAGTGAGTATTTATGAAAACTTGGTCAATGTCTTGCGATAATGAGTGCAAAACATTTTTCAAATTCCGTTGTGCAGTTGGATGTAAATGAAGTTCTGCTTCATCAATAAAAAATAGGAATGACTTGCCAACATCTTCATTTTGTTTGCGAAAGTCAGCGTAGGCTTGAATTATTGCTAACATCAATGCTCTTTGCATTCCGTCTCCTTTTTCTTCCGCTGATGTTTCTACGCCGTCGTCAATTGAGGTTTCAAAATTTTTCAGCAAATCATCAAAAGCAGGTGCAGTTACTTCAAATTTTACTTTTGAAGTATCAGGGAATTGTTTCTCTAAGTGAACTTTTACCTTATTACCTATTGCCACAAACTCTGCTTTAATTTGAGAGTTGTCATCTTCAAATAATTCTCTAAACTTAGTTTGAAATTCTTGGTATTGCTGATTAGTTTGCAAAATGGTTGTGAGAACTCCCGATAGCATTATACCAATCGGTGTAGTCTTAGAATACTTAGCTACAGCGTCATAATATTGCTTTGTGCTTATGTATTCAAACTTTGGAAGAAAATCGTTTAATGCAGCGTCAAAGCCTGTACCTGGCTGAACTTCTGCACCTCCAATAAACATTTTTCTTTTATTTGGAACACTGCTTGTTCTTTTGAAGATTACAACGTCTGCTCCGTTTAAAGCGTTTTCAATCTTTGTTTTATTGGCAGCATTTTGCATTTGTGCTGCACCTGCAATCGCTCCAGTAAATTCAACTTCAACTAAAATTTCGTTCGCAGGAACTCTTTTAAACTTAAGTTCTTCTACATCTCCACCTCTGCCAATTCCGTTAAAAAAGAATTCAAGGGCTTCAAAAAAATTGGTCTTACCACAATTATTTTGTCCAACGAAAATGTTGAAGTCAGTCGTGGTAAATTCAGTTTCTTTAATTGACCTAAAATTCTCAATTCTTATTCTTGTTATTTTCATAAATATGGTTGAAGTTTTGAGGTGTCCGCTAAGCTTGCAGGCAACGTTTGTATTTGCGCTAATATACGCTATAAAAGCATCCGAGTAAATAACATCA